>NZ_MCZK01000102.1 GCF_002875945.1 Vibrio lentus
ATCTAAGCGGAGAAGAGCCGAATCTCTAACCCTGCGAAGGTTGAGCTTTCGATAATCACCATTGCCCAGAATACGCCCGTCATGTTGGTCAGTAAGCTACCCGCTAGTCCTTTAACACCGCCTGTTGGCGAAGCAAAATAACTGGTGCAACCTAGAAAACCTGCCCATGACAGTAAGCCGAAAGAGATAGCTATCCATCCCCATAGACCTGACAAAATACCTGTTGTTAATGAAATCGCGACTAATGTACTCATACTATTTCTAAAGCCTAATTACGCAATTCATCGCAACCGGATTTAGCCTCACTTAAAATCAAGTAAGCATATTATGGGAAGATCGCCTTCTTTTAGCCGATCACGATCACATTAATAATGTACGCGAATGTGCATTTATCACCAGATAGAGACCGGAATCGCTTATTCAACATAATTGGTTATTAGTATTTTATCAAATCTACCTTACAGAACCGACGGTTTCCCTTTCATCATGCGCTTACCTTCTCGCTTAATACACTCAGCAAGCGGGTTTTCTGCCATGTCAGCACGCCAGATAAACGAAAGCGTACGTTCCATTTCAAGCTCAGGAACATTCAAGGTAACGAGTTGCCCTGATTCAACAAACTGTTCGACATCGAGATAAGGTAGACACGTTAAATATGGGCCGTTTGCAACCAAACTTCTTAAAACAGGAACGTGTTCATACTCTCGCCAAACATCAAGATCACCAATTAAATGATGAATAGAGCTATCAAAAACTTTGCGAGTACCCGAGCCATGTTCGCGTAATACCCACTTCGCTTGCTCTAACTGCGCCAAACTCACTCTTTCACGCTTCGCAAACGGGTGATGAGCAGATGCAACCACCGTTAAATGGTCAGTACACCACACTTCTTGATGAACGCGACTGTCGTCACAACGGCCTTCGATAACACCCAAGTCATATTTATAATCTAATACGCCATCAATGACTGCATCAGTACTTTGCACGCCAAGCGAGATTCGCATCTCAGGAAAGTCGTTATCAATAATACTGATGAGGTCTGGAACCAAGTGTTCTGCTGGGGTTTGGCTAGCACCGAGTTTGAGCTCTCCACTCAATAAATGCTGCTCGTAGAAACCCATCTCAATTTGCTGCGCATCTTGCAGTAAACGCTTTGCTTTCGGCCTTAGCCACATGCCCCAATGAGTGAGGGCCATTTGCTTGCCCTGCCTCTCAAACAAAGGCCTGCCGAGCATTTTTTCCAACTGTGCAAGAGACATACTTGTCGCTGACTGAGTCAACGCCAACTTGTCTGCTGCCTGACTAACACTCCCGGAATCTGCCACTGCATCAAATACCGCGAGTTGCTTTAATGAATAACGCAAAATTCATCCTTAATTCTTTTAATAACTTATGTCCTGCTGCTCGTTTTTTATTAAGCCGATGAGCAATTAATTTCATTCTACGCGTAACCAAATCTATATCAATAATTTTGATGTGGTTTCTAAAAATTATCAATTTTACCTCTACCCCTCAACCCCCTAATCTGGAATGGCAGGACACAAACGAGCCCTGCAAAACATTACTGATTAACCATTACGGATTAACCAAGTCATTAACACTAGGAATTACACATGACGGATTGTTCAAGGGGGGGATATGGCAACCAGCACTTCTGAAAATCAGCAACTGTTCTCGCCAACAGAAATGATGGCGGAAGCCGAGAAGTTTGCATTAAGCAAAGCAAATAAAACCAGCAGCATGACATTGAGTTTGGCAATCATGGCTGGTGCATTCATCGGGCTTGCTTTTTTATTCTACATCACGGTAACCACAGGTAGCGCTGATGCTGGATGGGGATTGAGTCGCTTAGCCGGTGGCCTTGCATTCAGCATGGGGTTAATCCTGATTGTGATTTGCGGCGGCGAGCTGTTTACTAGTTCTGTGTTATCAAGCATCTCATGGGCTAACAAGCAGATCACCTTCACCAAGATGCTGTCAATCTGGGGCAAGGTTTACGTCGGCAACTTCATTGGTGCCATGTTCCTTTTAGCTTTGGTAAGCGCAGCAGGTTTATATCAATTAGATGGTGGCCAATGGGGTTTAAACGCTCTGAACATTGCACAGCACAAGCTACACCACAGCCCTGTTCAAGCATTTGCTTTGGGTGTGCTTTGTAACTTATTGGTGTGTTTAGCAATTTGGTTAACGTTCAGCTCTGCTAACGCCATGACTAAAGCAATGATGACCGTGTTACCCGTTGCAATGTTCGTTAGCTCAGGCTTTGAACACTGTGTGGCGAATATGTTCATGGTCCCACTAGGCATCACGATTCAGGCATTCGCACCAGAGAGTTTTTGGATGCAAATTGGCGCGACACCAGCCCAGTACGCAGACCTAAACATCATGAAATTTGTCACCGCAAACTTAATACCAGTGACAATCGGCAACATCGTAGGTGGTTCGGTATTGGTCGGCTTAGCCAATTGGAGCATCTACCGTCGTCCACAACTTAAAGCAGCAAAAATTACCGCTATTACACAAACAACAGAAATTACGTCAGTTAAGGAAATCACTATGAACACAGCAACTACTATCAAGCAAATCATGAACACCCAACCAATTACACTTAGCGTAGAAATGCCTACATCTGTTGCGATTGATTCACTTTTAGACGCTCAACTTGTTAGCGCTCCTGTTTGCGATGTTGAAGGCCGCTTAGTAGGTATCTTCTCTGTTCATGACGTAATGGTTGATCTTTGGTGCCAAGACTACATTCCGACTAAAGGCCAGAAAGTGGTAGACCTAATGAGCCGTGACGTAGTCGCTATCTCTGCTAGCGATAAGTTGGTCGATGTTGCTGAGTTCCTATGTATCGACAAAGAGCAACTTTACCCTACGACAAGCATGGGCTACGCCACTCGCCTGACTTCTCTTTCTCTAGAAGAGCGTGCAAAAGCGATGAAAGTAAGTCAGCCACATATGCTTCCCGTACTAGAAAACGGCGTAATGGTCGGTGTGTTGACTCGTACAGAGGTGATGCAAGCGCTACGCCCTATTTACGGTGACCGCCTAAACGTGGTTCCACAAGCTGAACTAGAAACAGCTTAACTAAGAGGGATGAGCTAACGAATACTAACTTAACTAAAACAAGGCTGGATGATTAGGGATTAGTCGTTCACTTAAAGAAATCAGTCATGGCAACGTTGACTGGCTAGAAGTAAATGGTGGCTTAAAACGTAGTAAAAGGTTTGACACAAAACAAACCTAAACGCGTTGCCATTTACTTCAATAAAAAAGGCGCAAAGTGAATACTTTGCGCCTTTCTCTATTTCTAGCTGTTGCTTTCTAGGTATATATTCAACTTTTGATCTTACATAAAAGATTGATACCAGCCAGCAATCATCAAGTTAGATTACTTCTTTACACCTTCAACGTGCAGATCCATATCTACATAGCTTGAAGCGCCCATTACTGGAATGTTGAAGTCAGCAAGTTCTAGACGAGTTGTACCAACGAAACCAGCACGCTCACCGCCCCATGGGTCTTGACCAGCACCGATGAATTCAGCTTCGATAACGATAGGCTTAGTGACACCGTGAAGTTTAAGGTCGCCCATTACTTCAAGTTTGCCTTCGCCTTTATCAACCACTTTTGTGCTGTTGAATGTTGCGTCTGAGAATTTGCTTGTATCAATGAAGTCAGAGCTACGGATATGCTTATCACGTTCTGCGTGGTTTGAATCAAGGCTTGTTGTATCAATCGTTACGTTCACTTTTGAAGCTTCAACGTTGCTCTCATCAAATGAGAAATCACCTGAGAATGTGTTAAAACGACCTTGGATAAAGCTGTAACCTAGGTGGCTAACTTTAAAGTTAACTGAAGCATGCGCACCTTTTGTATCAATCACGTAATCAGCGGCGTTCGCAGCGAAAGGCATTGCCATAGCAAATGCTAATCCTGTAGCGATAATTGACTTTTTCATTTTGAAGCTCCTATCATTTTTCGTAGCGTATCGTCTTTGTCGATAACGTGGTGTTTTATCGCCGCTAAGGCGTGCACTGATGCCAGAATGATCAGTACCCATGCAGCATAGTAGTGAACCGTACCTGCGAGATCAGATTGGTTTGCAAACAGTTCACCCATACTTGGTACAGTGAACCAATTGAAGACCTCGATCCCGCGGCCATCTGATGTCGAAATCAAATAACCTGAAATAAATAAAACTGCTAAGTTAATGTACATAAAGCCGTGAGCGATCTTCGCTGCTGCAACTTCATAGCTTTTACCTTCCACCTTAGGTGACGCGGTAACTAGTTTCCAAAGCAAGCGGATTACGGTAACGGCAGCCAAAAGAATGCCTACCGAACGGTGGTAGTCTGGCGCTGTTTTGTACCACTCGCTGTAGTATGAAAGATCAACCATCCACAGGCCTACACCAAACAAGCCAAAAATAGCGAGTGCTGAAATCCAATGCATCGCTCTTGCTAAAGGGTTGTAATTTCTAACGTTGTTGTCCATGCATCTCTTCCGAATGTTAACGAGTAGTGTAGTTTCGAAAAGCGTACCCTACACCAAGTTTGTGTAACATATTATTTACCAAGCTTTACATTGGTAACATCATTTCAAATTAAACGAGTTATTCAAATTTTTTGAACAAGTTTGGGCTAAACGTTAGATTTCAACAATTTGTTCGATCTCATAGAGCTCATCTGAGATGTCTAACATTTTACGTTCCATCACTTTTTGAGCGTCTTCTATCCCCTTGTTGTAGTAAACCGCACCAAACTTTTTACTAATGAAGTCGACCAAGAATTCCGTGTCGAACTGACCAAGCTCCACATCGAGTTCATCTTGCAGATACTTCTGAAGCACATGGGTGAGCTCCGACTTTTGTTTCGAATCTAATTGAATGGTCATGACTATTTCCAAATAAAGTGTAAGTAGTTCGATCGTGATTAGCTGACTAAACTATAATCTAGCTAACTCATCGTAACTTTGTTCACTAGTTGTCGTTTTCCTAACTAGCTATAATTCCTCATAATTTAGAATACAGACCAGTGAAGTGCCAGTGCTATCCATAAAATCGCTCGGCAATCGCTAATTTTGATAGAGGGATCAAGAACTCGCACTTTGGCGATAGGTAATGGCACCGCAATTACCGTACTATTGCCCATCAATAAGATAGTAACTGTGTATAAGGGACTTCATTGTTATTAGATCTCGTGATTAAAAGCGTCAATCAGTTTCAAGACGATTGCCTAAAGCTCTGCGAACGCCACTACCCTACGGTACACAATCAAGGAATCAGTGAGCATCACATCGGTAAGGCCTTTGCCCGACGTATGGAGCACACCTTCGTTAGCTTTAATCATGCAAGCAACATCAGCCCACTCGAAATGCTCTCCTCTGGTGAAAACCCTCGACACTTCCGAATCTCTTCTGAAATCGGCACCGTTTGGATGATCAGCCATCACATGGTGAGCGCAGGTAAAACTTGTCGTAAAAAGTTGATGCTAGACATTCATAAGTGGCAACAAGAGTATGGATTTGCCATTCAACCCAATGACGTTTTGATCATTGTGTCTGACCATTGGATTACCCGAAGTAAAAACAGCGGCGAACTTTTGCATTGGTGGATGGGAGAGCTCCCAGATGAGATTACTGAATACAGCCAACAAGGTATCACGCTAAGAGAGAGTGATTCCCAATTCGCTACTGATTTAAATAATAACTTTAGTATCAGCCCATGTTTTATTAAATTCGGTCACCCGTTAAAACGGTCAGGGAATCAACAGTTGGTTCGTAAATACCTGCAACTTTATGCGGTACTTCAATGGCAGTAAGAATACGGGTCAACTTTTTCATTCAATATTGAAAGTAAATTGTTAGACCTTCATCCCAATATTTTATAAAAGACACTCATTCCCTGTTCATTAATTATTCGAACTTCCTGTTTTAATTATTAATAGCCGTTCGACTCACTGTCTCGATTTTGAGAGATAGATATCATTTCTATGTAACTCGCTTAGCCTCTCCATTTTGTAACTTTGACATTCCCCCACAATCTCAGCCTTTAACCCTACTTTTCTCTGGTGTATCAGCGTTCTAGCCTTATATTGGTTGGGGTTAATATGAGAGACGTTACTCAGCCATTAGATTCACAGCAATTATCAAACACAGTGAATGATAAGTAAATTTAATGGTTAATGTCATTTATCATGCTGATTTTTCGTTAATTATATTTATTTAAATATTGACCCTGCAAATGAATTTTTATTAATTGACAATTTACTTACACCTGTCAATATTGTGACAGCCATGACGTATATTCCGTCATTGAATAAACATCTTTATTAGCGACTATGATTTTATCAGACAGAAGTGAATTTATTAGCTGTATATCTGTGGATGCCGATATGCAGTTTATTGCGAAATACCAAGACCTAACACTTAGAAGCGTCTATCAACCTATATTTGACAGTTCGATGACTCAGATAGGCGTTGAGGCTTTAGTGCGTATTTCGAATAGCAAAGGGGATATTGTTCGTCCTGATCACTTCTTCCATTCCGACGACACGTTGTGCAACGATAAGATCAATGTTGAAAGGCTGAGTCGCGCTATCCATATCCGTAACTTCGCACAATCGAATATTCGCCATTTACACCTTTTCCTAAACGTTCTTCCGAACGTTGGTGAGTTGTTTGCAGCAGAAAAAGTCAGTGACAGCCTGTTGGCTAAACGCCTTCATGAACTTAACCTTTCATGCGAACAAATCGTCATGGAGCTGGTAGAACTGAATGCAGAAAGTGAAGAACGCTTGAAAGATGCCGCTCACTCTCTTGCAGAAAACGGCTTTCAAATTGCTGTTGATGATTTCGGAACACAAGCGTCAACAGAACAGCGCGTTCGTCATATTAATCCCCATATCATCAAGATAGATCGCTCTGTCATGTTGGATTTTGAACAAGGCGACACAAGTGAAATGGAGTTGGTTCTTAGCCTTGCTAATCAAATTGGTGCTAAGACCGTGATCGAAGGTATCGAAACCGAACAACAGCTCGCGGCAATGCAAAATTTAGGCTTCGATATGTATCAAGGCTATCACTTAGCGATGCCAAAGCCGATTGAGTTAGATCTCCGCCTCGCAATCTAGAACTGCCCTCTATTCTCTATTCTCTATTCTCTATTCTCTAGGAAGCCGCTTTACCATTGGTTAGCGGCTTTTTAATACCTATCTCTTTCTTAACGCAACGCTCGCTGACGCTATAGTCACTTAGCACGATCTTGTATCGCCAAATCACACCCATAAAAAAGCCCAGTCAAAATTGACTGGGCTGGCTTAAAAGAATCTGTTTTATATCATTCCCTAATAACCCGCAGTGGACGGTTTGATTCTATATAGAATAGCGAACATCACTGGTACTACTATTAGCGTTAGTACGGTAGCAAAGCCTAAGCCTGCCATGATGGTAATCGCCATCGAGCCGAAAAATGCATCGAATACCAAAGGAATCATACCCAAGATAGTCGTCAATGCTGCCATAGATACCGGTCGTACACGACTAATCGCACTGTCGACAACCGCTAAGTATGGGTCTTTACCTGTTGATAGTTCAGTGTTGATCTGGTCAAGCAGTACGATACCGTTTTTCAAGATCATGCCGCTTAGACTCAGTAAGCCCAAGAACGCTGTGAAGCTGAATGGCATATTAGTACCTAGCAGGCCAATCGAAACACCAATGATAGAGAGTGGTACCGTAAACCAAATCACAAGTGGCTTACGAAGCGAATTAAACAGAAGCATAGTGATGATAAACATCAGCAAGTAACCCATTGGCAGTGAACCAAATAGAGATTCTTGTGCATCTTTTGAGCTTTCGTATTCACCACCCCAACTGATGCTGTAGCCCTCTGGTAGATCTAATGCTTCTACCTTTGGTTTAACACGAGCAAACAAGCTTGCTGGCGTTTCATCACCCAATACGTCGTGGTCAGCCAGAACTGTTAGTGTGCGCTTTCTATCGCGACGTTGAATCAGTGGTTCAGACCATTGAAGCTCTACTCCATCAATCACTTGTTCAACTGGAATGTAAGTTTGTAGCGATGGGCTCCAAATCTTCACATTGTTCAGTGATTCAAAATCAAAACGCTCTTCTTCTGGTAAACGCGCCACGATAGGTAACATATGAGTACCATCACGCAGTAAACCGATGTTGTAACCGCCGAACGCCATTTGTAACGTCTCAGACAGATCAGTTTTTGAAATGCCAAGGCGACGTGCCTTTGATTCGTTAAACAGTGGCACTAGCTCTTTAGTGCGTTCACGCCAGTCGTGACGAACATTTCGTGAGCCTGGATCGGCAAGTAAGACGTCTTCGACTTCAACTGCAATGCTACGTAATACTTGAGGATCAGCACCGATAATGCGCGCTTCAATCTTTGAAGCCGGTGACGGACCAAACTCAATCAGTTTGAACTGGAATGTCGGTTGCTCAAATTCGTTCGCTAAGTTTTTGTCTAACTCCGCTAGAACCTTAAACATGGTGTCACGGTCAGTGGTTCTTACTTGTAACTGGCTGTACGCTTCGTAGCTTTTCTCTGGTTGGTATGTCAGAGCGAAACGTTGCATGCCCTGCCCAACCGTCGTGGTTACAAACTCTACGTCGTCTTCTTGACGAATGTAGCTCTCAACCTTTTCAGTCTGCTTGATCGTTTCACGTACATCCGTACCTTCTGGCATCCACATGTCTACGTAGAACATCGGTGTATTTGATGGCGGGAAGAACTGTTGCTTCACCTTACCAAAACCAACCACAGACACGGCGAGCAATACGATCATGCTGACAACAGTTAACCATCTAAAACGCAATGCAAATTTCAGAGACGCACCGAATACTACGAACAGAATACCTTTATATGGGTCTTCGTTCTCATCGACCTTGTCTTCTTCTTTAAGTAACATTTCAGCAAGGAATGGCGTTAGTGTTAGCGCCGTTACCCAACTCAAGAATAACGAGAAACACAGTACCCAGAACAATGAACCCATGAACTCGCCCGTTGCATCTTTCGATAATCCGATAGGTGCAAAAGCGGTAATCGCAATAATGGTCGCGCCCAATAGTGGCCATTGCGTTTGTGTCACGATGTCTTTCGCTGCTTGAAGCTTGGTCTTACCTTTCTTCAAGCCAACCAAAATACCTTCAACGACAACAATCGCGTTGTCCACCAGCATACCGAGTGCGATGATCAAGGCACCTAGCGAGATACGGTGCAGTTCGACATCGTTGTAGTCCATAAGAATGAACGTACCAAATACGGTCAGTAGCAGTACTAAACCAATAATCAAACCACTGCGTAAGCCCATTGCAAAAAGCAGTACGATGATAACGATAGCAACGGCTTCTACTAGGCTGATTAGGAAGTCAGCCACTGACTTATCTACTTCTTGCGCTTGGTTGTAGAAGTAGTTCAGCTCTACACCGGCAGGTTTAATGCTTTCTAAGCGATCCAGCTCAGCATCTAGCGCGTTCCCAATCTCAACGACGTTTACGCCTGAAGAGAACGCAATGCCTAGGTTGATCGCAGGTTTACCGTTGTAAGTTAATACATTACCCGGTTTTTCTTGGATACCGCGAGTAACCTCAGCGACATCTTTCAAGCGAATCAGATTACCCGTATCACGACCATGAATGATCAGGTTTTCTAGCTCTTCAACTGTGCTCAGCGTACCGTTAGGTTTAATGGTTAGGCTTTGGCCATTCAACATTACCTCGCCTGCCGATACCACACTGTTTTGTTGCGCTAACAGTGACGTTACCGTCGACATATCTAGGTTCAGCGCCGCTAAACGCTCAAGTGACATCTCAACAAACAATTGCTCTTGTTGGTCGCCCGCGATGCTTACTTTGCCTACACCATCGACCAGTTCGATTTCACGCGTTAGGTAATCTGCGTACTGCTTTAGCTCGACATAATCGTAGCCATCACCAGTCAGCATGATCATCACACCAAATACGTCACCAAAATCATCAATGATCTGAACTGAATTGACACCACTTGGTAGCGTTGGCTGTAGATCGTTGATCTTACGACGCATTTCATCCCAGATTTGTGGTAGCTCGTCTGGACCGTAGTCCATCTTCATGCTGACCATAATTTGAGACATGCCATTCGATGAGGTCGAAGTGATCTTGTCGATATAAGGGAGCTGTCTTATCTCTTTCTCAAGGGGGTAAGTCAGCTCTTCCTCAACTTCCATTGACGTAGCGCCAGGGTAAGTTGAAATAATCATTGCATCTTTAATGGTAAAAGCTGGGTCTTCTAAACGGGATAGATTACCAAAAGACGTCACACCGCCAATGGCCAAAATGACTAGAAACAGCCAGCTGATTACTTTGTTCTTTATTGAATATTCTGCGATGTTCATTCTGCTTTTCCTGACAATTGGATTCCGTCACGGAGTTTTCTTAGATTCGAATTTACGAGTAGCTCACCTTGTTCAACACCATGCGCGATAAGTGCGCCTTGGCCGCTGATCTTGTCGACTTCAACTTCGCTTTTGAATGCTTGCCCATCTTCCATTTTCCACACGTAAAATTGGTTCGCTTCAGCGCCTGCTTGTAGCGTCGTCATCGGCAACTGGTAACCTTGAACATCACTCAGGCCCGCTTTCGCCATATCCACATTGACCGTAACGCTGGTACCCGGCAGAATTTCACTTTCAGGTTGTTGCATCTGCATCCAAAACTCGTAAGTGCGAGATTGCGGGTGCAGTTCACTGGTGTGCTCTAGATACGTTAGAGGGTATTGTCCAGAGTGGCCGCCAAAGGTTGCGTCAGGTCGATAGCTGTTCGAACGCATATCTGGGCTGATAGACGCTAAGATCGAATCTGATACTTGAATTCGCACATACACCTTGTCGTTCTGGTACACGCTGAGTAACGTTTCACCCGGTGTGGTGTTTTCGAAACGTTGCTTATCGACGGTTGAAACCGTTCCAGAAAATGGCGCTAAAAGCTCTGTGTAACTCAGCTTACGCTCTGCTGCAGCCAAATTAGCCGATGCCAGTTTATAGTTAGCGGTCAGTTGATCGTGTTCTGATTGCGACAACATCTTGCTGTCAAACATCTCAGACCCACGTGCCAGTTGCTTGCTCGCTAATTTGAATTGAGATTTAGCGTCTGTCAGATCTTGAAGGTATGTCGCGTTGTCTAAGGTCGCCAGTAGCTGACCTTTTTCGACCTTGTCACCGGCTTCAACCAATACTTGTTGAATCTCACCAGCAAGCTTAAATGCCAATGGTGTGAGCTCCGCAGGCATCACCTGTCCGTTAAAACTTCTGAATTGATCAGTCAGTGGCGCACCTACTTCAAAGGTTGAAACCAAAAGTGAAGGTTGCTCACGGTGCTCGGTTCCATTGTTACAGGCTTGAAGCAATAACGCAGATACAACCACAACTGATAATTTGGAAAGGTTCATTAAATACCGCCCTCACGTAACCAAGCTTTTACTTGTTGCCCATCAGATAACACATCGACACCCGCTTCTACGATCAGGTCGCCTGAAGACAGCCCTTCAATAACCTTGCCTTGCCCATCAAGGGTGACTTGTACTTTAGAAATCAATTGAGACTCTGGGTTGTAGCGCCACAGTTCACCGTGGCCTGCTTCTTTGCTTAACCAAGCTGAATCAACAATGCCAATACCGTAGTCCGACTTATTTTTCTGAACTTCAACTTGTGCCGTCATGCCAGAAAGCAGATTAATACCTTCGGGTTTCTCGATAGACACAACCGCTTGATAGCTGTTGGTGTCTTCGTCTGGTTGAGTTGAGATCTCTTTAAAACGCGTTGGGATACGAATGCCGCGGTGGCTATCCATCACAACCCACATGTTTGAGCTAGTTAGGTCTTGGATAGAACGGTCTTCAAGCTTTGATACCGGAATAGAGAAAGTCACATCCATCTCGCTGTGATTCAAAATATTAAGTACTGGCTGCTTTTCAGCGATTAACTGATATTGCTTACCAAACACCATCGATACCACGCCATCGAATGGAGCAACTAATGTGGTGTAACCAAGGTTTGTTTGTGCTTGGTCCAACTCAACTTCAGCGGCAGTAAAGGTGTTTACGGCTTGGTCGTAGTAATCCGTGCTTACAAGCTTCTTCGAGTACAGCTCAGACGCTTGCTTGTATTGGCTGTTCGCCAGATCAAATTTTGCTTGTGCTGCATCAACCGCAATGCGGTAATCCGTTGCATCTAGTACAGCGAGTACTTGGCCTTTCTTCACCTCTTGTCCCATACGAACAGAGAACGTTTCAATATCTCCACCCACTTGGAATGAAAGTGCGGCACGGTCGGTCGCATCCACTTTTGCGATAAAGCTATCAAGCTCGATATCCGTCTGCTGAGGGATCTCAAACAGCTTGACTGGCTTAACAACTTGAACCGTTTCTTCTGACTGAACCTTATTACATCCGGTCAAAGAGCCTGCGAGTAATAGTGCAGCAAACGCCACTCCTATCTGCTTACCCGCCTTGGCTTGAATAGACAACTTGGATTGCATGATGCTTCTCCATTTAATTATTATGATTTATTACACAGGTGGGCAGTATATTCAAAATCTCGGAATCTACAAGCTTTACTTTCCACCTGTGCAGTATTTTTTATTTGAGTAAAAACAGTGTAGAATGTGGTAATCAGGTAAATGTGTGAAATGAAGATGACTGAAAAGAAACAAGGTAGAAGAAGCGCTAAAGACGCTGAAGAGACTCGATTTCAAATAATGGCTGTTGCAGCAGATATGTTTTGTGATGCAGGTTATGAACGAGTTTCGTTACGTAATATCAGCGAAAAAGCTGGGGTGTCTCATAGCCTCATTCGCCACCACTTTGGTAGCAAAGAGAAGATATGGCATGCAATAAGTGATTGTTTACACTCATATTTTCAGTCTTATATCAGCAAGATCATGCAAGAGTTACCAAAAGACATTGCGCCAAATATTTCGATCTATTTATTCGCGATGCGCCTTTTTACCAACATGATTCACTCACACAGACCGATGCAACTTCTCTCGGATTCTGTACGTCAAGAAGATAACTTGGTTGATTATTTTATCGACAACGTGGGCGACCTTGAGTACGAAATCAATATGCTGGCTGACCAATACAACAAAGCAAATCCGGAAAAAACCGTTAATATTTTCGAAATAAAATGGCAAATGATCATGTTCGCCAACGGAGCGGTTTGTTTAACTCCTTTCATGGAAAGCACTTGGAACGAAGGCGACATGGAAACGAGTGCAGAGGAAGCTTTAATGAAGCATTGGCAAATGTTCAATTCGCAGATGATCAATCAATTTAATATTGAGGAGAAATGGGTACTTAACCCGGCGACTCTTGAAGAGCTAATTTACGAAGTGCCTTGCGTGTGGAAGTGTAATCCAGAACACAATAAATCCTGATACTGTTCTCCAAGTCCGAAGCAAGTGTACTTAATACAAAAACGCGCCGTTACAGAATCAACTGTAACAGCGCGTTTTTATATGTATAGATCTTTAATCTAGTTCTTTAGATCGGCTTATTAGCGACGTGCTTTACCGCGGTTTTGGTGAATCTTAAGCTTTGCTTTCATCTTACGTTTTTCTGATGAGCGACCCTTACTGCGACCACCTCGATCAGGTGCCACGTCTTTCTCAAGGCTTGGTTCAAAGCCTTCTAGCCACTCTTGAGGTAAACGTGTATCCAGTAATCGTTCAATATCACCCAGTAGGTAAGCTTCATCCTGACTCATCAAAGAAATCGCTAAACCGCTGTTGCCTGCGCGGCCTGTACGTCCAATGCGGTGAACGTAATCTTCAGCTTTAAATGGCATGTCATAGTTAACCACTTGTTCTAGTTGCTGAATGTCGATACCACGAGCTGCCACGTCGGTTGCAATCAACGCACGCACCTTGCCTGATTTGAAATCGTCCAGTGCCTTTTGGCGCGCACCCTGGCTCTTATCACCATTGATTGATGCCGCTTTAATGCCGTCTAGCTTAAGTTCTTTTACTAGCGCATCCGTACCCTGCTTAGTTTTAGTGAATACCAACACTTGTTGCCAGTTCTTTGAACCGATCAAGTAAGCCAGCAGTTCACTCTTACGTGATTTATCAACCGGATAAACCATCTGGGTAACCGTGTCCGCAGTGCTGTTTTTTGGCGTGACTTGAATTTCACTTGGCGACTGCATCATACGGTGAGCAATCGTCTTAATCTTATTATCAAACGTTGCCGAGAAAAACAGGGTCTGACGAACGTCATTCATGCGTGAAAGAATGCGTTTAATATCAGGCATGAAGCCCATGTCCAACATGCGATCCGCTTCATCAAGTACCAACACTTCAGTGTGGTTTAGTACGATGTTCTTAGTGAAAATATGGTCGATAAGACGACCAGGCGTTGCCACCAAGATATCTGCGCCGCCACGTAGGTTATCAGTTTGAACCTTCATGCTTACGCCACCGTAAGCCACAACCACTTTAATGTCGGTACCTTTTGCGTAGCTGGTTACGTTATCAAACACTTGTTGTGCCAGTTCACGTGTTGGCACTAATACCAATGCACGAACTAACTTAGGGTTTGGGATAACGTTGTCTTTAGTCTCGATTAACCTCTGAATAATCGGCAAACCAAAAGCTGCCGTTTTACCCGTACCCGTTTGCGCACCAGCCAATACATCTTTGCCTTCTAGCACCAATGGAATCGCTTGCTCTTGAACACTGGTTGGAGCCGTAAAGTTAAGCTCGGTGAGTGTTGTAAGCAGTTGGTCAGACAATCCAAGTTGGTTAAAAGATTTAGTAGGTTCAGACATAGTATGATGCTCAAAGATTAAATAGGCGCGGATTGTAGCAAACCTGCATTACGCTGTTTACCTTTCCTTTTGATTTTTCGTCAATTGAAGCGCACTAAACTGGTTTGCTTCTTCTAAAACGCTTGGATATAGCTCATTAAAGTGACACTGCAACTTATTATAGTGGCGTTCTAGGTCGTCATAACAGTTTTTGAGCATACCTAGCTTAGGCCTTCTCAACGCCATTCGTTGTAATACCAATTCAATGGAAGACATGTCTTGATAGCTTTCCAACCACCGCTTTTCCGCCATTTTTTGATGAATAGTAATGAAGTTTTTAGGCCAGTGTGACTCTTGATGTTCGAAAATCTGCTGATGACTGTCTGAACAAAAGTGCTCTAATGACTGTGTCGAGAACTGCCCCCAATGATTGGCTAAGCAGTGATCCCAGAAGACATCGAGAGCAATAGGAGCAAAACGCTTTGTTTGATCTGAAAAGAGAGATTTTGCAGAACGAGACACATCATGACGGTCGGTATAGCTATCGACGAATCGATGAAGTCTTATCCCGTTAGAAAGCGAACCTGAATAGTGTTTATTAGGGTCACCCTTAACGAAGTCACCTAACAGATTACCGGCTAAGTTACTGTTGCAGTGTTGGGCGATGTGCAGGTGTGCGAGAAAGTTCATTGAACCTCATTAAAGTATCGAGAACTAAGTAACATGGTAAACGTACTCGTTTATCTTCGCGAACTTTAATGAGGATAGTTTTGATATGACGTGTGAGCGAATGAGATTTGCTCAGTTTAAGAATTGTCTAATTTGAGAACGTTGAACTACCGAAATCTTTAGTTCAGGTAAAACTTAGTTCGAAGACTTAAAAAGTTCTTCTGCTAATTGTTTAACTGTTTGTTCATAGTCAGATAAATCAATGCCAATTTCCATAGCATCTAACAACTCAAGACTTTCGTCATTATAAGATTGGTCACTCATAGTGCCCCCTCTATTCCTTGATGTGGACATAATGTCCTGTTAACTAGTGCACCATCTTGGACTTATATTATGTCACTTTGATGAACGCACTCTACTCTACCCATTCCATATTTATAGCTTGAAGCTACTCGCGTTCATTAACGCTTGTTTACGTTAAAGGGGTATACGCGAACGACATATGTACTGCCACCTTACACCAAGTACAACAAATTACTCTACAAATTTTGAAGCCGATCATGGTCAAACGTTTGCTTAGGCATTTTCGATGCCCTGCCACCCACCACTGTAAACATTAATTTACAGTGGATATTTTTAATTACATTAGAGATTGCATTTGGAATTAAACTCAATCAGAATACTTCAAAATCGAGATATTCTTTGGGTTTATGCGCTTAAGCTAGAAGAATTACAATGAAAACACACTCTAACGTAAAGAATTATATACAATGAATAAATCAAAGGTTTTTGGTAGTACTTTGATCATTGCAGGCACCACTATTGGTGCTGGCATGCTCGCTCTTCCACTTGCGTCTGCAGGTATTGGCTTCTCAACTTCGCTTTTCTTAATGTTATGTCTTTGGGCATTGATGGCCTTTACCGCTTTATTAATGGTAGAGCTTCATCAGTTCGCAGAATCAGACGCAACCCTACACACTTTAGCTCACACAATTTTAGGGACCAAAGGAAAGTGGATTGCGAGCTTCGCAGTTATGTTTCTGTTTTACGCTTTATGTGCGGCCTACATTGCAGGCGGTGGTGCTCAATTCAACCAACGTATTGCGGATATTGCGGGCATTGAACTCAACGGCCAAATCACAACCCTTCTATTTACTCTGTTAGTTGCTGGCGTTGTGACGATTGGTACACACAGTGTTGATAAAGTTAACCGTGTTTTGTTTGGCTTAAAGCTAATCGCGATGGTTCTAGTACTTAGCTTTCTAGCACCTAACATTACTTCTCAGTACCTAATGAGCATGCCTTTACAACAAGGCCTGATTGTTGCGGCGATTCCGGTTGTGTTCACCTCTTTTGGTTTCCACGGCAGCATCCCTTCAATTGTTCGATACCTTGATGGCGATGTTCGCTCTTTACGTAAGGTCATGATTATTGGTTCTGCACTGCCTTTGGTCATCTATGTTTTCTGGCAGAGCGTGACTTTAGGTGTGATTAGCCAAGAGCAGCTATTGTCGGACACCAGTTTGGGTGCACTGTTAGTCTCACTGTCACAGACCGTTCATCAATCTAACCTTAGCGTGATCGTTGGTGTGTTTGCCGATCTTGCACTACTAACCTCATTTATTGGCGTTAGCTTGGGCCTGTTCGAATTTATGGGCGATTCATTAAGCAATAAGTTAGGCAGCGCTAAGCGTGTAAAAACAGCATTGATCACTTTTGTTCCACCACTTGGCTTTGCTTTGTTCTACCCACAAGGCTTTATCATGGCACTGGGTTACGCAGCAATCGCGCTAGCAGTACTTGCAATCTTGTTACCGACAGTGATGGTTTACAAAGTTCGTTATACTGATTTCGCGGTTGATGGCCAAAATACTCAAGAGACTTACCAAGTATTAGGTGGAAGCAAAGCGCTGTTTTTAGCGGGCAGTGTTGGCGTGTTTATCATTGCAATTCAAATCCTTATTTCAGTAGGGTTACTACCTTCATTAGGCTAATAAACCTATACGCTGTATAAATACTTGATTGAGATCTCATAAACGATATGTTGGTATCATTAATTTTCACAATTAGTCGATTGGTATCACATTTTTATTGAGGTCGGTTATTTAGAGTCCACGGTAAAGGATTTACCGTGGAGTTTTTATGAAAGAAGTACAATTTCGAACGATAGACAAGTTGTTTATCAAAATGTCTATCAACGACAAGTTTTGGGTCATTTTCTTAATCTTTTTTGCCGCTGTGGCAAGCCTAGCTGGACTCAACTACGTCAACAAAATGGAACAAATTGACGCGAGTGCAAAACAACAGGTTGAGTATCAACTCAAAGGGATTTTATCAGCGTCAGATTCCCCTGCCTCTGTTCGTTCTGTTAGCCAACAAACTCGTCCTCAAGAAACCATCATTGCTAACAATGGCGCGGTTACCGCAACGGCTATTGCACAAGATGGTAACTACTACTCTCTTACCGTTTCAAATAACGATACACAAAACCAAAAGCAGCAAGCACTGTACAGTTTATTACTCAGTCTTTTATGGTGTGTGCCTTTTGGTCTTTTCTGTTACTGGGTTGCGACCTTCCTAGGTGGTGCATTATGGGTTCTTTACTCAACTACTCAGAAGATTGGTGACGGTGACTTAACCTCACGCCTTGGCTTCCACCCTGGTCGTGACGAATTTGGTACAATTGGTTGCGCACTTGACCGTTCAATGGACACGCTAAGTGAGCTAGTGAACAACGTAAACCACAGTGCCGCGACACTCAGTGAAACGTCGGCTTCTTTCGAAACAGAGATGAAGCGCAGCGAAACACAAATCATGAGCCAAAACGCGTCTCTTGACTCTGTTGCAACCGCAATGGACCAAATGACGGCATCAGCTAACGAAGTGTCGAATATCTCTGCACGTTCAACAGAACAAACAGAACAAGACGCACAGCAGATCAACGATAGCCACTCGAAGGTTCAACAAGCCATCTCAGAGATCAGCACACTTTCTTCTCTGATTGAGCAAACCTCATCTTCAGTTACCAGCTTGAATGTGAACACCAGCCAAATTAATGAAGTGATCACGACGATCAACGCTATCTCAGAGCAAACCAACCTACTTGCCCTGAATGCTGCGATTGAAGCGGCTCGTGCGGGTGAACAAGGTCGTGGCTTCGCAGTTGTTGCGGATGAAGTACGAACGCTGGCAAGCAGAACACAGTCGGCTACCGTTGAAATCCAAGCGATGATTGAGCGCCTGCAACAAGAAAGTCAGAACATCGCTAAAATCACGGAGCAAACGGTTGATCAAGCACAAACCAGCAGCCAACTGATTTCAAATATTGGTGATGACGTGAACTCTATCGCAGCTTCTGCTAACACCTTAATGGACATGAGCATTCAGATAGCCACTTCTGCCGATGAGCAAAGTAATGTAGCGAATACCATCGCAGCAGAACTTAACGATATCCGTAGCCAATCAGATGTGATTAAAGATGTCGCTCAAAACTCTTCAAATGGCGTATCTAAGCTAACTGAAGCGTCAGTTTCACTATCTCAAACTTTGGCTAGATACCGAACTTAGGGCGCGACGCTATAACGTTCAAAGAAAGCTCTAGCTCGTCTGATTTCTTTAAAAGTTACCCATTAGGCATTAGTGATTAGTGATTAGTGATTAGTGATTAGTGATTAGTGATTAGTGATTAACAATAACAAAAAAAGGACTCATATGAGTCCTTTTTCTTTATCTAATTGGCAAGCTTACCGAACCAACTTAACCTGTATTTTGACTCAGTGAGCGCTCAACACTTGCCTACTCTCGTTCGTTTCTCTGGCGGGTTCTCGAAAGAACAAACTATAAAGTACGGGAACAACTCCAAGCGTTAAAATCGTTCCGACCACCATGCCAAAGATCATCACAATCGACATTGAATACCAAAATTCCCCGCCAGAAACCGCTAATGGTACGAGGCCAAGTATGGTAGTCAACGTAGTCATTACAATAGGCCTTAAACGAGCCGTACAAGCTTCAATAATGGCGTCATGTATTCTCATCTCGCTATTGCGATTCTGTTCAATACAGTCAATTAAGACAATTCCATTGTTAATAATGATCCCCGCTAAACTGAAAATACCAAGCATCGCAGGAAAAGTGAAATACGCGCCAGTAATCAATAAACCAGACACCGCACCAATCAAAGACAAAGGAATCGTCAGCAGAATAATTAACGGTCGACGAATCGAGTTGAACTGAAGCAATAACAACAGAATCATCACAGCGAAACATTGAGGTAAGTACCCAAACAAAGCTCCATTGGCTTTACTTGCACCCTTCAGTTCGCCCCCTAGAGCAATGTGGTACCCTGGTGGAAGCTCAATCTCCGATAGTTTGGGCTGAACCAACTTGTTAAGCTCACTCGCTTGTAAACTTTCATGCTTAACACTGACAGTCACCGTTCTTTGCAAATCAAAACGACGAATGATTGAAGGTTCACTGGTTGTTTTAATCGTGGCAAATTGAATAAGCGGTAGAGCCTCGCCATTAGTTGAAGATACGATTTGTTTGGTAAAGAGTTTATCAATGGTTTTCTCACTGTCTGCAGCGCCGACAATTACTGGGATCACATCTTCATCCTCTCGAAAACTCGTGACTTCTTTTCCACGCAAGTAACTGTCTAAGTTTGTTGCAATGTCTCGACTACTCACACCAGCGCGAATCGCCTGTGCTTGGTCTATATCGAGAATAAGTTTAGGGACGTTGTTTTCCCAATCATTCGAGACTCCAACCGCGCCCGGTACTTGTCGCAACATCAATTCAATTTGCTTGGCGATATGCTGAATGGTCGATATATCTTTGCCGACGACTTGATATTCAACCAAGCCTAATTCAGTCCCCCCCAACCACATTCGTTTGGCCTGACCACTCGCTTCTGGTAACTGTTCAATGATGAATCGATTGGTTTTATTCACCATTGCTAACGCGGCTTCGTAGTCTGTTGTATTAACAACCATAAATACGCGATTCGTCGCTCTATCAACAGGTGAGAGCGCGAGGAAAAAACGCGGCCCTCCATCTCCAACATACCGAATGGTACTGGTCACTTTCGGATTTTGTTCTTTATCTAACAACCAATGCTCAAGGCGTGCAGACACCTTTTCAGACTCTCCAACTTTAGTTCCAGCCGGCAGATCAACAAATACAAGATACTGATTTCGCTCTGAACCCGACATGAACTGTACGGTGACAAATTTGAAGCTATAAATAGATGCCGCAAAGATACTCAAAACAACAGCTAAAGTGATTAAACGCATCCTTAAAATCGTTCTGATGAAGCGTCGATAGACTCGATGAAAACGAGAAAGCGTTCGTTCGTTATCTTCATTTTCCATTACATTGATTGGTTTCATGAACCAAACACACATAACGGGTGTGGCGAATAAGCATAAGAACCATGAAGACAATAACGCGACCGTAATCACTTGCGACAGAGAACGTAGATATTCTCCGGTGACATCTTGTGCCAATAACAGTGGCATAAACGCCAATATCGTTGTCAGCGACGACGTTAACAACGGTACTGCCATCGCTTTCGATGCCGAAACGGCCGCCTCTACACGATCGACACCTTCAGCCATTTTACTTTTGGTGTACTCCGCGACTACGATTCCATTATCTACCAGCAAACCGAGTGAAATGATGATCGCAGCAATAGACATCCTTTGCAGCTCAACGCCCCAAATCGACATGCCAATCACTGTAAGGAGAATGGTTAATGGGACGATGCTACCGATTATCAACCCCATTCTTACGCCAAGAAACGCCATCACAACCGCTAATACGACGCCAATAGTTTGCATTAGGTTGTTGGTGGCAGAGCTAACCGCCTCGTCGACTTTTTCCGGTTGAAAAGTGGCAAGATCGAGATTCATCCCCACTGGCAGTTCGGCCTTAACGGATTCGATAAACTCCAACACTTCTGCACCAAAAGCATCGCTTTGGCTACCGGAAGCCATCGACGCTGCAATTATAACCGCGCGTTTGCCGTTGAAATAAACGGGTGTATTAAAGGGGTTCTCATAACCGCGCTCAACATCGGCTAAATCACGTAAGTAGACCGTATTTCCGGATTCTCGCTCAATCAAATCAAGATCGAGAATTTCATCGATGCTGTTGAAGTTGCCGGTTGGTTCAATCTCAATTTGCAGAGTATCGGTTTCAATTAAACCACCGGGTAACACAACATTACGAGCCTGCAGTGCCGATACGATCTGACGAAACTGAAACTTTTCATTAGCCAAAGCACCACTGCGCGCATTAATCCATATTCGCTCTTCATTTACGCCATAGAGTTCAACTTGAGATACCATTTGAACGCTGCTTAATCGGTCTTGTAATGCTTCAGCCGTTTTTCTCAATTCTTGGTCATCGAAAGCATCACCGGTTAGCGCAATTGTCGCCGAGTAAACGCGGCCAAATTCATCGTTAACAAAAGGACCTTGTGTACCGTCTGGCAAACTAGTTTTCATGCTGTCCATACGATTTCGAAGCGTGTCCCAAATAGGCTGGAGGTCGAAGTATCTGTCATGAAGCGTGACGGTTATCTGAGTAACACCCGTACGTGACCATGACTTTATCTCTGTCACCTCAGGGATCTGTTTGATTTCGCGCTCTAAAGGCTTAGTAATGAATTTTTCGATACGATCTGGTGACATTCCGGGGAATTGCGCAATAACGACAGCGCTACGAATTAGAATTTCCGGGTCTTCTTTGCTTGGCGCATTTTTAAAGGTACTAATGCCTATAACGAAAAGCATTACCAAGAACACTTGCGTAAATCGATGATATTTCAGGGCGAGTTCAGTAATTCTATGCATAATAACTCCCCTTACAAGCCTTCCCACAGAGTGACTTGTTGCCCTTCATAAAGATAAGGAATGCCGGCTGTAACGACATGCTCCCCCTCTAAAAGGTTACCAATCACAACAACTTGTGTATTGATGCTGCGTTTTATTTCAACATAACGCTTTTCGATCGCAAGGCTTTCTGGATTGACAACAAAGATTGCAGCGTTGTTTTTCTCTGAGCTTGCATTACGGTCATTGAAATTAAATGAATCGATAGGAAGTAAAACAGCGCCATGGTTTGTGCTACCAATATTGAACTGTATTTCTGCAGACATGCCGTTTCGTAATTCAACTTTCGACTCACTTAGCTGCAATGTGACTGAGTACGCATTACCTCTTTCAACCACAGCGCCAATCTCAGACACCGTGCCCGTTAATGTTGCGTCATTAAGCGCTGGAACCTTGACCTTCGCTTCTTCGCCAAAGTAAATCTCTGATATCAACGATTCCGGTACCAAGAAATCGACTTCGTAAGCAAAATCATTAACTAGTTCGATGATCTTCTGCCCAGAACTTACCTTAGTGAATTCATCAATTGATACCTGACTGACTTGACCAGAGAAGGGAGCATATAGTTTGGCGCGTTCTAAATTAAGTTCTGCATTCGACAAATCGGTTTGAGCCAAATTCTCTTGTTGCTGATTCGCATCTAAGTCAGCGCGAATCGCGATCAGTTCAGATTCTGACACAAAACCTTTAGTGCTCAATTTAGCAGAACGTTTGTACTTATCTTCGGCTTGCAGCTTAGCCACTTTCGCTGCACCTAACGAAGCCCGCGCTTTTTGTAACGCAAACACCAGATCATGCGTTTCAAGTTGAGCAAGCACTTGTCCTTTTTCAACATGCTGCCCTTTAGAAACAATAAGATCACTGACTGTTCCCCCTACCTTAAAGCTCAGTGGCGACGTTTGTGCACTTTGCACAATGCCGCTAAGTTCACGAATTTGAGTATGTGATTGAAACACTGTGGTGATGTATTTAACGCTACGAATGGGTTTCGTTGTGTCTAAATCAGGTGTGGCAGATTGTTGCTTACATCCCGTTAGGACGAAAGAAAAAACAAACAAAGCAATATATTTCACTGGGCAATCCGAAGTTATGGTACTCCGTTCCACTATAACAAACCGTATAGCGTTTAACTATTCTATTATCATTACCATGAAGCAAGTCGCAAAGGAGAGATTATGAAGGGGCAAAACTGTCTAATAATCGAGCTTAGGGGTAATCTAGTTAAACGGGTCTTATTTTCGCTTACCCTCTTGCTGCAGGTGACATAATGAATAATACAGAAGCACCAAATAACGAAGACATCACATGCCCTCTATGCCAACACGACGAATATCTGCTCTCAGAAAGCGGAGAGAAGTTTACGTGCGCATCTTGCGGTTTCCACACAAAACAATTTAGTAAAATAGTCAGCCTTCAAATAGGCACTACCCCACCAAAACTCCAGAGTTCGGTATACCGCTCATTGAGCAATGCTTGCCATTAATCCAAACTGAAATCTCTTCCAAACTGTAAATATCCTGAGCCGCTAGCTCTGCTATGTCGGCTTCTGGATCATCATTCAATGAATCTTCAATCGTTGGTCGTAATCTAAAAGATTGAATCCCAGCTCGAACGCCAGCTTCAATGCCTTTCACTGTGTCATCAACATAAATACATTCGTTTGGTAAAAAGCCCATGTTCATTGCGGTATACATGATCAGGTCAGGCTCCGGCTTCCAACTATTTGCATCAAAAGCCGAAAACACTTTCCCTTTGAAGTCGTCGAGCATGCCCGTCATAGCCAATGATGATTCGACTCTCGATTTAGGCGCATTTGAAGCGATACAAAACTCGATGTCTTGTCGTTTGAGAAATTCAATCAACTCAATCGCGCCATCCATAGGCTTCAAGTGACGTTGGAAAAGCGCTTCGAGTTCTGTGCGATAGAGGGGTTCAAGCGTATCAACGGATATTGACAGTCCAAGGCGTTCTTGTGTATCCATTAAGATATCAGCCAACTTTCCACCCTAAAAATGGGCATAACAGTCGTTCACGTTTAAATCAGCGCCAAAACGCGAAAATACGTTCACCAGCGCCTGACAGCACAGTCTTTCACTATCGATTAACGTTCCGTCACAATCAAAAATCACACATTTAGTTTGTTCCAACCGCATAGAAATTCCACTCGCTTTGAATCCAAGCTTTATCCTATAGGGTTATCTTCGGGGTCGGCATGATTGAGCTAACACTTTACCGAAACCTAGTTATTTTTCTTTGCAAAATATGCAGCTGATCACCTTATGATTCAATATGCTTAAGCATTTTCATCTAACTTAGAGAAATATGAATAGTGTTTTTAGCTCTATATTTTATAAATGATAATCAGTTTCAAATGTAAATATAAATAAGTGGGATGTGTAACGTAGAATGGATGACGGAATCAATGGGTTTGCTCGCTCTACTATGAGCCAACGATGATCTAACTAAGAACTAACTAGCTAACTAGCTAACTAGGAGCTAAATTTACGCACAATTAGCTTCCTGAGTATTCGCAGCTAATGCAACCAGTTCTGAATTGGAACTATCTGGGTAAGTATCTCTGATTGCGACAAACTCAGGTAAATGCTTCAACAACAACTTAGTAAGTTCAGGATCAAACTGTCGACCGCACTCACGCTCAAAAAGGTCTACAACCATTTCTAACGGCCATGGCTCTTTATAACAACGTGCGCTCAACAAGGCGTCAAAAACATCGGCTACAGCAGTAATGCGCGCAAACAAATGGATTTCATCAGCAGCCTTGCCATTCGGGTACCCTTCACCATCCCATCGCTCGTGATGTTCATTGGCGATAATCGCCGCTAAGTTAGTGATGTCACCCGCTCCACTGATCAGCAGATTGTAGCCTGCCGTCGTGTGCAACTTCATCACTTCCCATTCTTCAGCGGTTAATTTACCTGGCTTATCGAGAATCGATTCAGGCACTGAGATTTTACCTACATCGTGCATTGGGCTGATGATCTCTATCATCTCGACTTCTCGGTGGCTTAAACCACTATGCTTAGCCAACAGTGCTGACAGCTTAGCAACGCGCTTAACGTGATTACCTGTCTCACCCGAGCGCGTTTCAATGGCTTCACCTAACACATGAATCATGTCTTTCTGAACGTTCAGCGTTTGCTTCTGCAGAGCGAGGATCCGTTTGTTCTTCTTTGCCAGCTCTTTCTTCTGACGTAAGGTAATGAACTGCATCAAGATGATCAGGCTTAAACCCGCAATCACCATGGTCAGACCCATCAACAGTTGGAAGTTCTTACGAATAAAAGAAGAAGGTTCATTGATAACGACCGACTCTTCAGGTAGCGCACTCTCACCGATACCAAACTTTTTCATCGCTGAATAATTGAACACAAAGCGTATGTTGTCACCCGGCACCAATGGTGCAGAGAAACCAAGAGATACGTACTTGTCTAACGCATCAACGGCCTCTTCTCCCATGCTTTGCGAATGATTAACGTAACCGCCCAACACATCACCTAAGATATAAAACTGCCATAGCGCGAACACAGAAGCCGCACTCGATACTGACAAAGTTTCAGCAATCTCTTGATAAGAGTGATAAACACCTTGGCCAAGTTCCGTGTTGTAGTGACTGAGCAGAACGGCATCATCAGCAGAGATAGTTTTTAAGTACTGGCTCGTCGCTTCAAGGGTTTGGTTTCGGATTTCAACTAAATTGATATCGGGAAAATCAACCATCACCTTTTGTACTTCTTTGCGAATCAACTCAGAAGTGACACTGTAATCATTTACGAAGTACAGGTTCTTAAGGTTTGGTCTTAACTGTGAAATCAACTCGATGTTAATGTCAATATGATCATTTTCATGAAGCACGGTTGCTCTGTCGGTGATCGCGTACATGTCGGTACTGGTATCATTAATACCAACCGCAACAACCGGTGTATTTCGGTTAATTAGAGAGCTGATGGATTCAAGAAAATTTGCAGCGTTATCATCAGTAACAATGACACCATCCAGGTGGTAACCCGAATACTTAGCTTCAAAGTAGTTGACTAGAGAGTCGTAATATTCTGGACTGTTGATACGCTTGGTATCTAGGTATTCAATTGAAAGTTTAACTTCGACTTGAGATTGACTGAACGCGCTATCTATTCCCTTTTGGAAATCGGCGGTCCATTGATAGGAAGGTCCATAAGAGTGGATAACTAGGATGTGCTTGATATCCCAGTTGTTAGCGTAAGTAGCTGTAGAAAAAGCGCTAACACACAATACAGCGATTGATATCAATAGCTTGTACATACCGGACCCTGTTTAAAAGACGGTGTATTGTACTCAGATTAACGCTTTCTCAAAGACTCTTTAGCTTTCGAACCATACTTTATGGCTAGAAACTTGATCTTGTGCCCAAAATTCGTGTAACTGTTTAGCAAACCCAATAGCGTCTTGGTCATGCTGATTTACGACATCTGAGATCAGCACTGAATCGTCAGTCGCTGTAACAATCGCACTCGCCACTACATCACCATTCTTGGTACCTACATATAGCTCATGTTCATCCGACAGCATTATTTGGCTTAAAAACTCCAAAATATGCGCTCTTTCGCTTTCATCTTGATACGCGCTGGCTTGGTTTAGCGAGAATAGAACCGTCAGTTTATGGAAGTCGACTTTGTGTAATTCGTCTAGTTGGGTAGGTGTTTGATCTTGCGGGAGGAATTGATACGTTTTCTGAGGAAGTTTGCTTTTATAGAGGTCTCGACCGAGAAGGCTCTCTTTTGCGGGGTACGCAATGTCGAGTTGGCTGAACAGCCATTGGTTTTTCTTGTGTGCATTTTCAGGTATTTCGTTATTCATTCTATTAGTACCTACGTTTAGTATCCCCAAATATCACAGTTATTTGGAAGACATATGGTCGACTGAGGTGCCGAGCTACAAGCAGAGAGCATACAGAGCATGACCAAGGCCAACAAGTACTTTAAATGCTTCATATTTTTCATTCTCCAACAACATCCTTTAAGAACTCAGTGAAAAGCTCTACACTCGTATTCAAGCTTTCAATATTCCTATAGTAAACAGAACTATATAAATAAAAAGGACTTCTTATGAAAAAAGCCTTAATAGCAGTTGGTATCATGACATTGTTGGCAGGCTGCTCAGACAACGAGGTTGGCGACGTTTCTCTTGGTTTCTTCACAATGAAGGATATCAAGATGTCTTCTTTAGATGACGATAAGATCGCAGGTGTAACTTGTCATATCGCATCTATCGAAGCTAACCTTAGCCTATCGGATCCAAGTGATAGCTCTATCTCTTGTCGTCAGACCGGTGAAATCACACCTGAAATGATTGCTCAAATAGACAAGAGTAAGTCAGGTGAAGTGGTATTTAAGAAATCGAAAAGTATCTTTTTCAAAACAATGAAAGTTCGCCGCATCTACGACGCTGAGAATCAATCATTGCTCTACTTGTCTTACACCACTAAAGAAACAGAGGGCAGCTTCAAACACAGCCTTTCCACTGTTCCTCTATGGGGTACAAAGGCTTACGTTGATCCTGCTACGTTAGTCCCTACGGAATAATGAGCTTGAATCACCTGTACAGACATTGTGCAGGTGATTCAAAATGTAATAAAAATGAAAGAAACAGAAACAAAATGTGATATCATGCGGCAAAATTTTTTCACTGTATTTTTCATATGAAGTTTCCTGGACAGCGTAAATCTAAGCACTATTTTCCAACTCACGCCCGTGATCCGTTGGTCAACCAAATTCAACAAACGCCTAAGTTGCATCGCGCGACTATTGTCGGCGTAGGTCAAACTATTGTTGATATCGAAGCCCGTGTTGACAACGCGTTCCTTGAAAAATACGAACTGAGTAAAGGCCACTCGCTTGTACTGGAAGAAAGTAAAGCCGATGCCCTGTACGAAGAGCTAGTTGAACGTGGTTTGATCACGCATCAGTACCCTGGCGATACCATTGGTAATACGCTGCACAACTACTCTGTTCTTGCAGACAGCAAATCGGTTCTGCTTGGCGTTATGTCTAAGAAAATCGAAGTGGGTTCGTTTGGTTACCGTTACCTTTGCCGTACCTCTTCTCGCATGAACTTAAACCACCTACAAACAGTTGATGGTCCAATTGGTCGTTGCTACACGCTAATTACCGAAGATGGCGAACGTACGTTTGCGATCAACGAAGGACACATGAATCAGCTGCTTCCTGAAAGTATTCCTGAGCAAATTTTCGAAAAAGCATCTGCTTTGGTTGTGTCTTCATACCTAATGCGCGGCAAGCCTGAAGATCCAATGCCAAAAGCCGTACAAAAAGCGATTGAATATGCGAAAGCTCACAATGTGCCTGTTGTACTGACGCTTGGTACTAAATACGTGATCGAAGGTAACGCTGAATGGTGGCAAGAATACCTGAAAGAGAACGTCACCATCGTCGCGATGAACGAAGACGAAGGTGAAGCACTAACCGGTGAAAAAGACCCATTACTTGCAGCGAATAAAGCACTTGAGTGGGTTGACCTTGTTTTATGTACTGCTGGTCCTATTGGCCTGTACATGGCAGGTTACACAGACGAACTAGCGAAACGTGAAACCACACTGCCACTGTTACCGGGTAACATCCCTGAGTTCAACAAGTTTGAATTTAGCCGTGCTATGCGTAAGCAAGACTGTGTAGACCCAGTAAAAGTGTACTCTCACATTGGCCCTTACCTAGGTGGTCCACTTGAGATTAAGAACACCAATGGCGCAGGCGACGGTGCACTTTCAGCACTGCTACACGATATGGCAGCAAACAGCTATCACCACGTGAATGTGCCAAATTCAGAGAAACACGAACACGCTTGTTTAACATACTCGTCACTGTCTCAAATTTGTAAGTATGCCAACCGCGTAAGCTACGAGGTATTGACTCAACACTCACCTCGCCTTTCTCGTGCCCTACCGGAACGTGAAGATAGCTTAGAAGAAACATATTGGGATCGTTAATCGACCCTATTAGGTTGTCGACTGGTTGAGGTTAACGCCGAGTTAGATTACCCATTTATCGAAGGGCTGCTATATGCAGCCATTTTTGTATTCGTAGTTTATGTAAACACAATTAGAGGTAATCAAATCGAATATTTTGCTTGTTTAAGATTTGATCTCGCGCAATGACTCTTTAGATCTGTTATCTTCCAGCACATAATTCGTGTGGTTTGCCTTTACTTGGCAAATTTATACAGTACTATCGCCACGCAAACGTTTACGTACCACCTTTCGGTTCTGATATAAGGATCAAATATGCTATCTGATATTGATATTTGTCGCTCTACTCCCCTTAAAAACATCAGTGAGGTTGCTGAACAAGCAGGCCTGAATCAAGATGAACATCAACCGCTAGGACTCCATAAGTCTAAGGTTTCTTTAAGCTCCCTTGAACGCCTGTCTGGGCAACAAGACGGAAAATTAATCGTTGTAACTGCTATTACACCTACGCCACTCGGTGAAGGTAAAACAGTCACCACAATTGGCCTTGCACAAGGTCTCGCTAAAATTAACCAATCTGCGATGGCGTGTATTCGTCAGCCTTCTATGGGTCCAGTATTTGGTGTCAAAGGCGGTGCTGCTGGCGGTGGTTATTCTCAAGTTGCGCCAATGGAACAGTTAAACCTCCACCTAACTGGCGACATTCATGCAGTGACAGCGGCTCATAACCTCGCCTCTGCTGCTATTGACGCTCGTTTGTATCATGAGCAACGTGAAGGGTTAGAAGCCTTTGAAGCGCGCTCTGGCTTAAAAGCACTAGATATAGACCCAAGCAGAATCGTTTGGCGTCGCGTGCTTGACCATAATGATCGTGCACTGCGCATGATCACTGTCGGTAAGAACGAGGCAGACAAAACAATCAACGGTTTTGAACGCGAAGATGGCTTTGATATCTCGGCCGCTTCAGAACTCATGGCCATTCTTGCGTTGGCTGACGACCTTCAAGACCTGCGCAAACGTATTGGTCGTGTGGTACTCGCTTATAACCATCAAGGCATGCCATTAACCGCAGATAACTTCAACGTTGCAGGCGCAATGACCGTAACAATGAAAGATTCAATTGAACCAACATTAATGCAAACACTTGAAGGTGTGCCAACGTTGATTCACGCAGGGCCTTTCGCAAACATCGCACATGGTAACTCTTCAATTATTGCCGATAAGATTGCTCTCAAACTGAGTGATTTTGTTGTGACTGAAGGCGGTTTCGGCTCAGATATGGGCTTTGAGAAAGCGTGCAACATCAAGGTTAAAGCATCGAATAAGAAACCCGATTGCGCGGTGATCGTCGCAACACTACGTGGCCTAAAAGCCAACTCAGGCTTATACGATTTAAGACCAGGTACCGCATTGCCAGAGTCAATCTTCAATGATGACCAAGACGCCCTTATCGCTGGCTTTGAGAATCTGAAATGGCACATCAACAACGTTAAGCAATACCAAGTGCCTGCCGTTGTCGCCATCAACCAATTCCCACAAGACTCGATTCAAGAATTGAACGCGTTGAAACAGCTGATCACCGATTTTGATCCGAATGTGACCGTTGAAATCAGCGAAGCTTTTGGTAAAGGCGGCGAAGGTGCGACGTTGTTAGCTCAAGCCGTGATCAATGCTTGTGAAAGCGAGAGCGACTTTAAACCGCTTTATGAGTCGCAGCAGAGCTTAGAAGAAAAGCTAATGGCAGTTGCCGAGGTCGGTTACGGTGCAGCAAGTATTTCGCTATCACCTTTAGCGAAGAAACAACTCGCTGAATTCAACCAACATGGATACAGCAACCTGTCGGTATGTTTGGCAAAGACACCGCTATCTATTTCGACAGAAGCACAAGTTAAAGGCGCGCCTACCCAGTTTGATGTACCCGTTAGAGAACTGAAGCTTTGTGCCGGAGCGGGTTTCATCTACGCTTTGTGTGGCAATGTAATGACCATGCCTGGCTTACCGGATAAACCAGCCTTCATGTCTCTAGACATCGATGACAATGGCAACATTATTGGATTAAGCTGATTTATTAATTCACTAATTCTTTATAAGTCATAAATAAGCGCAGTTACATGTTAACTGCGCTTATTGGCAGTTCTGCAATAGAATCCCTATTGAACCCAATATACTTCCACCAAACCGAACGACCATCAGCAACCCCAAAACACTTAATTAAACACAAACGGATCTGCAAAGTTTTGATGGTACTTAATTGTCCAACTGGCAAGCTTAATTGCAAAAAGTTGCACTAAAACCATGAGTATATGCAAAGCTTGTTTTAAGTTCTGGGTCAAGATCACATTAAAAACCCCATAAAATATATAGTATTGCGCTGATTCTTTGAGGACAGTGATGAATACGAGTATAAAAAAACTAGTCAGCCAATTTCTATGTACCATTTTTGCCCTAGGACTAGTCCCTGCCCTCTATATTAACTCTGAATTTGATCGGATAGATGCTCAGCACACGCTAAATATTAAGCAATCAAGTCAAAACCAAATTGAATACAGCTTCCATGAGCTTTCTGTCATCGTGGAGCAGATATCTAACTCCGTTCCCTCTATAGCAAATTCACAAACCCTTCTTCGTGCCATTGAAGAACCCTCAACGATTCACAAAGAAGCGCTGCAAGACTTGTGGGTGATGCTTGCTCGTGGACAAAAATATTACTCACAACTTCGTTATCTCGACATTCAAGGAAATGAAGTGTTCCGCATCAACTACAAAGACAACCAAGCCACAGTCGTTGCAGACAAGGAACTACAAAACAAATCAGCGCGCAGTTACTTCGATACTCTTCAAAAATTAGACATTGGGCAAGTTAGTTCAAATGGTATCGATCTAGAAGTCGAAAATGGTGAAATAGTTCATCCGTTAATTCCGGCCCTTCGTATCATGACGCCTGTAACGTCTAAAAATCGCATCATTGGTTACTTTATTGCAAACCTCAATATGCTTGAGATTTATGATCGCCTGCATTATCAAATCGGAACATCTTCTGCGGTACCTGTACTCCTCAATAAAACCGGCCATGTCATCATGGGCCCCGACCCAGAAGAATCATTTGGTCATGTTCTTGAGTCTCGTGCTGACATCACTTACGCCAAGCGCTATCCAGAGTTATGGGAAGCAATTAAAGACAACACTTCCTCTAGCTATTTTGATGGCGAAAACTGGTATTTCCACTCGGATATCAGCCCTAAGATAGATCAGTTTGAAGGGCCTATTTATATGGTTCTTCACGTTAAAAACCATCAGTTTAATAACCAGTATCAACAAGAGCATCACGCAATCATCGTACAGATCATTACCTTAACGATACTGATATCAATGATTTCTGCTGGGTTTGTGCTTTGGAATAGAAACCACAAGAAGAACAGCATCGATAGCCAACTGGCTAAAGCAGCAATGAATGGTATGTCGGCCTTGGTCATCACCGATAGAAACAACCGAATAATCAAAGTAAACCAAGAGTTTACCCGCGTAAGTGGTTACAGCCTAGAAGATGTAAAAGGTCACCAACCTTCAATGTTTGCCTCTGGTCGCTACAATCAAGAGTTCTACATAAAGATGTGGAGCATTATTACTAAGACTGGAGTATGGGAAGGTGAAGTGGTGAATCGCCGTAAAGACGGCTCTCTGATCACTGAAATACTGCGAATCCAAACAATTAAAGACTCAAAAGATGTGATTCAGTTTTATGTCGCGTCATTTGTCGATATCAGTAAACACAAAGAGCTCGAGAATAAACTGAGAAACCTAAGTGAAAAAGATTCGTTAGCAGGCTGTTGGAACCGCCGTAAGTTCGATCTTGAGCTGCGCGATGAATGCTCTCGTGTTAATCGTTACCCTACTCGCGAGCAGTCTTGTTTAGCTATCTTGGATATTGACTACTTCAAACGCATCAACGACCGATTTGGGCATGACTACGGTGATCGAGTCATTCAAACGGTCGCTAAAGTGCTCCAATACGAATGTCGTGAAACCGATTTTGTTGCTCGTATTGGTGGTGAAGAGTTTGGTGTTATTCTGCCTCACACCTCAACAGAAGAAGCTGAATACGTCCTTAACAGGTTGAGAGTTGCTGTCAGTCTTGAGCTCGACAACGTAGTGACTGTAAGTGGCGGAATCACTAACATCACCAGCGATCCTGCTCTTAACTACAAGTGCGCCGATTTAGCGTTATATGAGGCCAAAGCGGCAGGTCGAAACAAAGTCTGTTTATTTCTAGACAAAGAAATGAGCGAAATCGCCTAACAGACATCTACATCTTCCTATTAGGCTGTTAATCAGACCGAGAGCCATTGACTTAGCAGCCTTATCATTCAGTAACATCACAATTTAGCAATCAGCTTGGTGCAGGATAGAACTCTAACTTATTCCCTTCGACCACCAGAATACAATCCATGTTCGCCGCATGAGCCGCCTGCTTACCAAGATTAGTATCTTCAAATACAACACATTGCTTAGGTTGTAATCCCATACCGAAACACGCGTCCAGAAAGGTATCTGGATTTGGCTTATGGTTCTTCACATCTGTTGCTGTCACTAAGATATCCAGCTTGCTCAAGATATCCGTTTTATCTAATAACTGTTCTGCGCTTTTACGCTGGCTGCCTGTCCCTACCGCTATTTTCTTGTTGCCTAGATGTTCTATTAGAAGAGAATGCGTACAAGGGATAATATCGCCTTTGTCTTCAATCGCCGCAAACGACGCCATCTTAAACGTAGATACCGCTTGTGGGTCGAGTGACAAACCGTATTTACTGTTCACCTCACCCGCGATCTTATAACTCGGCATGCCGCCTAAACTGTGCAGCCAAGAAGCCTCGAAATGAAAGCCGAACTCTTCAGCCGTTTGTTGCCATGCTTTTACATGTGCAGGCATTGTATCGATCAACGTACCGTCCATATCAAAGATTAATCCTTCATACGCCGTCAAATCTATTTTCATCACTGCTACCACTCTTTAAGAAAGTTACTGATACCATAACCAATATTCAGTATCATGACCCCATATTACCGTTCAAAATGGAAGTTTATGTTACAAATATCTAACTCTGTTTCGATTCAGGACTGGGAACTTCAGTTAACTGCGATCAGAGCACAAGGAGCCGGCGGCCAAAACGTCAATAAAGTATCGAGCGCGATACATTTACGTTTTGATATCAAGCACTCCACCCTACCTGATTTCTATAAAGAAAAACTCCTAGCGCACAAAGATAGCCGCATCACTAAAGATGGCGTGATTATCATTAAGGCGCAACAGTATAGAACTCAAGAACAAAACCGTGATGATGCTTTGGTGCGTTTGAAAGAATTGATCTTGGAAGCCACAAAGGTTCAAAAAGTAAGAAGAGCGACAAAGCCAACACGTGGCTCTCAGAAAAGACGTTTAGAAGGTAAGAAGCAAAGAAGTACCACTAAACAACTGCGTGGAAGAGTAGAATAATTGTTTCATGTCCTCCAGTGAACACGTCACCCATGAAACAACCGTTCTAACTCTATTTATTTAGATAAAAGACGATACCGATTAGAGCAAAACTAGACCAAATCGCTACGGCTGTTTTTTGACCGACAAAATCAGTTTGATCAACAACATTCTCTCTTCGCTGGTCAGTAGCCGACTGACCGCTGCAACATCTTCCGCAGTTGCTTGCGTTGCACCAACAATATCTAGCACGACATCCAAATCCGTCACTTTTAAGGTTCTTGTGATAGAACGATACTGAGACATTTTGATGTCAGCTTCCCCTCGCTCAATACGTTGATAGGTTTTTAAACTCATTCCTGCACTTGATGCTAACTTCTCTTGCGACAAATTGGCTTGCTTCCTGCGCTCAATCAGCGCCATGACGATGGGCTCTTGTGACATGAGCTTCTCCTAACTAGACAGTTATGACCTAAATTCAGCAAGAAGCAGACCATATTGACTCGTAACGGTTTACATACGCCATCAAAGGCATATTATGCGATTATTAAAAAACGTTACGTTTCATAAACTTTCACACTTTGATCGGTCGTGAACGTGCAGGCTAGTAAACTTGATTACTCAAGTGTTGGGAAATAATAGAAATTGCAAATTGCGAATAACAAAGACGTCAAATTGGAAATTGCGAATCGTTATACATTGGCATTTCCATGCATAAAGCACGCTTTAGAATCAGACAATACCCGCAGTCAAATTATCGCGGTACAGCATAGGCTACTCACCTACAAAGAAGTGTTATTGCACGGGAACATGTTGGAAGATAAGGAATTAAAACGGGCTTTTTCTGCATTGAACCCAAGCGAAAAAGGTGTCGCGCAAGGCGGCATCAAAAGCATCAATGATGCGATAAAAGAGATGGATGAGATTCTAGAAAGGTACAGCCGAAAAGCGGTTGTAGAATTAAGCAGCTAAATAACTAAGCAACTAAGCGGGTAAATGATTAAACAGATAAACCTGCAGAGATAAAAAAGTCGACGCTATCGTTAGATAAAGCGTCGACTTGTTCAAAACATTGAAGTTCTAACGTAACACGGCTTTTCTAAGACCCGCGAACAACATCAACATACCTAGCAAACCAAATGAAACACTACCACCACTGCTACCAGAGCTAGACGAACTTGTGCCAGCATAAGCAGTACGTTTCGCGTCTGTTGAAACAAATTTAGCGGTTTCAGTCCCAGCGATAACACTGTCGATCCAAGTTTTATAGTCTAATATTTCGGTGAATACCGATGTCACGGTAGAGCTACCACCACAAGTATCTGGGCCAAAACTGGTAATACCTACCTGTCTATAGGTTGAACCATCTTGCCAATAGACTGGACCTCCGGAGTCGCCTTGGCACGTACCATTAAATAGCCCGGTAAATGGGCTGTAATCGCCGTTAAAACATATTTGGCTATCAGTTAAAGCTGAACCATCCGTAAACGCGTTTATGCATGTTGCTTTGTCTACATACTTAAGAGCTGCTTTTTGCAATATAGTCGTACTGTCAAATCCAGAACGCGTATCACCGTGACCAACGGCAACAAAATTTTCTGACGAACTACGATAAAGATCAGTAGAAAAACCAAGGGGATAGATCACATCATTTACAGCATCGATATTGAGAGAACTTTCTAGCTTCAATATTGCAATATCATTACGTAATAAGTCGCTCAACGCATTTGAATAATCGCTGCGATAGTAAACCTCAGATACACGAACTTTTTCAATGCTTCCATTTGGGAACTGAGAAGTGTCTTGTAATTGCGGGACGACAACAGTAAATAACTGAGCGTTCTCATCACCATAAATACAGTGCGCAGCCGTTAGGATATGCGTTGGATCCAAAATTGTCGCACCACAATATGGGCCAGTTGAATAGGTACCGTCATAATCTATGCGGTCAATGAACAGGCTGGCCATCGAAGGAAACTCAGCTACTGTGGCGTCACTACCATTCACAATATAAGGTGTTACGCTCGCGTCAGGAGTACTTTCGATCGAGTTTTCTGTCGCCATAACACTTGATGTATAGATTAATGGCGCTAAAAGCCCAAGAACGGTCTTACGAACCGGACTCATTGTATGGTTCTCATTCATAGATAACTCCTTGTAACCCCTACTACTTATTTACAAAATTGATGAATCGCCACCATAACACGTACTAATCATCATTATAGTAAGTATTTGTAACGATATGGCCACATCTCTCATTTTATAAACGAATTTATAAACAACTTACCTTAGCTCATCATCCTAAGTTTTATACGTTGCAAAAAACAAAAAAGCCTACCATTAAACTTCTCGATACAGAGAAGCAAACAATAGGCTTTTCGTTAAGCTTGGTGGTTTCTCTTAAAAGAGATTAGCCACGGTAGTAACGTTGAGGTACAAATGGCATTTTTTCTACTGTCATTGGTAGCTTCTTGCCACGAACGTCAGCGAATACTTCAGTGCCAATTGCTGCTAGGTCTGTACGAACGTACGCCATAGAAACAGGCTTGCCAGCGTTAGGGCCCGCTGTACCACTTGTTACAACGCCAATCTTGTTGTCTTGAGCATCGAACAGCTCAGCGCCTTCACGTACTGGAGCCTTAGTTTGACCCACTAGACCAACACGCTTACGTTGAACGTCTTTAGTCGCGATTTGCTCAAGGATGATATCAGCGCCAGGGAAGCCACCTGCACGTTCACCATCAGCACGACGAACTTTTTGAATACCCCATAGAAGGCTAGCTTCAACTGGAGTAGTTGTTGTATCTAGGTCGTGACCGTATAAACATAGACCACACTCAAGACGAAGTGAGTCACGAGCACCAAGGCCAATCCACTCTACTTCTGCTTCTGATGTTAGTTTACGAGCAAGTGCTTCAGCGTGATCGTTCGGTACTGAGATTTCGTAGCCATCTTCACCTGTGTAACCACTGCGGCTCACGATGCATTCAACGCCGTCGATATCAACTTTTTGAACGTCCATGAACAGCATGTCAGCAACGCTTGGTTGGAAACGAGCTAAAACTTCAGACGCTTTAGGGCCTTGAAGTGCTAATAGAGCGCGATCATCAATCACTTCCATTTCTACGTCAGCTGGAAGGTGCGCAGTTAGATGGTCGATATCTTGTGTCTTACATGCTGCATTCACAACAACAAACAGGTGATCGCCTAGGTTAGCAACCATCAGGTCATCCATAATGCCGCCCTGCTCGTTAGTAAAGAACGCATAGCGCTGTTTACCAGAAGGAAGGTCAATAATATCTACAGGAACCAAAGATTCTAAGACAGCAGCTGCGTTCGCGCCATGAAGACGAAGTTGCCCCATGTGAGAAACATCAAAAAGACCGGCAGCATCACGAGTGTGTAAGTGCTCTTTCTTTACACCTAGTGGATACTGAACTGGCATATCGTAGCCAGCGAAAGGAACCATTTTTGCACCCTCTTCAACGTGAAGTGCATGCAGTGGTGTTGTTAGTAGGTCTTGATTAGCGTGTTCTTGAGTCATTTTCTTCTCCATGAAGCGTTGCAGGCTTTCCAAATCGAGTCTGCCGCTTATATCTCTATTTAGAGTCGCTTCTAACGATAAGTTTCATCATTAGTCACCTCAGCGTATTCGCGTCAGTAACCTTGGCGTCTTAACCTTAGAAACAGTAGATAGTAAAAAGTGATGTCTTTTATATAGGCTTATATCGTTAGCTTGATAAATCAGGTTAGCTGTACAAAAGCTCTACAAGTCACTTTCTAAGAATTCACTTCAGTAAACTTCAATCAACATGAGTAAACCGTGTTCACTATAATAAACAAGCCTGCGTCAGTTTTACACCCTTAACAATAGTCAAACAGCTCAAAATGTGACATTTAACAATTTAAAAACAATTATTCGGTACATACAAAAACGCGATATTGATGATTATCACACCAATATCGCGTCTATTGTCTAACGTTCGAAACAAAAGCAAACGTTTGCATTCACTATAAGAAATTCTGAGATTGTTAATTTATTTTGCAGTCACCCACAAAATGAGTGCGTCTTCTGCACTAGTAGAAATCAACATGTGACCCATATTGGCATCGTAATACATGCTATCGCCTTCACTCATCGGTACGGGTTCATAGAATTCTGAGTAGAACATCACATCCCCAGAGATGATCATTAAGAACTCTTCCCCGTCGTGGCGAACCCAATCATTGTACTCTTCAAAAGTACGCGCTCGCACGCGGCTCTTGAACGGCATCATCTTCTTATTAGACAGCTCGGTGGCAAGCAGCTCATGCTCATAAGTCGGTGTTGGGTGTGGTTTACCTTGGCCAGCCTTGGTTAAGTCACGACGTCCTGTTGCAACTTTTTTCCTTGGTGGTTCAAAGAGTTGAGGCATATCAATTTGCAAACCCATCGCCAGTTTTTGCATAGCCTGAAAGGTTGGCGAGATTTGTTCGTTCTCAATTTTGCTGAGCGTAGAACGCGCTAAGCCTGTTCTTTGGCTTGCTTCTTCTAGCGTGATCCCAAGCTTGCCGCGGATATCTTTAATGCGCTGGCCAAGCCTAAGCGGTTCAATATTCTGGTCTAACGTTTCCTTCGCCAACGTTAAAGATGGGTACTCATCATAAATGTCTTCTGACATAGGTCCCTCATTAATTTCTTGCTTCCTGTCTATTAATTTCATTGTTGCATGAAGCGCTTTGTTGATTAAAGAGCACACAGAGAAATAAAGCGTGCTCCCCGTAGCAAAACAAGAAAAGTTGTTTCCTATTGGAAATTTTTGTTGAAAATTGATTTTATCGGAGCTATGTTATCGACTTGTTAGATGAAGAGATGCTACTTCAGCTTGCAGCAAATGATAGATTTAACATTTGTAAGAGCTGTTTTTTACCCGAACTTTTTGGGAAACAATTCGTGCTGCATTGACCCTACAACGATCGCTTAGACGCTGTAAGAGTATATTTATAACGCAATTCACGTTTATCTATACCTATATAGCGCAAACGATACCGATGCAGAAATCAACGTAAGACCTAATGGACTATAAAAACAATCACCATTAGCTTAATGAAAGGTCTCGACAATGAACGCTTACCAAAACCATAGCTTAGACAGTTTTTTCACTACGAACCTATCTGGAACAGACGATGCAGTATTTGCTGGCATCCAAGCAGAGAACACTCGTCAAAATGAACAAATCGAACTTATTGCTTCTGAGAACATCGTTTCTAAAGCAGTAATGCAAGCTCAAGGCACTTGCCTAACAAACAAATACGCTGAAGGCTACCCAGGCCGCCGTTACTACGGTGGTTGTGAACATGTAGATACAGTTGAAGCGATTGCGATTGAACGTGCGAAGCAACTATTCAAATGCGAATACGTAAACGTACAGCCTCACTCAGGCGCTCAAGCAAACGGTGCAGTTAAACTTGCCCTACTTCAACCTGGCGACACTATCCTAGGCATGTCTCTAGATGCTGGTGGCCACCTTACACACGGTGCACGCCCTGCAATGTCTGGTAAGTGGTTCAACGCAGTTCAATACGGCGTAGACCGCGAAACTCTAGAAATCGATTACGAAGCCGTTCGCGCTTTAGCTATCGAAAGCCAACCTAAAATGATTATTGCTGGTGGTAGTGCTATTCCACGCGTTATTGATTTCGCTAAGTTCCGTGAAATCGCTGACGAAGTTGGCGCTATCCTAATGGTCGATATGGCACACATCGCGGGTCTTATCGCGACAGGTGCTCACCCTAGCCCACTACCACACGCACACGTTGTTACAACAACAACGCACAAAACACTTCGTGGCCCACGCGGCGGTATGATTCTTACGAACCACGAAGACATCAACAAAAAGATCAACTCTGCAGTGTTCCCTGGCCTTCAAGGCGGTCCACTAATGCACGTTATCGCGGCTAAAGCAGTAGCGTTTGGCGAAGCACTTGGCCCAGAATTTAATACTTATATTGATTCAGTGATCGACAACGCAAAAGTTCTTGCTGAAGTGTTGCAAACTCGCGGTTGTGACATTGTGACTGGCGGAACAGACACGCACCTAATGTTGGTTGACCTTCGTCCTAAGGGCTTGAAAGGTAACGTAACTGAAGAAGCATTAGAGCGTGCAGGGATCACATGTAACAAAAATGGCATACCATTCGACACAGAGAAGCCTATGATTACTTCGGGTATTCGTTTAGGTACGCCAGCTGGAACCAGTCGTGGTTTTGGCACTGAAGAATTCAAACTTATCGGTGAATGGATCGGCGATGTACTTGATGGCTTAGTTGAAAGCCCTGAAGGCAACGCTGAAGTTGAGCAACGTGTTCGCAAGCAAGTTAAAGAGCTTTGCAAACGCTTCCCTCTTTATCGTTAAACCGTTTTTAAGATTTAAATTAAAACCTCATAAATTTTTGGAGAATAAGCAATGGACAATACACTAAAGTTTGCAGACAGCCACGAGTGGGTAAAAGACAACGGTGACGGTACTGTAACTATCGGTATTTCTGAGCACGCTCAAGAGATGCTAGGTGACGTTGTGTTTGTTGACCTGCCTGACACTGGAGACGAAATCGAAGCTGGCGAAAGCTTCTCTCTAGTTGAATCAGTGAAAGCAGCTTCTGATATCTACGCACCAATCTCTGGCGAAATTGTAGAAATCAACGAAGAATTAGAAGATAGCCCTGAGTTAATTAACGAAGAATCTTATGAAGGTGGTTGGATTGTTAAAGTGAAGATGTCTGATGCGTCTGAACTAAACAACCTTAAAGATGCGGAAGAATACCTAAGCTCTATCGAAGAAGACTAATAGGTTCCTCATTACGATAAAGCTGCTCTTTAGAGCAGCTTAATTTTAGGGGCTAGCTCACGGCTCCAAAGAGAAAGTAGAACATATCATGACTGAATTACTTCAAAGCCAATTACTAAAAGACTTGGGTACTCAAAACGAGTTTGTTGCTCGTCATAACGGCCCTAATAAAGCAGACCAGCAGAAAATGCTTGATGCGATCAACGCGACTAGCTTAGACGCACTGATCGACGAAACGGTTCCTGCACAAATCCGTCTTGAAAAACCAATGACACTTGCTGCGCCTCTGAGCGAAATGGACATGCTGACCTCTCTTAAAGAGATCGCTAACCTAAACCAAGTGAAACGTACTTTCATTGGCCAAGGCTACTACAACACATTCACTCCAAACGTTATTCTACGTAACGTTTTAGAGAACCCAGGCTGGTACACAGCTTACACACCATACCAACCAGAGATTTCTCAAGGTCGTCTTGAAGCTCTACTCAATTACCAACAAATGGTAATGGACCTAACAGGTATGGAAATCGCGAACGCATCCCTTCTTGATGAAGCGACAGCGGCTGGCGAAGCTATGACACTGTGTAAGCGTGCTGGCAAAAGCAAGAGCAAAGTATTCTTCGTTGCTGACGATGTTCACCCTCAAACACTAGAAGTTGTTAAAACTCGTGCTGAGTACATCGGTTTTGAAGTAATGGTTGGTGCTCTTGAAACACTTCCAGAGCAAGACGTATTTGGTGCGCTTCTTCAATACCCGAGTACAACGGGTGAAGTTCGTGACCTAACAGACATCATTGCGAAAGCTCAAGCAAACAAAACACTTGTAACGGTTGCTACTGACCTACTTGCTTCTGCTCTACTTAAGCCTGCGGGCGAAATGGGCGCAGACGTAGTAATCGGTTCAGCGCAACGTTTCGGCGTTCCTATGGGTTACGGTGGTCCACACGCTGCATTCATGGGTACTCGTGAAAAGCATAAGCGTACAATGCCAGGTCGTGTAATCGGTGTATCTATCGATACTCACGGTAACCAAGCGCTACGTATGGCAATGCAAACTCGTGAGCAACACATCCGCCGCGAGAAAGCGACATCGAACATCTGTACAGCTCAAGCACTTCTAGCAAACATGGCGTCTTTCTACGCGGTTTACCACGGTGCAGAAGGCCTACGTACTATTGCTCGTCGTACACACCACATGACAGCTATCCTAGCGGCAGGCCTGACTAAATCGGGCTACGAGCTAACGAACAACAGCTTCTTTGATACCATCACGATCAACTCTGAAGAGAAGACAGATGCACTGTACGCGAAAGCGCAAGCAGCAGACATCAACCTTCGCCTTCTTAAAGGTAAGATCGGTATCAGCTTAGATGAAACAACAACGATCGACGACGTGAACGCATTGTTCGCAATCTTCGACGTGAAAGAAGACGTTCAAGCACTATCTTCTGACATTGCATCAAATGAGTTTGCAGCAATTCCAGAAAACTGCCGTCGTGAATCTGAGTTCCTAACTCACCCAGTATTCAATACGCACCACAGCGAAACGCAAATGATGCGTTACCTAAAACAGCTTGAGAACAAAGACTTCTCACTAACGCACGGCATGATCCCACTGGGTAGCTGTACGATGAAGCTGAACGCTGCTGCTGAGATGATTCCAGTAACATGGCCTGAGTTTGGTTCAATTCACCCATTCGCACCTCTTGATCAAGCAGCGGGTTACACAGCGCTAGCGAAAGATCTTAAAGAGAAGCTATGTGAAATCACCGGTTACGACGATTTCTCACTACAGCCTAACTCTGGTGCATCTGGCGAATACGCAGGTCTAATCGCGATTCAACGTTACCACGCAAGCCGCGGTGAAGCTCACCGTAACGTTTGTCTGATTCCAAGCTCTGCGCACGGTACTAACCCTGCAACAGCATCAATGGTTTCAATGAAGGTAGTGGTTGTTAAGTGTGATGAAGATGGCAACATCGACATGACAGATCTAGCAGCGAAAATCGAGAAGCACAAAGAAAACCTATCAAGCATCATGATCACTTACCCTTCTACGCACGGCGTATACGAAGAGCAAGTGAAAGAAGTGTGTGAACAAGTACACGCAGCGGGCGGTCAGGTTTACCTAGACGGCGCGAACATGAACGCTCAAGTAGGTCTAACTTCACCTGGCTTCATCGGTTCAGACGTATCTCACTTGAACCTACACAAAACATTCTGTATCCCACACGGTGGTGGCGGTCCGGGTATGGGTCCTATCGGTGTTAAATCGCACCTAGCGCCTTTCCTACCAGGTCACATCGAAAACGGTGTACAAGGTTCTGACTACGCGGTATCAGCTGCAGATCTAGGTAGTGCTTCAATCCTACCTATCTCTTGGGCTTACATCGCAATGATGGGCGAACCTGGCCTAACAGACGCGACTAAAGTCGCGATTCTGAACGCGAACTACGTGATGGAAAAACTACGTCCTCACTACCCTGTTCTTTACCGTGGCACTAACGGCCGCGTAGCACACGAATGTATTATCGATATTCGTCCGCTTAAAGAAGACACAGGTATCAGCGAAGAAGATATTGCTAAGCGTCTAATGGACTTCGGTTTCCACGCGCCGACTATGTCTTTCCCAGTAGCTGGCACACTAATGGTAGAGCCAACTGAATCAGAAGATTTAGAAGAGCTAGACCGTTTCTGTGAAGCGATGATCGCAATCCGTCACGAAATGGCAGCAGTGAAAGCGGGTGAATGGCCACTAGACAACAACCCTCTAGTGAACGCACCGCACACACAAGTTGACCTTTCAGGCGCAGAATGGGATCGCCCTTACTCTCGCGAACTGGCTTGCTTCCCATCGAAAGCAACGAAGAACTCGAAGTACTGGCCTACTGTTAACCGTGTAGACAACGTATACGGCGACCGTAACCTAATCTGTTCTTGCCCAAGCATCGATAACTACGAAGACTAATTCGTAGCGGCGCTAAGCAGAAAAACATAACAAAAGGCGAACCAAACGGTTCGCCTTTTTGTTTTCTGAAATCTGAGGCTAACAAATGCATTGACCTTACCGTAAGGGAAAGGTTTATGGTGAAATGAATCCAACGATGAATGAGGTAACGATTATGGGATGTTGCAACAAAGCGCCAAAAGGTGGAGCCCCTCTTGGCTTACTTCTAAAAGTCACGCTTGGGATTGGACTTTTTGTGTTTCTGCTGGCTCTGTGGCAGTAAGAGGCTGATACAGCGCTAGGTTTGAAGTTACTGATAGATGGATAGCGCCAAATTTATATTGGCGCCATAGTCGTTTGTTAGGAGGATTTGACTAGCTCTTTGGGCTCAACACTTTCTTTTAAGACATTTACGACGTTTTTAGCGACTTCAATCAGCTCTTTCAAAACCTCTAAAGCTGGTTTGGAGAAATCAAGATCGTTAAGAATGATGTCTACGGGCACATTTAACTCTTTCTCTATTATGTTAGAAGCAGGTATTCTTGCTTTTCGTCGTTGAGTCCAAGTCATAGGCTTGATATGCCAAACTACATCACGATGACAGTTACCAATTCCAACACCCATCAAACCCGAGGGAAAATCAGGAACTTGCTGTTGCAACATGGCGCTAGTTATTTTTGTAAAATTACCGGTTGGTATTAGAAGTTTATGCTTATCCATTACATCCAGATCATGAATAGCACAAAGTAATTTATTCCCATTTTCTCGATATGGTTTTAAGGATGCTAGATCCTTTGCAAAGGACTCAGAAACCCTTTTCGGCAATCCAGGAAGAATAGACTTCTGCAATGCATCTTCATTAGATGTTATTGGGAACTGGATACTCTTCTTTTCACCTTCAGACTTTGCAAAATCAGATGTACAGTTCCAATATGTATGATCAATTGCAGCTCTAAGATTATGAATTATGTCTCCAATAATTATTGCAGCATCGTTAACCACCACTATATCTCTTTTTGCAAATGTTGCTCGTTGACCCGTTTTACAATTGGTTTCTAAAAAATATCGAAAAGGTTTCTTCTTCACAAATAGAACAGAGAGTTCACTATAATGTTTCTCTGCTCTTTGAATTTTTAATAATGCACTATCCATATATCCTCCTAGCGCCTCATTAAGTGGAAATTAATGGTTGGCTATAATCGCGAAGCGATGGCCAACTGTTAATTTTCCATTTAAATGACTTGTTAACTGTACTTACCACCAGGTACTTGTTGAATGCTTAAATTCAAACATTTTTATTTTTGGATCTTTCTCATATTGCAATACCCACTTATCTGTCATCTTCCAACCAGAACACTTTTTTCTCATAGGATGTAAACTTAATAAATGCTCCATCGAGGTAATAAATACTTTTATCGTATCTAGTTCATCAATTACGATTGCAAAATATGGAATACAACCAAAAGCGGTGCAAGCAGCCTCTACTTTAGGAAAATGATCATTCCCAATGCTTAGATACTGTTTTTCTTTCCCTGTATTTCTTGAACGAGATTTTACAGAGATCCCCATTAATTCATTATTATTTGGGTTTCTAGCAATAATATCGATACCAGTATGATCGACAATTGTACTTTCAAAACCATATTTAGATAACCAGTAAAGAACAAGGTTCTCTGTAAAATCACCTGTTATCTTCGAATGCCTAGAGCTTTTAGTAACTTTCATATTTACCTGTACAGTTAACAGCTATTAGACCGAAAAGTTCTGCATTTAAATACAGAATCTTTCTATCTAGTTTTTTATGCCACCAATTGTACTAATTTTAGTTGAGCCATAACAATAACTTATACTGTAACCTTAGTGATAAGCGTAGCAAATACAGAAATTACCTAACCAATATAACGCCCAACAAATCATAAACTTATGCGCTTTTTAACTGTGTTTTAACCCTCAGAACCCTTCCCTATTTCAGAGCAAGTTAAACTCTAGAAATCCAAAGCTTGACCCTATACGGTAAGGTGTTTATATTGTCGCCCGCCCAACGGGGCACATCCTAAAATGCACACCGGCCATCCTGCCATCATTCGTGTATTTATATTGGTGTTGTGAACTTCCATGCTAACGAAATTTCGTCCTTTTACTCGTGAATCGGGTGCACTTATGCATCTTTCGATTCCAATCATTTTGACTCAAATAGCTACCCAAGCGATGGGATTTGTCGATACGACAATGGCTGGCCAAGTAAGCCCTGCCGACCTCGCCGCTATTGCACTTGGCACCAGCCTTTGGATTCCCGTGTTGTTGTTGCTACGTGGCGTGATTATGGCGTTAACGCCTGTTGTCGCTTACCACCGCGGCGCACGTGACTTTCAAAGTATCTCTGTTGAATTCTTCCAGATGGTTTGGCTAGCATTAATAGCGAGTGTGCTCCTCATCGCTTATTTGGTGAGTGCGAAATCGATCTTAGAATGGATTGGTGTAGCCGCCGAGATCATCCCAATTGGTAGCGACTATGCCTTTGCCCTAGCCTTTGGTGTACCGGGTATTGCCCTGTTCTACACCTTGAACGGCTTCTGTGAGGGTATGAACAACACCAAAGTACCGATGATCATTTCAGTGGTTGGTTTGTTGGTGAATATTCCGGTCAACTACGTGCTTATTTACGGTAAGTTTGGTTTCCCTGAAATGGGCGCTGTGGGTTGTGGCTGGGCGACAAGTTTAGTGTATTGGCTAATGTCGGGAATGCTCTATTCCTACATTAAAGGTCATCACCACTACAAGACCATCATCAAGTTTTCAGACGCTAAGCCAAAAGCAAAAGAGATGCTTCACCTTCTAAGATTAGGTTTACCTATCGGGATGAACATCGCGGTATGTGGCAGTATCTTTGCGGTAATCGCACTGATGATTGGTCGTATTGGTGCAGAGAACGTGGCAGCCGCACAAATTGCACTTAACATCTCAAGCCTAACTTACGTGATTCCGATGAGTATCTCTTTTGGCATTACGATTCGTGTTGGACATGCACTAGGCGAGAAAGACGAGCTTGGCGCAATTGAACGCAGCAAAGTCGGTATCTTGGTTGCGGCGTTGATTTCATTACTTTCAGTTGCGATGTTCCTTCTGTTCCCTGAGTGGATCATTAGGCTTTACACCACCGACCCTGCAATTAGCGCAACGGCAGCGGTATTGTTGACCTTTACGGCGATGTACCAATTCAGCGATGCATTGCAAACGTCTGCTAACGGCGCACTGCGGGGCTATAAAGACACTAAGATCCCGATGATCTTAGCTATCGCTTCATACTGGGGCTTAGCACTACCACTGGGTATGGTGTTGGGCTTAACAGACCACATTGTTCCTGCAATGGGTGAAGAAGGCTTTTGGATTGGTATTCTTACGGGCTTGAGCGTTTCAGCGACACTGATGTTAATTCGCTTGCGATACGTGATTAAGAAGCGTGACTTGCCACCAGCAAGTTCTCCATTGGCAAACTAAGACAAATCATCAAGCTAATACAAAAAAGCGCGTTATTGCTACTCGGCAATAACGCGCTTTTTTATTGAATTTTCATAAATCAGTTCATGTGTTCGGTTTAACACTCATCGTTAACTACTTGAACTGTACATACACAACCATCAGCTGGACATGTATCTCCACTCGTTCTACCACCAAAAGAGTCATAGAGAACATAACAACCAGATGGAAGATCGTCTATTATCGCGCCGCCAAGATCTCCAGTGGTAAACGGGTATTCATAACCAACCACTGTATACCTATTAGCAAAGTCAGACGTTAAGCTGTCATCATCTGACAAGGTAAGAAAATCGAGCATATTCAATTTGTCGCCAGACTCCCCTCGGCTTTCAGGACAAAGTGTCCCCCAGTCGACCTCAACGCTACCGATACCAAAATCGATAACATAGTTACTTTGATCACTTGGGTTGCTGGCAGCCGGATCTAGCCCAACAATAATAGCCTTAGAGGTTACCTGAGTGATGACTCCTTCCATCGCACCAGCGACGCCCTCAAGTACCGCTTCTCTCGCTGACTCTTGGATATTAAGAAACCTCGGGGCTGCTGTCACAGCTAAAACACCGAGTATCACGATAACAATGATTAATTCCATTAACGTAAAGCCGTTTTTCTTCATAACACCCACATCATCTGATAACTAAAAGATTCAATAACTCAATGAATTATCACCAACTATACATCTTGAATAGCACACTTAAAACTCAACTTAATTTTCTATAACCCATCTAGATTTAGTCAATTTTATAACTTTAAATCTCTCATACTTACTGGGAGCATTGTCACATAAGGCGTGAATGGGTTTTCTATCAGTAATATTGTAGGAAGAACTTGAGTTAGACACTGATTAAGTTTGATCCATTTCTTTGAGCCCACGCATGATCCAATGATCGACTGAAACGACTTCTTGTTCCTGACTATTCAACTTCTAACAAAGATGTGACCCACTTTTGCAGCGGATCATCGTTGTATCTTGGGTGCCATGCAGCTACCACATCGAAACTCTCTGGTGATTGCTCCATTGGAAGAGTGACGAGATTCAGCCCTTCTATCGCTCTGGATGGTAGGAAGGCAATCGAGTCAGTGGTGTTTAGATACATGGGTACGATGGAGAAACACGGAGCAGACACCACAACATTGCGCTTTAAACCGAACTTCCCAAACCATTCGTCAATCGACCCTTTAAAGTTTGGGCGAGATGGTGAAGCGATGATCGTCGGATAACTCGCGACCTCTTCTAATGAAGGGTTTGTTTGAGCGATAGAGGAATGAGGTGAAGTGACGCAAACATGGTGCTCTTCAAACAGCTTAATGACCTTATAGCTATCTGGAATGTAATCAGGGAATGCGATAGCTAAATTGACCTTACCGCTTTCCATTAACTCGTGCAGGTTATCGATTTCGAAGTCACGCACAATCAGCTTTAATTCCGGCGCTCGCTCCCTTAGCTTTGCTATCAAGCTCGGTAAAATAATCTGCTGGGCATAATCTGTCGCCGCAATCACAAACGTCCCTTTTGCTTTCTCTGGCACAAAATTAGTCTTTGATAACAGCAAGTTGAAATCGATAAGCAGACGATCCACACCAACAGAAAGTTCTTGAGCAAATGTCGTTGGAACAAACCCATTTGTCTTTCTTACAAACAACCTGTCGTCGAAGACTTCACGCAGTTTCTTTAAATGTTCACTGACGGCTTGCTGAGTCATCCCTAATTGGTTGGCAGCTTTAGACGCGTTCTCTTCACGTATTAGCGCTTGGAAAACCCTGAGTTGCTTTATGTCTAATCGATCTAATTTGCTCACACTTACCTACTTCCGTGAAATTGGATTCTATATGAGTGTAACACTGCACAAGAAAAACCAGTAACACTCACAATTAAGCTTTGTTTCTACTTGTTTAGTCATTTAGTTAAAGTTCCTCCATCGAAACGAAACACATACAGATCGGAGAACAACATGAAAACAATCATTCTAATTGGCGCACGTGGCAAGATGGGTCAAGCAGCACTAATGGGCTTAGGCAATCACAACGTAATCACAGCGGGTCGCTCTGGCGATGTCGACCATATTGTTGATATCACCGACCCAAAGTCGATTGAAGCGCTTTACAAGAATGTGGGACACTTTGATGCGGTTGTGAACACAGTCGGCCTTTGTGAATACAACACCTTTGCAGATATGACAGAAGAACAGTGGGTGACCACAGTAATGAGCAAAATGATGGGACAAATTAATCTTGTTCGCATCGGCCAAAAATACATTGCTGATGGTGGTTCATTTACACTGATTAGCGGTATTTTGAACGTGAAGCCAATCCCTTTCGCTATTGCAGACGCAACCACCAGCGGCGCGATTGACACCTTCGTAAAGTGTGTCGCTTATGAGATGCCAAGAAACACACGCATCAATGTCATCAACCCGACCGTGCTCGCTGAAGCGTGGGATGTTTACGGTGAAATGATGCCAGGTTTTGAGCCCGTACCAAGCAAGTTAGTCGGCAAAGCATTCGAGCGCTCAGTCGATGGCTTCCTTACTGGTGAAGTGATTTTTGTAGACGCTTAGATTTACTAACAAAGCGTACATCTATAACGAAAAAGGCGAACCCATCGGTTCGCCTTCTTGTTTAATGAGTCGAGCTTAAAGAATCGAGCTTAACAAGCTATGTCTACCGATTTATCGCCAAATATGAGCCAGCTGCAATCATTATTCCACCTGCACTTTGGTTTAACCTTTTATGTGCGCGTGGCGTTTTAAGTAAACTGGCCATTCTGCCCGCGCCCATTGCAATGAGCATTAAACCAGACATCAGAGCAACCGCCGCTAAAACCGAAACCAATATGATATCTTGCGACTGCAAAACCGTCAGGTCAATGAACGTAGGCAAGAATGAAATATAAAACAGAATCACTTTCGGGTTTGATGCTGAGATCAAAAAGCCTTGCGCGAAACTGGCGAGTTCTGATTTTTGGCTTTGCTTGGCTGCGAGCTCCGCAGAACCTTGCACTTCAGGTAGGCTCTTAAACATCTTGTAGCCCAAGTAAATCAGATAAGCGGCACCAACGTAACGAATCACCTCAAAAGCAAACGACCAGTTCTCAGCAATCGTCGCTAGGCCAAAACAGGCAAGCGCAAGATAAATCAGATCACTGCATATCATTCCTAACGAAAGAGTGATGCACTTTCGCCAACCATTAACCATACCGCGAGCTAAAATGGCAAATACGCCAGGCCCCGGAGTAATACCAAATATAAACATGGCAATAAAGAATGTAACTGCGCCTTCTAGTGACATCTTCCGTCCCTCAAATATCATTCAACATTATAATTTTCGAACGTATCATGGAGCCCCGATTCGGGTAAAGAACGTTTTTGTCTAAGAGACTGTTTGACTAACAGCGTTTTTAACTAAGAACGATTCACACGACTCATGTTTTGAATAAGTGTCACACGTAATTTCCCCACGAGGCATGCCCCTAAAGCTAAACCCAACGTGTTTTTCGATAAGACACAAAAAAGGCGAACCTAGTGGCTCGCCTTTACAAAATATTAACTACGAATCAACGCAACAAGATTAGTTCGCTATTGGTGACAACAACTCTGGGTTTACAACTATGTTTCTCACACCGTGTGCGTGATCTTCATTGAAGTCGTTTCCTTCACACCAGTTGCCAACCGTCGCGATGTTTACTTTCGCTACTTGTGGACGAACACTCCATGTTACTTGGAAAGGTGAACCTTGCTCGTTGTAACCTGGGCCCGTTGTAGAGCCTGCGTATTGAATCGCTGAGCCAGTATCTTGTGGAATGTTAGGTGCTTGATGCAAACCGTTGACTTTAGAGTGCTTAGCGAGTGCTTCGAAGTCGAGAGCCTTGTCATCATTCACTAACACATAAACTTGGGTTTCAACACGCAGTTGCGGGTTGGTAATCGCATCGTTGAAACAAGCACCGAGGGTTTCGCCCGGTTCGACTTGAGCGGTTGAGTACACGTAATGCACTTCGATGGTGTCGCCCGAATGCAAAGAGCCATGATCGCTCGGACAAACCTTGCCCTCAAATGGTTTCAGCTCAGCCGTACTTAACTTACCTGTGTATTTAAAGCCACTCTGGAAACCTTTTCCATCACCGTTACCAGCGTATTGAGTAAACTCACCCCCTTTGTGTTCTGCGTTCTTATGGAAGTGGATATTACATAGGTTCATGGCTGTTGAATCTGGCGCATCGGAAAACAGACGAGCGTTAGTTCCCTGCAAAGAACCCAAATCACGTGGGGCTTGCGGGCCGAAACCTTTGCCTTGTGTGTTTTCAGACAGGTTCGCTCTTTGTTCGGCGATAACACTGTCTGCTACAGACTCATGGTTCGCGTCAGATGCGTTCGCTTGAGCCGCCAACATGGCCATCGCGACACTTAAAAATACACTCTTATTCTTCATATCTCTTCCCTAGAATATTGATAACAAAACTAAATACCGGATTTCACGGCAAACATACTACTATGCTCACAAGTGAATATCAGACATTGTCTTTGTAAGATTAGATTTCACAGCTTACTTTGGGAAGAGTATTAAAACCCTTGATGCATATAACAAGTCAAACACGGTAAATACGGCGAGTCCATTCCAGAACGAACAAATACCTACTTTGCTGACTGTCTCTTGACTCAAGCCGGCAAACAAGCGAACAACAGTTATAACCAGAACTACACCCAGAACTAATAGTAAGTTTCAGATATACAAAAGACGAACCACTTGGCTCGCCTTGTTTACTGATTCGATGTTCTTAATTCAAGCTATTCGCTCAACCATTGCCTGTGGCAAATATTCCAAAGGTCAGAACGTTCAATGTGTCTGTTACTCCCTCGAACGACTTGATGACTTTCTTAGTCGGTTCGTTGTTGAGCAATAGGTAACTTCCCAGCCCTTTCTCATTGTCGGTCTCAACTTCATCTTGTTTCGCTATTACTTGAGATGAGTGCACTTCAGAATCTTCGAATGCTTCTGATACAGGTTCAGCTTCTGCTTTAACGTTGGCACTAGTATCCTGAACTAAATCAGCACTTGTCTCATCCGTTGACTCAGCAATGACGTTTAGATTCGCATCATCTTCGATAGTGTTCGACAAAGTGTCTTCGTTGCTCAATGTCTTCTCGTCAATCTGCTCATTACTCGTGGTAGAGCAAGCCGTTAAGAAAAACAGACTAACGATGAATGTGACTAGGTTACGCACCATAACGATAAGGCTCGAATTAATAAAACATTGTTCGATTGTAATTTATTTGTCTGGCTACATCCAGTCCCAAGTAGCTTAAGAGCGTGATTGATTGAATCTAAAGATAAAGTAGAAATGAAGTTTGAAGCTAAATCCTAATAGTTAGAAACCTCAATCAGATTGCCATCAGGATCTCGAACATAAACAGAGACAATTTTACCCGTCGCACCTGTTCGCGGTACTGGCCCCTCTTCTATCTCTATTCCGTTCGCTTTGATATGTTCGATTACCTCAGCCATGGGTGTATTGGTAATAAAACAAAGATCAGCACTTCCCGCTTGCACACGTTCAGCCTTTGGTTCGAACTCATTGCCTTGCTGGTGAAGGTTTACCTTTTGATTACCAAATGACAACGCCAAGCGACCTTCTCCGAACTGGATGGGTTTCATGCCTAACACGCGCTGATAAAAATCTACCGTTATCTCTATATCTTTAACGGTTAGTACCAAGTGATCTAAATGACTGATTTCCAAATTAATCATCCTTGTGTCGTCGTTACTGAATATTGCGTGCTGAATGCCGAATAAGCCTTAGCCTTAGCCTTAGCCTTAGCCTTAGCCTTAGCCACATACTCTAATGTCCAACGTGCTAACACAAGATCAGCATCCATCTTCACCTCTCACTTTGAACGAATAAAGGGAGCACAGACTGCGCTCCCTTCTCATCAGTTTTAGCTAACTTAAATCACTTTAAGTCGTTTTAGCTAGTAACAAGCACCTTCAAATACCCAGTACCAATAATTGTTGAACGGGTCGGCTCCCCAGTTATCCGCAGACGCTGAGAATCTGTTGCCGTAATACTGAATTGCTGTGCCTGCTGGATAATAGTAATTTGGATTCCACTCTTGAAGGTTATCGCACAAGCCTTGTGGCTCAGGTTCTGGTTGAGGTTGAGGCTGAGGTAATCCAAAGTCTGCGCTAACAGCAACGTAAGCATCCATTGAGTTTTGAGCGCCGTCCACCAGCACGTAGATATCCTCACCTTGCAGGCCACCAAAACCGCAATATTCATTGTTATCTGAGTTGGTAGAAGAGCAATCGTAGTCGCTTAGTGACGCAGGTCGACCGATTGCGACATACAAGCCAACGTTACCGTAACCATGATAAGTCTGAATCCAAGCGTCACTTCCAGGTGCATTCCTTAGAACGAACTGTTGCTGATCATCGCCACCACTCACAATTGGTGTTGGCACGTTTATCTCTAGTTCCACGACACCAGGTGTTGGAGTTGGAGGGTTAGGGTTCGGATTTGGCTGACCAGAACCACAGTTCTGTACATCAATACCCACTTCGTTAAACGCAGATTTCACTGCAGAGGTCTCATAACCTAACTTTTCAGCAGCTTTGCACACCCCGTTGGCACCTTGTTGGAAATCCGAGTTTGGTGTCCAGTATAGTTGGTTCGCGGTAGCGTAAGCCTTAAACGCTTTTTTGATACCCCAACTGTTGCTCGTGGCTAGATGGTAGAACGCTTTATTAAAGATCCCTGAACTATGGTGAACATCAATGCCATTGTAGTACTGGTTGATGTGACCGATAGACATACCATCTTGACTTGGGTTAATGAAGTAACGCATCGCATCACTATGCTTCATTACATGCTCGCCCATCTTCCAATTGAAAGTGCCATGTACATATTCACTAAGCGCCGCAGCAGCTACATCAGAGAAAGATTCGTTCATTCCGCCCGACATACCACGATACTCAAGGTTTGAGTTTTGCTCAGTAAAGCCGTGGCTGACCTCATGAGCAATCACGTCCCACGTCGCCAATGGATACATGGATTGGTTACCATCTCCAAACGTCATTTGGCGGCCATCCCAAAACGCATTCCCATAGTTCGAACCGTAGTGAACACGCATAGTAAGCTTTTGCTGAATAGGACGTGTGTTCAACCAATCTTGATACATGTCGAACACACGTTGGCCAAAGTAGTGTGCGTCGTTCATTGGTGCATACGCACCGTTAACTGCGCGATAATTATTGACGTTCTTACCGTAATTTCCGTTGCAGCTAAATTGATGAATCTGCCCTGAGCCTTGTTGGTTGTTCATGTTCATAGTCACAACGTTTTGGCTGTCCATCTGGCAATACGAGTTGACTTGGAATCCGCCAAACTGCGTATTCGATCCAAAGTAATAGCGACCACTTTTCTGGTTTCCACCCGGTCCTTCTGCCTCTATGAACGCAATCCCTTCCCATCGATCCAGTAACTCACCCGATTTAGCATCAACAAGCGTAATCGGTCTTGAGGGTGCCATGCCCAAAGTCTGCAAAAAATCGACCTTATAAATCAGGCGCGCTTGTTGCTGTTCATCAAGCCAAATAAGAAGCTCAGTGTTAGGATCACGAATAGTCGCTGCGGCAACCCCTTTATACTGTGACTTCGCAATATCAATAGCTTGCTTTGCGCTAATCATTGGCAAGGTTGATCCGATATCAGCTTCAATGCCCGTTAATACTTGTCCATCGACTGCTTTCGCAATGCCCTTCTTGGAAAGATCAACTACTACCGATTGACCGTAAACCGGAATCCCGTAATGAAGTTGTGTTTTACGTAGGAGTGTTGTTGTACCTGTGTTTACTCGACTTGCATCTTGGTAAGCAAGTGGTTGGCTTACAGCGGTAAAACCCTGTGTTGTTTGATTGAGTACTGTAGATAAATCGACTTGCGAGTAGTCGACAACATTGGCAGCTTGAGAAGTAAACGCTATCGGAAATAGCATTAGTAAATGTGCACCACGCATACATCACCTTTATAATTATGTTTTTATTAATTCACCAACTAGATGAAGTCGCATCTTAACGATAGATATTGCACATAAAGAAATTAACTCAGTTGCATATGTGAGATTAATTCAAAACATAATTAATGATGTCTTTCGAACTGAGATATACCGCAAAAATTTATTTAAAATCTTATAGTTAGCTAAATGCTGAAGTGTTACTTCTGTAAATAGGAAATGATAAATCGCACAGTAATAAGCATTAAAATCAGTCCAAAGAAGTCACGTAAACGATAACCTCTTTGGTGGTTTCACACAGGTCGGGTAACCGATGACGAGATCAGATCGCTATCGGGCACTCGTCTTATGAATAAGTGAAGGATGAAATGTGAATAGATGAAGAATAATCGCTGATGAAACTTACAAGATGTTCAAGCCAAATAGTTCTTTAACATCAAACAACACGGTTTCTGTTCTTTCTCTTGATAGCTGCGTGCCTTGGCGCAAGATATCGATGAGTTGCGCTTTGTCATCCAGCAATTCGGCTCTGCGTGCTCTTATCGGGCGAATCATCTCTTGTAGGCACTCTTCCAATACCTTCTTAGTTTGGCCATCCCCTAACCCGCCTCTGCGGTAGTGATCTTTTAGTTCATTGACGTAGTGAGCATCAGTATGGAAAGCATCAAGATAGGTAAACACGATGTTCCCTTCTACTTGGCCAGGATCTTCGATTCGTAGATGATTTGGGTCGGTATACATGGATTTGACTGCGGTACGAATCTCTTTCTCTGTCGCACCAAGGTTAATCGCGTTCCCCATTGATTTGGACATCTTGCTTTTGCCGTCGGTGCTCGGAAGACGAGAGGCATTGCTAAGCAGAGGTTTACACTCATTTAAGATTGGCTTGCCCGCGAGCGAGTTTACTTTTCTCACGATCTCGTTGGTCTGCTCTAGCATTGGCAATTGGTCGTCACCCACAGGAATCAAGGTCGCGTTAAAGGCTGTAATATCAGCCGCTTGTGAAATCGGATAAGTCAGAAAACCAGCTGGAATTGAGCGACCAAACTCCTTGTTTTGAATTTCACTTTTAACGGTTGGATTGCGTTCCAAACGAGCGATAGACACAAGGTTGCTGTAGAACATGGTGAGTTCAGCGAGTGCTGGTAACTGTGATTGAAGGCAGATTGTGGTTTTTGTTGGATCGATGCCTACCGCTAGATAATCAGCCACCACATTAAGAATGTTAGACGAAACCTTGGCAGGATTATGAGCGTTGTCAGTAAGCCCTTGCATGTCGGCAACCAATATCGTTTGGTCGTGAATATGTTGCAATGAAGTGCGCTGCTGAAGTGAGCCAACATAATGACCTAGATGTAAAGGGCCCGTAGCTCGATCGCCAGTCAGAATGATTTCTGGTTTGTTCGTGTTTTGAGGTGTTTTCATGGGGTATCTCCAAGTAAAAAAGGCTACTGGAGATAAAAAGAGACGACATTCTTAACTACCTTCCAGCAGCTAAAGAATGTGAGTATTCCGTGCTGCTCTAGATAGAGCACCACCAAAAGAAAATTGAAGTTGAAGCGGAAGTAAATTTCATTATTAAAACCTACCAATAATAAGGGTTAGCGACAACCCTTTTATTGGTAGACAATAAAACTAACGTACCGAAACCAGTTTTCGATGCGTTTTAAAACAGAAACTATTGAAGATGGATATCGTAAGTAAATGTATTAATTACATAAATCAATGATTCTAGAGCGCATAGCTTGGTTGACGTTAAAGTGAGCATTCAAAAACTCAAGCTGTGCCAGAGCAGATTCCGCCGTGCGCTCATAGCCTTGAGTAAAGGTCGGTAATAACTGAGCGAACTTAGGGAAGCGCGCCTCTAGCCTTCTATCCGACATAAATTCATCGACGAATTCTGGCTCAGACGTTTCAGTTTGATCCACTAAATCGATCAAACGATCAAGCGCGTAAGATTGAACAAAACGACTCCCAGAAAGCTTTTCACCGCGATTATAGCGAGACATACCCACATAAAGATTGGTCAGTGCTTCACCGATGATCCATTCTTGAGAGTTCGTTTCAGGGACACCTTTTGCTGGTGGAACACAACACTGAGTATCAAAGCCAGCGTCCTGCCAAACAATACGACCTTCAGCAAAGGGAATGTGTGCTAATTCGTTTGGTTCGAATACCGCAAACTCACAGAATATCCCATCGGCATAAAGTACTTTATAGCCATCGACCGTGTTCCTTACGGCATAGTCGATTGGAAGAATATCAGACAGCCAATGCAAGCTGTCTAAGAAGTACTGCTTGTGCCCCGTTTGCACTATCGCGAAGAAATCCACGTCAGAATAATGATCCAATCGCTCCGTTTCAATGCCAACAGAACCGAGCCCCAACAAGGCATGCGCCTTACCAGAAGCTTTCAAAGATTCCCCAATGGCATCTAAGCGCTGTAAGAGTTTTTCTGGTGTATTTGGTTGTTGTACTGGCATCGCTCTATCCCTATCAAGTTGAATGCCACTCAACCTAACTGATAATTAGAACACCTATGAAGCCTAATTTATAAAATATGTGTTTGGGATAACGATCTGCGCAACTTATTGCTTCGTTTAAACTCACAAATCATCCACCAGCGTCCGACTTTCTATCCGATTTACACCGAAGACTTAGCTAAATACGCTGCCATTTCTTGCTCAGGTACCATGCCTCCGCCCGTCGCCCAAACAAGATGTGTGGCATTGGCTAACGTAGAATCATCGATGCCTAACCTTTCCAGATACTCACTGTTGTGTTCAACATGAACTGCGCCCGGCATACCAGCCAGTGCAGAAAGCTCTAACTGAATACCTTCGGCTTGATTCAATTCACTTAACAGTTGATACATACGCTCATCGGTTAATGTGTAGTAACCATCCAATAAGCGCTCCATTGCTCGACCAACAAAACCAGAAGCACGGCCTACTGCAAGTCCGTCTGCTGCGGTTAGGTTATCAATACCCATATCTTGCACTGCAATGTCATCATGCAAGCCAGTGTGGACACCCAACAACATACAAGGTGAATGGGTCGGCTCAGCAAAGATGCAGTGAACATCATCACCAAAGGCCATCTTTAAACCAAATGCCACACCACCGGGGCCGCCGCCAACACCACATGGCAAGTAAACGAACAATGGGTGCTCTTGGTCGACAATAATCTGCTGTTGCTCAAATTGCTGTTTAAGTCTCTCTCCCGCCACAGAGTAACCAAGGAACAGGGTTTGAGAGTTTTCATCATCAATGAAGAAACAGCGCGGGTCTTGTTCAGCTTCTTTACGCCCTTGCTCTACCGCTACACCATAATCTTGCTCATACTCAACCACATTAACGCCATGCTCGCGCAGTTTGTTTTTCTTCCACGCTCTCGCATCAGCAGACATGTGAACCGATACCGTAAAGCCAAGCTTGGCACTCATAATACCGATGGACATGCCTAGGTTACCTGTCGACCCTACGGCAATACTGTATTGTTTGAAGAAGTCACGAAACTCAGGCTCTAGCAGTTTGCTGTAATCATCACTCTCACTCAGTAATCCTGCTTCAAACGCTAACTTCTCGGCGTGGGTTAATACTTCATAAATACCGCCACGGGCTTTGATTGAACCTGAAATCGGCAAGTGACTGTCTTTTTTCATCATCAGACGACCTTTAATCGACGACTGATAATGCGCTTCCAGCGTCGATTTCATCGCTGGGATATCAATAATCTCAGACTCAATAATACCATTAGTGATTTGAGTTTCAGGGAATGCCTTCGCCAGATAAGGAGCAAACCTTTGTAACCGCTTGCTTGCATCGTGAATGTCTTTTTCTCCCAAACCCACATAAGGTAAACCCTGCTCTAGCGTTGTGATGCTTGGGTTAAACCAACTCACCTCTTCAAGTGCTATCAGTTGTTTTAGCAACGGGAAATCACTAGTGATCTTGTCTATGTTTAATTCACTTTTTGGGTTCAATTCAGTCATGGGTTACCTTCTCTGGCATAAAGCAATCTGCGCTGCTATACAGCGACATGCACTCGTTCAATCACTTGGTTTTGTGCCTATTAAAACGGTATTTGTGAAATCATTCAATGATCTGTAGGCTAGCGTTTCTTCTCATAAGCACACAGTAGAACAACCTATGAGCGCTTCACTTCGTAACAGCATTTTCATCATGTTAGGGATTCTATTCCTATCACTTAACCTTCGCGGGCCATTTACGAGCTTGGCTCCGGTGCTTTCTCAGGTTATGGAAGGGCTCAACCTTAACTCTTCTGCTGCTGGATTCTTAACGGCTTTACCGCTGCTAACCTTCGCTTTGTTTTCACCATTAGTCACCAAGATATCCCAACGAATCGGCCTTGAGCCTAGCCTGTTGTTAGCATTGGTGTTGATCACGACAGGTATTACGCTACGTTCTTTTGGAATTATTCCTACCTTATACATCGGTACTGTGATGATCGGGCTTGGTATCGCGATTGGTAACGTGTTGTTACCGGTTGTGGTCAAAATCAGCTTCCCGACACGCATCGCTACCGTGACTTCTTTGTATATCTTTACGATGGGCATTGGGTCGACATTGGGCTCAAGTTTGATGGTTCCGTTTTCAGAACTGACCTTGTTCACGCTGACTGGTTGGCAGTTAGCGCTGTTAATGAACTTAGTATTTCCAATATTGGCCTTGATGATCTGGTTACCTAAAATCAGAAAGCGTTCTTCTTCTGCCACCAATAAGAAGCAAGAAGATAAACCTCTGCCAATGAAAAAGATGATTAAGAGTGGTGTCGCGTGGCAAGTAACGTTAGCACTTGGGCTTAACTCATTTACCTTCTACTCTTTGGCTGGTTGGTTGCCACAGATCTTGAACGATCTTGGCTACAGCGAGATCGATGCGGGTTACATTTACGGATTCCTGCAGTTTTCAACCATGGTTCCAGGGCTATTGTTACTGCCATTCTTAGGCAAAAGCGATAACCAACAATGGCTCATTACCCTTTGTACCTCAAGTGTGTTTGTTGGATTGATTGGCCTACTGTACTTGCCTGATTTTGCCATATTTTGGGTAGGACTGTTTGGATTGGCGAACTGCTCAACCTTTATTATTGCGCTTTCTTTTGTGGGACTGAGAACCTCAAATAGCAGCCAAGCCGCTTCACTGTCTGGCATGGCTCAGGGCATTGGTTATGCTCTAGCGGCAACAGGCCCAACTCTAGTCGGTAAGCTTCATGCTCTGACTGATTCTTGGAGTGTTCCGATTCTATTAATAGCAACTGTCGCGTTTGCCTGTACGATTTTTGCAGCGCTCGCAGCAAGAGACAAGAAAGTCAGCGTTTAAACGACAGCAGAATGGCTATGCCCTTGCGTCTGTCTTGCTCGCGACTGTCTTGATATATTCACTCGGCGACAAACCAAACTTGCCCTTGAAACGTTGGCTAAAACGCCCTTCTGATTGATAACCACAAGACTGAGCCAGCATTGCAACGTTCTGCTGTCCATTCTGCATCAGGAAAAGGGCGTGACTTAAGCGCACTTCCGCCAGCACCTCGCGATATTGCATACCTTCAAGTTTCAACTTACGGATAAGCGTGGCGCGGCTCATAGCAAAACGTTCGGCTACCGATTCCAACGGATGCTTGTCGTCCGGTGAATGCGAAAGATAGTGGCTAAGCTTTTGGCTAAACGAAACGTTTGAACTAATAAACAGCCGGTGCAACACGCCCTTCTCTGCTAATTGCTGATACAAACCCTGTAACCAAAACTGTTGGGTATGCTCGCTCATACTCTGACGATCAAACGAAAACAACGCATTGAGTGAATCTTGCAAACCACGGTCAGTTTCAACGGTAGGTAAATCCAGTTCATTTGCTCGCTCTGCACTGAAATCGAGCATGGATTGCGTAGGTTGGAAATGAAAACAGAACACACGCGAAAGGAAACGTCCTTTGTGAGGCATATTCTCAAAACTCAATGATGCCGATGCTTCACACAGCAACAACTCTGAATGTGTAAGTTCGGCTGCCGACTCTTTCCAAAACAGACGCTTACTGCCTGTGATTATCTGAATAATACTAGGGGATAGAATCCTCACATTGCGCAGCTTTTGTAATTGCTCGGCACGAAAGACTGTCACTTGATATTGATGATTCATCTCATCCCCTTATCTGTTTTGTTGTATTTCTTGTACTTATTGTTCGTCTGATACTGATTGCTTGATTAGCAAACTAACGAGTGTAAGTCGTTGTCAGCTTCGCTTTGTCTAGCGCCATGCTATTCAAGGTGAAACCCACAACAGCAGACGGTGTATTTTCGTCTAGGTTAAGTTTGTCCGTTGGTAATGCCCAAACCGTGAATTGATAACGGTGCATGCCATCATTTTCTGGAGGACAAGCGCCACCGAAACCAACCGTGCCGTAATCGATGCGCCCTTCTTTACCACCAAACTTAGAGATATCGACACCACGAGGCAGCTCATTTACCGTCGTAGGGATATCAAACGCCACCCAATGCCAGAAGCCGCTTTCAGTTGGCGCATCTGGATCGTAAGCCGTAATCGCAAAGCTCTTGGTACCTGCTGGCGCGTCTTCCCACATCAACTGTGGTGACAAGTTATCGCCATCACAGCCCCAGCTTGAATATTCAAACGTCTTCGCCATTGGGTGACCTTCTTGAATATCATTACTGGTTAATTCGAATGCCTGAGCCGAGCCCGCTGTTAAGATGCTAATTGCCAATACTGATTTAATGAGTGTTTTCATGGTAGTTCCTCTGATTAGGTATGAGTTAAGTATATTTACTCATACAGGAACGCACCCAACATTATGTATCATATTAAATCTAAACAAGGCAAGTGGTGATACTTTTTGTATTTTATCGCAATTTAGTAAGGATTCTATAACTAACAAGAAAAACCGGAAGTATTGAAACGTTCCGGTTGCTCCGTTAGTGCCATTTTTCCTTGGTTTAGTAAGACGAAATAACTTCACCTTCAATTTTCACTATCTCTCCATCTTTTATAATGGTTGATAGGTACGTTTTTGGTTGGGCCACGATTTGTATGTCCTCTAATGGGTTAGCCGAATACAGAAGTACATCAGCCATCGCACCTTCTTCAATCACACCTACTTTGCCATAAGGGTTGCGTTTATCGGTCAGTTGCAGAATTTCACTGTTAGTGCCCGTTGCTTGAATCATTATTTCTGCTGGCGTGAACCACTTTTCTCGCAAAGCCAAGTCCTGCAGTTGTTGCTCTCGGTTATCTAAACCTTCCAACAAATCGGTTCCCTAACCCGTCTTAACATTGTATTTCTTAATATGGTCAAAGATATTGTCTAGATTTTCCCAACCTTGCTTAGCTTTAAGGTAACGCGGGTCGTTTTTGTCTATCGTGTCGAGCAGTTGTTTAAACACCAACACTTGAATCGAAGTGTAAAGCCCTTCGTTGGCAATCATTGCGAATGTCTCTTCATCTGCCATTGCAGCATGTTCGATCGTTTTTACACCCGCTTTAATCGCTCTCTGAATGCCTTCTGAAGAATGTGCATGAACCATTACATACGTGCCGTAATCAGAGGCAACTTTCACTGCAGCTTCTATTTCTTCCAATGTGTATTCGTTCACGTAAAGTGGATCGGTGCTAGAACTCACACCGCCAGTTACTGCCATTTTGATTTGAGTCGCACCTTGGTAAAGATTGTTACGTGCAGCTGCCAATACTTCATCGGTGCCGTTAGCTAAAATACCAATGCCCATCTGTTCGATTGGATCTACCGGACCGCCCCACTCTTTGGGTAAGAAGTTCGGGTTTCTGAAATCAACATGCCCTGAATATTGACCAATCAGTGCCTGTGATGGATAAATTCTTGGCCCCGGTATGAACTTATTGTCGATGGCCATTTTCAATCCAGCCGAATTCCCTGCCGCATCTCGAATCGTCGTGACACCACGCAATAACATGTCTCCAAGTTCGTCTACCGCAATCGCATCAACGTATTGGTTTGGTGCTCGTAAAAGTTGGCCTAAAGGGAGTCCGAGCGTTGAGTGCCAATGGTTATCAATAAGACCGGGAGTCAGGGTTTTCCCTTCGCCATTAATAATCGTCATGTTTGGCAATGCTACTAAGTCCTCGCCAATTTGTTTGATGATATTGTCTTCAATAATGACATCCATGTTCTTCTGTAGTTGCTTTGATGTGCCGTCAAAGATGTCTACATCCTGAATAATAATGTCCGAAGCGAAGCTAGGAGTTTGGACTGCAAGTAAGATGGCGCATGCCAGTAATTTTTTCATGGGTAACCTTTGCGTTAATTAAAATGAGTCATCGCTCCCCTCTAATATTTTCCAACATATGTAGTGGGTGCGTTTTGATGACGTCACTTTAACGACCGGTAAGATCACTAACATCACAACCAAATAAAAACGGCATTAAACTTAAATAAAACACTAACATTCAATTATTTAACGTTAATTTTTAAATGCAATTTCGGTGTGTTTTATTTGTTTTTTATACAGGTTTGATATCGTGACTTCTTTGTATATCCTTACGATGGATATTAGGTCGAAGCTAATGCCAAGCTTGATGGATCCGTATTCAGAACTGACCATGTTCACGATGATTGATTGGCATGCTAATCACAGTTTTAAACAAAAGTGCACTTGTTGACATTCAGGTTACAAAACTTGACCAAAACACTTTAGACTCACCCAACTAACTTTTAACGAGAATGACTGGATGCGCAGGCTGACATTAGCCCTTTGTTTGACCCTTTGGCTTCCTACGCTAGCCAATGCCCAAAGTTTGCAAGACAAGTGGCAAACCCTGTATCAACTTAGTTGGCAATCGTCTCCTATCTCAGTTTCTCAGCAAGAGTTAACCCAATACCCGAAAGCGCTTCTTCAAGAAAGCAGTCGTTACCCGGACTTCAACAAGTTCAGTTGGGACGACATCGCAGAGTTAGCTTCGATACAAGATCACTGCCAAGCAATTGAAAGCACCAACCCTTCTTTGAATGATGCCATCGAATTCGAACTGGCTTTGTGTCAGGAACAACCGTTGGATTCAATCTGGTTTGCGGCGCACTCCAAACGACACCCTGCTGGTGGCAGTTTTGCTGATCGTTATGTTGCTCATTACCCAGAGAACAGTGAACAAATCCATTCGTTTTTGAGTATCAGCAATCCTCTGCACCCGTTGTTTACCAAGCTCGAAAGCTTAACCGCAGACGGGAAAGAAGCTCTACTCAATGGATACCGTGCTTGGCAACAAGGTGATGTGCTTTGGTTGAGTGGCGAACAAGGTTGGAAAGCGATCCCGTCGGAAGTTTGGCAGCCTATCGCAGAGCAACAAGAAGTGACGTTGTCGGGAGAGAATTGCACTTTTCGTTACAGCAACCTGTGTCTGAGTGAATCGAGTAACGACAGGCTTGTCATGAAGCTTGTGACTCTTTCATTACTTTTAACGCTATTTTCCGTGCTAAGTAGAGCCTTATATCTGCGAAGAAAAGAGCGTAAAGAGAAACAGTTTGTGTTGCAGCTTCTCACACATGAACTCCGCACACCGATCACTAGCCTTGGCTTAACCGTCGAAATGTTTAGAAATCGCTACGATGAATTTCCCGATGATACCCAAGGGGCAGTTTGGCGCTTAATCTCAGACTATCAAAGGCTCTCTCAGCTTACTCAAAACAGTAAAGTGTATCTAAGTGCCGATCAGTCCGAGCCTTTATTGAAGCAAAACGCATCATTAGAAGAGTGGCTCGACCATGTTTGCGAAAAGCACAATATTGCTTATCAATGTGAAGCAAGAGATGTTGAACTGAACCTGCCTTATTACTGGCTAACCATCTGTTTAGATAACTTGATCAAGAATGCCAAGCAGCACGGGCAAGGTAAGGTTTTAGTCAAGGTCACCCTTGCCGATAAGCTGAGTATAGAGGTACAAGATGAGGGTCACTTCCCCTCTTTGATACAACGACTTATTTCAAGAACGACACCGTGCGCCAATCACAAACAAGATAATATGGGCATTGGCCTAACTATTGTCGAGCACTTGATGAAACAAGCGAATGGCCGTCTCATCATTCTCCGTAATCCAACTCGATGTATTTTGGAAATCGCTTATGAACACCCTACTGCTGATTGAAGACGACCAACTACTTGGACTAGGGCTTGTCAGTTTCTTTGAGTCCAATGGGTATCAATGCCTTTGGGTGCAAGATGCTCAGAGTGTCAGTAAGCTTTGGTTACGTGCCGATCTCGTGGTGCTTGATCGACAACTTGAAGACGGCGACAGCTTACGACACTTGCCTAATTGGTTACTGCTCAAAGCCCTGCCAGTGATCGTGTTAACGGCTAAAGTGGAAGTTCAGCAACGCGTAGAAGGTTTAATGGCTGGCGCCAAAGATTACGTAACTAAGCCTTTCTCGAACGAGGAATTGCTGGCACGAGTGATCACTCAACTTCGCCCGTTAGGTGTTAGCCACTTGCATTACGCCAACATCCAAATCAACTTATCCGAAAGAATCGCTTATTTGGATGACAGCCCAATTGCGCTCAAGCCTAAAGAGTTTCAGCTATTGGTTCTGTTTGTTCAAAACCAAGGGCGCGTGTTCCACCGAGATGAGTTATTGAATAAAATCTGGGGTTATCAAGCCTTTCCAAGTACAAGAACCGTTGATAACCACATACTGCGTTTACGTCAAAAGCTACCAACGCTGAATCTAGAAACGCATCGTGGAGTTGGTTATCGTTTGGCTGGGGAATCACAATGAAAGTAAGTTCATTAACAGCACTGCTCTGCACATTGCCCTTTGCATGTCATGCAGCTTGGTTTACCAATACGCCATTGCAACACACCTATCAATCACTGCTCGATGATCAACCGCAAGTGGCATGGCAAGAACTGGAAATCGCGCTTGATCAGGCGGAGCTAGATAGTCAACTTTGGTTACCCGTGAAACAAGAAATCCTGAGTCGAACTCAATGCGGAAGCACTCTTGAACAAAGTGCTACGCCCAACAACCACATCCAAGTCAGCTTTATCAAACGCCACGGTCTTTCGTCACAAGGCTATCAGATCAAAGTGTCTGCGGAGCAACTCAGTGAAGCGTCAGAAGATCAAACGCAACGCATTTCTCTGGTTTCGCCTAATGGGAAAGTGGTTATCGACGGACAGCTCAATGTCGATGTCGATGTCGAATATCAAGAGATCGAAACCAGCGAGATGTTCCTCAAGCCTGAATCGGGTGTTTATCGGTTAATGATAGGGTCGAACAACTACCCTATTGTTGTCGCTTTGGACGATAACAAGCGGTGGCTAGCACTCGAAAGTAAACTTAACGACCCGCATATTGTGGTAACACCACCAGAGATAATCGACAACTGCCCAGACACCAATGTCAGTTGGCAGTGGTTTGATGAAAACTACGATATGCTAGGTTTCAAGGTGCCAATCAAAACAACGCAAGCATCTGTTCCTACAGAAAGCCCGGCCGGAGCTAAAGCTAAACACTTAAGTGCATCGGTTGAAATGTTTGAATACCAAGGCGCAATTGAAGTCCAATATGTACAGCGTGTCGCGGTGCCTTTCTAAATTAATCTCGCATAAGAAAGCATTAAACACCCAAGGGAAAGAATAGAGACATATAGGTGACAAAGCACTAACACGACTTGGGTGTAATAACCGTACTTACCCTTTACGGAATCTAGATATGCTCAATGTTCGTCATCAACTTAATTTTACGTCTTTCGCCATCGCGGCTCTCTTCAGTACTTGTGCGTTCTCAGCAAACGCACAAGATAATCAAGTCACCCTTATCCGCAATAGCCATACCAACAACAGTAACGACAACAACATAGTGTCGATTTCAACAAAAACACTAGCGATAGATTGGAATGACTTAAGCGTTAATAGCGCTGCTTTGACCGTTGATCGCCAGCCTCAAAAGGTTACTCACCTAGTCACAGATTCAAAAACTAAGGCTTCTTGGACGCTAGTGCCTAGCGGAATCCATGTAGAAGCTGGACTTAAGCAAGGTGATCTTCTTGTCCAATTCACCTTACCTACAAACACAGAAGTAAAACGAAATCACCCCATCGAACTCGCTTGGTTTGACCTTGCAGAGAAACAAACTCAAACCCTATTCCTGCCTTTTAGCGAAGGCATGCGTGTTCCTACCAACAACAAGCAATGGGCCAATTACCTAGTCGACAATCATTCCGAAAGTAACACCACTCAAGACTTGAAAATGCCGTTTTGGACTGTACAACAGAATGATCAATTCATCAGTTATCAGATGATTAACCCAACCAACAACCAATTGCTTTTTTCTGATGCCTCCTCGGATAAAAAGACCAAGATTGATATGCGCGCTTCACACCAATTTACAGAGCTGAATCAATCACAGCCTTTTACGGTTCGTATAACAATTGGAGACTCTTGGTTAGACGGCGCCAAACAATACCGCGATTGGCGCATCGATCATGGTCTCTCTGAGTCACTAGTGGAAAAGCAAAAGCGTAATTCAGATGTGAGTAAGCTGATTGGTGCGAGTCACGTTTATCTGTTTGGTAAAGACGCGTTAAGTATTCAAGATGTGAGCGACTGGTGGGGATTAAAAGCTTGGTACCTAGAAGACTCTAAACTAAACATTTCAAGTGAAGCGAAGCGAGAGCTGTCAACTCTATCCAAGGGTAAAGATTGGTTTAGCCAATATCACAAACAGCTGTTGTTGGACTCTATCAGCCAGTCATTACAAGGCTTGTACCCTGTTGCAACGCCAACACTTGCTGATAACACCATTAAAGCTCAACACACTGCAGCTCAACATAAAAAGAACTGGTTGATTAAACACGCCTCTTCTTATCTCAATGCACCTGATACTTGGGGGCAAGCCTTATCATTGGGTATGGTCAGTAATCTGAACAAAGCAGGATTAAACAAACTTTGGTTAGGCTTCGATAACTGGATGCCAACATTCTATCAACCCAATGCCGTCGAACTGGCTAAACAATCCGGTTATCTGGTTGGCACCTACGATTCCTACAACACAGCAATACCCGCCAGTTTGAACGACAACTGGTTAACAGCTCAACTGCCGAAACCCATTCGCGAGACTTGCGCGATTGAGTTGGCAGATGGCAGTTTGAAAAAAGGATTCCGAGGAAACGGTTATTATCTAAATCCGAATTGCCATTTCGAATACGTGAAACAGCGAGCCCTCGACATCATGCGCTTTGGTCACTTCAATAGCCTGTTCTTAGATGTCGATGCCACCGCCATGGCGCGTGAGGATTATCGAGACAATACCAGTGAGTCGGACATGCTTTCTGCTTTCAATAACCGCATGCAGTGGTTAAGCGAGCAACCAGATTTAGTTCTGGGTTCTGAAGATGGTAATAGCCTGACCACCAAAGGCATCGCGTTTGCACACGGCTTAGAAACGGTCGGCTTTGGTTGGACTGACAAAGACATGAAAGAAAACCGCAAGTCGCCTTATTACTTGGGCCGTTGGTATCCGGATCATAAACCTGACTTCTTCTTTAAGTCAGCTAAGGTCAAAGAACCCTACAAGTCATTGCTGTTCTCACCTCAATACCGAATTCCGCTATACCAAGCCGTATTCCATGACGAAGTGATTAACACCCACCATTGGCATTCAGACAGCTTAAAATTCACCAATGTGAAAGCTAATCGTGATTTAACAACCATGCTTTACAACACGCCAGCGATGGTTCATTTAACGAGAGATGAAGCGTTATCGAGCTCAAGCCCAAGGCTTAAGGCATTGAAACACTATCAAGATGGATTTGAGCCAATACATGAGCAGTTATGGGACAAGGCGCTAGTTGATTTCATATGGTTGGATAATAGCGGCAAAGTTCAACAAACCGTGTTCGATGACGGTAGCAAGATAATCGCAAACTTCTCTGACCAAGCGTTTCACAAAAATGGTATCGATGTTGCGGCAACGTCTATCAAAGCCGTATTAAGTAATGGACAAGTCGTAGAGTGGCAACCATAGCTCAATTGATCGCACTCTTACTCTTTCATTAGTGAGTTCGTTAGCTTTCAGTTCTTTAGTGTTCTATTTCCATACTAAAGAACTGAATTCTTTTGTCGCGATTTAAGAGTGATTAGACAAAAGCTATTCATGGTGGCGGCTTTGAAATGCCGTTAGCAAATAATCGATGAAGACCTTTTTACGTTTAGGCATGAGCTGCCTGTCGGCATACACCAAACTCACCGAGACTTGTGGCATGTCGTATTCAGGCAGTAAGTGCACCAATCGGCCAGTTCTGAAATGATCTCTACAGATGAATTCAGGCAATACAGCAAGTCCTAGCCCGTCAACACACGCGGTAAGGCATGCCGTAATGGTATTCACCTTGAGCTGGCTTGGAAGCTCTATCAGCTCGGATTCACCGTCATCAAGCTGTAACTTCCATTTAGGCAAACGCGCCGCTTTATTCGAGACCTCAATCATTCGAAATGGTGATTTGAGGTCCTTCGGTGTTTTGATTTCACCAAATTGTTCTAAATACTCAGGGCTTGCGACCAATACACGCTCAGAAGTCGTTAAGTAACGAGAGACCAAACTAGAATCTACCAACTCACCAATCTGCGCGTAAAGATCGATGCCTTCACCAATAATGTCGACTTCACGGTTAGTCAGCTCCAAATTCATCGTGACATTCGGATGTTCAAGAAGAAAGCTGTGAATATACTTCGCCAGTACTTGGTGCCCCAACTCAACAGGAAGCACAACGTTTAGAGGGCCACGAATCAGATCTTGGTTAGCTGAAACTTCTAATTCTGCTTGGTTCATGATCTCGTGCATTTGCATGCTCGATTGATAGAAGCGCTCACCTTCCGGTGTTAATACCAAACTTCGTGTCGAACGAGTGATCAACCTCACACCTAGATGCTGTTCTAGCTCAGCAAGTTTTCGGCTTACTGTCGACTTGGTCATGTTCAGCGCCTCAGCGGCATGTGTGAAACTCCCACAATCAACGACTTGTGTAAAAACAGTGACCGCATTTAAGTCCATCCGACCTCTCCAAAATCATAATTAGTAAGATTTTTGCAACAGTGTTTCTCTTTTTTCCTATCTTATCAATCAATGAGATTCATTTACAATTCGTTACATCTAAATAAAATCAAAATGAGAAAAAGAAATGACAGATATCAATAACGCTTCGCAACCAGTAAGCACAAAAAAACGTAAAAAAGCACCGCTTATTGCTACTGCGATCATGCTGTCATTGGGCTTAGCTGGCGCTGGATATTGGTATGGCTATGGCCAGTACTTCGAATCGACCGATAACGCCTACCTACAAGGCGACATCACCAATATTAGTCCAAAAGTGTCTGGCTACATTGTTAAGTCTTACGTCAGTGATAACCAGTCGGTTAAAGAAGGCGATTTATTGGTTCAAATTGATGATCGTGATTACCAGTCCGCACTTGCACAAGCTCACGCCCATTTAACAGTAGTCGAATCAAGCGTACACAACCTTGTCGCTCAACAAACGTTACAACGTAGCCAAATTAACCAAGCCGAAAGCCGTGTCGATTCAGCACAAGCCGAATATGAGCGTGCTATTCAACAAGTTGTTCGCTCTCGTAGCCTATTGAAACGTAATTATGCGTCACAAGATGAAGTCGACAGCATGGTCGCACAACAAAAAGTCACCCAAGCAGAACTCGAAGAAGCGAAAGCAAACCTCGTCGCAAGTAACGATCAATTGATCGTAATTGCCAGTGAAATCGAACAAGCAAAGGCCTCAGTAACCGAAGCTCAGGCGCAAGAACAACAAGCGCAGCTTAATCTGGATTACACCAAGGTCTACGCACCAACAGACGGCGTGATTGGCAAGCGAAGTGTTCGTGAAGGTTTGTTGATTCAAGCAGGCGCGCCACTAATGAGTTTGGTGCCAAACAACCAAGTATGGATTGAAGCCAACTTCAAAGAGACACAACTGAGCGGCATTCACAAAGGTCAGACTGTTGAAGTTGAATTGGACGCTTTCCCAGGCCAACCACTTGAAGGCGTTGTAGACAGTTTTTCTCCTGCTACGGGTGCAAAGTTCGCACTGCTACCGCCAGAAAACGCGACAGGTAACTTCACTAAAATCGTTCAACGTGTGCCTGTGAAAATTACTATCTCAGATCAGCAAGAGTTAAAAGGTCGACTGCTTCCTGGTTTGTCTGTGGTCGCGACCATCGATAAACGAGGCTAGACCATGAGCAACACCGCTGTTGTCAGCCCAACTAATGATGAGAACGAGGTTTCAAGACGCCATTGGATCGCCCTATTTGGTGGCCTGATTGGCGCGTTTATGGCGATCTTGGATATTCAGATCACCAACTCATCACTCAAAGACATTCAAGGTGCCTTGTCTGCCACCTTGGATGAAAGTTCTTGGATCTCGACGTCATACCTAGTCGCCGAAATGATCGCTATTCCACTCAGTGGTTGGCTTTCAAAAGCGCTTGGTAAACGCCGTTACCTCACTTGGACGACGGTCATCTTTACCTTCTCGTCTTTGTTATGTTCGTTCTCGTGGAACATGACCTCGATGATCATCTTCCGAGCAATGCAAGGCTTTAGTGGTGGTGCATTAATCCCACTCGCCTTCTCGCTGGTTATACAACTGTTGCCCATCAATAAACGAGCGGTCGGCATGGCATTGTTTGGTGTAACAGCGACGTTTGCGCCGTCTATTGGTCCAACGTTTGGTGGCTGGCTGACGGAAAACTTCTCGTGGCATTATATTTTCTACATCAATATTCCGCCCGCTCTGCTCGTGATCACCATGATCCGGTATGGTTTGGACGATGAAAAGCTTGATCTTGGAACGCTGAAAAAAGCCGACTGGTTCGGTATTGCGACCATGGCGCTGGGGTTAGGTTGTTTGGAAGTGGTTTTAGAAGAAGGTAACCGCGAAGAGTGGTTTAGCTCAAGCTTTATAGTGGGCCTGAGCATTGTGTCCGCGGTGAGTTTGGTTTACTTCGTGATAAACGAGCTGCAACACAAAAAGCCACTGGTGAATTTGCGGCTATTGCGGGATGCGCAGTTTGCGATGTCTTGTATCGCCTATTTGATCTTAGGGATGGCGTTGCTCGGCTCAATCTATGTATTGCCGTTGTACTTAACGCAAATCCAGCAATACAACGCAATGGAGATCGGTGAAGTACTGATGTGGATGGGTTTCCCACAACTACTGATATTCCCAATCGTGCCCAAGCTGACGCAAATCATTAAGCCTAAATACTTGGTGACCTTTGGTTTCGCGATGTTCGGTTTAAGTTGTTACGTAAACACCCACATGACGATTGATTTTGGTGGCCAGCAGTTGATTTTGTCTATGGTTCTGCGTGCTATTGGTAGCCCATTTATTATGGTTCCGCTGTCTTTGGTTGCTATGAAAAACATCAGCAAAATGGACACCCCTGACGCTTCGACTTTAACCAACGTAATGCGTAACTTGGGCGGCGCGTTCAGTATTGCGATTATCGCTACGCTACTGGATAACAAAACCCGTGAGCATCTTGCACACATCAAAGAGTCGCTACCCTCGGTGAGTCAATTAGGTTGGCAAACCCTCAAAGATCAACAAGCGTTTTTTATTCAGTCAGGAAGTGATGCTGCGACCGCGATGCAACAAGCGCAAGCAAGCCTGTTAGGAACAATGCAACGTGACGCCGCTATCATGGCTTACAACGATGTGTTCTTAATGATGACGGCATTCTTGGCGTTAGCCGCCGTGTTGATTCTTAATATGCGAGATTAGAATTAGAGCCTTTTGTTAAACTTCACTATCGACATCAAGGCGAAGCGAACGAACAAACGAACAAGCGAACAAGCGAACAAGCGAACAAGAGCAAAATATCGAGTAAAAGATCGAGGCACGAAATAAAGAGGCAAGCTTAATGGCTTGCCTCTTTTTGATTGATAAAACCTGTATCACCACACAAAATCTAGGTGAAAAAAGTAAGTGTAAACCGGGTTTAATCAATGTTGTCGAATACTCTTTAATTACCAATAGTTTATTGAGTATTTACATGTGAGCTAGGCACCTTGACAATGTGCAACCTGACACCTAAATTAAAAATAACATTTGGTATTGAGGAAAATGGATTTGACCTTACCACCAGACCTACGGGTTTTGATTGTCGACGACTCTAAAAGTGCAACGATACTTATCAAGCAACAATTGGCGAGCCTAGGCATTGCGCGTGACTGCATTTTTATTGCAACCGATTATCGACAAGCCATTAAAGCGGTCGAGACGCACTCTTTTCATGTACTCCTCATCGATTACCACTTAGAGCAATCCTTTACGGGGTTTGAGCTTTTGGGGATCCTGTATCGAAATAGACTTATTGATCATACGGTAGCGACGATTTTGCTCTCTGGAGACATGCGTCAGGAAACCGTATTAACCGCCCTCTCTGGCGAGGCGCACCATTTCATTTCTAAGCCGATTCACACTCAGTCGTTAGGTAAGAAAATCCAAAACGCGGTGTTCGAATCGCAGCAAATTGATCAACTAAACCGTCTCTACCCGATTAACACTCCTGAGTTGCTTAAACAGGCATTAGACATCCCGAATAACCAAGTGAATGTTCAGTTCGAGGCAACACTCATTGAGCATTTAATTGCAGGTCAAAAATGGGACTTGCTGTCGAGTGTTATCACTAACTCAAAAACGAAAATGCACCCGACCAAATTAGTGGCAGAGGCATTGATTCTAGACAGCTTAGGCAAACCGAACCTAGCGATAGAGAAGCTGCACAATTACTTGATTGTTCAGCCACTGTCATTAAACGTGATTGATTGCTTAAGCTGCATCTATGAAAAACATAAGATGCTGCTGCCTGCACTTAAGCTGGCGATCCGAGCATTTGAAATGACGCCAAGTATCAGCCATCGCGCAATAAGAGCGATCGACTTAGCAGAGAATGTCGACAATACGCACATGCTGATTAAGCTTGGGGAAATGTACGCGACCCACATTTCATCCGCCGACATTGATTTGATTCACTCCATTGGTACGCACTATGACTCGCTAAAAGCGACCTACCAACGCGAAACTCAAATACAGAATAAACGCATGTTGCTTGAGCACGCCAATCAGTTTACTGAGCTGGTTAATTTAAAGCTGCCTGCGAAACAGCAACAACAGGTGTTAGCAAGCCTTGCTCTGTTTCAAAGCAGTATATTACTGATAGAAAACAGCCCATCGGTTGCCCATAAAAAAGTAATACGAGCAACCAAGCTTTTATCGAATCATTTTTTCAACCAACCCACTTCGCTGCTCGCTCAATTGCTGCCTTTGCTCAGTCATTTTGGTGAATACTCGTTATATCACCTTGTGGCTGAATGCCTAAGATCTCGTGGTGAGAAAGTACAAGATCAACTGGCGTCAAACACGGCCGATCCTTCGACTTGCATCAATATCGGAAATTCGGGATCGATTCAAGAATTGAAAGATTACATTCACAGCTACCCTTATTCAGTCGCCGCTAAACTTGACTATCTATATGCCGTCAATAACGCGCACATAGAAACAAACCTTAGCGACGAATATGTAGAAGAACTGACTCAACTAGAACTTCCACCAAGATGGAACCAATGGATCAATGACTCATCACGCAACGGTTTTTCTACTAAGCCGCCCAATCCATTTTCAACATGCAGCCGACAGGAGTCCACATGCTAGATTTTGATGCTTTAAACGCTTACTTAGATAACGACAGAGACGTAATTTTCGCTGTGTTATCAACGTACCAAGAAGATCACGGAAATTCGTTACAAGAAATAGAAGAATTAGTACAACAGCAAGACTGGGGCAAGCTTCATTTTACTGTGCATACTTTGAAAGGAATATTGGCTAGCTTTGGCGAAGAGACAGCAACGGTCGCTCTAGAGAATGTAGAACAAACCACATTCAATAAACTAGCGCCTCAGGCTGACGACCTCTCTGTCATATACAGCGAAATGAAGATCATCAATCAACAAATCGATGAAGTACTCAGCACTTATTAGTCAATTCACTGAGGTTTATTAGTAATAGATTTTAGTCTTGGCTAATAGCTTTTAGTTTGGATAAATCTCTAAGTATGAGTAATAGCTTTCAAGCTTTACACGGCGACCAATGTCAGCGGAACAGGTTAAAGAGCAGAGGTACTTTGGAAACATGGAACCTCGACTCTTGCCATTTTCTCCTCATTATTCCCTGTCAATTACAGAGTCCAAACACACCTATAAATTCACCTCATTTATCTACATATAACAATGCATAACACGTGCTTTATAAACACCGCATGTTCATGTTTTATCTGCAATAACCTCCCTCTCAATAAGATGCAACTTAGTTAAATATTTGTAGTTCTTTTTGTGACAAAAACATACGAAATTGCATTTTATTTATTGGTAAAGAAGAAACTGTTATCTACACTCTAATGAAACCAAGCGTTAATCACTTGGTGGCATAATAATAAAATAAAAAAATAAAACGTTCAGTCGGCTAAAAAAGGACAAGGAAATGAACAATGACAGTTTTGCTGCGTTTCAGGGGCTCACGGATGACACACCCATTAAAGAATCATTTTCTACCACTGCAGAACCTTATGCTCACTATCTAAAAGATATTGTGGGCATTGACCTGTTGTCGCGTGAAGATGAATTGTATTACGCAAAATTGAATCGTTCAGGCGATAAACAAGCACGCGACGTAATGATCGAATCGAACCTGCGCCTTGTTGTAAAAGTCGCAAAGAGTTACCTAAAGCGTAAAGGCAATAACTTCACACTCCTCGACCTGATCGAAGAAGGCAACATCGGTTTGATCAAGGCCATCGATAAGTACGATCCAGAACCTGGCTATCGTTTTTCGACCTATGCTGTGTGGTGGATTCGCGAAAACATTGAAGCGGCCCTGATGAACAAAGGTCGTACCGTTCGCTTACCTGCTCATGTGTGCAAAGAAATTAATAGCCTTGCCTCAAAGAAGCTTGATGTAAGCAAAAAAATGCGAAAAGAAATCTCGATCTCAGAATTATCAAATAGCTCAGGCGTAAAAGCTGAACGTGTCGATCAACTGATCGCGTTAAGCGGATTTATTGATGTAACAACAACGGTTGGTATCAGCCATGCGCCACTCGTATTGGAACAGTGTGAAAGTGAATACATCCCGGATCCTCAACAGGATTGTGAAGACCGATCATTCACACATGCGCTAGAGCAGATCATCAACACACTGCCACCCAAATTGCAGAAAGTGCTCATTCATCGTTTTGGTTTCTTCGATAACAACGTAAAAACGCTATCCGAAGTCGGACAAATGTTGGATGTGAATGTGTCTAATGAGCGAGTTAGACAGATGCAGAAAGAAGCAGTCGAGAGAATTCAAAAACGACTCAAGTTTGATGGTTGGGTCTAAGTGATTTAGCCATCGGTAAGATAAGTAATTAAGCAAGAAACTGAGTAGTCAGAACACTAAATAGCTAGATTAGTCATTTAAAGAACAATCACAAGGGTGAGCCTCAAAAGCTTGCCCTTTTTGTTTGCCTGCTTTCTTAGCAAACTTGAGTCATCATAAGCACTCAAAACAAACAATCATGGTCAGCGAACCAAGGCTTCGATTATTCACCTTAACGAAGTGGTTCGTTCGCTGCGTAGAATGAGATAATTGACGTAGGTAGTTTCAAGGCAGTCTTGTTCCCACAACGACAAGATACGCTTAGTAGCAAAGTAATAATCTTTGTTCCTCAATAACATGCCAACCGTGCGGCTGAGTTTCTCAAATCGAACTTGGTCGCTGGCCGAAATATATTCGTCATCACTTTGAATAATTGGAGCCAAACCATCGGCAAACCAATTATTTAGAATTTCTCGCATCTCCAATTCAGCTTCAGGCACATCCACACTCGACAACTCACGATGTTGAGGTGGTGGCACGATGTATTTGGATGCTTGTGGTGAACTGACATATCGATACATGTCGTCCCTCCTTTTAACTGGCTCTTCTAATAATTAAGGACATTTTTATTGGTTCACAAGTTTTAATGCCCAGTTTTTAACAGCAATTATTTAAAGCAAGTGACGAGCAATACAGCACAAATAAAAAGCCACGCAAAGCGCGCTCTGCATGGCTTCAATGAGGGCAACATTACGCTGCTCTATCTGTTTGTTGGCTCAACTGAACCAAACCCTTCTGGTTAGAGCGAGCTTTGATCGAAGTCGTTGCCTTGATCGGTTCCAGTTTGAGAATCTGAATCGAAGCTTCCAGAGTCGTCCGTGAAGTCAACACCATGATCTTGACCACCTGAACTTGTCCAGTCGCTGCCACCAGATTCCATACCAGCCATGTCTGGTTGCTGCTCTTGAGTAGAACCTTGCATGGTGTATTGATCATCGACCTCAACTTCAACAGAACCGCTTGCACCGTCTATTGAGCTACCCAATTCGTCGTAACCTTGGAATTGGATCTCGCTAGTCCCTTCATAACCCTCAGGAAGTTCAACCGATACCGGCTGTTCTAAGTTGCCACTGACTATGAAGCTACCATCACCGTTATCCAGTGCGTTACTCACAGTAGAGCCCTCAGGTAAGCCAGACATCTCAGCGTAATCAACAGATTCGTTACCACTCACCTCATCTGGAATCGAGATAGAAATAGTATCGCCCGGAGCCGCCGTTACGTCAGCCACGCTGTCTTCGGCTTCAGTATCTTGAGCTTGGTCATCAGCTTGCTGTACGACTTCCACTTGCTGCTCTTCAGTTGCTTGAGCGACTTGAGCTTGTGGTTCATCGCCTTGAACTGAATCATCGGCCACTTGGATGCTTAAGCTATGGCTCGACACCTCACCACCATCGTTAACGTCGACATTCATCGCTAAGTTGCCGTCGAAGTCTTCGTTTGGCCAGTACGTCCACTCACCTTCACCAGATTCAGCGAAGAAGCCTGCATCGTTCGCGTCCGCAACATCAACAACTTGTGCCGTATCGCTCATGCCTAGCTCATCCACCAGCTGCGACTCTGTGATCGTTAATGAACCATCATCCGCTAACGCATAACCTTCACTAACAGCTGTTTCATCACCACCTTGAATATCCACGTTAAAGAAGCTTTCGATGCGGTTCTCGCCATCGGTTGCTATAAATCCAACTTGAACATCGCCTGTGTAATCTTCAGCCGGTGTGAATTGATAATTACCTTGGTTATCGCTCTCAATTACGCCCTCACCTTCCATCAAGCTCACTGACTCAATGCTCAAGTTATCGCCTTCTGCATCGCTCAGGTTCGCTAACATGTCTTCATCAGTGAACGATAAGGTTGCATCGGCTGCGATTTCGGTCGTTGTGATGCTGTTAACTTCAGGTGTTGCATTCTCTTGTGAATCGCCTTCTTTCACGACCACGCCAGTTTGCTCATCATGAAGCACGCCATCTTTATCGACCACGTAAGCAATGTCTGCTTCGCCAGTAAAGCCAGGTGCTGGTGTGAACGTCCAAGTGCCGTCGCCATTATCGACAATCTCACCTTGGCTGCGGTCTGCTAGATGAACCAGTTTCACTTCATCGTCGCTGTCAGCATCCACATTCTCAGCCAACCCAATTAGGTCGTCCGCGGTTAGGATGATGGAATCACCCGCCACCGTTTCGAAATCACCAGTATCGATGCCATCATCAAATGCTTCTGGCTCATCTCCGTAATCAACGGTTGTTGCACTTACGGTTACGAAGAACTCACCATGGAAGTCTTCAGGAGGCGTCATTTGAATGTTTGAAATATCCCAGTCGAACAGGTCGATGTATTGACCCGGCTCAGTGATCATCACAGTGTTCACGCCATCGGTCACCTCGAATCCAACAGGGAAACCTGTCATCACTAGGTTACTTAGCGTTTCTGAATCATCGACTAGGCCAACATTCAGTCCTAAGTGACCGGTTTCATCTTCACCGAACACCAATGGACCGTCATGGTCAGTTGAAATAACTGCACCATCTGCGACAGGACGTACGTACACAGGAACATCGAGAACCGTTTCGAACTCACCGTCACTTACGACAACTTGTAGGTCTGAAACGCCTGCAAAGTCACCGGTTGGTGTGAATGTCCAAGTGCCATCGCCGTTGTCCGTAACTTCACCGCCATCTTCACCGTCGGCGGTGATGATGCGTGAAACCACAAGGTCAGCCGTATCAATGTCACCGAACAAGTTCATTAAGTCGCCAGCATCGAAGGTGAACGCGCCATCTTCGTCTGTGGTCATCATCGCGTTACCGACATTAAATGGAGCGTCGTTAACTGGAATAACATCCACATTCAGCGAACCATCAACCACTTCTTCGCCATCAGTTGCTTGATAACCCAGTTCTACCAAGCCATTGAAGTCTTGAGTAGTCACTAAGTGATACATGCCATCTGGCTGCTGAGTTAAGGTCGCATTCGCTGGAGCACGAACCGTAATGCTTTCGATGCTGATCTCGTCACCATCAAGGTCTGTGACTTGATCCGCGATGTAAGCCGGGTCAATCACCATGACCACATCTTCTTCGCCTTGCATCTCAACGGTTGGCGCTTCAGGTGCATCGTTCGCTGGCGTAACATCGATGTTGCCGTCGACTGAGATTGTCTCTTGGCCATCGCTAACGTTAAACGTCATTGGCACATCGCCATTGAAGTTCTCGTTTGGTGTGAATGACCAAGTACCATCTTCGTTGTCTAGCAACTCACCCAAGCTAGGGTCGATTTGTAGACCAGATGCTGACAGCTCATCTGCGGTGTTATCTATGTCGGTAGCTTGAGCTAACAACATGTCTTGCGTGATAAGAATGGTGCTGTCTTCGGCTGTGGTTAGTTTCACATCCTCCGACTCAGGTCCATCATTCACAGCCAGAACTTCAATACCTGCAGTTGTTGTCGCTGTTGCACCGTCATCATCGGTTACTACCACATCTAGGCTGATATCACCGTTAAAGTTCTCACTCGGCGTGAAGGTCACAGAGCCATCATCGTTTTGAACCAATTCGCCGTCAGAGCCAGTGTAAGTCACGCTTTCAAGCGACACTTCACCATCAACGTCTGAGCTGTTCGCAATCAACTGCTCAGGGCTAATGGTAATCGTGCCATCTTCGTTCATCTGGTAAGACGTTGAACCCGCTACTGGTGCATCGTTAATGTCCGTTACGGTCACATCAATATTGGCATCGACTGTCTCAGTGCCATCAGACACTGTGAAGCCAAGGTTTACATCGCCATTGAAGTTCTCGTTCGGAGCAAAACTGTAAGTGCCATCACCGTTATCCGTGAACACACCTTCTGCGCCCGTGTAAGACACATCCGTGATAGACAAGTCATCGCCGTCAATGTCTGCAGCGCCTGCTAGTAGGTCTGCATCCGTGAAGATTAGCGTTCCATCTTCCTCAACGGTGAAGCTTTGGTCTTCTGCTGTTGGTAGGTCATTGACTGGGTTAACCGTTAGGTCGACGCCAGCTTGAACCGTTTCAAGGCCATCCGACACATCGAAGCTTAAATCAATGTCACCATTGAAATCAGCATCAGGCATGATAGTAAATGAACCATCTTCATTTGCTGTTACGGTTGCATTGTCACCTGCGGATAGGTTGCTTGCGGTCAGTGCATCGCCATCAACATCGGAAGCGTTCGCCAACAACTGTTCTTGAGATAGCGTAATTGAACCATCTTCATCAACCGAGTAAGCCACGTTTCCGGCTACTGGAGCGTCGTTGACAGCAATCACTTCAATACCAGCGGTAGTTTCAGCCGTTGCGCCATCGTCATCAATAACCGTCACATCAAGACTGATATCGCCGTTAAAGTTTTCATTTGGAGCGAAGGTGACTGAACCATCTTCGTTTTGAACCAAGATACCGTCTGCACCTGAATAGCTCACACTATCAAGCGATACTTCACCATCTACATCTGAGCTATTCGCAATCAACTGCTCAGGGCTTAGTGTAATGGTGCCATCTTCGTTCATTTGGTAAGACGTTGCGCCCGCCACTGGTGCGTCGTTAACGTCTGTTACCGTTACGTCGATGTTTGCATCAACCGTCTCTGTACCGTCAGATACTGAGAAGTCCAGGCTTACTTCGCCATTGAAGTTTTCATTTGGAGCGAAGGTGTAAGTACCATCACCATTGTCAGTGAACACACCCTCTGCGCCGGTGTAAGACACATCAGCAACTGAAAGCTCATCTCCATCTATATCAGAAGCTCCCGCTAGCAGTTGCTCATCTGTGAAGGTTAATGAACCGTCTTCTTCAATGGTGTAAGCCACATCTTCAACAACCGCGACATCATTCACTGGGTTAACAGTAAGGTCTGCCGTTGCAACAACCGTTTCAGTACCGTCAGACAAGTCGAAGCTTAAGTTAATGTCGCCATTGAAATCAGCATCTGGTGTAATGGTAAATGAACCATCATCGTTTGCCGTAACGGTCGCGTTGTCACCTGCCGTTAAGTTAGCTGCGGTAAGGTCATCGCCATCTACATCTGAAGCTTGAGCTAGCAATTGCTCTTGGCTTAGGGTGATTGAACCATCTTCATCCACGGAGTAAGCCAAGTCGCCAGAGACTGGAGCGTCGTTGACGGCGATAACATCAATACCCGCGGTAGTTTGAGCAGTTGCGCCCTCTTCATCAGCAACGACAACATCGAGGCTGACATTTCCGTTGAAGTTTTCGTTTGGTGCGAAGCTGTAAGTACCATCACCGTTATCAGTAAAGATACCGTCTGCACCCGAGTAAGAAACGTCACTAACGGATACATCACCTTCAATGTCTGAGCTGTTCGCAAGAAGCTGAGCATCGGAGATAATAATCACATTATCTTCATCAACGCTGTAGGCCGTTGAACCTGCAACCGGTAGGTCATTGACAGCAATAACGTCGATGCCTGCCGTTGTTTCAGCCGTTGCGCCATCCTCATCCATAACAGACACATCAAGACTGATGTCGCCGTTAAAGTTTTCGTTTGGCGAGAAAGTGTAAGTACCATCACCATTATCAGTGAACACACCATCTGTGCCGCTGTAGCTGACATCGCTAACTAAGACTTCCCCTTCAACGTCTGAGCTGTTCGCCAGAAGTTGTGTGTCGCTTAGGGTAATACTGCCATCTTCTTCAACTGTGTAAGCAGTAGTGCCTGCAACCGGTACGTCATTGATAGGAACAACTTGAACATCAATGTTTGCCGATACCACATCGGTGCCATCACTGACATCGTAAGTAAGGTCGACGCTGCCATTGAAGTTCTCGTTTGGCGCGAAGGTGTAAGTGCCATCGCCATTATCCGTGAACACACCGTCGGTGCCTTCGTAGTTAACAGATTCAATAGAAAGGTCATCGCCGTCAATATCCGTTGCACCAGCCAATAGCTGTTCATCGGTAAAGGTCAATGAACCATCTTCATTAATGGTGTAGTCGTGGTCGTAAATCACAGAAAGATCGTTGACTGCTGTTACGGTCACATCTAGCTCTGCCGGAGTCACTCCGCCGTTACCATCATCCACGTTGTAGCTAATGGAGAATTCACCGTTGAAGTTCTCTTCAGGTGTAATGGTGTAAGTACCATCACCATTGTCAGTGATTAGAGCGTTCTCAATTGAAACATCTCCAACACTTGGTTCGTTACCACCTGTTTCACCAGAGTCGCCATCTTCATCGCCGGTTAGCAATTCAGAGATATCAATGCCGTTTTCATTCGCGAGCGCTTCTTCTGCCGTTGGCAAATCAAACGCATTTTGTGAACCAACATCTTGGCTTGGAACAATCACGCCGTTCACGATATCGAATACATGCCAGTGATCACCCGATGGGTTATCCGATAAATCAGGACTGAAGGTTTCAATCAATGTATCGCCTACGAAGACCTGAACTTGCACATCTTCAACACCGTCCACATCCCAACTTCTGCTGGTGTAGTTGTGAACTGAATAGTGCATGTCCGCATCTTGGTAGTTTGGAATGGTGATGGTTTCAGGACCGCCACCATTTGTGTCATCTACATCTTGCTGAACGACATTACCTTCGCCCAAATCGTGGCTCATGTCGCGATAGTAAATATGGTCTAGCTCATTGCCATTCTCTGTATCGTAGAGCCATAGGTGGTTATCCATATCACGTGGGCTTTCACCCCATGTGACCACGATACGCATATCGGTTTCTTCAAGCACTTCCGATATTGCGGTTACGCCACCATTGGTATCTTCACCTGCTGGAACCAAGAAGCTACTAGTAATAGAGCCTTCTTGTTCAATAGTTACGGTACCTTGGTCAACAACAGGACCGCTCACAGAGTAGTTACCAGATTGATCCGTCACCGCTGTGTAAGAGTGACCGGCATTGTCGGTTAGCGTAACGTCCGCACCTGCGATTGGATTACCTGTTTCAGCATCCAACACCGTACCAGTTACCGTCGTTTCATCACCCGACTCTCCGATAATCGCTGTCATGTCATCGTCTTCGATGTCAGTCGCGAATTGTAGGAGCTCTTCTTGAGTAATGGTGTACGAACCGTCTTCTTCAATGGTTATCGCCACGTCAGCAGAGACAATTGGTGCGTCGTTAACTGGATCAACCGTTAAGCCTAAGTTAGCTGCAATTGGTGTGTCGCCATCGTTGATACTGTAGGCAACATCGATGTAGCCATTGAAGTTTTCACTTGGAGTGATTGAGAATGTGCCATCGCCATTATCGACAATGGTTGCATCGTCACCGACCAAGGTTAAGTCGGAAGCGACAAGATCATCGCCCTCAATATCAGCGGCATTCGCAAGTAACTGCTCCTGCGTGATAGTGATGACATTGTCTTCATCTACGTTCGCGTAAACATCAGATGTCGTTGGCAAGTCGTTGACTGGGTTTACCGTCAGATCGGCGTTCGCCACAATTGACTCAGTACCGTCCGAAATATCAAAGCTTAGGTCGATATCGCCATTGAAGTTCGCATCTGGCGTTACCGTAAAGGTGCCATCGCCATTATCAACAACGGTTGCATTATCACCAGCACTTAAGTTGCTTGCCGTTAGGTCATCGCCATCCACATCCGATGCTTGAGATAACAATTGCTCTTGAGTCAGAATTATCGAACCATCTTCATCAATGCTGTACGCCAAGTCACCAGATACTGGTGGATCATTGATTGGAAGAACATCAATGCTTGCGCTGGTGGCTACTGTCGCACCGTCTTCATCAGTCACTATGACATCGAGGCTAACATCGCCATCGAAGTTTGCGTTTGGCGCGAAGCTGAATGTTCCATCTCCATTGTCAGTAAAGATGCCGTCAGCGCCTGTGTAGTTCACGCTATCAATCGCCACTTCACCTTCAACGTCTGAAGAGTTTGCCAACAGCTGCTCTGAACTGATGGTGATAACTTCGTCTTCATTCACTGAGTAGCTGGTTGAGCCTGCGATTGGTGGATCGTTCACCTCAAGTACAGTAATTCCGGCGGTGGTCGCTTCTGTTGCACCGTCTTCATCGGTAACAACCACCGCTAAGCTGACTTCGCCATTGAAGTTTTCGTTTGGTGAGAAGGTATAAGTGCCGTCGCCATTGTCCTCAAACACACCATCGCTTCCGGTGTAAGACACGCTATCAATTGCCACTTCACCTTCGACATCAGAAGAGTTAGCCAATAGCTGCTCGTTACTGATGGTGATTGAGTTGTCTTCATGAACCGTGTAAGACGTGCTGCCTGCCACTGGAGGATCGTTCTCTGGTGTGACACTCACATCAATGTTGGCTTGAACCGTATCTGTGCCATCTGACACATCAAAGCTAAAGTTCACATCACCATTGAAGTTCTCGTTAGGTGCGAAGCTGTAACTGCCGTCGCCATTATCAGTAAGCACACCATCAGCGCCCGTGTATGTCACGCTTTCAACCGTTAGTGTGTCACCCTCAACATCCGTTGCGCCTGTTAATAGGTCTTCGTCTGTGAAGTTAAGAATACCATCCTCACCAATTGTGAACGCTTGGTCTTGTGGCTCTGGCGCGTCATTGACTGGTGTTACCGTCAAGTCTAGGCCTGCTGCCACCATGTCTTCTCCATCAGTGACATCGTAACTAAATTCGATATTACCGTTGAAATTTTCACTTGGTGTAATGGTGAAACTGCCATCGTCGTTCATTTCAACGGTCGCATTTTCATCATTGGTTGTGAGGTTGATTGCAGATAGATCATCACCATCAATATCGACAGCGTGTTCTAGCAACTGCTCTTGCGTTAATGTGATGCTGTTGTCTTCGGCAGTGACTGCGCTGATATCACCTTCTACCTCTGGCGCATCGTTTGCAGGCGAGATATGAATAGTCACATCTTGTGTTGCCGTCGCAGTGGTGCCCGTATCAACATCCGTTGATGTCGCATTAACCGTTAGCACCACATCGCCATTGAAATCACCTGAAGGGATGAACTCTAGGCCTGCAAGTTCTTCTGGCTGTAGAGACCATGTGCCATCGCCGTTGTCGGTACCTGCAGAAAGCAAACTTCCCTCTGGTACATCTTCAATCAAGATAGCGAGATTTTCTGAACCATCGGTATCCGTTAGTGCGGCATCGATATCCAGTGGAACTGGTGTGTCTTCGGTACCAATGATTTGGTAATCCGCGTCAGACACTGAGATTTCGATGTTATCGATACCAAACGACTCGTCATTGACGCTTTGATTCAGGGTTGAACCGAAGCCAAGTTCAAGTTGGCCGTCTTCAACGGGTACCGTTAGGTTGATTTGGTGTGCTTGGTCATTCCAACCACTGAAGCCCTCACCTTGCGATACGCCGTGAACCACTTCACCGACTTCATTTCCTTCTGAATCGTAAAGCGTTGTTGTGCCATCTTGAGTACGGAACGCAGAGTTATCTAGCGTAGTTAGCTCTTCGCCACCAACAAAGATTTGGAAGGACTCACCATCCCAAGAGTCGATTTCGTAGAAGCTGAACGAGATATTAACTTCGCTCACATCGCTTGGAATGTCGTAAGTTTTGCTAACCGCTTCATCGCCGCCCGTGCCACCAATGCGACCCAGCATGTCACCCGACTCGAATCCTTGTGAGCTTTCTGTGCCTGTGTTCCAACCATTCGAGCCAGACTCGAAGTTATCGGAAGCAATCACCAAGTCAGACGCAATCGACAGCTCTGGCATATCAACCACAGATTGAACATCAATCGTCGCTTCTGCAGGTACCGTTGCCGTGCCGTCATTCACATCGAACGTCACATTCACATTACCATCGAAGTTTTCATTCGGCGCAAATGTGTAAGTACCGTCACCGTTGTCCACCAATGAACCGCTATCAGAAGCAACATTTTCGACCGACAAGTTGTCGCCATCAATATCGCCTGCATTTTGCAGTAGCTGCTCTTCAGTGAAGGTGAAGCTGGTGTCTTCTTGAGTCACAAATTGCGGCTCGCCGACTGTTGGCAGGTCGTTGACTGGGTTAACCGTTAGGTCAGCCGTTGCTTGAATCGTCGCATCACCATCGGTAATGTCGAAGTTCAAATCAATGTCGCCATTTAAGTCCGCATCTGGTGTGATAGTAAAGCTACCATCGTCATTCGCGGTTACCGTCGCATTACCGTCAACGGTTAGGTTAGATGCCGATAGGTCGTCGCCATCAACGTCACCCGCTTGAGCAAGTAACTGCTCTTGGCTTAGGTTAATCGAACCATCTTCATCAACACTGTAAGCCAACTCGCCCGATACCGGAGCATCGTTCACAGGCAGAACATCAATGTTTGCGGTAGTAGTTGCGGTTGCGCCGTCTTCATCAGTTACGACCACATCAAGGCTGACATCACCGTCGAAGTTTGCGTTCGGTGCGAAGCTGAACGTACCATCACCGTTGTCGGTAAAGATACCGTCAGAACCGGTGTAGTTAACGCTATCAATCGCGACTTCACCTTCGATATCTGAAGCGTTCGCCAACAGTTGCTCGGAACTGATGGTAATCACTTCATCTTCGTTCACGGAGTAGCTTGTTACACCTGCGATTGGTGGATCGTTCACCTCAAGTACTGTAATACCTGCGGTTGTCGCTTCAGTCGCGCCATCTTCATCCGCTACGACAACATCTAGGCTCACTTCGCCATTGAAGTTTTCGTTTGGTAAGAAGGTGTAAGTTCCATCGCCGTTGTCTTCAAAGACACCGTCCGTGCCAGAGTAAGTCACACTATCAACGGCAACATCACCTTCGATATCCGAAGAGTTCGCTAGAAGCTGCTCATCGCTGATGGTTATTGAGTTGTCTTCATGAACTGTGTAAGACGTGCTACCAGCAACAGGTGGATCGTTCTCTGGTGTCACACTCACATCGATATTGGCTTGAACCGTGTCCGTACCATCTGACACATCAAAGCTGAAGTTCACGTCACCATTGAAGTTCTCATTTGGTGCGAAGCTGTAACTGCCATCACCGTTATCGGTAAGGACACCATCGGCACCTGTATAAGTCACACCTTCGACCGACAAGTCATCCCCATCGATATCAGTAGCGCCCGTTAGCAGGTCTTCATCTGTGAAGTTCAAGACACCGTCTTCGCCAATGCTGAACGTTTGGTCTTGCGGTTGTGGTAAATCGTTAACTGGATTCACCGTTAGGTCAGCGGTAGCGACAAGTGTGTCTGCCCCGTCGTTGATGTCGAACGTTAGGTCAATATCACCGTTGAAGTTAGCATCTGGTGTGATGGTAAAGCTACCGTCGTCGTTAGCGGTAACCGTTGCATCACCATCAACCATTAAGTTGGATGCCGTTAAGTCATCACCGTCTACATCATTCGCTTGAGATAGAAGTTGCTCTTGGCTCAAGGTAATTGAACCGTCTTCCTCAACGCTGTATGCCAAATCTCCCGATACTGGAACATCATTGATTGGCAACACATCTACCGTAATGTAGGTATCTACTTGAGCACCGTCTTCATCTTGAATGGTCACATCCAACTGCACTTGGCCGTTGAAGTTTTCATTCGGTGCAAAGCTACATGTGCCATCACCATTGATAGAGAAGATGCCGTCAGGACCATCGTAGTTGATCTCAACAAGCTCAACATCGCCTTCAATATCTGAAGCATTGAGTAGAACTTGAGACTCGCTGAATGTCAGAACTGAATCTTCGTCGATTGTGTATGACGTTGGACCTGCTACTGGCGGATCATTCACTTCAAGAACAGTAATACCTGCGGTGGTGGCTTCAGTCGCGCCATCTTCGTCCGTCACAACAACATCTAGGCTAACTTCGCCATTAAAGTTCTCGTTCGGAGAGAAGGTGTATGTGCCGTTACCGTTGATTTCAAGCACACCATCGCTACCACTGTAAGTCACGCTATCAATCGCCACTTCCCCTTCGATATCCGAAGAGTTAGCAAGCAATTGTTCGTTACTGATCGTGATGGAATTATCTTCATGAACGGTGTAAGACGTGCTGCCAGCAACCGGAGGATCATTCTCTGGCGTCACGCTCACATCAACATTCGCAGTGACGGTATCTGTACCATCTGATACATCAAACGAGAAGTTCACATCGCCGTTGAAGTTTTCGTTCGGCGCGAAGCTGTATGTACCGTCGCCGTTATCGGTTAGGACACCATCTGCGCCAGTGTAAGTGACACCGTCAACGCTTAGGTCATCCCCTTCAATGTCCGTAGCACCCGTTAATAGATCTTGGTCTGTAAAGGTTAATACACCATCTTCGTTAACTGTGAACGCTTGGTCTTGTGCTTCTGGGCCATCATTCACTGGTGAAACGGTTAACTCTAGATTGGTAGAGACAACATCATCACCATCCGATACATCGAAGGTGAAATTAACATCTCCGTTGAAGTCAGCGTCTGGCGTTAATGTGTATGTACCATCGCCGTGATCCGTGATGGTCACATTGTCATCATCAGTTGCTAGGTTAAGCGCTGTGAGTTGGTCGCCACCTAAATCGCGAGCGTTCGCCAACAAGTCTTCTTGCGTGATGATAATTGAACCATCTTCTTCCACTGTTGCTGCAACAGGAAGCGCTTCAGGTGCGTGCTCAATGTGCGCGCCTGTCGCATTAATGTAGATGGTTTGAGATACCGTTTCAGAATCATCATTCGATAGCTCTGTTGCGGTTGCAGTTACATGAACTTCAAGCTGTTCATTGAAGTCTTCTGGTAACTGGATTTGCAGTTCTTGTGCGATTGCCGTTGTTGGTAGCGTTACAGAACCATCTGGGCCAACAGTCACTTCACCGCTATAGATTTGGCTGTTCACCTCACCCACATCAATCGTGAAGTTGAAATCGGTATAGTCTGCGTCACCGCCGCCATAAAGGTCTTCAAACCCGTAAACTAGCTCGCCATCTTCATTAACCGTAGTGCGAGTATGTTCGATACCATCTTGGTTCAGTTGAGCGCTTGAACCACCATGGAAGATCGCATCGCCATTCTGGCCTTGAATCACTGTTTCAGTACCATCGGCAGCAACAAAGACAAGTTGAGGATCAACCGTATCCATGCTTGCAGGCGAACCATCCTCAGCACGGAACTCATACTGACCGTCTTGCATCGCGTCAAAGTCGTTGTGCTGATGTCCGTTTGGAATCAAGAACAGGTTGAAGCTTTCACCTTCTGCAACTTGGAAGCTGAATTGATCTTGCCCTGGGACAAGGTCACCGCCACCACCAACTTGTGATGCGTTTTCGTAAACAACTTCAACACCTGTGATGTTGCCATCTTCGTCAACTTTGTAGTAACCCGCTGCGTTTTGGTAGCCCGCGGTTTCGCCTTCAAACGTTACTGTGATTTCAGTATCGTTGTAACTGGTGATACCGTTCTCTTGGTCATTCAGAACACCTTCGTTATCGTATTGGATAACCGACCCTTCTGGCACACCATCCACTGTAACAGTGAGTGTTTCAGACAAGTCTTGGTCGACAAGTGCCGCTGCAATGTTCAGTTCAACAATACCGCCTGGCTCAACCAAAATAGCTTGGTCATCAACGTTAACGCCATCACCATCGGTAATCACAAGATCCGGCGCATCCGCGACCGCTTCAATGTGAACATTGAGGTCTTGTTCAACTTCAGTTGTACCGTCGGTCACGGTAAAGCTGAACTGCAGATCACCACTAAAGTGCTCTTCAGGAACGAAGCTGAACGTACCATCGCCGTTATCGGTTACTGTGCCTTCATCACCAGAGTAATTGATGCTGGTAACGCTTAGGTCGTCGCCATCAATATCAATCGCACCACTCAACAGATCTTCTTGAGTGAACAGGATGCTGCCATCCTCTTCGATTTGGTACATACCTGGAGCAACAATTGGAATGTCATTCACCGGATTCACGGTCAATGTCATGTCATTAGAGGTACTTAACTCACCATCGCTCACCTCATAAGTGAATGCGATGTCGCCGTTGAAGTTCTCCGAAGGCGTCACCGTGTAAGTGCCATCGCCATTGTCTACGATGCTTGCATTTGGATCGTTGGTTTCAAGTGCACTCGCAAACAGCTCATCGCCATCTTGGTCGCTCGCGCTCTCTAGCAACATCTCTTGTGTAACCAGAATTGAACCGTCTTCGTCAACATCCGCAACCATTGGCGTTGCTTCTGGTGCGTCATTGACGAATTCAACTTTCAGGTCGATGTTTGCAGCAACCACATCAGTGCCGTCGCTCACATCAAACGCTAGATCAACATTGCCGAAGAAGCCCTGCTCTGGCGTTAGTGTGTATGTTCCATCACCGTTATCCGTAACTTCTACTGTGTCGCTTGCGCTAGTCACATTCACCACAGACAGTTCATCGCCTTCAATGTCTGTCGCTTGTGCTAGTAGCTCAGCTTCGGTAATGGTAATGGCTTGACCGTCTTCCGTAGTGAAAGACATGTCCGGCACATCTGGAGCATCGTTGATAGGGTTTACGGTTAGGTTCAGGTCGGCTGCGACTGTCTCAATCGCATCTGTTACATCGTAAGTAAACTCAATCTCACCAAAGAAGTCTGCGCTCGGTGTGATAGTAAAACTACCGTCTGAGTTTTCTACGATAACCGCATTTGGATCGTTGGTTGCTAAGTTAACGGCTTCAAGATTGTCACCATCGACATCCGTCGCGTTCGCTAACAAGTCTTCTTGCGTAATGGTGATTGAGCCATCTTCATCAACCGCCGCTTCAATTGGACCGCTCACTTCAGGGCCTTCGTTGACAATCTCAACGTCAACTCTTGCTGTGCTTGGCGCGCTTGCTTGACCATCACTGATATCGAAGGTCAGGTTCACTTCACCATAGAAGTTCTCAGCCGGTTCAAATGTAAAGGTGTTATCGCCATTGTCTGTTAGCGTACCTTGCGTTTGGTCTGCAAGTAGTAGGTTTTCGACATGCAGAATGTCACCATCAACATCGGTCGCACCAGACAATAGGTCTTTCGCTTCAATGATAATCGAGCCATTTTCTAGCATTTGGGTGTGTAGCGGTTCACCTGGAACTGGAACATCGTTAACAGGTACAACCGTTAGGTCTAGGTGCGTTGCCACGTCATCGGTACCATCGAACACCTTGTAGTCGATGTCGATTTCACCGTTGAAGTTTTCATTCGGCATGAAGGTAAATGTACCATCGCCATTATCGACTAAGTCACCGTCATCACCACCATAAGTGATGTCAGAAATAGACAGCGTATCGCCCTCTACATCAGTAGTGTTCGCCAACAAGTCATCAGCGCTGAACGTGATACCTTGGTCTTCATCTGTCGATAGAACAATTGGGCCAGAAACGATTGGCGCATCATTCACCGACTCGAAGTTGATGTTGATAATGTTGTCGTCAGTTAACTCACCATCGCTAACTTGGTAACCGAGCTCAATTTCGCCATAGAAGTTTTCATCCGGTGTTACTGTCCAAGTGCCATCACCGTTATCTGTTAGTGTTGCATGTTCTGAGTTTTCACCCACCAGCTCTAGATTTTTAATATCAAGATCATCGCCATCAATGTCTGATGCCTGAGCTAGCAGTTGTTCTTCAGTAATCACAACAGAAGCAAACTGAGCTGAACCTTCCGTATCGATAGTGATATTAGGAAGATCAGCCGTTAGCTCGATTTCGTTGTCACCCGCATGGATGTTCAACTCAACCGTTTCAGTGATTTCAGAACCGTCTACACCAATCGATGTAAACACTGCTTCATCATGACAAGTTTGTGACACTGTCATGTTTTGCACAACATAAGTACCATTACCTTGCACTGTACCCAGTTCAAAGTAAGACACAGGTTGGTCAACGGTTAGCGTGTAGTCTGTCTCGAAAGTACCACGGTCTTCTTTGTGATAAGTCATCGAGTCAATCATGTCGCCGTCTTCATTGAAGGCGCGAATTTCGACTTCAGTAAAGTGGCGCGACTCTTCCATGAACCAGCCGCCCAAACCATCTAGGTGGAAGCTGATTTCATTGATGTCTTGGCCTTCGACCGAGATAGTCAGTTTTTCATCACCACTCAAGCCTTGACGGTCGGTATCACCGATACCATGACCTATGTGCGTATTACCATTCCACGCACCAAGCGGATCATCGTTACTTTGAACCGTAACCGTTAAATCACCATCCGAGAACTCACGCGTGTATGGGTCAACTTCTGTGCCCCAGTCATCAACGCTCGCGTTATCATCGAAGGTACCAATTTGCGTGGTATGTGTTCCCTCAGCTAAAGCGTCTTCGCTTGGTACAAAGCGCACTTCTGTGTCAGCCGGTACTTCCTGTCCAACTTCGAGTACTACCCACTCATTATCAAGATTTGCTTCGATGATGCCGTTTTCTGGCGCTTGGTCTAGACGTAGTGCTGGCTCTTCACGAAGCGTGACACCAACCGTTTGGTCTTCTTGCGCTTGAATGAAGATCTCTTCGCCGGCTTCTGGAGCATCATTAACTGGATTAACGGTTAGATCGAGAGTGGTCAGAACCTCGTTGTCACCGTCACTGATGCTGTATGTGAAGTCCAACTCGCCATTGAAGTTCTCGGTATGCGTGATAGTGAATGAACCATCGTCATTCGCAACGATCGTCGCGTCAGGATCATTGGTTTGCAGGTTAGACGCCGTTAACTCATCACCCTCAACGTCAGTTGCATTCGCAAGTAATTGCTCTTGAGTAATGGTGATTGAATTATCTTCGTCAACTTCGGCCTGAATACCAGACGTCTCAGGACCGTCATTCACAGCAATAACATCAATGCCTGCCGTGCTAGTCGCCGTTGCACCATCTTCGTCAACGACAACTACATCTAGTGAAATATCACCGTCGAAGTTTTCATTTGGCGTGAAGGTGTATGTGCCATTACCGTTATCAACAAACGAACCGTCGTCACCTGTGTAACTAACACTTGATAGTGAAACATCGCCTTCAACATCTGACGAATTCGCTAATAGCTGCTCATCACTGATAGTGATTTGGCCATCTTCTTGAACTGTGTAAGACGTTGAGCCCGCAACTGGCGGATCATTCTCTGGCGTTACGCTAACATCAATAACGGCAGGTGTTGAACCCATGCCATCAGAGACATCGAATGAGAATTGAACATCACCATTGAAGTTCTCGTTTGGTGCAAAGCTGTAGGTGCCATCACCGTTATCACTCAGTACACCGTCTGCACCTGTATAAAGCACATTTTCAATCGATAGGTCATCACCATCAATATCCGATGCTCCAGCAAGTAGGTCTTCATCGGTAAACAGTAATGTGCCATCTTCTTCAATTGTGAACTGTTGATCTTGCGCTTGTGGCAAGTCATTCAGTGGATTGACTGTAATATCGAGACCGACTTGAACCTCACCACCATCGTTATCGATGATATCGAAGCTTAAGTCTAGGTCGCCGTTGTAATCAGCGTCTGGTGTAATGGTGTAGCTGCCATCCTCGTTTTGTTGGATGGTCGCGTTTTCATCCGTCGATAGATTAATCGCTTCTAGATTATCGCTATCGATGTCTCCCGCTCGTGCTAACAATTGATCTTGTGTCAGCGTGATTGAGCTGTCTTCGTTAATCGTGTAAGCCAAGTCACCAGATACCGGAGGATCGTTGATTGGCAGTACATCAACATTGATATGTGTTTCAACCGTAGCGCCACTTTCATCTTGAATAGTCACATCCAGTTGAACCTGACCATTGAAATTTTCATTTGGCGCAAAGGAGCATGTGCCATCACCATTGACGGTAAAGATACCGTCTGACCCATCGTAGTTGATACCGACAAGCTCAACGTCACCTTCAACGTCTGAAGCATTCACAAGGATTTGAGATTCACTGAACGTTAGAACAGAATCTTCATCAATGGTGTAAGACGTAGGCCCTGCAACAGGCGGATCGTTCACTTCAAGAACGGTAATGCCTGCTGTGGTTTCATCAATTGCACCCTCTTCATCTGCAACAATCACATCAAGGCTGATATCACCGCTGAAGTTTTCATTAGGAAGGAAGGTGTAACTGCCGTCGCCGTTGTCTTGGAACACACCATCGGTGCCGCTGTAGGTCACGCTATCGACCGACACCGCACCTTCAATATCCGAAGAGTTAGCTAATAATTGCTCATCAGAAATGGTAATCGCATTGTCTTCGTTCACCATGTACGAAGTAGAACCTGCAACTGGCGGATCGTTCTCTGGCGTCACACTCACATCAATGTTTGCGCTAACCGTTTCTGTGCCATCAGAGACATCGAAACTGAAGTTCACATCACCATTGAAGTTTTCGTTTGGTGCAAAGGTATAAGTACCATCACCATGGTCTGTTAATACACCGTCACCACCAGTGTAGCTGATGCCTTCTATGGTGAGGTCATCGCCATCAATATCGGTTGCACCCGTAAGCAGGTCAGCGTCAGTGAATTGCAGCGTGCCGTCTTCCTCAATACTGAATTGTTGGTCTTGAGGGACCGGTAAGTCATTAACTGGATTAACGGTTAAGTCCGCGGTGACTTGAACTATGTCAGTGCCATCAGTGATGTTGAATTGGATATCAACATCACCATTAAAGTTCGCATCTGGAACAATGGTGAAGCTACCGTCATCATTAGCGGTTACTGTAGCGTTGCCATCAACCGTTAGGTCGCTCGCAGTGAGGTCATCGCCCTCAACGTCAGATGCTTGAGACAGCAATTGTTCTTGGCTCAAGGTAATTGAACCGTCTTCGTTAACGTTGTAAGCCAAATCACCCGAGACTGGTGCATCGTTAATTGGCAGAACATCCACGTTGATGACCGTATCAACTTCTGCGCCGTCTTCATCACGAATAGTCACGTCAAGTTGAACTTGGCCATTAAAGTTCTCATTCGGTGCAAAGCTACAAGTCCCATCTCCATTGACTGAGAAGATGCCATCAGGGCCGTCGTAGCTAATGCCGACAAGCTCGACATCACCTTCAACATCAGAAGCGTTAAGTAGCACTTGTGACTCACTGAACGTAAGCACTGAGTCTTCATCAATGGTGTAAGAAGTTGGGCCTGCAACTGGCGGATCGTTCACTTCAAGTACAGTAATACCCGCAGTTGTCGCATCTGTCGCACCCTCTTCATCTGCAACCACTACATCAAGAGCAATTTCACCGTTGAAGTTCTCGTTTGGTGAGAAGGTATAAGTACCGTTACCGTTGATTTCAAGGACACCGTCACTACCAGAATAAGTCACGCTATCTATTGATACATCGCCTTCAATGTCTGAAGATGTTGCCAATAGTTGTGCATCAGAAATGGTAATCGAATTGTCTTCATTCACCGTGTAAGACGTAGAGCCCGCAACAGGTGGATCGTTCTCCGGAGTTACGCTGACATCGATGTTTGCAGATACGGTATCGGTACCATCAGACACATCGAAGCTAAAGTTCACGTCGCCATTGAAGTTTTCATTTGGCGCGAAGCTGTATAAGCCGTCACCATGATCTGTCAGTACCCCATCAGTCCCTTCATAACTGATGCCTTCAACCGTTAAATCATCACCCTCAATATCGGTTGCACCGGTTAGCAGGTCTGCATCAGTAAATTGAAGCGTGCCGTCTTCTTCAACACTGAACTGTTGATCTTGAGGAACTGGCAAGTCATTGATTGGATTAACGGTTAAGTCCGCAGATGCTTGAACCGTATTGGTACCATCGGAGATATCAAAGCTGATATCAATGTCGCCGTTATAGTTCTCATCTGGCGTGATGGTAAAGCTACCATCCACGTTTTGAGTAACCGTTGCATCACCATCAACCGTCAGGCTGCTTGCTGTAAGGTCATCGCCTTCAACATCAGATGCTTGCGACAGAAGTTGCTCTTGGCTTAGACGGATAGAACCATCTTCATCGACTGAGTAAGCTAAATCGCCAGATACGGGCGCATCATCAACCGCTGTAACGCTTACATCAATGTTCGCAGATACCGTATCGGTACCATCAGAAACATCGAAGCTGAAGTTTACATCGCCATTGAAGTTCTCGTTTGGAGCGAATGTATATGTGCCATTGCCGTTGTCGGTAAGGATACCGTCACCGCCATCGTAGGTAACACCTTCAACAGAAAGGTTGTCACCTTCAATGTCTGTCGCACCAGTTAGAAGATCTGCATCTGTAAAGATTAGCGTGCCGTCTTCTTCAACACTAAATTGTTGATCTTGAGGAACTGGCAAGTCATTGATTGGATTTACAGTTAGATCGGCAGATGCTTGAACCGTGTTGGTGCCGTCAGAGATATCAAAGCTGATATCGATATCGCCATTGAAGTTATCGTCTGGCGTAATGGTAAAGCTACCATCCACGTTTTGAGTAACTGTTGCATCAGCATCAACCGTCAGGCTGCTAGCCGTTAGGTCATCACCTTCAACATCAGATGCTTGAGAGAGCAGTTGCTCTTGGCTTAAGCGAATCGAACCATCTTCGTCCACAGAGTAAGCTAGGTCGCCCGAGACAGGCGCGTCATCAACCGCTGTTACGCTTACATCGATGTTCGCAGACACCGTATCGGTACCGTCAGATACATCGAAGTTGAAGTTAACATCGCCATTAAAGTTTTCATTTGGCGCAAAGGTATAAGTACCATTACCGTTGTCGGTAAGAATACCGTCGCCGCCATCGTAAGTTACGCCTTCAACAGAAAGGTTGTCGCCTTCAATGTCTGTCGCGCCGGTTAGCAGGTCAGCATCGGTGAAAATGAGCGTGCCGTCTTCTTCAACACTGAATTGTTGATCTTGAGGTACTGGCAAGTCATTAACTGGATTAACCGTTAGGTCAGCCGATGCTTGAACCGTGTTCGTACCATCTGAGATGTCGAAACTGATATCGATGTCGCCATTGAAGTTCTCATCTGGCGTGATGGTAAAGCTACCATCCACGTTTTGAGTAACCGTCGCATCACCATCAACGGTTAGGCTGCTTGCAGTCAGATCATCGCCCTCTACATCAGATGCTTGAGATAACAACTGCTCTTGGCTTAGGCGAATTGAACCGTCTTCATCTACTGAGTAAGCTAAATCGCCAGACACTGGCGCGTCATCAACCGCTGTTACGCTTACATCGATGTTCGCAGAGACTGTATCGGTACCATCAGACACATCGAAGCTGAAGTTTACATCACCATTGAAGTTTTCATTTGGAGCAAAGGTATAAGTGCCATTACAATTGTCAGTAAGAATACCGTCGCCGCCATCGTAGGTAACACCTTCAACTGACAGGTTGTCACCTTCAATGTCTGTTGCACCTGTTAAAAGGTCGGCATCAGTGAAAACTAGCGTGCCATCTTCTTCTATTTCAAACGTTTTATCTTCTGGTACAGGTGCGTCATTAATAGGACGAACCGTTAAATCAATTGCGCTGCTTATCGTTTCTTGGCCGTCACTGATATCGAAAGTAAGGTCAAGTTCGCCATTAAAATCTGCTGAAGGAACAACCGTGAAAGTGCCGTCACCATTATCTTGAACCGTTGCATCAGCGCCAACTTGAACATTTGAAGCTACCAGCTCATCGCCATCAACATCACTTGCGTATTCGAGTAATTGTTCTTGAGTGAATGTTATGGAGCCATCTTCATCCATGATGTAAGCCAGAACTTGTTCGGCTTCTGGTGCATCATTTTCGCTTTCTACTTTGATTTTGAACGTTTCACTTACCGTCTCTGAATCAAAGTCGTCTTCTACTTCACTGATGGTCTCTTCGTCAGAAGCTTGAACATCAACGGCGAATGTCTCTTCTACCGTCTGTGAATCTAAATCATCACCGACTTGTTGGTTGTCGGACTCAGAAGATGCAGCACTTGGAGCTGCAGACGTACGTGCAGCTTGGCCTTGTTCTTCGTTACCTTCAGCGCTCGAAGCACCTCCAGAACCTGCGGCATTTTCGCCACCGACAGCTTGAGCGCCAGCACCCGCTCCGCCGCCACTACCGGCAGCATTCTCTGAGCCAGCATCAGAAGCCGCACCACCAACTACATTGGATTGAGCTGCATCTGAATCTCCATCGCTTTCTGGCGTCTCTTCTTGAACAGCCGCACCAGAAGCCGATGCTTCTTCCGCATTACCTGCGCCACTTGGATTGTCTTCCAACGCTTGGTTAACTTCGTCTGCTGCATCCGTATTTTCAGCACCCGTCGCTACCGTCGACGCAATCGTGTTCTGTTGATTTTGTTGATTCTGCTGTTGGGAGGGCGTACCCGCGTCGTTCGTGTCCGTCTGTTCTACCGCGTCATTGAGATCTTCATTTTGGTTGTTTTGGTTATTTTCGCCTGCCATTACAGCCTCCGTTGCTACTAGCTAACTGATCGTATTTAGAGGCATTAAAGGACACCATTTTGGAAAACCAAGTTTTTATACAACTTTTTTCATATTTTTGTTTTTATACATAAAGAATCAAAAAAAATTTGAAAACTGCCTTTAAAGATCCTTAGTTATTGTGATTAAAGCAATTAAGGCAGTGGAATGATGATAGACATGACGAATTTGTTGCGTTCAATCGACAACAACCACAAAGGGCTACAATTGCTGTTAGGCGACTTTTATAAAGACTTTTCGGACGCACCAATGAACATAGAGACACTTCATAAAGGGAATCGTTTTGACGAACTCAACAACTACTCTAAAAAATTGAAGACCATCTTAACGTTGTTATGTGACCAAGACCTACCGCCTAAAATGGCCAAGCTAGAACATTTGAGCAAACACGAGTTCCCTGCTCCAGAAGCGCTTTTAGAGGATGTAAAAACTGAACTACAAAACGTCAATCGACAAATCAATCACTTGCTGGATATTAAGAAAGTGGTCGATGACAAGTCATCGAGGTAGGTCATGAGTAATAACCAAATAGAGCACCACCTCAGAAAAGCACTCGTTTCTAATAACGAGGCTTCGAAGGTGACGGCAGATGACACCATCGTACTTGCGAGTGCTATGACCAGCGTTCATAAAACCTTGCTCATCATATTCCTGCTCGCTTTGGTCGCTATCGCCGTGGCGTCACAGGCGCGCATCGACATTGTCGTTTCTGTGCGTGGTGAGCTGCTGTTGGAATCTGACGTTGAGAAGGTTCAACACTTAGAAGGCGGCATTTTAGAAGAGCTGTTAGTCAGAAAAGGGGAAGTTGTATATGAAGGTCAACCTATTGCCCGAATCCGCTCACTCGACCGCAACACCCAACTCGATACCGTGAACACCGAAATCATTCAGTTGGAACTCGACAAGATTCGTTATGAAAGCTTGCGCGACATGATCGAACCAAACTTTGCTTCTTATATCGAAAAGTTCCCAGAACAAGTTCAGGTCAACATGAATACGTGGCAACAAGAGTTCTCGAAAAACCGCTCCAACGAAGAGCTCATCACCCACGATATCAAACACAAAAATTCGCTGATTGGATCGATGCTTAAACGTCGTAAAAGTTCAGAGAACCAGCTCTCGCTCATTCGCAAACAACTCAACATCAAAAACACGCTGTATAAAGAAGAGATGGCCTCCTATGTCGACGTTCTCAATATGAAAGTACAAGAGTCCAATATGGTTCGTGAGATTGAAAACCTTGATGAGTCGGTCATGAACGAACGTTTCCAACTCGACAAACTCGAGAAACAACATCGAGATTTGGTTGAGAACCGCAACTCCGAGTACCAAGCGCAAATCATTCAAGCCAATAAAGATCTCAAACTGAAACGGATCCTTCAACCACAACATTCCGACAAGGTTGACCGCCTGATCGTCTACTCGCCAGTGGATGGTGTGGTCGACAAATTACACTTCAACTTCCGCTCTGCGGTAATACCACCCGGCGAGAGTATCGCTGATATTGCACCAATCAATAACTCCCTACACGGTGAGGCGAAAATCCCGCGTAAAGACATGGGGTTTGTTGAAATTGGCCAAGCGGTGAAAGTGAAAATGGATACCTATAACTTCGCAAAATATGGATTTGTTGAGGGTACTATCGCCTCGATCAGCCGTTCATCCTATGAAGAAGAAGATGCTGAATTCTATTTGGCAGAGATTGAGATTGATCGAAACTTTCTTGAACGAGGAGGCACTCAATACAAGTTATCGCCTTATATGGAATTTACCGCAGATGTAAAAACAGGTTCGCGTCGCGTGATCGAATACGCAGCTAAACCCGTGATGTCTGCCATCGAAGATGCATTCGATGAGAGGTAATCAATGAGCGGAAAACCTTCTTACAACATTTCCGTACCAGCTCTGCGACTCAGCATCTTGTTTAGCGTGGTTTTAGCTGCGCTCGCTTTCTATTTATACTTTTCTTGGTCGAAAGTCGATTCGGTTGCGCAAGTGCAAAGCGCCCCACTTCTGATACAAGCCCAAAAGCTCAATCAGACCATAGAATTTGACATTCAAACCTTGCAGCACTGCTTAAAAGCCAACAATTGCAGTACCAGTGACTTTAACCTGTCCACTTTGAAGGGTGAGATTGACGAGTTTAGGTCTTTAGCCTCTTTGAACAAAACCGAATTCAGTTTGGTTGGTGCGACTGAATACACCCAACTTGAATTGGCCATTAATCGCTTTTCCGACAGCGCTAAAACACGTAATGACATACTCGACTTATACCTGTCGCTGACGAACAACTACCTACAGATGGACGACAACTATCGCACCATGTTTAACAACCATGCGAGCGACTTAATGTCAGAGAAAAACGAGTTCTTTGTCTGGTTGTTTATGGTGGTCGTGATATTGGCCGTGATTGCCGTTTTTTCTAACTCAGTTGCCATGTTGAAACTGAAGAAATCCAGCTCTAACGAGCGAGAAATCGACTATGAGTTTGATGCGCTCTATCAAGAGCTAAAGGAACTCGATTTACAAAGACTCGAAGAGCTTCTTAATGAAGTGAGCATCAACCCCAAACAGCGCCAAATCTACTCTCACCTCAAGTTGATCTTCAGTAAATTAGAAGACCAAAAGCGTAATAACGACCTCTACAAACAGCTGTATGCACTGATTGGTTACGAGATTCGCGGAATCACCAACACCATCAACGGTGGAGTCCAATATCTGGTTCAAGAAACCGATGAAAACGGCGTATTGATGGCGAAGGATATTACCTCTGCGTGTAGTACCTTGTCTGAGTTAGCAGAAAACTATAACCGTTTGATTTCACAGGGTACGGAAAGTAAGTCGAAGGAGTTCTCTCTACTGAACGTGTTGTCTGAATTGATGATTCATATCAGCGCCAAAGTTCAGAGGAACGAAGGTCAACTTGACTGCTTTATCTCTGACAACTTGCCGAACCGTGTGGAAGGCCAATCCACCAGCTTATTCTGGATCTTGTTCCTGCAGCTTTCTAACGCAATCCAGCTTAAATCAAACAAGAAGTTGTTCGTGACGATTGAGTCTGGCGCGGCTTCGGATATGGAAAATACGCGTGTCACCATCAATCTCAACTTCCTTTCAACGTTAGATGTCTCTGTTGCCAAACTCAATAAGCTCCATTGGAGCGATCATAAACACCATACCGCTAACACAGACGACTTAGCGAAAAGCGTATTAAAAGATTACGGGTATTACGAAAGTCACTGGTTCCAATCGGGTACACAAGAACGTTTTCAGATAGAGCTTGACCTCAAGGCGAAGAATTTCCATACAGAGAAAACTCGCTTCGACGGCAAACGTTTACTGCTGTGTGCCAATACTCAAGTTCGTATCGATGTAATGAAGAAAATGCTCAGCAACTTGGGGCTTGATATCACCGAAATTCGCACTGCCAATGAGTTATTTTCGGCGGCGAAAACCTTCGGTGAGTACGATGCCATCATGTTGACCGACACCTTTGAACCCAATAAGTTGGCATCACTAAGTAAAACAGTGAAATCTCAACTTAAGAATCACCCAAATACCAAGTTGTTGCTGTCAGTAACCAATACTCAGCATGCGCAAGAGTGTCACAGCTTCGTCGATAAGATCATCAACTCCCCTGCGATTCCTTATGAGTTTATTCCTAACTTGCTCACCATTATGGAAGCAGAAGCATCAGAGGAACAGATGGAGAACAGTTCGTTCCTTATCGTAGAAGATGACCGAGTTCAGCAGATCTTACTTAAACGAATTCTAACCAAACAAGAGTATGAACCAGACACGGTTGGCGATGGTGCTGACGCAGTTGAGCACTTCATGAATAAACGTTCTGACATCATCTTCATGGACTGCATCATGCCGGGTATGGGCGGCATTGAAGCGACCAAACGCATTCGCCAGTTTGAACAAGAAAACGAAAAAAACCCTTGCACCATCATAGGTGCAACCGCATTGACCAGCAGTAACGAACATCAGGCTTGTATTGAAGCCGGAATGGATTACGTGATCAGCAAACCTTACAAAAGCGACCAAATCATTAAGGTGATCAACAAGTATGTGGCGGTACAGAAACTTAACTAGCAGCATCATGGCTGCGCTTGTATTCAGCACGACACCTTCAGCATCGGCAACGACCCTGCTTGAGGCAGTAGAACTCGGCCTGCAAAACAGCCTGTCCCTTCGCGCCAGTGATAAAGGTGTGGAAGAGAACGAATACAACATTGGGATCAGCCGCTCTAAATTTCTTCCTTCGCTTAATGGCGCTGCCGATACCACATGGAATGAAAACGAAACCTTGTTATCTAGCGTGCCTGATGAAACATCAAGCTATAACTCAAACAGCTACAGCCTTTCCCTTTCCCAATCGGTATTCAACCTAGGCGATATTTTCAAATACGGAACGGCAAAGCTCGACTTCAATATCGAAGAGATTAAACACGAGAACAAAATCCAAAGCACCATCTCTGAAATCGGCTCACAGTACTTTGAGTATTTGAAAAACAACGCGCAGATAAAAGCGACCAAGGTCGAGCTTAAATCATCTGAGACGCGTGAACATCAAATGCGACGAAACGTAGAGTTAGGCAACACAGCCGCCAGTGAACTGTACGAAGTTATCGCTCAAAAAGAAGGTGTGTCGAATCGGTTGAGAACCTTACAAAAAGATCGTCGCGTCATTCTCAACGGGCTCTCAATTCAGATTCAATACCCTATCACTCCGTCGCAAGATATATACGAAAGCGTGCCATTAAAAGAGATTAACGAAAGCGAACAACGCTCAATCATGGATCAGGCGTTAAAGCTCAATAACGACTTGTTAGTGGCGAAGAAAAACGTCGAGAGAAGCCGGAGAAGCTTAAAAGAGAGCGGTACAAACTTCTTACCTACCGTGTCGCTTTCAGCCAGTTATCGTCACGATGACGCCAATAACTACGATAAAACCGACATCACTGCGACAGGCGAAAGCAACTCTACCAGTGTTGGCTTGAATCTAGCCTTGCCTATCTTGTCTGGTGGTTCTGATTATTACGGATATCAAAAATCATCGACAGCGATTGAACGTACCGAGCTGCTTTATCAAGACTCGCTTTACACCACCCGTAACAGCGTCAACACCTCTGTGCTCAACATAAATGATTTCTCGCAGTCTATAAGCAGTTACGAGAACATCATTCGCGCCAACTACGCCTCTTACAAAGGTATTCAAAGGGCATACCAGTTAGGCACCCGTACCATCACCGATTTATTGGCCGCTGAAAGTAAGCTCTTCAGCGCCTTAAGAGATTATGAAAGCGCTCGATACGACTACATCATCGAAACCATCAAGCTTGAGCAAGTTAAGGGCGTACTCTCGATTCAATCGATAGAAAACATCATGCAATTGATGAGCGATATTGAAGGTCGTAACAATCAAGAACTCGTGCCGAAACACCTTCTCTCAACGGAGTCGTTGAAAACAGGAGGCCGCAATGCAAACTGAGCAGTTTTCACAAAAGATCAATATGGCAGATAAGTGCTATCTGACTTTCTCTACGATAATTTCCACCCTGTTTGGCTTGGTACTGCCCTTCTCTATTCTGATCATTTTTGACCGAGTGTTACCCAATCAAGCACAAGATACGTTGTTCTTATTGTTCGCGATTATCTTGATTTCCATCTTCCTTGACTACCACCTGAAAAATCAGGAAGAGAAGATATCTTCCGTCATCATGAGGCAGTTTGAGACCAACTTAACCAACAAGGTGTTCCAATCCATCTGTTTGGCTGAAATCTCTAAATTCCGCCGTTTAGAACCGGGGGAATACTTAGAACGAATCTCAACCATTCCGGAGTTGAAAACCTTCTTTGGCGGAGAATCGGTTCGAGCCCTTATAAATCTTGCTGTCAGCGTGATAACCATCCTGATTATTGGCCTTATCAACATATGGGCTGGCGTGACGCTTCTGATTGCCTCGCTCATCTTAGCCATTTTCGCTTGGAGCCTTTCTAAACAAAAGATTGGCAGCTTACAAAACAAGTCAGACATAGAAGGCTTAACCACTTCTAAAATCATCGAGATCATCTCTAGCCCGCTAGATATCAAAGCGCGAAACATGGAATACCGCGTTGAAAGCCTGATGACACAAATGGTCGAAGAGCGTGAAGTGGAGAACATCAAATATGAACAGATCGAATCGAACTTCGGCTTGATCTTAGCGCTCATCCAACAGCTTTCTATAGCTTGTGTTGTTGTGGTACTAGCAACCGCCGTTATCAATATGGAATCAAGCCAAGGCATCATGGCTGCGATCATTATGCTGACCAACCGTTATTTCGCGCCCTACCAACAAGTGATGCGTACCGCGAGCCGTTGGGAATTGAACAAACTTCACATACAGCGTATCGCCGAGCTTCTTGAACTGGCTGCGTCTGTTGAACACCAACATGAGACAACGGAAGTAGAACGTATTTCGGTTAAATATTCTGAAAAGCAGCGTATTGAATTCGAACTCGGACAAGCCTATTTACTTACCGGGAAAAGCGGCACAGGCAAAACCCATCTCGCCAACTGTATTACGCGGCAGAACAGCGATAACAAACTCGACATCATGATTAATGATACGCCTCTGGATGACGTGAACTACAACGTTTGGCGTAACAGCGTGCTGATGGTCGATAAAACAAGCTCATTCGTAGAAGGGACCATTATTGATAACCTAACCTGTTTTCGACCAAGCCTGAATAACACGGCTTTCGCCTTATGTGAAACCATGAACATCAAGACACAGATTGATGGGTTGCCTGCTGGTTTCTATACCGAACTGAAAGGACACATGCGTAATCCATTCTCTCGCCAAGTTGGGTATGCTCTGTTATTAGTCCGTGCCCTGCTCGCCAGTAAACGCGTATTGATATTCGACGACATAGACTGCGTCTTTGATGAAGAATTTGCACGCGTCGTGCTGACCAGTACCGCCTATCGTGCCAATGACAAAATCTTAATCATAGCCAGCAATAAAATGGACAAACTCAACCACCGCCTCAAACGTGTCAAGCTTACGGGAGGTGACCAATGAGTATCCTAGTTGACTTCAACAATGTTCCGCAGCGTGTGTTGGACTTTGAATCAAGTGGTTATGATGAACGCTACGGTCAGTCACCGCTGATTCGCGGCTTAGCCTACACCTTGATCGCACTGGAATGGGAGGGGACGCCTTCTATACTCAGTGACGCTTTTATTCCTAAGCCAAAAGACAGCGACAGTTTTACTGCAACTATAGAACGTCTTGGATATCGCTGTGATGTAACCAAGCTAAAGACACTCGAGAATATCGATAAATACCCTCACCCATGTTTTATTGAGATAGAGAACCTTAGTGCGATTTTCTTAGGCACCAAAGATGGAAAGTTGATCTTGTTTGATTACACGAACAACAACACCATCGAATATCCAATGTGCAAAAAGCCCTGTCTGCTTATTTCAATTAGTGAATACTCTCGCCTGTTCCGTGAACCACCACCGGAATCTCAAGACAGAAGCAATTGGATAAAGTACGCTTTCTATCGTTACAACAATGAACTCAAAAGCCTGATCATCCTCAGCTTCGTGATCAGTATCCTAGGAGCGTTACAGCCATTCTTCATCATGAGTGTCTATAACTTCGCACTCACATCGAGCTCTCAAGCCACACTCTACTGGTTGACCTTGTTTGCCGTTATTGTTGGTTTTTCGGAATACTTCTTTAAAAAGATGCGGGTCAACATCATTGCTACCTCAGGTAAAGATCTCGCAGTACATATATCCCAAGCCGTAATATCGAAGCTTCTTTGGCTGCCCTACGCGATGACATCAACCGCTGGGGTTTCATCCCAGTTGGCTCGTTTGAAAGACATCGACACCTTCCGTCGTTTGGTGACCGCGGAGTCGACCCTTAGTTACTTTGATATGCCGTTTGTGATTGTATTCATTATTGCGATCGCTCTGATGTCTGGTACAGCCGCGCTTGTGGTGATGGGCGGCTTGATCTTGATGTTGGTGTTCTGCGTTTACTCGCGCTATATCTACTCACAAGCCACATCCAAAAGCTCGCGCGCTAATGCAATGGTCTCTTACCAGTGGAACGAAATCCTGCGTGGTATCAAAACCATTCAAGGTTTGCCTTTGCTGCGTGTGGTTCAATCTCGCTTTAGCGCTTCGCATATGCAAAGCACCAGTGATGCCGAGAACGTTGCTGTCACCAACAGTAAAATTCAGGCTGCGGGTGGTAGTTTGATTCAGGTGATCGGTACTGCAAGTATCGTGACCGCGGTAATCGGCGTAATGGAAGGCACTTCAGATGCGGGTGCCATGCTCGCAACCGTTATTCTGGTATGGAAAGCGTTAGGACCGATAATGGGCATCTATAACTCAATTTCTAAATTTCAATCCATCAAGGCGTCATCGGCACAGATAAACAATTTGATGTCGATGAATGACGACAAGCTGACTCTAGAAAAAAGCCCGCCTATTCGCCTATTCCAAGGCAGCATTGTGGGCAGTGGTGTAAGCCATCGATATGCAGGCGCAGCAACAGGCTTAACCAACCTTGGTTTCAAAGTGCCTCCTAGTGCAAAAGTCGTCATTTGTGGCCCTACTGGTTGTGGCAAAACAACACTCATCTCAATCATTGCGGGCTTAGAAGATCGTTATCAGGGTGCAGTGTCTGTCGATGGCTATAACATCAAGCAGTTCAACAGTTATCGTTATCGCACATCGATCAATTACATCCCTTTCAATCTGCACATTTTCGAAGGCTCTTTAGAGACAAACTTCATTTTGCACAATGGATTGATTCCCACAGAGAAAATGCAGGAGATGGTGAGTTTCTTCGAATTAGACGAATGGCTGCCAGAAGGCTTGGCAACTCAACTAAGTGTCGATAAATGCAAAGGCCTTCCCAATGGTATTCAACAAAAGCTGCGTTTGGCGCTTGGTTTAGGCAACTGTGAGCAATCTCTGATCATCATTGATGAACCCTTTAATGGGGCTGAAAATGAAAACGCGCAGTATTTTAACCGCTTGTTCAGCGATAAGTTGTTGAACAAAACAGTCATTTTCTCAACCAATGATCCCGGTTTGATCGCCACTTCCAACATGAGTTTGGTTCTAGAGCCTGACGGGAATCTTAAATATTTTGGCTTAACAGACAAATACTTAAACAGTTTAAGTTAAACACGACGATGCTTACTCACAGATTACTCGTTAGATAAATGGATGTAATTGACAAAAACATAAGTGAGAGAGATGATTCGCTCTAAAATCACCGATAACAAGGAAGCAAATGTACACATTCGTTGCAGACAAGCTTGATGTAGCTTACTTATCCGCAATTCCTGAAAACCATCAACTTCAGGACTGCGATGTGCCTGAAGAGGAGATCGAACTTCGAGAGATCGTTGAGGTTTGGTATGAGTGTGCCTTTCTCCCTGCTTTCAATCTTCAGAAAATCGATATCGAGAACAAAGCTGAGCTAACCGTCGTACAAACACATGTTTTGAGCAACGATACAAATACGCTCGCTTTCCTACTCAAAAACAGAGTGTACCGCGCTGCACTGAACAGAATGCTCGGTGTTTGGGCGTTAGAGCCCTCTGCAAAAACCGTGTTAGAGCAACTTCTATTTGAACTAAGTCTCGATAAAAATCGTCCTCATTAAGTCGCCTTTTAAGTTATTCATCAATAAGCATAAAAATCAAACCGACTGACAAACGCTATAAATTGCTAGTGATACAACATATTTCAAAATAAGCTCTGGAATCACAAGAACTTATACCCCTCCCACACTTCCATCAAATTTACAGTTTCAAAGTTTCAAAATCGCAATTTTTATTCTACTGTTTTTATATAAAAACAGTTGGATGGATCCTTATATGGCGATTACGGTCTGGAATAACCTTTCAGTCAAACATAAACTCTTTGGCTTAGTTCTACTTCCCATTTCTTTACTACTCTTCCTTGCAGGCAGGCAGGCGTATTTCTTAACCACTCAATTGACAGATTTCGAGAGAACCAGTCAGTTATCGGTGTATCTCGAAGATATTTCGGTGTTATATCGAAGCTCATTTGCCTCCAACCCAGAAGAGTTTACCCAACAAAGTAATCAAGTCAGCGCAGAATTGAAAACACTCTCCCCAAGTATTTTCCTAGGCGCTTCCAATAGCATTAATCAGCTGGTTTCTGACTTTAACGAAGCCACCCTCTCTACGATGGAAGCAACAGACAGCTACGACAAGTTGGACGCCCTTGAATGGCAAAGTGACTTGTACAAACAGCTACTCCTAGAAATTGAAAAAGTCCCATTCGAAAACACCAAACGCGAAATTCAACAACACCTTACCGCGTTACAACAGCTTGAATGGCTGATGTTCTGGTCGAACGAAGAGTTTAAACTGGGCACTTCACTTATTGAAATTTTCCAAAATAGCCAAGAATACGACCCAGAACTTGCAGAGCAAATTGCAACCTTGAGTCAAAGACAGCAACTATTTTTAGAACGCTTCGTTTCTTTGAATGCCAACGAGCATCAAGTGTCTTTAATGGTCGAAGTGTTCAGAAGTGATGTGTTCGCACAAAGCCAAGAAATCAGAAGTGCCCTGCTCGACTTAACGGCTATCAGCCAACTCACTCCGCAAGAGATTTCAGTGGGGCTTGAAGCAATGAGCGCCAGACTTAACTTGCTGCAAAATCTTGGTGGTGTGATCAAACAAGAATTCCAACAAGAAGTTGGACAAGCCATTTCTGATGCTCAAATGCAACGAACGCTATTCATCTCCATCGTGGCTTTGCTCGCGACCATTGTGATGGGTTTAACCTTAAGCTTGGCGAGACAAGTGACCAACAATCTTAAATTAGTGTTGGACTTCTTGAAAAGTGAAAACGACGAAACCCGCCCTTCGTTGGATAAACTAATACAGGGTAAAGACGAGCTGAGCTTATTTGCACAACAAGTCGAACGTTTGACTTTGGAAAGAGAGCACGCCAAAGAAAAACTAACGATTGCAAAAGAAGACGCAGAGAAAGCGAAAGACGACGCAATACAAGCCAGTAAAGCGAAGAGTAGTTTCTTGGCGAACATGTCCCATGAAATTAGAGCGCCTCTAAATGGTGTAATTGGTATCTCAGAGATTCTTTCAGACACCCCACTAACACCCACTCAAAGAGATTACGTTGATACTATCGAAACCTCTTCTCAACTGCTTCTTAGCTTAATCAACGACATACTAGACTTCTCTAAAATCGAATCCGGAATGCTACTAATCAACCCTCATTCCGCCTCCATTCGAGAGTCTATCTACGACATCGCTTCAATCGTCGCACCCAAAGCGAAAGAACAAAAAATCACAATTAACGTCGACATTAGCTCTGACACCCCAGCAAGAGTGATGATCGATGACCACCGATTAAGACAGATCTTGATGAACTTCATGTCCAACGCCGTGAAGTTTACCGCTGAAGGTGGTGTGACCTTAACTATCAAGACCCTCAACAGAACAGAGAATAACGTTACCATTCGATTTGCCGTTCAAGACAGCGGTATTGGTATTGATAAACAGCAACAGAAACAGATATTCGAACCTTTCGCTCAAGAAGATGATTCAACAACAAGACAGTTCGGGGGTACCGGATTGGGCTTAGCGATCAGTACTCAATTAGTCGAATTGATGGGTGGTCAGATTCAATTGGACTCAGTCAAAGGCGAAGGCAGTTGTTTCTATTTCGAACTCGATTTACCTATTGACTTAAACGTGCCAAAACCAAGCCAAGCGACCGCCGATATCTACATCCTTGGCGGCGACGACGAGTTATCGAAACGCATCGAAGGCGACCTCAACTTCTATGGCTTGCAAGTCGCGCAAATAACCAATGATGCCTCGATCATTACTGATAAATTTGCAACACAGCCACACAGTAAACCGATCACCGTCATTTTTGCCGAAGATAGAGCTTTCCATGCAAGCGACTACACGAATGATTTAAATCGTTTACATGATAACGGCATTACGATTTGTCTAATTCGCTCATTCCTAAGTGACCCAGCAGACATAGGTAATTGTATTACCGCACAAGTCTCACAGCCACTTCTGGGTTCACGTTTAATCAAAGCGGTAGAGTTGTGTGACACTCAAGGTTTAGCCGAGCTATCGGAAAGCAAACAAGAAGCTGCGCCGACCCAACAAAAAATCCTGATTGTTGAAGACAACAAGATCAATCAGAAAATAGCTGGCCTACACGTTGGTAAAAGTGGGTTTGAGTTTGAATTTGCGAATAACGGTCAAGAAGCTGTCGACATGTTCAGCGCCAACCCACACTACGCAGCAATCTTGATGGATTGCATGATGCCTGTGATGGATGGCTTTGCCGCAACAGAGAACATCAGGCGTGTAGAAAAAGAGACCAAATCCACGCGCCGTATCCCTATCATCGCCCTCACAGCCAGTGTGATTGACGATGATATCCAGAAATGTTTTGACGTCGGTATGGATGATTACGTTCCAAAGCCGTTTAAATTTGAAATGTTGAAAGAGAAAGTGCTAGCCGCGGTTGAAGCAATGCCATTACCCGCAACTGACAGTGGGTCACCTGCCCCAACCACATCAACGGTTACCCCAATTCACACCGCAAACTCCAGTTCGACTACGAAGACTGGCACTTCAAATACGCCTACAGCCAACGTTAAACAAACGCTACCGGAAGCACCCGAGCAAAATATGGTGCCGAGTAAATCAGAAAGGATCCTTCTCGTTGAAGACAACCGAGTAAACCAAAAAGTCGCTTCGGTCATGTTAACTAAAGGAGGCTATGCCTTTGAGATTGCTGATAACGGACAAATCGCTGTGGATATGTACCAGAACGACAGCAGTTTCGACATCATTTTAATGGACTGCATGATGCCCGTGATGGATGGTTTCACGGCGACCAGGGAGATAAGAGAACACGAGAAAAACTTAGGCTTAAATAAAACTCCGATCATCGCGTTAACCGCTAGCGTTATCGACGATGATATTCAAAGGTGCTTCGATTCCGGCATGGATGGGTATGTGGCGAAGCCCGTTAGAAAAGAAAAACTCTTCCATCAAATTGAAAGTGCGACCTGCTAGGAGAAATCAATGGATTGGCTCAGAACAATAAAAACTGCCCAACGCAGTAGTGTCATACCAGCAGTGATCGGACTGCTGGGAAGCTTGCTACTCTTTAGCCCTGCTCACGCTGCTGAGGAGTACGCAATATTCTCTTTAGATTCTGGATTTGAAGCGATATCGATAAACAAAGCGAGAAAATTATACAGAGGGAAAACCAAACGCCTCAATGGCAAGCGTGTAGAACTGTCTGATTGGCCTGAAAACAGCGCTGAACGAGAGAGCTTTTATCAGCTTTTACTGGGGAAAAACGCCGCTCAAATGAATGCACACTGGGCTGGACTGTCTTTCTCAGGGAAAGCACGTTATCCACGGGAGATCAAAGCTGCCTCAACAGACAGTTTGGTTGACTGGCTTGATGACAAGCCCAACCGTATCGGCTACTCCCCACTCTCTTCAGTTCCTGAAAATGCCAACGTTCTCTACGTTATAAGCTCGGAGAAATAACATGAAAAAAATAATTACGTCAGTGCTATGTGCTTCATTCGCCTCTCCAGCCTTCGCCATCATTGAGCTTACCGATAATTTATCCTTAAGCGGTTTTGGTTCAACGTCTTGGGCAACGTCAGATAACGACAACCCATTAATTATTAACCGCGGCTTTACCGATGAGAACTGCTACGACTGTGATACCACGTTTGGTGTTCAACTCGACTACTTCTACAACTCATTTAAAGCGTCGGTACAAGTTGTTAAAGCGCCACAGTTTGATTGGAGTGACCCACAGCTTGAATGGGCTTACCTTGGCTATGAGTTCAATGACTTTGATGTCAGCATCGGTCGATTGAGACTGCCACTGTTTCTTGCCTCTGAGTACTACTATGTCGGCCAAGCCTACATGACTGCTAGGCCACCTACAGAGGTGTATAACGCTGTACTGGGCATTACTGCTTTCAATGGTATTAAAGTGAGTTGGACTCACGATGTTAGTGACGAAGCGACGCTATTGCTTACTCCATTCTTAGGTATCAAAGACAACAATGAAGTCAACTTCAATTCGAGTACAGAACTGGAATTTGAAACCAATCGAATGTTCGGTGCTAACCTCCAGTTAATCGGAGAAAATTATCGTTGGAACTTATCCTTCTTAGATTCAAACTTTGATCAGACAGTTAAGATTAAAAACGTTGGATCTCTTCCAAAACAAGACAACCAACACATCCAACTTTGGTCGTTAGGTGCTGAATACGAATTTGGTCAAGCAATACTGGCCAGTGAAGGACAAACAAGTGACTTCTCGTCATCAATGTACGCTAGTTTAGGCTATCGACTCAATTCGTTTACTCCGTACGTCGTTTACGGTGCAGAGTTTGATTCACACGAACACCTAACAGGAAACAGCTACCTAATCGGCGTGGACTATGATGTGTTACCTAACGTTTCCATCAATGGTGAGGTGCAATACTTTGAAGCTCGTAAAACAAACGGTGCCTTTGTTGAAGATTTTAACGCGCTGACTGGCTTTGATGATAAAGATGCCATGCTCTACACGATCATGCTAAGTTTCGTGTTCTAACCTAGAATTAAACAATCGTCATGAAAAAACAAAGCCCAAGATAGTCACTCTACCTTGGGCTTTTTTATGATGGACAAGTAACAGCCGATTAGTACTTAAATAAAACCTTCACGTCACCTGTGACTACTGCTTCATCGACATAACCAATAGCGTTGGTTTTAGAAGCAACCGTTGTAATGGCCTCGTTGTAGTCAGCTACCTGAATAGGTGCCTCAGCTTTACCTGTAAAGACGAGTCGTGACCAAGCTGATTGAAGCTGTGATTCACTGCGCCCTGTCGCTACCTCGTGAAAAGCTAGTCGCCCTTCAGAACCATCAGCCAATTCGACTATTTGTGCTTTCGTACCATTTGATAGCTTGCTCTTTTTACCCATAAAGAGTTTTTTAACATCAGATTTTGATAATGAATCAACACCTGCATTGTTACCAATAACGACCATTCCAGCAGAAGCATTAAATGAAAGAACCGCTATGGTTATTGCTGTCAGTAAACTTTTCATGTTGCCTCCTTAAAATACGAAATCAAGACGTGCTGAATAAACAATAGAACTGTCTTCAAGGTAGTTACCGGTCGCAACATATGGATTTGCAGTTGTTTCAACATTGCTTTGGAAACCGCCACTTGTGTCGCGGTAATCTACGTAGGTAACATCCGCTTTTAAAGACATGTTCTTAGCGAAATCCCAGCGGCTACCAACAGAGTAAGAAAGACGTTCATAATTCATTGACTCCTTCACAGCCGTGCTCATCATGTTCTCACGTTCTTCGTTATCTGTTGTTTCAACCCAACTTACAGAAATATAAGGCGTAAATTCAGTAATACGGTAACCAACCAAGCCAGATACCGATTGATAATCATAAAATTGACCTTCTAATTGAACGTCAGCGGCTTCTACATTAACCAGTAAGTCACCGTTGTCATATTGAGCACTAAAAGAGATAAACTGGCCATCTTGGCTATCTAAAATCGCACCTAGCTGACAGTACGGATCCTGAGAATTTTGGAAGTCACAAGATGGGTTAGATTCGGCAACAAAATATGAACCACGGAAGGTAAAGTCATCTACATTCCAGTTGGCGCTAATACCAAACAACTTATCCAGTTTAACTTCACCAACAATTGAGTCGTCTTCATCAATAGTACCAATACCGACCACAGGCTGAAGAAGAATGCTTGAATCTTCAAGCTCAATCGGAATCAATAAATCAGCGCCCGTATAGCCCTTTAAAACAATGTTTTCATACAATTCTTGAGAAGGTCTGATCATAGGGTATGCATAACCAAGATCAGTGTAGTCAGAGTAGAAAAACAGAGGTAGACGCAGCTTACCTGCACGGGCAGTAAATGAATCAAAATCATAAGAGGCGTAAGCCATTTCGATTTTTGGTTCATAGTCATAACGGCTGTTTGCAACAATTTGCGTCACGAACTTTGCTCGCTCGTTAACTTGGAAATCGAACTGCAAGCCCGCGAGTGTTTCTTGCTCCCAATCCAATTTTTCGTCCGTGTAGCCAGCATAACCGATTGCGTTATCTGACTTACCGATACCTACAGAACCAAATCCACTAATACGAAGGTTATCCATATTTGCAGCATTTGCTCCAAACGCCATGCTTACTAGGGCAGCAACCACTGTCTTTTTCATAACTAACTCCAATTTGTTATGTTGTTTCTTGTTTTTATGTAATTAACCCAAATTTTGGGCATACTCCCGCCCTCCTTGAGGCATAGCCAGAAAGAGAGAAGGAATAATTCGTGAGGGCTTAACTAACCTTAAAGTGGCCAGTTAATGTTGATATGTTACGAGTGACTTCCTGAATGTCATGAGCAACTGCGTCGACTTGTTGAACGCTGTTGCTTGTACCTTCTGCCATTTTTCTAATTTCTTCGACAAAAGTTTCTATACGAGTTGAAGTTTGTTCCTGCTCTTCAGTTGCAGCGGCAATACTTTCGTTTCGCTGACTGATTTCAGTGATCTCGGAAGTGATTTTTTGTAGCGAGTTTTCAGCAACCAGTGACTTTTCAACGCAGGTTTCAGCTTTCATCACGCTATCCGAAATGATCGTAGAGGCTGTTTTAGCTTGCTCTTGTAACTGCAAAAGTACAGATTGGATTTCTTGTGTCGACGTTTGTGTTCTTGATGCTAACGTTCTAACTTCATCAGCAACAACAGCAAAACCACGACCTTGCTCACCAGCACGTGCCGCTTCGATTGCAGCATTTAGTGCCAGTAGATTTGTTTGCTCAGCAATAGCGCTTATCGCCTCTAAGATAGATCCGGCACTTTGAGTCTTGTCATTCAACTGCTTAACCACTTGTGAAGCATTGCCTACATCTTGCGTCAGTTCTTGCACGGCTAAAATGGTACTTTTAACCTGCTGCTCTCCTAGTGTCGCCTGTTCACTGGCACTCGAAGCAGAAGTCGAAGCATCATTCGCGTTCGTTGCGATCTCTCTGGCAGCAACAAACAACTGATTTAATGAACTAGATACTTCTTCAATAGAAAGATGTTGTTTGGTCGAAAGTTCGTTAGTGACCTGACTAGAGCTCACTAAAGCGCTAGAAATAGTGTCCAATTGAGTGACGTTCTCGATTGTATGCGTCACGTTTTGTTGTAGATGAGAAACAAAACTATTGAATGATTCAACGAGTGGCTTTAGTTCGTCGTTTTTCTCGTGTTGTAAGCGAACCGTTAAATCACCATCCCCTTCCGCAATATCACGCATTTTATCACTGATGTTTGCTAAATCTTTCCGTATACCTTTTACAACAAACCATCCAAAGATACACATAGCAAGCATGGCTAATGCACCTGAAATACTCATGATCTGGTTAGCTGTTTTGTTATTCGATTCTAATTCTTGCACTGCGTTCTCAAACTCTGACTGACGAGCCGACGAAAACTCACTCATACCCGTAGTAAGCTCTTCTAAAATTGCAGTGCTTTGCTTCGCGAGACGACCCGCCTCACTAAGGCTAATCTCTTCGTCGATCATGTCTTGCGCGATACGATAAGCCAGATCGAAATATTGATTGGTTTGATTTTGCAAAAGTGCGGATGAACCCTGTAAAGATGGGTCCAATGAAATTTGAATATTGAAGTTGCTTTGGATCGCAGCAAGAGTTTGCTTATTCATCTCCAAAATCTCTTCATCACCGAGAGTCACTGCTAAATTAAAACGCTCTGCTAATTGAGAGATTAAAACACTATTCAACGAAGCAGAATTCATGACAGGATAAGTCACTTGATCAATTCGATTAACCTGCTTGGTATTGTTGGTTAATGTATCCCCTCCAACAAATAGAATACTAATAAACCCGACTAACGAAACTAAACATAACGCTAGAATTCTATTCTTGATCGATAGTGTAAACATAAGCTTTCCTTGCTAAACAGTATGACAAACTGCACTAATTATTCGAACAATAACAGATCTGACCAGTATATCAATCTGTCACACCAAAAATAGTGACAGAAATGTTAATATTATTTATAAACTGTTATCTAGGAAAAATAACCATATAAATCAACATGTATAAATAACCATTTTATTAAAAGCCCCTAGCCATCAAAATATCGGCCCTTTATTTAAAATATAGTTCTGCGGTTTTTTTCCTCATTTTTATTATTTAAGAGCAGACCTATCGTCACTATTAAATCGATATAAAGAAGCCAAAACCCTTCTTACATTCAACTTGGTAATAAATTAACGTCGCAGAGTGATCTACAATTTAATAGTTCTGTCAGAGCCGTCAGCATTGTGTCAAAAGGCTGCAAACTCACGAACTTCACCGCCCTTGCTCGGTCAATCTTAGAGCGAATAAACAGATACCTTAAACGGAGAACGCATGCGAATAGCTACTTTATCTTTAAGTTTGGTTTCAGCGGTCGGTTTCGCGGCTGAGCCAAATCCTTTTCCAATTACGCCAGATGAAAGTGGCGAAGAGTTTATGGTAAGTGCGACTAACCCATACGTAAGCAGTACTGGGTATTCGATACTCAAAAAAGGCGGTAACGCGGTCGATGCTATGGTCGCGATGCAGATGACCATGTCGGTCGTAGAACCGGATATGACAGGGATCGGCGGCGGCACTTTCGCGCTGTTTTATCAAAAAGACAAAGACCAATTTCTTGCACTCGATGGTCGTGATGAAGCGCCCTCAAGTGCGACTCCAGATATGTTCATAGAAGGTGGTAAGGCACTCAGTCGAAATGAGATTTTAGGGCCAAGATCTGTCGCAGTACCGGGTACCCTTCGTTTGCTCTATAGCGCACATCAAGAATACGGAAAACTGCCATGGTCTGAGTTAGTTCAACCGGCGATTGAGCTGGCTAGCAAAGGCTATGCGATGAACAGCTACACCTATGACATCGTGGTTCGTGAGCAAGAACGATTGATTGAAGACCCTGAAATCAAAGCACTCTATTGGGATAACGATGACATTAAACCAACAGGCACTTTGATGAAGAACCCAGAACTTGCCAACACACTGACCAATATTGCTCAGCAAGGTGACAAATACCTTTATGGTGGTAAGTTTGGTAAGCATATCGTTGAAACGGTCAACAACCGTATCGACTCAGACCACGCTAAGCTGTCTATCGAAGACTTTGAGCAGTACCACGTTAAACAGCGTGATGTCATTGAAAGCGACTATCGAGGCAATAAGATTGTGTCGTTTGGCTACCCTGCCTCTGGTGGCGTGATGGTTGCTCAAAGTCTTGAAATGCTAGAAGCCTATGATTTGGCAGACATGTCCAAAACCGATGTCGAACCTTGGCGATTAATGACGGAAGCAATGCGAATCGCAAAAGCCGACCGAATCGCTTATGCAGGTGATCCTGATTACGTTGAAGCCCCTGTGAATGCCTTGCTCGACAAATCCTACATCGATGAACGACGCAAACTGATCCCTGAAAGTGGCATTGCTCAAAACAACCCTAAAGCGGGGAAAATCACCGACACCGAATACGCACAGTATCAAGGCTTTGAAAGTCAGGATACTGGACACATTTCCATCATCGACAAAGACGGAAACGCGATTGCTATGACAAGTACCGTCGGCACAGGTATGGGTGCTGGAGTGATGGTCGACGGCGTGATTCTTAATGCGCAGATGGCAAACTTCTCAACCAAACCAACCATCAATGGTAAGCCGACGCAAAACGCCATAGAAGCAGGCAAACGTCCTCGCTCTGCGATTACGCCGTTAATGGTGATGGATAAAAAAGACGACTTGCGCTTAGTGGTCGGTTCTCCGGGTAGTTCGCAAATCCCAGGTTACGTGTTGAAAACCGTGGTGGGTGTTCTCGATTGGGATCTCTCCGCACAAGAAGCTATCGACCTCCCAAACATTCAGTACGGCACTAAGATTGACCGAACCAAACCTTATGACCCAACCGGTTTATTAGTCGAGAAGAAGACTTACGCTGAAATGTTGGTTCCTGAGTTCATGCAGCTCGGTTACCCAGTGCATGTCATTCCAGTGGTCAGCGGTTTGAACGCCATTGAAATCAAAGATGGCAAGATCCATGGCGCAACAGACAGACGTCGCGCATCCACCTCAATGGGCGAATGATTTAACTAAATGGGTGAGTCAATAAGCTCACCCACTTTAGACGCCTCCAACTTGCTTCTGATTCCAAACACATTCCAAACAGAACTCTATGACCCGTCTTGATATGGGTTGACACTAAATGAAAAGCCAGTCGAAGATTTCGACTGGCTTTTCATTAGCGACTTATCTATTCACTCATACAAATATTATGAGCTTGGCGCTACTCGCTTCTCTTTCAGCTGATCAATCACGTAACCCTGTGCCACTTTTGAAAGCTCTGCCAAGCATTCATCCGCTTTTTCATTACCGTAACGTACGTAGATGTCACACACTGCGTATAGTTGCTCTGGAGAGCCTGAAATTAGGTACGCTTTTTCAAAAGATTGGGTCGACTTGTCGATATCCAACTCTTCTTGTAATACCCCATTTAGGTACCAGTAGTAGCTGTTATCTTTCGCTAGCTTGGCTGCCACTTCAATCTCATTCGCCGCAGCGCTCTTGTCTTCAAGCCGAACCAGAGTCAAAGATTTAGAGTAATGCATTGCTGCATTGTCCGGCACGCTCTTCAAACCACGGTCTAACACTTCAACCGCTTGCTGGTCTTTATTCTGTGCACGGAAGTTATCGGCATAGCTCAACCAAACTTGTGGCTCTTTTGGATGCGTTTTAATCAGCTCTAGATAAACCGTTTCCGCCTTATCCCACTCATTGTGCCAACGAAGTACATCAGCAAACAATAGTTGGAATTTTTCAGATTCTTGCGTCTCCAAGAAGCTAATCAACTCTTTTACTGGTGGTTCAATTTGTGCTTTTTGTTGATCATCTAAAACATTAAAGTCACGAATCAGGTTTGACGTTGCCGTGTGACGAACCATGGTATCGCTGTCTTTTAGCAGTGGTGATACTAATGCCCAACGATGCTCTAGTTGGTAAGGTTCAGAGCCAATAACCGCCGCTTCACGGACTTCAGGGTTTTGATCTTTCAAGCCTCTAGCAACCGCCACCAGCGCATTTTGGCTTGGGTATGTCGCAAGCTCTTGCAGTGCACCAGTACGGTTCTCGACAGATTGATTCTGATCTTGTGCCATGTAAGACAACTGTTGAATGCGGGTTTGAGTGTCCGTCATTTCAAGCACTTGATTGATATTTTGTGCTGGCGCATCAACGGTTTCTTGAACGCTATTGGCTGCCATCGCAGACGTTGAAGTCAATGCGGACGTTGAAGTCAATGCGGACGTTGAAATAAATGCGGACGTTGAAATAAATAAAGCAACCGCAGTCGCTAAAGTCTTCTTGATCATAGTATTACCTTAAGCTGGAGAACTTAGCCTGTCCCTAGACTCATATCTGATTAAATTTTGTTAGGATCGATAACTCTGAACCTAGAACTTGACTTAAAACTTGGTCTCGAACGTAGCTTGTTGCGCCTGTTCTGCTCGACGAGCCATCATGACCGAATCACTGAATTTACCATGAGCAACTGGGTGCCCCATCGCTCGAGCGACGTAAGCCATCGACTTATCAACGTGAGAAAAGAACTTGTGCCAACCCGCACATAAGTAGTTCAGACCCGGCTCACCGGCACGAGTTTTGATAAAGCGGTTTTTAGGGCACTCGCCATGACAAGCAAACTTGTAGTCACATTGCTGACATTGACTGGTCAATGTGCGTGATTTAGCGAAACCAAATTTTTGTTGTGGCGCGCTGTACGCCAAGTCATCAAGTTTATCGTGGTGGATATTGCCAATTTTATATTCTGGGTAGACATAGTGGTCACACGAGAACACGTCACCGTTAGGCTCCATTGCTAGGCCTTTGCCACATATCTCGTTCAAAGTGCAAAGCGGGTTCGGGCGACCAATCCACGTTTCTAAGCTCGCTTCAAAATACTGAACGAACACTTTACCGATATCGTTCTTTGCCCACTCGTCAAACACAGCAATCAGGAAATTACCCCAAGCCAAATCCGACACACACCAAGATTCCATGATTGAATCTTTATGGCCAGGGATCAGACGCTTGTCACCTTGCTTAAGTTGCTCACTCACTTGAGACGTTTGTGGCGCAACCGTTCTAAAGGTTTTCTGTTCAACGATAGGAATAAACTGCATTTGTGGAGACTTCACCACATCACGTAGGAAACGATACACCTCTAATGCATTTTGGCTGGTGAGGTTATTTACGCAGGTTAGCGTTGCGAATTTGACTTGGTGTTTGTGCAGCAACTCTGCAGCAGCCATCACTTGTTTAAATGTGCCACGACCTGCTCTGTTGACACGATACGCGTTGTGCAGCATTTCAGGGCCATCAATACTCAAACCGATCAGGAAGTTATTCTTTGCTAAGAAGCGACCCCAATCATCATTCAGCAGTGTGCCGTTGGTTTGTAGATCGTTTGAAATCAAAACACCTTCAGGCTGATACTTTTTCTGTAGCTCAACCACACGTTCGAAATACGCTAAACCCAGCATGGTCGGTTCACCGCCCTGCCATGAGAAGATGATTTCAGGGGTATTTTGACCTTCGATGTATTGTCGGATGTAAGTCTCTAACGTCTCATCATCCATTCTTGGAGAACTGCCTTTCTTGTACTCCAACAAATCTTGCTTACTTAGGTAGTAACAATATTTACAGTCAATGTTACACGCTGCGCCAATCGGTTTAGCCATAACATGTAAGCGCTTAGACGCTTTACCGTTATATTGTGGACCTTGAGTAATGTGCATGATTTACCTACCTATCTTATTATCTTGTTCCCATCATAATTCCTAATAAAGTCAGTGGCATGTTATACCCTTTATAACCAATAGGAATGACCTTAAACGTTAGAATCACAGCCTATTTCGAACATTTGAGGCACGTGATGAAATTTTTCAATTACAAACATTTAGCAGCAGTTAGCGGCGTCACCATGACTATTTTCCTGAGCGGCTGTGCAAGCGTGCCTACACACCCTATCGCCCAACAAATCGACCAAGAGATGGTTTTGGTTGAAGGCGGTACATTCACCATGGGTTCAAACCTCCCTGAAGCGAGCAAAGCAGAACGACCTGCGCGAGATATAACTGTAGATAGTTTCTACATCGCGAAGTTTGAGGTGACTCAAGAATTGTTCGAATCGGTGATGGGCTCATCTCTCAGTTATTTCCAAAACCCGCAAGTTCCGGTCAATAACCTAAGCTGGCAACAAGCGAACTATTTCGTTGAACAGTTGAATGAATTAACGGGCGAAGAATACCGCCTGCCGACTGAAGCTGAATGGGAATTTGCAGCGAAGGGTGGCAACAAAAGCAAAGGCTATACTTACAGTGGTTCCAACAACTTAGATGATGTTGCGTGGTACTCAGCAAATTCAAAAAATAGCGCGCATCCTGTCGGGCTAAAGAAGCCAAATGAACTAGGCTTATATGACATGACAGGAAACGTTGGTGAGTTCGTCATTGATGCCTTCGATGACACCTTCTACAGATTCGGACCAACAGACAATCCAAACAATGCTAAACACAGTGACGTTGGTTTATCACACAAATCAGTGCGCGGTGGCAGCTTTGCTTATGACGAAGATGAATCTGAAAGTTACCGTCGTGATTTCGCAAGCCAATCGATCACGATGTCGGACATGGGTCTGCGCTTAGTTAAAGATGCGGACTAGTTAAAGATGTAGACCAAAGCCACTAAGTGGTCATCGATGATTAATACTAAACACATGATTGCGCCATCCAAACATTAGAAATCTGACCAAACGTTAGAACACTGATCAAGTATTAGAATTCTGCGGCCACACTGAATAAGGACACTCTATGCAATACACCAAGCTTTCAGGACTTACACTCGCGTTACTCTGCGCCTTTCCTGCATCAGCAGCAGAGAAGCCAGATCTAGTCCTTCAAATCACGGTAGATGGCCTGCGTGCAGACCTTATCGAGCGTTATAAGCACAACTTCGGTGAAGGTGGTTTTCGGTACTTAATGGATAACGGTACCTACTATACCAATGCGAACTACCAGCACGGCAACACAGAAACCATTGTCGGTCATGTGTCGCTCGCAACGGGCGCTCCACCGAGTGTTCACGGTATGGTAGGTAATGTTTGGTATGACCGCAGTGAAGAACGTTTGGTGTATAACGTAGAAGACGGCAACTACAAAATGCTGACTTCAGGCGCGGGGGTCGACAAAGCAACCGAGATCGATCCAACGCAAAAAACAGCACAAGGTGATGGTCGCTCTCCAGAGCCAATACTGGCCACCACCTTTGGTGACGAACTGATGATTTCCAATAGTGGAAAATCTAAAGTCTTCGGTGTTTCGGTAAAAGACCGCGGCGCGATCTCCCTTGCAGGACACAGTGGCAAAGCGTTCTGGTTCTCGAAGGCACAGTCTGAATTTGTCACCAGTAACTATTACTACGACGAATACCCGGCTTGGGTATCTCGTTGGAATGAAAAAGAAATTGCTGCTCAATACTCTAAACAGAGATGGGAACTGTCGTTACCGCGTGACCAGTACACCCTGCAAGAGCACAACATGGACCACAAGGTTAAGCTCGGTGATTTCCAACGCACCTTCCCTCACCCATACGGCCCTGCGAGCTACAAGTACTACAGCACAACATTAACCGTAAGCCCGGCTGGCGATGAAATCACAGAAAACTTTGCAAGCACGTTGTTGATGCAAGAGAAGCTTGGACAAGGTGACGCAACGGATTACCTGTCGGTTAGTTTCTCATCGAATGACTATGTGATTCACCTTTATGGCCCTGAAAGTCTTGAAACCGAAGACAACCTAATTCGACTCGACAAAACGATCGCTAAACTTCTTAAGACCGTGGATAACCACATTGGGCTAGAGAATACGTTAATTGTACTGTCTGCCGACCACGGTGTTCCTGAATCTTCACCTGCGGCAAATGCTTTAGGTTTCAGTCAAGCTCAGTACTTCGACAAAGATGCGCTGCTATCGAGCGGTGTAGAGAAACGACTGAAAGATGATTTTGGCTTAACCAAAGACGCAATTCGCTTGTATGCGCAGCCTTACATCTATCTAAATCACGATTTGATCGCTGAAAAGAAACTGAATCTCGCGAAGGTCCAAGAAGCGATTGCGGATGAGATAGCAAAAGTGAAAGGCGTTGCGTTTGCCGTATCAAGCAGTGATATCGCAGCAAACCGAGTACCTGATACTCACGTGATGCAGCTCATCAAGAACAACTACCACCCTGCTCGTTCTGGCGATGTGTATGTGGTATTTGCTCCACGTAGCTACATTAACGACATGGAAGGCCTTCAAATTGCCTCGACTCATGGTTCACCTTGGAAATACGACACGCATGTGCCAGTTATCTTCGCGGGCTATGATGTAGATGCTAAAAAGGTTTCTCGTCCAATCACGCCGTACGACATTGCACCAACGCTTTCCAACAAACTGGGTATCACTCAACCAAGTGGGTCTATTGGTCAGGTGTTAGAAGAGATTACTGACTAATCACAGCTACTCAGGTTGTGAACCAAACATGCTCATAGAGTCTCAACCATAAAAAGAGCCGCTTATTCTGATTAAACTGAATAAGCGGCTCTTTTGTGTAATGCTAGATAGATTAAAGCGTGCTTAGTTTTTACCCGAGTAACGAAACGCTTCTCTGGTTAACTGATTCAATTCCTCATCCGTCATTTTGTTGTGCACAACATTAATGCGCCCCAAATAAACCAACGGAACTTCCGCTTCTCTCTCTTCCAAATGAAACTTGATGGCTTCAGCCGTTGCCACACCAAGATCATCGCTCATTCGCATGGGTGTCGCATCCAATTCGTCTGAACGAATCTTTTCTATCTCTTTTGCTGTTCCGCCCCACCCCGTGACATAGATTTGCGATAGCATACCGGCTTTACCTAATGCATCTACAGCGCCCATGGTCATCGCTGTATTGGCATTATGAATCATGGTCACTTCAGGGAAATTACCGAGCACCAAACGAATCCCATCAGCCCCACCAATTTTTTGATACTGCCCAAAGTGCTCATACACGGTTAGCCAGTCACCTTTTTCCTCTACGCAATCAATGAAACCTTGCGAGCGTTGAGTATCAGTGATGCCCGGAATCCCTCTATTTGCAGAAAACTCCACCTCATCACCTAACTCTTCCAACACATGGTGACACAGCACTTTCGCGCCCATCGCACTTGAGAAATCGAACCAACTGTCTGGTTGGTGTTTCCATTGTTCATTCGGTGTGTGAAAAGCCCAAATAAAGGTTTTGAACTCTGTTGAAGCAGACAGTTTTTGAATATTTTCGGCTTGCATTCCAAGTTCAGAAGGGCCAAAAATCACGAAGTCATAGGGCGTATCTGAGCTCAAAACTTGATCGGTATATTGGGTCTGTAATGAGTGTTCAATTTGTCTCGAAGTAAACTCTCTGATCTCGAATGGCAACTCCAACGCAATCAATCTTTTCTTCAATGCAGTGTAATTTCTTATCCAAAAGTCAGAAATATCTGCACTTGGGTAAATTAGTGCAATTCTCACTGGGTTTTCAAGAGAGCTAGCTTCCAAGACGATTGGCTCGCCACTTACAGTCTCTTGAAATTTATCCAGTTTTATCAAATCGGCGTCAGACCTTATGCCATCAGCGCTCACGTACCAAGGAAGCGTAAAACAAGCGGTTAGCAGGGTTGGTAAAATGTTTTTATAAATCTGACCCATCATAACTGTTACCAAATGTTTGAATGTTTATTAACAATATTATAAATATATACCGACAATGATTTAAAGCACTTTATAGAATTCATGAATAAGATAATTAATTTTGCGAGTTTGTTGCTTGCTACCACCTGCTACTCAAACAGTTTTGCAGGTAATCCAGAAGACGATTTCTTCCTATACGCTGAAGAAAAAGTAATGAGAGCGGTGTCCAGTCAACGAACTTGGGGAGGGCCAACACAAGGGCCTGCTGTGCGTCATGAAAAGAGTGTTATCTTCGTCGCGTCTGACCTACGTAATGGTGGCGTGTATGGCGTAGGGAAAGGCATATCTGAAGCCATTTCTCACATCAACTGGCATCTAAGGTTCATCGATGGTTTGGGCTCAGAAGTGCGCCAAGGTGCGGCGATCAGAAAAGCGATCGGCTTTGAGCCCGATGCCATTGTTCTCGGTGGGATTGATGCCGTCCGACACAAAGACATATTAAAACAAGCCGAAAGTCTCGGGATTGTTGTCATTGGGTGGCATGTGACTGAATTGGCGGGTGGAAACCCAGATATTGGCTTGTACACCAATATCACCACCGACCCTCTCGATGTGGCCGAAATAGCGGCCCTACTCGCGATCGTTAACTCAAATGGTCGAGCCAAAACCGTGGTGTTCACCGACCCTAATTATGAAATAGCGATGATCAAAGCCAACGCTATGGTCAACACGATTAAACGTTGTAAAACATGTCAGGTTCTAGAACTGAACTACCTACCATTAGAAAAAATCGCCGAGCAGATGCCCGCGACATTAAAAACGCTAGAGAAGAAATACGACGAAAAAATCACGCACATGCTAGCAATCAACGATCTATACATTGATTACGCTATCCCTTCTCTCGAGTCCAATCTCGAAGAGTACAGACTGATTCCACAAAACATTTCCGCTGGCGACGGAAGCAAAGCCGCATACAAAAGAATTAATAGTGGTCAGTTCCAACTGGCAACCGTCCCAGAGCCCCTGTATTTACAAGGCTGGCAAATTGTCGACGAACTTAATCGAGCCTTTAACAATATGCCACCGAGTGGCTACTCTGCACCTGTTCATCTAGTCACGCCAGATAATGTCGAAGAGCTCATAAGCCAAGAAGACAAAGGTATTTACGACCCTAAAAACGGCTACCGTGAAGCGTATCTGAGAATTTGGAAGCCACAATGAAATTACGTCAGATAAACATCACCCAACGACTCATTATTTCGAACCTTTTATCGTTATTGATCGTGAGCCTCGCCGTCATTATGGTGATTAGGTCGCTCTATTACGTAGAATCAACACTCAAAACCGAAACCTCTACACACGTTTCAGAGTTGATAGTGAACTCCGAGATCAGCCGTCGAGTGTTCACTTTAACGTCTAGAGTGAAGTTACTCGAACAGACCTTTTTATTCAGTGAAACCACACTGTCGGAAGAGGCATTTAACGTGGATCTCCAGCTCCAACGACTGAGAGATTTGTCGACCAATGAAGGATTTTCGCAAAAAATTGATGCCTTTATTAACAACTTTCACCGATTCTTAGGCAGCTCTCTGGCACTGAACAGAATCTTTAAACAGACCAATAAAATTGATGCGACCTTGGCCGAACAACTCAACCAACTCGAATTTGCTATCGCCGACAGTAAACTTAGACACCTAGATAAACCTGACTTCATTCGTTATAACAACGAGTTAGATCTCATCAACATGTTGCGTGAGTCTTTTCTTACCTCGGGGAAAATGGTCGGTGATATTCACAGCCGTATCACCCCAGAAACCGAAAAAGTGCTGCTTATTGAAGTAGAAAAAGAACTCGATATTTTCTTACTTCACCTAGAAAACGTTGATATTGAAACTGCCGCTGTCATCGCAGAGAAAAAACGCATCAACCGCACGGTTAAACGATACAACGCCGCCCTAAAACGCATTAGAGCCAACTTAGAGCAACGTTGGTTAGTAATGGCGTCACTCTTAGAAGCACAAAGCGACTTGTTGGAAATGGTAGAAAACACCGAGTCACGCGTTCAAATTCAAGCCTTAGAACTAACCGATCAACTTGAAAAAGAGATCGGTTTATCAAGGTTGAACGCCATTGTTATGAGCTTTTTCGCTATTGTATTGTCGATGCTGTTAGTTAACCACGTGGTTAGACACCACATCAGACAACCCCTCAACGCACTAAGGCATGGTTTCGATCGTTTAGAGTCCGGTAGCCTCAAACACCCAATCAACTTAGGCAGAAATGACGAGTGGTCCCACTTAGAAAAAGCCTATAACAACATGGCATCAAGGTTGTCTGAAGCCTATTTGGATCTCACAGAGGAGAAGAAGAACTTCGACTTCCTCGCCCACCACGATCCGTTGACCAACTTAGCAAATCGACTATTAGCAACCAAACAATTAGACAAAGAAATTGAACGTTCGAGTGAGAACAACGTACCTTTCTTATTGTTTTATCTCGATATTGACGAATTTAAGACCATCAATGACTCGTTAGGCCACGCACCAGGCGACAACCTATTGGTCAATGTCTCTGACATCCTAAGTAACCTGGTCGGAGACAAAGGCTTTGTTGCTCGAATGGGTGGAGATGAGTTTTTGGTTATGTACTCGAACGTTGGTTTAGATGAGGGCGAACCAATCGCCGACCGCTTAAACCAAGCATTGAGAAAACCTTATTACATTGATGACAACTCTATCTTTGTGTCAGCCAGTATCGGCGTATGTGAATATCCAACTCACGGTTTGGATCGTGAAACCTTAATTCGAAACGCAGATACTGCCATGTATCACGCCAAACGCAATGGAAGAGACCAGTACAGAGTTTATGCTGACGAAATGACCCATGCGGTCAATGACTTAATCGAAACCAATATGGGACTTCATCAAGCCATCGCCAATGACGAACTGGAAGTCTACTTCCAACCTAAGGTAGATTTGAACTCCCAAGACATCATTGGAGCCGAAGCTTTGATTCGATGGAGACATCCCAAGCTAGGGCTACTGCCACCGGTTGATTTTCTTGAAGTCGCCGAGAGGAGTGACTTGATCATCGACATTGATAAGTGGGTATTTAAGAAAGTCGCGAATTTAATCACCGAGTGGCAACGCTCAGGCTTAGATCTTCAGGGGGTGATTTTCTCCATCAACTTCTCAGCAAGAATGTTCTACATGACCGACCTTGCTGAGCAGCTGCAAGTGATACTCGACGAAACCGATTGTCAGCCGCATCAACTGCTACTGGAAATCACGGAAAGAGACATGATGCGAGACTTTGAAACCTGTTCAAGAACCATAGAGGTACTTCATTCGAAGGGGTATAAGATTGCGATTGATGATTTTGGTACGGGCTATTCTTCGTTGTCAGTGTTGAAAAATCTATCTGCTGATTGCGTTAAGTTAGACCGAAGCTTTATTGAAGACATTAACTCGTCAAAGGTCGATTACGAGATCACTTGCGCGGTACTCAAACTCGCGCAAATATTGGATTTCTCAGTGATAGCTGAAGGTTTGGAAACCCAAAACCACGTTGAAACGCTACGCCAGATCGGTTGTAAATACGCTCAAGGCTATTTCTTTGCGCGACCTTTACCGGTTAACGATTGGGTATCTTACTTCCAGCTCAACTCAGAACAGAGGCAAAAAGAGGCATAACAGCTGTTAGCTGCATAACAGGTCTTAGCGGCATAAATGACTGCATTGGGTAAGAAGCCTTGCCGAAAAACCGCTGCCTCAACTCTGGGGTATTGGCTTTCTTTCCATTTAGAATCGCGCAAATGCTGCCAATAGCTGTGTCCTCTTAGGCTAACTGGATGTGTCCTTTGCTGCCGCTTTAATTTTAGCGCGCAGCCATTTATGGCTTGGCTCGTTAGTACGACTTGGATGCCAAATCATACACATATCGAGGTCTTCCAGTTCGAATGGTAATGGCAGTGTTTTTACATCGTACTTTTCAGCAAAACAACGTACCGATGAAACAGGTAACACGCCGATGTAATCAGAGCCGTCAATAACAGGTAGCATCTCAACAACACCCGCAGCGCGATAGACTATTCTACGTTTCTCTAGGTCACTGTAGTGTTCAGAGCTCAATAAGCTTTTACGTGCATGCCAACGAGAAACAACCACATGCTCAAGTGATAGGAACTGTTCCATATCGATAGTATCGCCAACCGTAGGATGGTCTTTGCGACACACCACCACTAACTCTTCTCTAGAAATCACCTCATGCTTAAGCATGGTTCTTCCTTTTGGCGTCATATCGACAATAACATCGTGTCTTTGGAGCCTTAAATCAGACTCATAATCTTCCGTAAATAGAGGGTGAACCTCTAGTGCGATACCCGGTGCAACTTGGCTGATTAACTGCATAACTCTTGGCATCATTTCGTAGCTCGCCGCAGAGACGCAGGCAATTGAAAACACGCGGCCTGAAGTTTTAGGGTCGAAATCTCTTGATGCGGATAAGGTAGAAGTAAAGTTTTTAAGCGCAGCGGCCATTGCAGGGTAAATATCAATAGCGAATGTGGTTGGCTCTACGCCAGATGTGGTTCGGTGAAACAGTGGCTCGTCATAGATATCTCGCAACCTTGCAAGCGCTTTGCTCACAGCTGGTTGGCTTATATCCATACGATTAGCAGCTCTTGATAAGTTCTGCTCTTCATAAATTGCGACAAATATAGGAATTAAATTGAGTTCGGTACTTTTCATACAGTTCCATATTAAAGAGGCAGGTTCCCTATAGTAGAGAACCTGCCGATTTTGTTCGATGCGAATAACTAAAGTTTGCTACTTAGTTCTATCTTTTAAGTCTGGCAAGGCTTTAGGAATTTTCAAGCGTTCAAAAATCGAACGAGAATTGCTTGAGTTTGATTTGTCACTGGGTAAGTTACGTAACCCTCTCCACAAACGAGTAAATAGGCTTTTATCTTCATGCCCTTGTTGGAGGGATTTACTGTCTTCTATCCAACGTTTCTCTCCATTCAATTTACCAAGTTGCGCTTTACCCAGTTCTAGCTGAGTAGTCTGAGTTCGCAACTCACGATAGATAAAGGTTCTCAATGCAGACCAGTTACCTTGCTTAAGCAAACGACGGAATACCAACCAACTCGGTGTTGGTCGGTTCTTGTAATAGCGCTTCAAAGAAACAAGCAACGCAACACACAACACTAATACTAAGCCAACGCTGATAAAGACCGACATATAGGCTTTGATAAAGGATTTAAGTGTGTGCTTTGCTTCGAACACCTCACCTTTTATGACAACACTTTCAAGACGTTGATTTTTGCTGTCCCACCATTGGAATGAAAATTCTGGCAAGGTGAATTCACCACCTTGCTGAATCACATAAACCGTCTCTTCAACTCGGCTAGAACGGTAATCACCACGTTCTTGTGTATCATCCAAACGATTAGGTTGTGGGTAAGCTTGATATTGCTGAGTCGATTCATTGGTCAACACATTGGGCAGTAATACCGACAAGCTGTCTTTCGCTTTGATCGTCACTGTTCGTGTAACCGCATCACCCACTTTTAAGTCTTCGCTTGAACGCTGCCATTGCTGTTCAACATCCACGTCTGTCGCAGAAAACCAAGGCGACTCGTCGCTTAATAGACCAGAAGGCAGTGAGGCTTCAAACTTAATCGGCTGCGTGTAAAGCGTGCCGCCAACGTTTGATCCATTAGGAGCGGAGACTTGAACACGAACAGGTACCGTCGGAATCACAAACTCGCCCGATGTCATCGGATAAAGCGTCACTTCCCAACGTTGGCGCGACCATGTAGTACCATCCACTCGTTCAGTGTAGTTCGTCGCCAGTTGGTTACGCTGCTTAGCAATGACATTAGGGATTTCGATACTGCCAATTCTAGTACCACCAGTTAGCCAACGCGGAGTCGCCACTTCAATGGTCAGAATCACCTGCTCATTAACGCTGACTTTGGCTGGTGTTATTTTATCTCCTGACTTTGGCTTTTCTCCAACCCAAGCGATCAGCTCTACATCACCACTCTTCTGTAGATCATAGATATCAGCCGCAGAAGCAAGAGTAGGTAAAACAGTGCTAAACAACAGAACCATCGACACAAGCAAGGTCTTCGTTAGTTTAAAGGACTCTGAGCGCCCTACTTTTACTTGAACCGCTGCAAGAGCTAAATCAACTCGACTCATTGTGTTTGCTCCTGTTTTGGTGCCTGTTCTTGTATTGACGACGGTTCGAGCGAAGGCGCAGGATCTCTTAACTGAATCTGAAATTTCGACTTTAAGAAAAACTTAGGATCCGCTTCTACTCGCTTCAACCACTTGTCGGCAAGCTCTTGGCTACCCAAAATCTCATTGGCGTTAAGTGTTTCCTTAAGCATTAATTCCGCTACCGTTTCTTCTTCTGCACCATCACCCGTGCGCGGTTGGTCGTCCTCCAGCTCTAAAGATTCCTCAGGACCATCGGTGGTGCCTGATTGGCTTTCACTGGTGCGATTGACCTCTTCGACAATGCCACTCAGAACCGCTAAGTTATTTTCTATATCGGCTTTCAGTTCTGGAGATAAATCGGGCTTCTCACTTAGTGATTTCAGTAGATCGCGAGCAGCAAGGTACTCACGCTGTCGAGCTAATGCACTGGCTGCGTTATACAAACCATAATCGGTTTTGGTTTGTAAAAAGGCACTGTGAGCTAACTTAAAATCACGAGCATAGTAATAAGCTGCGCCCTTTCGCATTGGATCCTTAAAATGCTTGGCGGCTTCAAGGTATTCCTTTTGATTCAATAAACGTTGCCCTTGTTGATCAGGCGTTAGCCATAAATCCCACCACCATTGGGCTGTTTTATCCCAAACCGTTAGGGACTCTTCAACCACGGGCTTATCGGCGGTTAAACTGACCGTTTTCGCCAAAATGTTCGGAGAATACACGCTGCCTGTAATCAAAATGCCAACCACACACCACTGAACCAACCAGCCTTTTCTAAACCATAACAACATGATGATCGCCATTGGAATAAGCAGACCGTACCCCATGTCTTTCCAAGGCATTGAGGACTCACCATTTAGTTGCATGTTTCTTTCAACCGCTTTGTTGAGTTGTTGGATATCGGAATTATCAACGGTCACTTCGATCAGTCGTCCACCCGTCTTGCTCGCTAAGCTACGCAATGAATCGAGATCGACTGGATTGTCGCTCACCACATTGCTATTTCCTGCCGCCAGAATGAGCAGTTGATACGGGTTGTCGTTAAAGAAGCTTTCGAACGCTCTGATGGTACTTGGGTTAACACCGTCTGAAACCAACAACACTGACGAACCTAACTCACCCGACAATTGTTGATTGATGAGTGGCAATGCCTCTTCGGCTGATTTACCGGATACAGGCATGATGTCAGGGGTGATAGCCGCCAGAAACGGTTCAAATACCTTGCTGTCTTGAGTCACTGGCATCGCGACATGCGCGCTACCTGCATACACAACCAAACCTGTGTTGCCGCCTTTGCGTGCTGCGAGTAAATCTCTAATTTTCTGTTTAGAGCGTTCCAAACGACTTGGTGGTAAGTCTTTAGCCAACATGGAGTCACTGTTATCGAGCACCACTAACATTGAGGCTTTGTCTTCACCAAAAGGCGAAGCTTCACGCTGCCATGTCGGGCCTGAACAGATAATGATGGCGATGGTCACAATAACCATCAGTAACTTCAGTGGTAATTGCTTGCGCCAACCGGTTTCCCCAATGGTCAATGCATCGCGTAAATGTGCAGGAAGAATGTCTTTCCAAGTTGGCTTAGTCTCTTCTCTCCAACGAACCCATAACAGGAAGAACATCGGAATAAAGGCCAACAACCACAATGGTCGGATAAAGTGAAACTGGGTAAAAAACTGTTGCAACATGAGAGAATCAGGCATTGTTCTCTCCTTTCAAATTTTTCTTTGAAGAAACCAAAAGCGATCTTCTACGGATTGTCGCCAAGCTAAACGCAGTCAAATACATCACAACGACAATCGCCATCACGTAATGGTGTAACCCCTGTTTAGGACGATAAGTCGTACTCTCATACAGCTGAGGCTCTAGCTCACCGATTTGAGCGTAGGCTTTAGTCAGTTCATCGCGATTGAGTGCTTCAAAGGCTTCACCACCAGACTCTTGCGCCACCCGCTTGATGGTTTCCATATCCAAAGCTACTTCTCCCACGGTTTGCGGGTCACCCATGGCGATAACGTGAATACGAACGCCTTTCGCCTTGGCTACTTTGGCGGCATCGATAGGTTCGACAAAGCTGCCAGTGTCATTACCATCGGTTAGCACAATCACAACTTTCTCTTTCTCGTTCGCATCAATACTTGAATCTTGAACTGCTGCACTCTGCTTCTCACTCTGTTCAAACACCTTGATCGCAAGGCCAATGGCATCGCCTAAGTGCGTGCTTTGCCCTGCCATCGCCACATCGGTTTGGTTAAGTAGTTCAAGCCATACCTCTTGGTCGGCGGTAAATGGCGTCTGCACAAACGCAGCGTCACCAAACAGGATCAAACCAAGTCGATCGCCTTTTCGAGTTTTAGCGAAGTCGGCTAACACTTCTTTGGTTGCATCTAAACGAGAGATCTTATCGCCTTGTTGAGAAGTAAAATCTTGTTCAGCCATTGAACCAGACAAATCAACAACCACCATCACATCACGACCTAATTGTTCACGAACTTGTGGCTCACCTAAGATGGTTGGTTTCGCTAACGCACAAACCACGAGTACCCAAGTGATAATCAGCGTGGTGCGTTGCCACCAGCTTGGTGTTAATTGGCTTGCACCTTCGGATGGCGCCTCACCAATCGCTTCAACCAACTCACTAAAAAACGGCACTTTGATAGCCATTTGCTTGGTGCGATAAGCAGGTACGGCGAAGTAAACGAGTAAAGGCAAAGGCAGTGCGATAAACCACATTGGGTGCGCGAATTCAAAACTGGCAGATAAACTATCAAACATTATCTTGCCCCTCTGGTTTCGCTTGTACCTCTGGTTTTGTTTGTACATCGGGTTTATGAAGTTTTAGCCACATCATCGCGGTTTGAATCACCTCTAAACGCTGTTCAAAAGTCAAACGCACCTTAGGGTCAATTAAGCTTTGCATCCATAACCCCGATACTTCATCGGCAAAGAAAGCATTGCTGTTTGCACTCGTGCCAGCGCTAACAGGCAAATAAGCATTTAAACGGTTTACATAAGATTGGCCAAACAACTTTGCATTGCTGCTGTCTAGATAACGAAGCACCACTTTGAGCACCTTGAAGGTGAGTTCGGTTGAATTTTTGTCTCGCGCATCCAATAGCACGAGCTCTTTAAGTGCTTCTTTGCGATAACGATTATTCCACCATCTTAACGCCAAGCGATAAGTCAGATAGAAAGCAACCAATAGCAAGACCACACCGGGAATCTTCCAGCCGATCGTTTGGGGAACCCAGCTCACGCTGTCGGGAATCGTGACATCATGCAGTTCACGAAGGATATAAGTGCTAGGAGGCGTATGTTCAACGGCCATTTAGCGCCCTCCTACTAGTTTCTGAAGCTGTGAAATATGATTACCAGAGGTGTCTAACTCAATGTATGGGAGGTTTTTCATCGCCATTAATTTAGCAAGAGATTGTTTTTGGAGCGCCGCTTTTTGAGCCAGGCTCTCGCTCGCAAGATTAACCTTAGATTGGCTATCGAGATTGAGCTGAAAACGACCATCACCCACCACCCAATTTGCGCTTGCAAGATCTTGAGGCAGTGATTGTTCTAATGGATCGGTCACCATAATAGCTAGGATGTCATTGTGTTGTTGAAGCTGCTTGAGTCGGTCAAGGTGTTGTTCTTGGCAGTCACGCCAGTCACTAATAAAAATTAAGGTCGACTGCTTGAGTCTCATTCGTTTTATCAGTTCAATCCACTGGCTAAACCCAATTCCCTCGCTGTCACTGACACTCACGTCTAAGCTTTGATTAGCCTTGGTAAGATGCTTTAACTGAGCCAGTAAATCAGACTGTGAACGCTGCGCTTTGGTATGAAAGAGTTTTTGATGTGACGCTAAAACGAAGCCGACACGGTCACCATCTTTCAGCACTCGCCATCCACATAACGCAGCGACTTCCGCCGCCACAACGGATTTCATGGTGTTTTGAGAAGCAAAGAACATCGAGCTGCGCTGATCGACACAGATAATCACATTACGGTCTTTCTCTTCGGTATAGCTGCGAACATGAGGCTTACCCGTTCGCATCGTAACTTTCCAATCGAGATTACGGATATCATCACCCAATTGGTAATGACGTAATTCCTCGAAGTTTAAACCACGGCCGCGGAACAGAGAATTATGCCGACCCGACAGTACACTGCCCGCCTTAAGATGAGGCAACAAAGAAAACGACTCAGCTTGAGCCTGTATTCGCACTAACCTTGAGTAATCACAGTATAATCGTGGATCAAGGCCTTGCGGTTTGGGAGCTTGTGTTGGCTTCGCCATGACGCCCCCTAGTTATCCGATCTCAACATTATCAAGCAGTTCTTCAACCACTCTTTGATGGTCAACACCATCGGCCAATGCGTCATAAGACAATGAGAATCGATGACCTAATACGGTAGGTAACATTGCACGCACATCGTCTAACGTGACGTGGTCACGCCCTTGTAACCAAGCATAAGCGCGAGCACATTTATCCAATGAGATTGACGCGCGTGGGCTTGAACCAATCTCAATCCATTTAGATAAGTTTGATTCTGGGTAACGCTCTGGCTTACGAGTTGCCATCACCAAGGCCACAATGTAGTTCTCAACTAAATCGGAAACGGCAATGTCTGGAAGTTGACGGCGCGCTTCAAGCACCAATTCAGGTTCGATGTGTTGCGGTGTGACTAGCTCTGAGCTCGTTTCACTGCCAAGTTCTTCACTGCGCACCAATCGAATGATGTCACGCTCCGCTTCGTCTTCTGGGTAGTCGACCGTTACTTTCATGATGAAACGGTCCATTTGCGCCTCAGGTAGCGGATACGTGCCTTCTTGCTCAACAGGGTTTTGAGTCGCTAACACCATGAACAGGTCTGGAAGGATATGAGTTTGGCCACCTACGGTTATCGTTCCTTCTGCCATCGCTTCAAGCAGTGCCGCTTGTACCTTTGCGGGCGCACGGTTCACTTCATCGGCTAGAACAATGCTGTTGAAAATAGGCCCCGGTTGGAAATGCAGTTGAGGCTTACCATCCAGCTCTTGATACACTTCAGTACCTGTCACATCTGATGGCAGGAGATCGGGCGTAAACTGAATTCGGCCAAAGCTTGTGTTCAATAAATTCGCCAACGACTTCACCGAGCGCGTTTTCGCTGTACCGGGAAGCCCTTCTAGAAGCACATGGCCATTGGTCAATAATCCGATTACCAGAGCCCGAACGACGTGGCTCTGACCGATAACACTTTTCTCTGCCTGTTCAATCAGTTGGTTTATTGCTTGTTGCGCATGGTTCATAGGTCTTCCCTTAATTCTATCTGGCTGTGGACATCCTACTCACAAGCCCCATAACTAATAGTTATAAACGTGATAATTAGTTATATACAGCATAAATTATAAGCGCATAGCCACGTCAATTCTGGTGCTTTATTTCAGCCCAGCTTTCTACTTGCTAATGGCTTTCTACTGACTAATTGCTTTCAATTGGTTAATCGCCTCCGGTGGGGCTACTTTGCTCAATGATGAAACACATTGTTCAAACGCTTTTGCTGCGCCCGGTTTCTGGTAATTTCGAGCCAAAACCTCACACTGTGCGTACAAGTGTTGTGGATTGCGGCTGAATTGGTAAGCCTTGTTCAATGACTTACTCGCGGCAAGCACATCAGACTTCTCTAAAGCCAAGCCATACACATACCAATATTGCGGGTCGGTTTGTGCGGTTTCCGCGGCTTGTTTTAAGTAGTTGGTTGCTTGTTTGTAATCTTTCACTCGCAGCAGAGATAGTCCTGCACTGTATGGCAACACACTCGATTTTGGTTGAGCTTGAATACCTTGTTTCAGTGTTGCTAATGCTTTTGGCTCGTCGCCAAGTGCGCGATACAAGTCAGCCAAGTTGGCATAACTGTTCTCGAAATAAGGTTCTATCTCGATAGCACCTTGGTAAAACTCAATCGCTTTGTCGTGCTGACCTAAATCTCGATAAACGTTACCTAAGTTCGTGCGGCCAAACCCTCTGTCTGCATTGAATTGTTGTATCTCTATGTACTCTTCCAATGCAGGCTTGATTTGATCTTTCTGCAGCGGATTCATTTCTCCCCAATAACGTACCAGCGCGCCTGCGGTTTCTGAACGAATCGACAATACAGGATCTTCCAATAGTGGCTCTAGAATCTGCCAACGGTCAGTAAATGGAAAGCCGGACGAGCCTTGCACAACACCCAACCGAATCATTTCATCTTGGTGTTTCACTGCTCTCGCCAATGAGATGAGCGTGTTCTTGCCCGTGTTGCCACCTAAGCGTTCTAAGCTCGAAGCGCGAATTATATTGCTTAAGCTTGAGTCTTGAGCTGAATACGCCAGTGCATCCTCTGCGCCTCTGTGCCCTATTGAATCCGCGTAAAAGGCAACAGCAAAGTGTTGTTGGTTACGATACTTAGAATCTGGGAACCATTGACCGATTTGTTTATCGGCCCACTGATCGGTTTGATCTTCATGACAGCTAGTACAGACGTTCGGTGTTTTAATGTGTTGACTAATATCAGGCCGTGGGATATGCCAACTGTGGTCACGCCTTGGGTCGACTTCCATGTACGTCGTTTCAGGCATATGGCAAGTGGTACATTGTGAAGCCTCAGTATTCGCTTCATGGAATGTGTGTTTTTCAGGTGTGTATTCAGAGGCAATGTGACATTGGCTACACACAGCTTCTTCGGCAATTTTCAGTTCTGCGGTATGGGGATCGTGACAGTTAGTACACGTGACGCCTTTCTCTGCCATCACTGATTGTAAAAAGGACCCGTAAACGTAGTCTTCATCGTAGATTTGGCCATCGTTGTGGTAAAGCTCAGGGGTAATCAAGCTCAGACGATACTTGTCAAAAAATGACCCGTTTACGTGATCACCCGTTTCATTCAACTGAGTACGTCGACTGTGGCATTGAGCACAGGTTTGAACTTGATTGGTATGGATGATGTCTTTTGGTTGAAGGGTTGAGTTGCCCTCTTGGTAGATCCACTCTTTCACCGACTTCGACAAGTCACGGTCAAAACCGTAATGCGCCGAGACATGGACATCTTTTCCACCGTTGGCTGCGGCTTGCTGGTTATTTGTTAGCTTGGCCTGCTCAACGTGCTCACTCGCAGGGCCATGACACGCCTCACAACCAACATTAATCTCAGACCAAGTGGTATTGTAAGTATTGCTTGCGCTGTCGTAGTTCTTTTCTAGATTTGTTGAATGGCAGTCTGCACACATGAAGTTCCAGTTTTGACCGCTGTTGGTCCAGTAGAATTCATCGGTGTTGGTGGTATCAGGATAGAGATGAAACCAGCGTTGGCCGCCTTCGTCCTCAGTGCGAGAATCCCAAGCGAAAGGAATCAACTGTACGCGTCCGTCTTCAAACTCAACCATGTACTGCTGCAGAGGCTCAAAGGCAAAGGTATAGCTGATTTTATAATCTTTGAATTGTCCGTCTGGCCCTTCGATGTTGACCCAAAACTCATCACCCTTGCGAAAAAACGGTTGGGCTTTCCTTTATGAGCTACGATTTGATCGTTGAAGTCGCCCAAAACGGACTCTTCGGTCGCATGCTTCATCGCCATATCATGATGAGAGCCTTGCCACGCTTCCACTTCTTCGTTGTGGCAGTCAATACAAGCGTCAGAGCCGACATATGTAGCTTGAGATCTAGCAGGCGAAGCTTTTGTTCCTGCGATTATAGTGTCTGAGCCAACTGACGACACTTGTTCATTAGCATGCGCATTGACACTGAACATCGACAACATAAGTAAAGACAACATTGCGGATAATACTGCAACTCGCTGGTGTTTCAATCCGTTCACTAGTGAGCACAACCATGCAGACATAACATTCCTTGTTTTTATACATCCTCATGCTTAATAAGGTAGACGTAAAAACAATGAAATTACAATTATTTAGTGGCAGTTAACTCGATAGTTGTGATTCATATTCACGACTGGTATTTACTCACCGATATGCGCATAAAAAAAGAGCTCCGAGGAGCTCTTTCGTGTTTTCAGTTTCATCAAGCTATCAGTTTCAATAAACCAAAGCTTACTTGTTATGGTTCTCTTGAAGTTTCTCCATAACCTGATCCAAGCTAAAGCTTGCTGCTTTTTGGCGTGGCGGGTATTCAGCAAATGTTTCTAAGAATTTGCCCACATACGCTTGTGCAGGAACGAACATATAAGCATGGTCTAGCAACCAGTCGTAGTATGTGTTCGATGTAATATCTGCATTTTCGTATGGGTCCATACGCAGGTTAAACAGCTTAGGAAGACGTAACGTCACGAACGGTTCTGACCAAATCTGCATGGTACCCGTTGCACGCTGCTCCATGAACACCGCTTTCCATTGGTTGTAACGAAGCGCCGCTAAATCACCGTCATCAGTAAAGTAGAAGATCTCGTGACGACGACCTTTTTCTTCTTCACCGGTTAGGTAAGGCAGGAAGTTATAACCATCTAGGTGCACCTTGAACGTTTTGTCACCCGCAGTATGACCTTTCAGCAGTTTCTCTTTGATCTGATCATCACCAGCGGCTGCAACGAAGGTTGGCATCCAGTCCATGTGGTGCATAATTTCGTTAGAGACACTGCCCGGTTCAATCTTACCTGGCCAACGAACCATTGCTGGTACACGGTATGCACCTTCCCAGTTGGTGTTTTTCTCACCACGGAACGGTGTTGTACCGGCATCAGGCCAAGAGTTCATGTGTGGGCCGTTATCTGTTGAGTAGAAAACAATCGTGTTGTCTTTGATACCCAACTCATCCACTTGCTTCAATAGTTGGCCAACGTGTCGATCGTGCTCAACCATACCATCAGCGTAGTTACCAACGCCTGTCACACCTTTACTATCAGCTTTCACGTGCGTTCTAAAGTGCATACGTGTTGCGTTCCACCAAACGAAGAAGGGCTTGTCGGCTTTCACCGCACGATCCATGAAATCGAGTGCTGCATCGAGTGTTTCTTCGTCAACGGTTTCCATACGCTTACGCGTTAGTGGGCCCGTATCTTCAATCTTGCCATCAGCAAATGATTTGATTACACCACGTGGGCCAAATTTCTTACGAAACTCTGGGTCGGTTGGGTAATCTTCATTTTCTGGTTCTTCCTCAGCATTCAGGTGGTAAAGGTTGCCAAAAAATTCGTCAAACCCGTGCGCTGTTGGAAGGAATTCATCTTTATCGCCAAGGTGGTTTTTACCAAATTGACCGGTCATGTAACCCATTGGTTTAAGCATTTCAGCAATGGTTGCATCTTCTGCTTGAAGACCAATATCGGCACCCGGCAAGCCTACTTTACTCAAACCGGTTCTAAGTACACTTTGACCCGTAATGAACGTAGAGCGACCTGCGGTACAAGATTGCTCTGCGTAGTAATCCGTAAACATCATGCCTTCTTTGGCGATGCTATCAATGTTCGGAGTTTGATACCCCATTAAGCCAAAGGTGTACGCACTGACATTAGATTGACCAATGTCATCACCCCAAATGACGAGAATATTCGGTTTTTCTGCTGCGAATGTGGTGGTGGAAGCCGCCATCATCGCAGTACCCAAAATCGCTAATCGACGTTTGACGCCATATTTCGCTGTCATAGAAACCTCTTCGTTAGTTATTTGCATCCTGCCCTACTACCTATAGTCCATTTTTTACGCATTCGCGAGATTCACTAACTTATTAATCTTTTTGTCATTTTTCTATTTTCGATAACCCACAAATGGCCGATAAATTTTACGTAAGCAAACTTGACTAGGATCACACATACAAATTGAAGGGATATTTAACTCATCAGAACTAAATCATTTAGAATCATTAAGTTAGCACATACCCATAACATTTAGTTATAACCACTATAAAAAGACAGCATCCATTTTTGAGATTAATGTGCGCTCATCGATGTGTTGTTCTAACGCATTAATCTTAAAAGTAAATGGAGTCCTTATGGGTACTAAAATTAATAAACTAGCATTAGGTGTTGGCTTATTAGCAGCTTCTTCAGCGGCAACAGCAGCAGAAAAACCAAACATTCTTGCTATCTGGGGTGATGACATTGGTGTGTTCAACATCAGTGCTTACAACAACGGTATGATGGGTTACGAAACACCTAACATCGACCGTATTGCTAACGAAGGCGCACTGTTTACCGATCACTACGGTCAACAGTCTTGTACTGCAGGTCGTGCTGCATTCCTAACAGGTCAAGAACCATTCCGTACTGGTCTTCTGACTATCGGTATGCCAGGTTCAGACCATGGTATTCCAGATTGGGCTCCAACTATCGCTGACCTTCTTAAAGAACAGGGCTACATGACTGCTCAGTTCGGTAAGAACCACATGGGTGACCAAGACAAACACCTTCCAACGAACCACGGCTTTGACCAGTTCTTCGGTAACCTATACCACCTAAACGCGGAAGAAGAGCCAGAGACATACTACTACCCTAAAGACCCTGAGTTCCGTAAGAACTTCGGTCCTCGTGGTGTAATCAAGTCGACGTCTGACGGTAAGATTGAAGATACAGGCCCTATGACGCGTAAGCGTATGGAGCATGCTGATGAAGAGTTCCTAGAAGAATCTCTAGCGTTCATGGAAAAAGCAGTGAAAGCTGACAAACCATTCTTCATCTGGCACAACACAACACGTATGCACGTGTGGACTCGTCTACAAGAAAAATACCAAGGTAAATCAGGTATCAGCATCTACGCAGATGGCATGCTAGAGCACGATGACCAAGTGGGTATCCTTCTAGACAAGCTTGATGAGCTTAAAATCGCAGACAACACAATCGTAATCTACTCTACCGATAACGGTGCAGAGACAGTATCTTGGCCTGATGGCGGTGCAACTTACTTCCACGGTGAGAAAGGTACAACTTACGAAGGTGGTATGCGTGTTCCTCAGCTAGTTCGCTGGCCTGGTACTATCAAACCGGGAACTAAGATCAACGACATCATGAGTCACCAAGACTGGATCCCGACTCTACTAGCAGCTGCTGGTGATGATAAAGTGGTTGAGAAGCTAGCTTCTGATAAAGGCGCGTCTTACAACGGTAAGAACTGGCGTGTACACCTAGATGGTTACAACTTCCTACCTTTCTTCGAAGGTAAAGAAGAGAAAGGCCCTCGTGACAGCATGCTTTACTTCTCTGCTAACGCTGAGCTAAACGCAGTACGTTGGAACGACTTCAAGATTTCATTCGCTGTTATGGATGGTAACATCGTTGATGCGGTGCGTTTCCAACCAAACTGGCCTCAAGTAGTTCACCTACGTGCTGACCCATTCGAAAAAGCACCACACGAATCTGGCATGTACCTACGCTGGATGGCAGACAACATGTGGCTATTCGTACCTGTAGGCGGCAAAGTACAAGAGTTCATGAACACGCTACCTGACTACCCTATGCAGCAAAGCCAAGTGTTGAACCCTGGTAACTTCAACCAGAATGCTTACATGCTTCAAGGTAAACTTAAGCAACTAGAAGCAGCTGCGGCACAAGCTAAGTAATCATTACTTTATGCTAAATAGTCACTGACTAGATTGAAGCAAAGCCGTGATAGCCATTTCGCTATCACGGCTTTTTTGCATCTACTCGTTATTAAGACTGTATTGGTTATTAAGTCTAAAAACTGGTTTCTGAAATGCACCAGATTTGAATCACACACATGATTGAAACGCCGCGTTCGTTACGATAAATTTTCTGCTCAATCATACCTCACTAACGAATACCAAATACCAAGCCTTAAGTTTCAACCTTTGGTCGCCTTCCTCATAGAACGAAGTTCTAACCCCTACGCTTGCAAGATTTCCATTATGAAACTAGATTTATATTTGTATACTTGTCGTTCACAGAGTAAGTGAGCTCATAAGGATTTTGAGCTGACAAAATGGTCTAAATTCAGATGGAACTAATGCGATGAAAACTCCATATTTGGTAGGAATCGGCATTGCTATAACGTGTATTTCAATCGCAGCCTTAGTTTATGATGCTGCATCGTTCGACACTCACCATTCCCATGATGAGGAAAACAAAGCACCCCCTTCCTTAACTAGCGAGCATTCACACAAAAACACGAGCGCTAATACAGGTATCAGCAATAACACAGGCATTAGCAACACAGGCGTCAGTTCTTCTGGTTTGCAAGTTTTCCCAATTCCCGATTCCATAGAAATAGACCACAAACTCGCAAGAATTGGGTGGGCACTGTTCAAAGACCCTAACCTCTCCTCAAATCAAAGCGTCAGCTGTGAAAGTTGTCATAGCTTAAAAACGAACGGAGCTGAAGTGATACCTGTGTCTATTGGCGTCAATGGCGCTGGAATGCGAAATTCACTCACGGTCTTTAACGCTGTCTTTAACTATCGATTCTTTTGGGATGGACGAGTGAACAACCTTGCTGACCAAATTGATGGCCCGGTGCACAACGTCGATGAAATGGATTCCAACTGGGAACTCATTACCAATTATGTATCCCAGTCGGACGACTACATTGATATGTTCCAAGCAGAACAGATACCCATTGATACTGCGTCGATAAAAGCCGTTTTAATTGAATTTATGCAAGGGCTAACCACCCCAGATGCGCCATTTGATCAGTATTTACGTGGTGACACGAATGCCCTTTCTGAAACCGCACAACGCGGGTGGGAAACCTTTCAAGAAGAAGGCTGTATCCGTTGTCATCAAGGCACCAATATTGGTGGAGGTATGGTGATGCGATTCGGATATTTTGGGTTATCAAAGACAGGTTCAGAACGAAGTGAAGATCAAGGCCGCTTTATGTTTACTGCTCAACCTCAAGATAAACATCTATTTCGTGTCGCGAGCCTTAGGAATGTCGCGATTACGGCCCCCTATTTTCACGATGGACAAACCGCTACGTTAGAAGAGGCGATTAAGATTATGGGAGAGAGCCAGTTAGGAAAAACATTTGAACAACAAACCATTAGCGACATCAAAGTGTTTCTCGAATCTCTCACCGGTAACCGACCTCAGATGTTAGTGGAGTTTGAAAATGAATAGAATCAGGCTCATATTCTTACTCTTTCTGGCTTTATTCATTGGCTTAGTCAGTTTGCTTACTCTCACCTATTTTGAGCATGAGAAGATCGCCAAATACGGAGGGGTCGTTCGAGAATTAGGGCATGAAGTGCTTGAGATGCGGGACCAGATAACCAGTACTGCCATTGCAGGTATCTCTAACCCCTATCAACTTTCAGCAAGCCTCGTGAACTTAGAAAAAGAACTGCAGAAACTCAAACAGAGCTATCAAAATACCAACATCCACTCCTCTTTATTTAGTGGGTTACCTACCGAACAATTACTCGATAATTTTTACCTGTCTTCAATGTCCAACATTGATACATTGGATAACCTTGTCGGTTTAAGTGTTGCACGCCAGTTTATCCTTCAATCTCTTACCAAGCGACTGATGGAAAGCGATTCTTTATCGCCTACATCGAGGATTAAAAGCGATCTTCTTGCTAGCATACTTCAAATTGAAGCCGACCTTCCTCTGCAAGAAGAAGACTCAGATTTAGCACAACTGACGACCACATTTACTGAGCTGCATTTACAGCAAGGTGAGTTATTGTCAGGGATCCTCTCCGTTCAGAGCATGGAATACCTTGAACACGTTGAGCATGAGTTCACGAACCTACAAGATCAACTTAAAGGGCTTATTATTAAGCTTTTAGGGATACTTTCCATTCTGATCTTCGCATTCTCGTTTGCCATTTTTATCCTGCGAATCTTTGAGTTAAAACGCAACAACCTAGCCTATCAGCAAGCCGCGGATACGGCGCAAAAAGCCAATGAAGCCAAGTCTTTATTCCTCGCGACTATGAGCCATGAATTAAGAACCCCAATGAATGGTGTACTCGGTATTGCCCAGATCATCAAAGATGATTCACAAGAAGCAGATACCCGTAAGCAAGCACAGGTGATCATTGATTCTGGCCAACACTTAGTCACAATACTTAATGACATTTTGGACTTTTCTAAAGTCGAACAAGGGAAAATGGAGTTGGAATACAGCCCGTTCTCAGTTCGTGATGTTGTCACCCACCTAGATAAAACACTCACTCCTCTTGCGGCTGACAAAGGCGTCACTTTTACGATAAAAGATAACATCCCATCGAATATTCAATTAATTGGCGACCCGGCTCGTACCCGTCAAATACTCTTCAACCTCGCGGGGAACGCGGTCAAATTCACGGAGTCAGGAAAAGTCGAGGTTCAATTCGAGATTGCCAAAACCACTCCACCCAGCGTGAATATTTTAATCACGGATACCGGTATTGGGATTGCAGAAGACAAAATCGACCATATATTCACAGCCTTTGAACAAGCCGAGCTTTCAACAACACGCAAGTTTGGCGGAACAGGTTTAGGCTTGTCGATTGTGAAGCAATTGGTCGAATTGATGGGCGGAAACATTGTAGTGACTAGCCAACTGAATGTTGGGACTCAGTTTTCACTGTCTTTACCACTCGAAATGAAAGAGCTTGCAACAACAATAGAGGAAAAAGTCGAAAGCAAAACCAATACGGCTCTCGAAGACTTCACCGTCTTACTCGTTGAAGATAACAAGATAAATGCCATGGTTATCAGAAAGTTCTGTGAATCACTCAACTTATCGGTAGAGAACGCTTACGATGGATTACAAGCACTCGACAAGTTAGCCTCTAACCAATATGACTTGATCATCATGGATAACCACATGCCGAATATGAGTGGTATTGAAGCGATACAAAGAATTCGAAACGATCTCAAACTAACAACAGTGGTCTTCGCCTGTACAGCGGATGTCTTCAAAGAAGCACATGATGAATTCCTTGTATCTGGAGCCGATTTCGTTCTCACTAAACCCCTGCAAAAGAACAGCTTACAAAATGCCATCAACGAATTTCACGAGCAGTTCGAGATACACAGAAATCAGATAGCTTTAACAAGCAGTAATAGCTCCCGTCATCACGACAACAATATCACCGTGTTAACTCGCCACCCCAAAAACAAGCTACCCATTACTGAAGAAGAGATATCTAGGAGTCAATTACTCGTTGGAAACGAGCTTGGAAATGAAGAGAAGCTCGAATGCTTAGAATCGCTGGTAAGTGACTTAGAAAGCCAAATTGACGCACTGATAGAGATATTCTCGACAGCTAAGCCTGACGATTTACGCAGTACATTACATGCAGTAAAAGGCACGGCCACTAAGTTCCAAATGACAGAGGTACTTGATCTTGCCGCGTCAGCAGAATATACGACCGAACAACACCTCATGCCAGAGGCAGAGTTACTTCAACAGCTGATCAATCGATTGATGGTGAACAGCCACCAAGCTACGCGTCTAATACACAAACTCCACCAGCAATCTAAAACAACAAGAAATGAAGCATCGAAATAACTAGGCTAGCTATAACGCATACAACCTTATAGTTTGCGTGAATAAGCACCAATTACGCTTTCAGGATCTGCCCTTACGTTAAGTTTCGGTGAATTTTACCAAATCGAGACAAGGCAACTTGAAATACTTCGTTCTGCATGAGATTGTAAAAATATCTCACTAAAATAACTGTATGATTATGAAAACATTACAATCCATTGCGCTGCTTTCCACAATTATCGTAGCACCACACGTGTTAGCTGACGTGACAATTGAAGTTCCTTCTAGCGTAGATGTCTTAGCGGTTAATGAAGCTAAGCCAGATCTTGACGGTAGTCTTTTCTCTTCTCACAAAACGCTAACCGTTCCAGACGGTCAAAACCAAATCGTATTCCAATATCAGCTGGCTTTTGATAAAGGTAACGACCGTGAGTTTGTTGATAGCGACGCTATTATCGCAACTTTTAGCGCTACTGACGCCGCATTGACGTTTGATATGCCTAAATACCGTAATACCGCTGAAGCGAAGAAAGGTTTTGAAAACCTAGATTGGAAATTGGTTGATGAAGACCAAAATGCAATCAGTGTTAAGCAAGACAAGCTAGTGAAAGATGGGATGCAGATTGGTCGTAAATTCCCTCAAGAAGCGAAAGAGTACAATAAGAAAGGCGGCATTGCAGCGCTCGCAATGGGTACAGCAGCAGGCGCAACAGCGGCCGTTGTTCAACCAGTAACGCTACCAGCAAAGATCGACGCAAACGCGGCGAATACTGCTGAAGAAATGCTTTATTTTTGGTACGACAAAGCTGACGCTGAGACCAAACAAAAATTCAAAGATTACGTGAACAAGTAGATCGATTTATCGCTAGTTCAAACTAAAAAAGCTGGCACATCGTGGCCAGCTTTTTTGTGTCTGTTTTAATGAATAAGTGTTCGCGCTAAACCAACTCAACAGAGAACGCTTCCCCATCAATTTTTGTTGGCCAGCCTAATAAGCCATATTCAGCAGCCAGTAAATGTGCACAACGGCTCGATACTCTGGTTCTAATCCAGTCGCCTATTCCACAGACCTTGTACTCCAAAACAGCCATTTTCATAACATCTCACTCCACTCAAATTTAAATTTATAAATACAGAGTGCAAGTTATAGAGATAGTGAAAGCATGTATGTTCCAAAAGGAACACAGCACTGCAGTTTACTCATAAAGTTGTACATGTTCTGTCCTCAATCATCAAACCGAGGTTTAACTGACTAAGATTATTGAAATGACTGAAATCATTAGACGATTAGGACTTTATATCTTCGACGGGGTTTCGCATCATCAAGTTCATTGGCGAAATACGCGCGTAAAGCCCTTCGACATCCGAGATGAACACTTTGCCTCTTTGAATGGTCACTAAACCTGCTTGTTCAATGCCTTTCAGTACTTCATTTAACCTCGACCTTGAGATCCCCGTAATCGTGCTCAATTGAGTCTGTGACACATTGATACTGACCGTTGCTCCCGTAACGTTGGTTTGACGAGCTGCGAGCTCTAAGAGCACATAGATGGTTTTCTGTTCTTTCTCATGAATCGATGAGAGGTAAGCTTGCATCCAAATAGACTGTGCTCTGGTTCCACAATGAAGCAGCCATTTGAAGACCATACACTGCTCTTCAGCCAGTTCTAACACCTTCTCAGCAGGAAAAAGTACCATAGTGATGGGTTCGACTTCTTCTGCGACGGCAAATAGGTTGTATTCGGCATGAATTGTCAAAGCGCCCATCCAATCGCCCTTACCTATCACGCCACCAGAAAGGCTCTTCATGTTCTCAGTAGAAAAGCAGACCCCTGCAGAACCGCTGAGAATATAAAAAACGCCAGGCAGGTTTTGAAATTTTTGTGTGATCTCTAGGCTATGAATTCCTGTCTTGTAAACAGCAATCTCAACGAGGCTATCGATCAAGTCTTGTGGCAAATCACAAGGCCACTGTATTTGTTCACTGATTGTTGGTTCTAGCAACGGTTTATTCCTCCTCGACAATCGCTGTATAAGGTAAACGCTGTATTTCCAGATCTTTAGATCTCTTTTAAATGTAGTTCATCATTTCGAAGGCAAGAGATCTTTATTCAGATAAAATCATATATCTTAGTAGCTTAAGTCATTTACTTAGTTGGCGAATCATAGGTAGGAGAAACATAGGTAGGAGAAACAAAAAACGACCAACAATGGCTGGTCGTTTATATTTTTTACGATGGATAAATTGCAGAGGATCGCAGACTATAAGCTAACTTTTAGTAATCTGCCTGCTAATTACCCCTCTATTAGAAAGCTAACTACTAGCTACCTCGTCTATTCAGAGCTAACTAGAGCTCAACTGCTTGATCAAGGTACGCTTGAACCACATCTCGATACTGCTGCTTCAGTGATTCTTCGATAAAGCTCGCTTCAATGGCATTCAAAGTAAACTGCGCCAACTCTTGCTTCGTCATCTCATGAGCTTGGCTCACTGCGTTGAAGTTATCCGACATGTAGCCACCAAAGTAAGCGGGGTCATCTGAGTTTATTGTCACAGCGACGCCTTTTCTCAGCAGTTCGACAATGTTGTGGTCTTCCATTACATCGAACACGCGCAATTTGATGTTAGACAATGGACACACAGTCAGCGGCATTTTGGTTTCAATCAATTCGGCTATCAAAGCGTCATCTGTCATGCACTGCACACCATGGTCTACTCGGCTTACACTGAGCATTTCAATGGCATCCACGATGTTTTGAGCCGGGCCTTCCTCACCTGCATGAGCCACAGTCAGAAAGCCCGCTTGTTTGGCTTGTTGGAACACGCGCTTAAACTTCTCTGGCGGGTGGCCGAGTTCTGAGGAATCTAATCCAACCCCAACGATTTTATCTTGATGCTTGAGTACATCGGCGAACGTTTGGATTGCGCTCTCTTCAGACAGGTGACGCAAGAAGCAGGCAATAATTTGAGAGGTAATGCCTAGCTCTTTTCGTCCGCATTCAAGCGCACGATGAATGCCGTTAATGGCCGTGTCGAATGCAATACCACGATCCGTATGAGTCTGAGGATCAAAGAAAATCTCTGTATGAATAACATTATCCGCTTTGCAACGCTCTAAGTACGCCCATGTTAAATCATAGAAATCTTGTTCAGTGCGCAAAGCATCTGCACCTTGATAGTAAATATCAAGAAACGACTGCAAGTCATCAAATTCGTATGCGCGTCTTAGTTGCTCTGGGGATGAGTAAGGCAGTTCAATGCCGTTGCGCTGAGCCAAATGGAAAAGTAACTCGGGTTCGAGTGAACCTTCAATGTGTAAATGCAGCTCTACTTTTGGAAGACCTTGAATAAATGCGTTCATATTTCACCTACTATGGATTTTAGGTGTGCACTTACTCTGAATAATAGACAGGATGTTTTTTGAACGCCATTACAAAGAGTAAGAACACAATTGTGATCTAAACCCTTCGTAATCAGCACTTTGCGGGAGCTGGTAGAGACCCCCAAACCATATCATTGGGGTTATACGAAGCAAACGGTTGCTACTATACAGCGTTCAGTCGGAATTTCACTAACCATTTACTCAATAGATCAATAAGCTAATAAGCTAATAAGAGTTTGGCACACGAGAGCGAGTTTATTCAGAACAACATTCGACGCTTGGGTTGACAGACTTGGGTTGACACACTTAAGTTATTACCGCTATTTTTGTCTTAAACAACCAATGACGGTCAATATGAAAGATACCCAATTCGATAGTTTTGAAGATCTGCTTTCCCACCAAACCAACATTTTGACCGCTTGCCAACCCAAAGATTTCGACAACACTTTTTCCTTACTGGCAAGAGAAGCGCTCGCTTGGTTTAAGCTCGACAGGCTTACCCTATTTCCAAACTCTATGATTCTTTTGGATACAGGTAAGAGCATTTCAGTGTCTAAAACAGATACCCCACCGCTTGAAATGGAACGCTTTCTAAAAGGCAATTATCTTGATTACCTTAAGCTTTTGCGTTCAAAAGAGTGTTGGCAATTATTCCCAGAAGAGACACTTGAGAACCACAAGATAGATCCGTTACGTGTACTTTACGAAGAAGGTGCGAATTGGCATGGGATTGTGAGCCTTTCATTATTTGGACAACAATGGGGCGCTATCGGCTTCTCACGCTTCAACCGTTACGATACGCCTATTGAAGCGACGGATATGAGGCGCATCAAGCTGCTCAGTGATATTTGGCTCTGCTTTTGGCAGCACTCTAAAATGACGCGCAGTGTCACCAGTGACGAAGCCGACAATATTAACGAAAGTGAAAAGCTGTTATTGCTGACCAAAAAGCAATGTACGGTTCTGACTCAACTGGCCCAAGGTTATACGGCAAAACAATGTGCCGAGATTCTGTTTCTGAGCCCACGAACGATTGAATCCCACAAATACCGTATGTTAGATCTTTTAGAGCTCGACAATCACACTGAACTGATTCAATTTGCACTGCGCAACGGTTTTGGGATCGACAATAAGTAGCCCTATCATCAAAAGTAACCCTGTCATTCAACATGCCTTCCCAATCAATATAACGTCTCAGATAACATAAAGCCCCAAACAACGAACTGTTTAGGGCTTTGAGCTATTGCTGTTGCTATTGCATTCGCTATTTCAAACCGGACGGGTCACTAATAATCAAAGATAGTCAGGTCTAATTCTCGACATCAACAACATATCAATGTATTTCCCGCCTTTGAACGTGCTCAGCCTTTTGGTGCCTTCTAATTGAAAACCGACGCTTTCATAAAGAGCAATCGCACCGTGATTATCGGCATGAACTTCTAACTCAAGTCGAACGAGGTTAAGCCAGTTGTCGGCTTGATTGATTGCTTCTTGCATTAAGGTCTTACCTACCCCTTTGCCGTGCATATCCGGATTAATCGCTATCGCAAGGCCAGCGCAATGTCTGTCTCTTACTTTGGTGGTCATGAATAAAGTAATGTGGCCGACGACTTTGCCAGACACTTCAGCAACTAAAGTGAAATGGTCTGAGTGACCAAACAGTCGCTCCACTTGATCAGAGCTAAGGAAAGGCTTTTGTGAAGTATTCTCTAATACTGACGAGTGTCGATAAATATCAAAAATATCTTGGTTGTCGGTGGGTTCAAGATGTCTAATTTGTATTTCCAAAGCGCTTCCTTATTATCTGATCCTAGATGTAAACTATTTTTCATATTACGGATAGCAACGAGCGCCTACAACCTTAAAGGTTATAAGTGCTCGAAATAATTAAACAGATAATAAAAATCAACAAAATCTGAGCTTTAGATAACCATTCACAATGCCTAACCCTTAGAACTTATAGTCGACACCAACGCTCGCGAGTACCTGTTCGGAATTATAGAAGTCGATATTGGAATCAATCGTTCTTAGACCCAATAAGGTGATAAACGACCAATCTTCATAGCCCATCAAGCCACCAAATTCATAAGCTAAAAATGCGCCGTATTCGTTCTCTTCACGCGCTTTGCCATAAATCGGGTTTGCTTCATCGTACTGACGATCACTTGCATCTAAAGTAACAACAAAACCATGACGACCGATTCTCTTCGCGTAATTCAATTCAATACCGTAGCTGTCAAAGCTGAGTGCACCGCCTTCTGCATCTGAATTGAAATACACCATAGAAGGTACTAGCAAACCTGATTGGTTTGGCAATATAAAGCGATAACCAGCTTTGGCATACAAATAGGTTCTTTCCCTATCTAAAAGCGCTATTTCTTCATCAGTTAATCCCGCTGAGTTTTGTGTGCCTGATAGCTCATCATCAACGTCAGATTGACCAATCGCGAAATCTGTTTGGAAAGCAGTTCCTCCGATATTAGTCAGTTGCAGTCGTCCAACATTACCCTTCACATCGGTTTCGTTTCGATTAACACCAATGGCATAAGGATCAGACCAAGCTTTACCAGAAATAAGCGTCGGTAACACAGAGAAATCCAAGATGGTCCCGCCTGAGAGTTGATGTCGATAACCAATCTCAAACGCAATGGTACCCGTCGCAATATCCTCTCGCGTCGTACCGACATAGACTTGATGAGTCAGGGATTCACCAAAGGTATATTGAACGGTTCCAAGAAAACCCAGTAACCCTTGGTTTTCGCTATCTCCTTCCATGGTATTGCTTGTTTGGTTCGAATTTTGTTCGGTACTCAAATTGCTGCTATCTGAGTAGAAACCGGCCAAAACACTGAAGTTACCGCTGAAACCTTCACTTGGAGCAAGGCCACTATAAGCAGGCATTGAAGCAAATGCCGAAAACACAACTGGTAAAACAAACCTCATATTCACATCCATTATTTGAATAATCACCCGTTAACTATAAGTACAAAAATGGAATTATAACAAGTATTTAACCATGCGAATTTATCCTTCCGATGACTTTGGTTGTCGAAGTAAGCGACTTAAGACTGCAATAAGTTGATCTATCGCTTTTGAGCTTTCGTAATACATCTCGGAAATCACAGACAAACTCAAAGGACTACAATATGTTTAATCAACTAAGCAAAACTCTGTCAGTACTGGTTGCAACCCTTCTTTTCACGGCTTTTGCTCACGCTAACCATCACGGTATGAAGAAAGACATCATTGATGTTGCCGCTGAAAACGGCTCTTTCACAACTTTAGTGGCGGCGGTAAAAGCGGCAGGCTTAGTGGATACACTGAAAGGCGACGGCCCTTTCACCGTGTTTGCACCGACTGATGAGGCTTTCGCTGCATTGCCAGAGGGAACGGTAGACATGCTGTTGAAGGCAGAGAATAAAGACAAGTTAGTCGCAGTACTGACCTATCATGTAGTACCCGGGAAAATAATGGCAGCTGAAGTAATGAAACTGAACAGTGCAGTGACAGTTCAAGGTGAAGCGGTAATGATTGGAATAGATCACGGCAGCGTGATGATTAACAAAGCCAAGGTAGTGATGCCAGACGTTGAAGCAAGCAATGGTGTTATCCATGTGATTGATACTGTGTTGCTACCAAAGTAACCAACAGCTGAAGTTAGTAATAAGCCTTCAAAAATTATCTAAAGGGTGTGAGTAGATCACACCCTTTTCTTGTTTAGAGCCAGTTGAGTTTCGTCATTAAAGAAGGCGAACTTTCTTTTACGTGCACAGCTAGACAAACAAGCGTCCAAATATCAGAAATGCTGCCATCGACACGACCTTGGTAAACACCACCACCCAGATGCAATCACCAATACTTGAATGCGTTGCTTTCCCGAGTAGAAAGACAAATAGAATCAGTCCTAGAGCCCAACCCACTGTTGGAATCAATGACACCAAAGCCACGATAACGGCAATAGTAAGAAGAGATTTAAAATCCGCCACGACGAACGACATTTTTGAGGCAATATACATACAACATGCCGTGATTAATGCGTCCATTACAAACGCCAAAGCTTCAATTCCCACTTGGATTCCTTAAGTAAACTAAATCAGCTTGCATACTATATGTAACCCGGGAAAAGTTCTTAAGAGCGCGGTAAAAAAGCCACCAACAAATGTCGCAAAAATGAGAATACCTAGAAATAAAAACCGGTCATTCATGTTGGTTATTTCTTAGGTTTTTCAGACTCTTTAATTAATACTTCGGTACGAGCTGTATTCGCTTATTGATAGGAATCGGAGACATCTTTATCTGCTCGACTGATACACAGTAAATACAGATTGATAACGACAGAAAAGAAAGAAATAACGACGACAAAGAGCGGAAATAACCCTTCGTAGCCGAACTTCAAAGCCAACACCCCTGCCGCCAACGAGAAAGAGGAAATTAAGACGAGGGCCTTATTACTAAGTACAATATTCATGAGAAACACTCCTTGTTTTCACTACCTATTAGATTAGGACAAATTAGCTTGTACACAATTTGAACTCCTCAACAATATCAATAGATCCGCATAAGTAATCCTCAAAAAGGATGATTAATACTTCTTTTTTATCACTTATTCCGTGACTTTCTCCATCACGTAATTCTTCAGTTTCACACCACGCATTTCGACTTCCTGCTCATTGACTACCGTGAAGCCAAGGTGCTCATAGAAAGGTCTAGCGGTAATGCTCACCTCTGAAAAGTATCGAGAGACACCACGAATTCGACCAATCTCGAATACATGTTCCATCAAAGCTCTTCCGACGCCTTTACCTTGATATTCATGATGGCAGAAGAAATGGTCAATCAAACCACTCGGTTGAAGATCGGTATAACCAACAACTCGATCGTCTAACTCAGCCACAAAAGGTTGTATCCGATGCATGCCTTTTTTCCAAAGCTCAGAGTCAAAACCGCTTGGCGCCCAAGCCTCGACTTGTTCTTGAGAATAGTCACGAACGTTAATGTTACGAACGGTATAAAAGTAGATCTCCCATAGCACTTTGCTATCACTAGGTTGGTAATTTCTAATTCTAACCACGACACACCCCTTTCATGTCTTGTTGATTATCCATCTCACTGTTTACTGTTTACTGTTTACTGTTTACTAACGATGCTAGCGATAAAACACGGCGAGCCAAATAGTTACGACGTCTTTGTCCGTTCCAAGAACCTTGTGCTTTTCTCTCGCAGCAATGTTGATGTAATCCCCTTTTGACAGAGTAACGACACGACCGTCTTCAAACTCAATAACACCTTGCCCTTCTAGCACCATGACCCATTCGTTTTCATCTTGGTCATACCAACCTTGTTCCGGAGAGCTGTGCCCATGAGATAGTATTCTTTCAATCCGCACATTCTCAGTGGAGATAAGGTCGTTGAATATTTCGTTGGGTATTGACGAAGGCACATCCGAGTAAATATTTGACATTGTTCTCTCCTAAGCCACAGCACTTTTTCTGAAATAGAATCGGTAATAGCCAACTAAATTACTGCAGATGAACAAGGCTTCCATCACTACTGCGGTCGGTGAACCAATCAGATAGTTATGCACTAACCAAAAACTGGTGCCGATGATCATTAGCTCTCTCAATCGACGATCGTCTTTATTGAAAGCAGCGAACGTTTGGAACACAGAAGCAAAGAAACTTAATACGCTAATCAACCCGGAATAAGTTAAGACTGTTGCCACCAACGACATAGAACAGAACAAGTATTTAAATTTGGGAGATGTAGAAAACACGCTCGTTAAATAACGGATTGTCGCGATGATCATCAAACTTGCCGCCGTCCATTGCTCAAGCAAAATGAAATGGCTCGAGATAAGAACACCTGCAAAAAACAAGCATGTGACGATTTTCTTCCTTTCCTTAAATTGGAATGACAACAAATCGAAACAAATAGCGATAGCGACGAGTACTTGAGACAGATAAAAGGCTGACACGATTATTCCTTAACTTGTGACCTAGTAGATTTGAGTAGTGACCTAGCAGATTTAAATAATGACGTTGCGGTTCTAAATAACGACATTGCTGTTTTAATAATGACTTCGTTGTTTTAAGAATGGCATAGAAGTTTAGACTGTTAAGGTACCACTAATTACCGTGGTTGCAGACCCTATCAGTTTTATACGGCCGTTTGGCAATAACTCTGTCGATACATACCCACCGCGGCGTGACGCTTGGTAAGCATTAAAATGTGCTTTGTTCAGTTTCTCAGACCAATACTGTGTGAGAGCGCAATGCGCTGAACCCGTAACGGGATCTTCGTTTACCCCAACCCACGGCGCAAAATAACGCGAAACAAAATCAAGCTCAGAGTTCGACGACAATGCCGTCACAACGACACCTCGGCCTTTAATACCCTTCAAGGCATCAAAGTTTGGCGTTAGATCCAATAGAACCGGTTCGCTAACAACTTCAATAAACTGCTTGGTATCGAACTCATTGAATGACACCACTTGGTCTTCACGCAGCCCTAAATATTCCAACAACTCTTTATTGGCATCCAACCCAAGATCAAGCACTGTACTTGGGAAATCGAGCTCGATTGTCGAGTCACAGACTGTGGCAGATAGCTCACCCGAAAGCGTATCAAATGTCACGACCTCCCCCACATTGACTAACCCTTTTTCCTTCATCACATGTACTGTTGCCAACGTACCGTGACCACATAATTTGACTTCAACTTCTGGTGTGAACCATTTCAACGTCATCGTATTGAGGGCTAAGAATGCCGTTTCTGATACTGCCATCTCTTCAGCAATCGAATACATCAACGACTCTTCTAAAGGTTCTTGTGAAATACAAACCCCTGCTGGGTTTCCTTTAAAAGCTTGAGTAGTGAAAGAATCCACTTGATAAATTTCCAGGTCCAAAATGACTCCTTTTCTAAGCGTGGAACGGGTTAAGCCTTAATTCGTTATCGCCACCATAAGCGTAAAAACTGACTAGAACAACCATTGAAAAGATGCAGTTAGAATAATTCGTAGCTCCTTGCCAACATAGCTCTTTAGATGCATTGCATTAAGTTGAAGTTAAATTGGAGGCTTAAATTTGAACTATGTCTCAATTTTTAGGCTACGATCAAAGAGTTCACCTACGAAAGGGAATCCGTCAGTGAAAGCTTTATACGTTTCTATTCTTGCGTCACCTTTATTCTGGGTTGGTTCTGTTAGCGGCCAGCAACACGACATTTATCTCTATAACTGGGATGAATTTTTGTCGGACAGTGTTATTACCCAATTAAACGACACCTATGATATTTCGTTGAAGCAACAATTTTTCTCAGATGAATCCATCAGAGATGAAGTTCTATTGAGCGAACGCCGAGGCGCTTTCGAACTGGTGGTGGTTGAGAGCGTAAAACTGAAAGCTTTGGCTAAACAGAATCTATTTCACAACCTCAGTGAATTGCAGAGCTCCCTCGCCGATAACTTTGATTCTCGCTGGGCCGACGGATGCGGGGAATATGGTATCCCTTACGCTTGGGGAACGTCTGGAATCTTGTACAGAACCGATAAAGTGTCCCCTCCTCAATCTTGGAAAGCTATTCTCGATCCGGACGCCAAGAACAGTGGCAGAATAAGCATGTACTACGAACCTACGGACTTAGTGAGTACCGCCTTGTTGGTCAATCAATTTGATCCCTTCACTAATGATGAACAAGAACTTCGTGTCGCCTATCAAACCTTACAAATTCAGAAACCTCATCTCGAAAGCAATGAATACGTCGTTGACTATATCCACCAGCCAGAACGACTCACCAATATTGATTTGGCTTACGGATATTCCGGCGATAGTTACGTACTTAATGATGCAGACCCAGACGCTTCATGGGCTTATATAGTCCCTGAAGAAGGCACAACGCTGTGGCTAGAGTGCATTGCCGCTATTAACAATGGAGAGATGTCTTCACAGGCCTCCACTATCTTGTCGTTTCTTTCCCAACCGACCATTGCTGCACAAAATGCGATGGACTCTTGGTTCGCAACCCCAAGTTTAAAAGCGAAAGCACTGACTTCTCAAGAGTATCAAAATGATCCTGAGCTCTTCCCGAGCAAAGAGGTATTAGAACGCAGTTATCTATATGAGCAACTTGAACCCAATAGCATTCAAATTCGTAATCGTATTGTCGACAGTTTGAGATAATCAATGCCAATATTAAAGAAGCTGTACTTTGTCTTAGTCCCGACCCTAATGTTTGTATTCACGATTGCGGGAATCGTTACTTACAACTTTGCATCTAACCACGCCAAACACATGTATTTGGATGAGGTGCAATCTGATGTAAATACCGCTTTGGTCGCCGCTGAATATGAGCAGCTCGGTTTGTCGTTATTGGTCAAAGATATTGGGTCGTCATTGCAGTTCTTACGCTACATTCAAACTCCTAGTGATTACATCACTTTGTCACTTTTGGAGAAACGCGTACTCCGAGTTTTAAACCAAAATCATGTTAATCAATTTGGCCAACGCAACGTCTACATCATTGATCCCAAGTTCAATCTGACACTTTCCACCTTACGATCTGACCCGTTCGAGGGATTAAAAATCCCCGATACTGTTTACGAACGAGTTTTCGACATATACGCGTCCTTAATGAACAAAGATGAGCTAACTCAAGAAGGTTTTTCTTACATTTCGGTTAGTGGTGGCCTGAGGTATGCCTATGTCGCAGCGATAGACCCTTATTTAGTGCCGCAAGATAAACGAACCAAAAACAGTTTAGATCGCTACATTTTGATTGCAGATGGTCCAATGAAACAAATGTCTAGCTTGATGACTCAGTATAACGGCGACGACAACATGCAACTTATGATTGAGCCCTCATCAAATAAAGAGAACATTGAAAATACTCAGTTCGTTATTCAGTCTTTTGAACAAAGTGAAGACAGCATCAATGTAAAAATGACAAGCCGACACTTCCTCGCTCAAGTTGATATTCGTGAACAAAAGTTCGACCAAGAAAAAACAATTATTGCTCAACAAACCATGCTTGGAAGCGTCGCTACTCTATTTACTATCATGCTTATCGTTCACTTGGTCGTGCGTTATCAATTGGTCAGCCCCCTCAAAGACCTGCTGAATGAAATCTCCATTGGTGGTCTCAAACTTAGATACTTCAAACGATCGTCGGGGCAAAGTGAAATTGATGGCTTAAAGAACGCCTATATAGACTCACTGACAGAATTGAAATTTGAAGCCGAGTTCGACCAACTCACCAAACTTGCTAATCGACGCTCATTCATACGTCACCTCGATGTTCGCATTAAAAGCTCAATGAAGCCCCGCTGTTATTTGGTGTGTTGGGATATCATCGACTTTCGAAAAATCAACGACCTATACGGCGCAAAGGTGGGTGATAATGTACTAATAAGCCTAGCTAAATCGCTTAAAGAAACGCTGCAAAATCAACAGTCTTCTTTTGGGTTCAGTTGCAGCGATTACTCACTCGCAAGATTGGGCGGAAACCAGTTCATTGCCATCTTGGAAATGAATGAAAACCAATCGATAAACGAAGAAATAGAGAACATCAATAACACGCTAACAGGTACGACATTCCTTGATTATTATGGTTTTAGACTTTCGATTGCCACTGGCGTACTGCCAGTCGACACACCGAAATTTGAAGAAATATGGCACAGATGCATTGATGAAATGCTAATCAACGCCAAAGCGCACAGTGATGGCGAGAGCCGCATTGTTTACGGCGAAGAGCTGGTCCATACGCTGGAAAGGCACGATATTATTGAGAAAAGACTTTTGGAATGTTGTGAGAGCGACAACTTTGAACTTCGTTTTATGCCTATTTTTAATGCTCAAACACTCCATATCGACGGCGCTGAATGTCTCATTCGCTGTCCTGCCCTGTTTGACATTAAAGCAGGGCCAGATGAATTCATTCCAGTCGCAGAGAAAAGTAACTTGATCTCCAAACTCGATATGTGGGTTATAAGCACGGCAATCAGGAGCTACAAAGAGCTCTCAGAGATTCACAACTACAAAGGCACCTTATCCATCAATATATCAGCGATGGAGCTCTACAATCGTAATTTTGCCGACAACATTCGTAAAGTGATCGAACGTTATCAAGTGCCTCCCGAAAACATCATTATAGAAATCACCGAAACCAGTTACGTTAAAAGCACGAAACTGACCGTGCAAACCATAGAAAGTCTCCGAAGTTTAGGACTAAAAGTTTCCCTCGACGATTTCGGCACAGGCTATACCGCGTTCAACCAATTACTTCACTACCCTGTTGACGAGCTTAAAATTGATAAGAGCTTTATAGATAATATCGTCAAGGACAAGGCTGGCCGTAAGATGGTCGAATCAATGGTTAACTTAGGGCACTCTTGTGACACCTTTGTTGTTGGGGAAGGCGTAGAATCGATCGAGCAATATCATCACCTGCGAAGAGCTAACTGCGACTTAATACAAGGGTACTTCTTTAGCTCACCATTAACTTATATCGAGTTCATTGAATTTGTCCGTGACCATAACCCCCGAGCTATTCTAGACCAACAAACAACGGTAGAACCAAGCTCTCACGAAAGGATTGTGGCACTAAAGCAAAAGCAGTAACGCTTGCAGTAGCCGTATTACTAGGGAATCACAGTGACTGATGACCATGGTCGCTTACGCACCTTAATAACCACGGCACCTTAATAACCGCGACAACTTGATCACAGCGACAAGAATCCTTCTTCTGATGTACTGAGTGATGCTCAATCATTATCTGCACCTCAACCACAAACTATTCACGCAACATACCTTGAACAGCCAATATGCTTCTATAAACCAATATGTTCCTATAAGCCAATGCGCCCTATAAAAAGGCAATTAAACAGAATAAGTCTTCATTTGTTCAGCGGAAGCTATTAGCGTTGCAATGCCAACACCGAATATAGGAGAGGTTTAGGTAGGACAAACTAAGTGTCGGGTGGAATAGAACAATGAAAGCAAGAGGAGCCTTTTGACAAAGCTTAGCCTTGCATGGATGTGAGTAACTCCATCATGTCTTTTGAACTGATGTTTTTCTTATGTCTAACTACGGCGTCAATCATCAACTCTAGATTACCTGCCGAGATGTAATCACTGAGTACATCGTTAAATCTCTCTTGAATTTCATCACTCGCATATAAATGGTCAGGAATAAAAAATAAAAACTGACTTCCGCTACTACGGAATGAAATTGTGCTTTCAGGAATCTTGTCGGTCAGAGACTTAGCAGCAGAACTCACCACGAGATCTCCATATTCAAGTCCATACTTTTGATTAATTTCGCTTAAATTTCTGATACGTACGAAATAAAGGTCGAAGTTATTGTCTTTCGGGTAGTTGTTTTTAACGAACTTCATTAACGACACTCGATTTCGAAAGCCTGTGATGAAATCGGTTGAGTAAAGCTTCCTTTTAATAGAGAAGTCCATATAGAAAATGATGCCGGTCATCACCAAGATCACAACAAGAAAAACACTACTGATTCGATGCACTACGACTAATTTATCAACCATTGAGGTGTTTTCTTCAATGACAGGGCTTTGTAATCGAAATTTTTCGTTAATAAAATCTACAAGTGTGTGATAACAAATATCAACTTTCTTCTGCAAAGACTCCTTAGGTAGGACCCCTTGACTGACTAGCTTTATGGAAGATTCCAAGCTCTTAAACTTCTCAAATTCCGCGGTAAAATAAGGCTTAAAGTTAGCTGACTTAATGAAATTGGAAGACTCGTTACTATTAATCAATATATCAAAACGGCTCCAAGTAATATCGTATGCTAGCCACAACTTATCATAATCAATGGTTTCAGAACGGCTTACCATTAAGAAGTTGGCATATTCTTTTACCAATTGAAAGACGAACCAGGTCGCTTCATTTTGTCTATTTGAAAAACTCTTATTGATATCGTTAATACGGGTAACACTATAGATATTAACGGTCAGTACCACTGCTGCCAGAGATAACACAGCGATTTTAATAGCAGTCAATGACAGCAGCTTTTTCATAGTAAACCCTTACAAATGAATATCGCGTATCTGCCAAATCATCTTGGCATGGAAGTCTGTGTTATCAATCTCAGGAGTCGAAGAAAGTGGGTAAATCAACCAATACGGTCCCTTATCCCTAACAGACATAAACTGGCCATTTTGTTTTATCGCAATGATCGGCTGATAATCATCAAAGTCTTCTTTAGGTACAGCGATCTTGTAGTCATTCAAAGCAACAAAAGTGACTTGTGATGAAATGGGTAAGTCCATTGTTTCAAGCACGGTTTGTAAAGTCACACCGCTATAAACCAACTCTCCATCAACCCAAGGTAACGACGTGGTAATTTCTTTTTGAGGGAGCAATAACAGCTGTTCTCTACTTAATTGATGTTTTTGCCCTAAGTGGTCGAATACGGTGAGTTCCGATGTCGCGAAAATAGAAAATGAACACAGTGAAAGTATAAACAGAAGTGCAGTTCGCATTTTAAACTCCATTTTAAAAGGTCACTTATCTGAGTCTAGTTCATATTCCTCATTTAATTGGTGTAAGTCGCTCGCTAATTTCAGTCCACCTACCACGTTTCTTCTATATTCAATGAAATCCCATAATCCTCGGTTTACCGTGCTATTGACGTCGCTCAATTTAAATAAAAACGGCTTTTTTATGGCTAACAAGTAATCCAATTCCCGTGATGAATACGTAGTGACCAATAAAATTGACAATAAAAATGAGTAACTGAGTAGCGAGAACGCTTATGCATGCATAACCTTTACACCAAGGTGGGTGTTTTCTGAGGATCATCAAGCACTCGCTCTTTTCTTCAATAAGGGAATCAGTAATGAGATTAAATAAGCAAAAGTTTAACCCCATAACCGCACTTTCCATTCTGCTAATGACGGCTGTCATGAATCCAGTTTATGCAGAATCAAGCGATGAGCAATTCGAACTAGGAAAACAAAAAGCCAAGGTGTGTATGACTTGCCATGGCGTTAATGGTATCTCAACGCAAGATCCCTACCCTAACCTTCGCGGTCAAAAGGTGGGTTATCTCATCTCTTCTTTAAAAGACTATCAAACAAGGGAGAGAACCAGCGGTTTAGCGATCCTCATGCAACAACAAGCCGATACGCTCTCAGACCAAGACATCCGCGATATCTCCTACTTCTATTCAATGCTCGGCAATGAATCAAATTCAGATAGCGACTCAAAATCAGACAGCAGTTCAAAACTGTAGGCAAGGAGCCTTGTTATGGAACAAGTGACAACGCAGTACAGCATTAAAGTCGTGAGATACTTTATCATCGCCTCTTTAATCTGGGCTTTTGTGGGTATGATCATCGGCGTGATCCTCGCCGCTCAATTGTATTGGCCTGTACTCAATTTCGATTCTCAATATTTCCAATTTGGACGTCTTCGTCCATTGCATACCTCGGGCGTTATTTACGGGTTTGTGGTCAATATTTTAATGGGTACGTCACTCTACATTGCCCAACGAACGGGTCATTGCGGGCTGTTCAACAAAAGTTTGTCATGGATGGTCTTTTGGGGATGGCAATTTATTCTGTTACTTGCGGTCGTTTCCTTACCCGCGGGTCACACCAGCTCAAAAGAGTATGCAGAACTTGAATGGCCAATCGACTTAATGATTGTGTTGGTTTGGGTGCTCTATGCAGTGTTGTTCTTTGGCACCCTTGCCAAGAGAAAAGTGAGCCATATCTTCGTGGCCAACTGGTTTTTTGCTGCTTTCATTATCGTTGTTGCCATGATTTTCATTGTGAACAATCTTGCGATGCCGGTCTCGGCCATGAAGTCTTACTCTGTATTCGCAGGCGCTCAAGATGCGATTGTTCAATGGTGGTGGGGGCATAATGCCGTCGGTTTCTTACTGACTGCTGGTGTGATTGGTATGAACTACTATTTCATACCCAAAGCGGCCGATCGACCTATCTATTCCTACCGTTTGTCTGTCATCCATTTCTGGGGCTTGGTCGGCTTTTACACGTGGGCCGGAACGCACCACTTAGTTTATTCTTCCGTTCCCATCTGGATTCAAAACATCGGAATCGTGATGTCGTTGATATTATGGCTCCCTTCCTGGGCCGGTGCGTTCAATAGCGCAATGACCCTGCTTCAAAACAAAGAAAAGCTGAAGTCCGACTACATTCTTTTATTCTTTTTCTCAGCGATTCTTTACTACTGCTTGGCGACATTCGAAGGCCCGCTACTTGCTATTCGCTGGTTCAACATGGTGGCGCACAACACCGAATGGATAATCGGTCACGTACATTCCGCAGCACTCGGATGGGTAGGAATGTCAGGGATAGCGGTTTTTTACTATTTCATTCCGCGCTTGTGGGGCCAAACCGAACTCTGGTCACGACGTCTCATTAAATGGCACTTCTGGCTTGCTCATGCTGGCGTGGCGATTTATGCGATCGCACTTTGGGTCGCAGGTATTGGTGAAGGTTATATGTGGCTCGCTCAAAATGAAAATGGCGAACTGATTTACAGTTTTGTAGAAGCGATGGACTTCAAAGCACCTTGGTTGTTCTTACGATTCTTTGGCGGTGCGCTGTTTGTTCTGGGTTTATTCCTAATGGCATTTAACTTATTTAAGACCGTTCGTATGCCAGTAACACTTGATGCTAAACACGCTTATAGCGAAGGAGGCTTAAATGATGAGTAAAGACTTTACGCATTCAATCGTCATTTTAATTGTGACTACCGTTGTCGTCGCCTCCTTCTCTCTGTTGGTTTGGGTAGTGCCAAGCATTGTCCGTGGGGATGATATCGCCAAGGGCAGCTTAGCGATGCCGCTCACACCTATTGAGTTAGCAGGACGAGACATCTACATCAGTGAAGGCTGTCATGTGTGTCATACGCAAATGGTTCGCCCTATAGAACCGGAAGTGAAACGAAATGGTCGTCCGAACAAAGAAGCAGACGATATATACGAGTTTCCTAACTTGTGGGGTTCTAAACGCACGGGGCCAGATCTAACTAACTTAGGCCGCAAATACTCAGACCAATGGCACGCTATTCATCTAATTGACCCTCGAAAAGTCGTACCTACATCGATCATGCCCGCCTACCCTTGGTTATTTGAACAGACACTGTCAGGCGACGATATAAGTGACAATATGGAAACCCTCCGCATACTCGGCGTGCCTTATACCGACCAAGAAATTGGTGACGCTCGATTACAAGTAAGAGGAAAAACCAAAGGTGAAGCTCTGATCCGCTATCTACAAAGCCTTGGTAAAGATACGTCACAGGAGGTATCACAATGAGCACATTTTGGAATCTATGGGCGGTAATTTTAACCTTAATTTTCTTCGTTCTTATGGTGTCCGTTGTCGTTAAATACTGGCGTAGCAATCACCAAGCCGATCAAGACCATACCCTTGGCACTTTTGATGGGATTGAGGAAAAAGACGCGCCACCGCCAAAACTACTCTTTGTTAGCTATGCTATTGCCTTCTTAATGTCTGCAGGCTATTTAGTCCTTTACCCCGGATTAGGGGAATGGGAAGGTTTAGTCGACTGGCAACAAAGCGACGATAAACTCAGTTCACCCAGCACAACGTTAAACGAGCAATTCTCACAAACAACGGAGACCACCCTCGAAGGGTTGTCTGGCATACCCGAAATAGTGAATAGCGGACAGATCTTGTTCCAAACTCACTGCGCGGCTTGTCATCGTGACAACGCTCAAGGTCAGAAACACTTCCCTAACCTTATTGATCAAGAGTGGCTATATGGCGGCAGTGATGAAGCGATCATTCACTCGATAGCCAAAGGGCGAAATGGTGCGATGCCAGGTTGGAGCGAAATAATGCGCCCAGACGAAGTGGCTAAGGTTTCTTATTACTTAGCCTCACTTAATCAACGTCATACCGATGTGCCAGAGGTAAAAGTTAAAGTCGGTAAAGAGCTGTTTGTAAAATACTGTTCCTCTTGTCACGCCGATGGTTCTATCGCGAATCCGGCGATTGGCGTCCCTGACCTTTCAGATGATATCTGGCTGCACGGAGGGAGTATTGAAGAGATACAACACACCATCAACAAAGGCTTGAACAACCTCATGCCTGCGTTCGATAAACAGCTTACGGAGAACGAGATACTCGCACTGGGTGCTTACATTCGACATGCGGGCTCAGAGCAGCAACAAAGACTCGCGAACCTAGAAGCTCAGTCCGTTGAACGTGGTGAATACCTCGCTTATGCCGGTGACTGCGTTGCATGTCATAGTGCCGAAGGTGGCGAACCTTTTGCTGGTGGCTTGCCGTTCGTGACCCCTTTCGGCACTGTCTACTCAACCAATATTACGCCACACACAACGGAAGGTATAGGGACCTACGACTTTGAAGACTTCCGAGCTGCGCTAGTCGCCGGCAAGGGTAAGAACGGCTATCTATACCCTGCTATGCCGTACACGTCATATCAGTATCTTACTGACCAAGACATGGTCGACTTGTGGGAATACATGCAGTCAATCACCGCTGTGCCTCGTCGCAATGATGATAACAGCATGATGTTTCCATCGAACATTCGTCTAGGGCTACTTGGTTGGAATATTGTGTTCATGGACACAGACCCAGTCGATTATCAAGTACCTGAGGAACTCACAGATAAGGTCGACAACGTTGAGAAATGGCAACAAGGTAAATACTGGGTTGCGGGTCTAGGTCACTGTTCTGAGTGCCACACGCCACGAAACATTGCCCAAGCTCTGATACCAGAACGTATTTTCCAAGGTAACTTAATTGATGGTTGGAACGCGCCCGATATCACGGCCAATGAGTTGTATATCGATGGTTGGGATGAGGCGACACTCACCGACTTCTTACACACAGGTCACTCAGACAAAGGGACGGCTTTTGCGGGCATGGCAGACGTAGTGAAAAACAGCCTAAGTTTGATGACGCGTGAAGATATCGAGTCGATGTCCTACTACCTACTCAGTGGTGATATCAACAACACCATCAGCAGTGACGCCGTTCCGTTGCAGCCTAAAGGGTTTGATGAAGACTCTTACGCGACTGACATTTATGCCACTTACCGCCAAACGTGTGGGGCCTGCCATGGTGACGATGGTAAGGGGCGAGACCCTATCGCGCCGACATTGTTGAACAACGGCATCATCATGCACAGTGACCCATTCAACACCATCGCGGTAACCGTGCGCGGTCTACAACCCACCTATCTCGACAAAGACAGAAACTTCATGCCAATGGCAAGCTTTGAAGATGTCTTGTCGGATCAAAGACTGGCTGAGTTGATCACCTTCGTGCGATTGCACCTTGGAGATAGAGAAGAGCCAGTGACGGCAGAGCACGTGCGAGAAGTAAGAGAAACGCTTGAAGCTGCAGGTTACGCTGGAGGGTTACACACCACACCTGAAATGTACGAAAGTCGAGATAAGAACATCAACATTCGTTAGTCGACAAACAGACCAAGCAGGAGGCCAAATTCAGGCCTCCTCTTTGTTTTTTAATAGAGCGGGTTTTTAATAGAACAGTTTTTAATAGAACGCTCTCCAATACAACGGTGTTTTAGTACAGACGAGCTTTGATACAACCGTGTTTTTGATATTCTAATCACACCCAATCTCGACACTTTACCCACCAAACGTTTTAACTAACTGATTACATAATAAAGTCAATTCACACATAATGAGATCGATATCCCAGAACAAAGATGTGACTAAGTGCATAATCTTCATTATTTTATAAAGATGTACTAAGGGACCGTCTATGGATACAACAACTCTCATCTACGATACATTGGAAGGGTTATCGAGCGCAGAGCCTCAACAGCACGCTCAAATTCGCCAAAATCTATACAACCAATTAGATTTATCATTTGAGAAGCAGTTAGCCTTGTATTCAAATGTCCTAGGACCAGCCAGTGCAGGCCGTTTAACAGACCTTGAAAGTGCGGTCGTTTCTGCATGTAAGATTGTTGGTTTGAAAAAATAACCCGCCTTGGTACTGAGTATTTCTTTCTAGGAACCAAAAATTAAAACGCTGCGAATTCGCAGCGTTTTTTGTTTTCCTACAACAAAGACTTTCATACAACAAAGACTTTCATACATAAACTCAAATCTTGACTCTTAACTCCTATCCTATCCTATCCTAGCTTCTAGCTTCTAGCTTCTAGCAGGCAAACCGTATTGATAACGGTTCGCGATAAGTCCAATTCTCTCTGTTTTTCAAGTTACACGCATTCTCATTTGGTTAATCTTATGTTCCATTTTTAACAGGTGTGCAACCTCAACAATGGCGCTAATGTTAGTAGCACGTTAACCACACATCGGATGGAAGAATCATGAGAGTACTTATTGAATATACACAAACAGGCAAATACCGTGATCATGCGTGGGAAGCACTAACAATTCGTTCGAAAGGCGAAATTCAAGCTGTGACTCCCTCTTACGCGGCTCAACTTATCGAACAGAACCGCGCCAGCTTATCTACAACTGAGAATCAAGATATCGTCATCCAACCTTAATGAGTTTAGGAACTATCCCTCCCGGTTCTTAAATTCTCTGCTTTACTCGCTTTAGTTATCAATACGATACTGAGCAAAACAGAGTTTGATGACATAAAAAAAACGCTGCACGGATGCAGCGTTTTCTTGTTTCTAGCGTATCTGATTTCTAACGTAGATAACCTCTAACGTAAAGAGCTTTTGACGTAGATAACTTCTAACGTACCTAGCTTTTAACGTAGACAGCTTCCAACGTAAACCGTCTAATTATTTTGGCAGGTTCTCTAACGCTTCAACCATCGTCATTAAATTATCGACAATTCGTTCGCCATCAACTCGCAATCCATTGTGTTCATACTCGTTGGTGATCCACGCTTTTGAATTTGGAATATTCGCCAGTGTTTCACGGCTGTAATCCAGTTCTACGTACATGTCGTCAGCGTAAACGGCGCATGCCATTGGAACGGTATTCTTGCTTAGCTGTTCAGCGTTGTACAAAGTGCCCCAATCCGATTTTTCAGCCAACATGTTCGCCGCTTCACGCAGTGGCTTCAGCGTTTCTAGTTGGTCGAACATCCATGGGTACACCATTTCTCCAGTAAACCAGAACTCGCTACCCGCTTGGTAGTTAAAGTGTGGGTACTGCTCGCGCACTCTGTGTGCAGACCAGTTAGACGCTGTGCCTTGGCAGTAAATCGATTCATGCAAAATCGCGTAAATTGGGTTCGTTAGGTAGCCCTGCTCTTGCTGCATTTGATTTAAGAAGCTGTAGCTCAACTGCTTGTTTCCGTTCACTTCCACAAACGCACTTTCTAGCGTGAAGTACATAGGAAGGTTTGCTTCACCGCCACCAAGATTAATGCCGATCAACTGGAACTGTTCAACGGTGAACACTTGACCGTTTGGCAGTCTCACATCGTTGTTAAGCAGGTAATCAGAAATCTCACGACACATAGCTTGCGCTTGTGGGAACTGAGCAAAGAAGGCTCTGTTTTTGTCTTCTACACGCTTATAGGTCGCGCGATACACATCATCAGCTTCGCGTTCGATAGAAGGAATACCGCCCGTGACATAGCAGCGTTGTAAGCTTTGTGGGAACAGCGACAAATAGCTCAAGGTGCAGAAGCCACCAAAGCTCTGACCAATCGTCGACCATTGTTGAACACCAAACTGCTCACGAATCGCTTCCGCGTCACGAACGATGTTATCGGCTCTGAAATGCGTTAGGTATTCAGCTTGCTGCTCTGGGGACAGGTGCGCCAAGGTTTCATGGCTGATCACCGTGCTGTTGCCCGTACCACGTTGATCAAGAAGCAGAACACGGTAGTTTTGCAATGCACGCTTTAGCCAACCTGATTGACCGCTAACACGTGGAGAAGGAAAGCCTGGACCACCTTGAAAGTAGATCAACCACGGCAGTTCTTGCGCATCTTTTTCGAGATCAACCAGTTCACGTGCGAAGACTTGGATCTGTTGTCCATCTTTTGCTTGGTAATCGAGTGGCAACTCAAAAGAGTGCTGACGATACAGGGTGGTTCCATCAATAAAGTTAGCTTGCACGCTTCATTCCTTTTTATCTGATTCTAAAGTCATCGGTACGAATAAAAACGGCGCCATTTGGCACCTTAGTTAGCAAGATACGCATAGTAGCTTGTAAATGAAACCGTTTGTTTAACATGAATGTGAACGTGCTTCGTTTAATTGTTCAATTAACCCTCAACGGGTAACAACATGTGTCAAAACAGTCAGTTTAGAAGGGATTTATCCAGCGAGAAGCCAAAAGAATGAAGTGAAGTAAACCCAAAGCGTGAGGCAAATAAAAAGAGCTTAACGAGGTGAGGATACGTTAAGCTCTTTGGTTTTATCTGTGTTGATAAACTAACTGGCTTATTTGCCGTTAATCTATCGAATCTATTCGTTCTAACAAATCTATCAAATTTAGAGAATCTAGCGACTAGGAAGCCGTCAATTCACCTGCACCTTGAGTCGAACGTTGGCTACTTTCGACAAGAATAGCCGTCGCAGTCTCTTTCAACGCGGCCCACTCTCCATCATCAACTTCAATGCCATCGTTCCACGCTTTCTCTTGAGTTTTAAAAAGCGCTTCCGATTCAATGTGTGTTTGGTAGCCATCTGACAAACGTTCGATATCGAAATCCTGGACGGAAAGTTCGATGGTCATATTGTGGATATGTTCGTCCGATGCCAGTGGCAAATCTGATAAAAACAGTTCTGGAGCTACGCAACCACGGTTAAGAACATACAAAGTGCTCTTAGGGTTAGAACCATTGTCCCAACGTGCGGTACACGCGATGCCTTTCGCAGCCAGTTTCACAAGCTCGCTGTACGCTAACCAACGGTTGTGACAGTTGTTTAGCTCAATTTTCAGCGTCTTCTTACCGACCATTTTTTCAATCGAATAGTCCATAATCACGGGAAGGTGACAGGCTAAGCTCGCCTTGTGCAGGTCAACTTCAACGGTATTGTCGCTGCTCACTTGAATGTCTACAGGGCAATCGTCTTCAAGACCCATAAAGTTGCTCGCATTGTTAAAATGACGAACTCCATCCAAACCGACCATTTGTAAATCTGCCACCATGTTCGCTATTACATCGGCTTCACCACATGTACGACGCATACCCAAAAAGGCTTTATTGACGGCCGCTACCAGTTCATTGTGAGAAACGATCATAACGATTTACCTCCATGTTGAGCGTTGATATGTGTAGTAGCTTTTTGTGAGTCAGCGAGCTCCGCTTCACTTGGTAATATTGGGAACACCCATTCGTCCTGATGAATCTCATCAAGCAATGGCGCACCTTGGAAAAAAGTCACTCGTACCCAGCGATCTGAACGAGGATCAAACTTAGTCGCACCAAACATCGCTAGCTTACAACGCAGTAAGTGCATTGGCGGCGAATCTTGGTGCAGCACATTCATTTGAATGTCGCCCATCGCTTTGTTACCTAGCGTCCACACACGGCGCGCGATTGCACGATGCTGCGGCTGTTTAACAAGGAATTCAGCCAAAGAAAGCTCAGGCGCGAATTGCAATAAAGCGTGGTACAAACGGTAAGCTTGACGTCCGATATCCAACGGCAATTCACGCTCTTCACCTAGTTCTTCGCCTCGAACACCGAGTCTTGGCTCTTCTTTGTCTTGAGAGCGATACCAGAACCAGTAGTTGTTCTCTGCTTTAGTAAAGTCAGTCGTGATCGCCCAACGGTACTTTTCTTCTAATACAACCAGAAGATCTTGAATCTTTTTGCCGCTAGGAAGCGACAGTGTTTCGCTGCAATTCATTTGCTCTTGATGGGCGTCCACTAATTCTGGGTACAATTCCATCAAGCATGAGATAAGGATTTCTTGGGCTTCCATACTCATTTGCTTAGATTGCTCGACTAACTGCGCCCATGTATCACACTGGCTGACAGACGTTTCTAGCGATTGCTCTGTTGCTTTCAAATCATCAACAGCGGCTTTGTTCAGCTCTTGCTGTGTTTCATTGATGGTAACGACTTGTTCTAAATGACAAATCGCTTTTTTAACTAACGTACGTAGTGGCTCGATCAACGCCGTATCAGTCTGACTGGACAACACGTCCGCCAATGCATGTTCACGGGTTGTCATCCACTGATCGACAATACTTGGGTGGTTAATCAGGTAAGGGGCCATGCCTAAACCTGTCGCGTTACCAACGCCTAGGTAGCGTTGTAATCCACGGTGTAAAGCAATCGCTTGTTCACCGCCTTGTTGTTCGGCTAGGTAATGAACCCAATCTAGGCTGAACTCACGCAGCATATAAACCGCGCACATTTGAGCGCTAAACGACTGATTAAAATCTTCATTTTTCTCTAAGATTTTGAAGTCAGCAATGCCAAATTTACCATTACCGTAAACTGCAGTAGTTCGTAGGATGTAGCCCACTTCAGCCAATTCTTTAGGTGTTGGTTGAACACCTTTAGCCAAGTGACTAACGATATGTTCAAACACACGTACACTTTTATTGGCACGCGCTAAAACAAGCACATTGTTAGGATTACGGCCTGCTTCTTGAAGCGGTACATTCGCACGAAGTCTTTCAAGTAGGGTGACATCAACATCACCAAGAACAAGCGCAAACGTTACGTCCCACTTTTCAGCAATTACACGGTCATTTCGTTCGTCGTCTGCAATTTCATCGCAAAAAACAACCAAATGATAAACATGGTTTGGCGTCGCTAGCTTATAGATAACGTGACCAAAACCCTGAGCGTCTAATTGCCACTCATGCTTAGTCACTTTCCACTCTTGCTGCGCCATTTTACGAATCAGAGTTCTTACGAAGCTGATGCGTGTTTGGTGCATAGCACCTAGCCTTTCCGGTGCCATGACGACTGTTGCGTCACGTAATGCTGATTCAGTGTAGGTAGAACGATGTGCATCCATTTTGCTCACCACCTTATAGTTATAGGATTTTGCTAGCCATTCAGAACCGATCGTTGCCGTCATTTGAAGCATTCGTTGTTACAGTATGCTGGTTAGCTTTCACGTTATGCGGGGCAAGCGAGCTCGCCCCTTATTATTTGTCCTGACTAGATCGATTGACCTAAATACTTTGCCGTCCGGTGTATCTTCACCAGTACGGGTTTGCTGTTCCTTTCGGAATTTTTGCATCAACCTTCTTTCGAAGGCTGATTTATTCTTATTTAATCAGTTTCTTGTTTTACAGGGCTCTTGTCTTACAGAGCCCTTTTCTTTAAAAAATCTGCTCTTTAAAAAGCCTGCTCTTTATAAACCTTGATCTTTTGCCATCTTGATTGCGATTTGAGGCGCATTCCAAAGCGATGGCAGTAAGATTAAGGACACCGGTACCGCTGTGATAACAATGAACGATTGCAGCGCAGAAATACCGCCTGAACCTAGGGAAATCAGAATTAACGCTGTTACCCCCATCATCACACCCCAGAAAGTACGAATAATTGCATTAGGTTCTGTCTCACCACTGATAACCACACTGATGGTGTAAGTCATCGAGTCACCGGTCGTTACGATGAAGATCGTGGTTAAGATCAAGAACAAAATAGAAATTAGCATTGGCATAGGTAGCTGCTGAGTTACCGCCAGTAGCGCGCCTGGTAAGTTGAAGCCTTCGAACGCTTTACTTACGCTGCCTGGATCTGCAATTTCGAACGCAAGACCAGAGCCACCAACAATCGTGAACCAGAAGCAAGTAACAAACGGTGCAATCAGACTAATGGTTGATACCAATTGGCGAATACTACGACCGCGTGAAATACGAGCGATGAAGATTGCCATCATTGGGCCGTAACCTAGGAACCAACCCCAGAAGAACACTGTCCACCAGCTTAACCAACCTTCGTCACCACGGTATGTTGCCATTGGGATGAAGTTATCTATCATGCTGCCTACACCTTGGATGTAGCCATTGAAGATGAAGTTCGTTGGACCAAAGATAAGGATGTAGACCATCAATGCCATTGCTAAAATTACGTTGTAACGGCTTAGCATTTGCATTCCGCGGTTAAGACCACTTAATGCAGACAATGTGTAAAGGACGATAGCGAACAAAATGATGATTAGCTGTGTTGTGAAGCCATCTGGAATACCAAACAGTTCATTCAGAGCGTAGCTGACTTGTAAGCCTAAGAAACCAATCGGACCGATAGTACCCGCCGCTACAGCGACAATACAACATGTATCAATCAGTGCGCCTGTATGGCCTTTTAGTGCTCTTTCACCCAAAACTGGGTAAAGCAAAATACGAGGTTTAAGAGGCAAGCCTTTGTCGTAGTGAAGGTGCATAACCACGATAGACGTTAAGCTGCCCACAATTGCCCATGCTAGGAAACCCCAGTGCATGAATGATTGTGATAAAGCATTCACCGCGCCTTGTTGTGCGTTTTCTTGTGCGCCATACAACGGTGGTGGGTTAACGTAGTGTGCGATAGGCTCTGCTGCCGCCCAAAATACACCGCCGCCCGCAAGTAGCGTACAGAAGATGATAGCCATCCAACGGAAGCCATCCATTTCAGGTTTCGCGATGCCGCCTAGGATAACCTTGCCTGTTCGCCCTGCCGCCAGGCCAAGACCAATAAGAAAAGTCAGAAGAAGAAGCATTTGCCAATAAGGGCCGAACACTTTTACAGACCATGCAAAGCCCGTATTTACTAGGGTAGAGAGTAGCTCCCCATCAAACAAAGCAAGCGTTACGAACAGAGCGATAAAACCGCCGCTGTACCAAAGTGCTGGGTTGGTTAATCCTAACTTGTCTGAAGTAGATTCAGACTGAGGTTTTTTGCTTGCTGTGTTTGCTTGACCCGCATTTACGTTTGAAGATTTCACGCTATTGGTTAAATCAGACATACTCTGACTCCAGAGGTTTCTTTGCAGCTGTCATTTTAATGATGACTACAAGAGGTGTATTTAACACCTGCCCTATTGTTTTTTGTGTTGGGCAGGCTAATCCATGTTTGGGTTACCGCGTTGCGAAATAGACCGTTGTTCCTTTTGAATAGTGAAATTAGTTAAAACAGCACTTCTAAATGAACGTTAATTAGAAGGCTGCTAATTCGATGATTACTAGTGAGAAAGCGCTTAACCCTTGCTTTGAGGCTCTAGGCCATCTTTCAAGAAGTTAAACCAGTTTTCTCCTAAGACTTGCCCAGCTTCAGACTCACTGAAACCATGACGCATCAATCCGTTATAAATATTTTCCATACCCGCACTACCACAGAACCAAGGCAACGCATCTGGCCAACCTGAGTTGTTCGCAGAGCCTTCACCGTAGTCCATGGCTTTAGACCAACGACCATTTCTCATCCATTCAAGAACGGCTTGAGGTTGGTTTAAGCATAGGTCACTACCAATACCTAGGTGTTCTACGCCAACCATGTCAGCGGTAGTCGCAACCATTTGGCAGAAATCTTCCAACGTACATTGGCTGCCATTTGGTAAGTGGAATGGGTATAAGCTGAATCCGATTAAGCCACCGCGTGCGGTTAGGGCTTTAATCACATCGTTTGATTTGTTTCGTAGTGCATCATGAGCAAACGTTGGGTTCGCATGGCTGATACAAATAGGACGAGAAGATAGGTCAATCGCCTCAAGCGTTGAACGCTCGGCACTGTGAGACATATCAATGATCATGCCCACTCGGTTCATCTCTTCGATTGCTTGCTTACCAAAGCGAGTAATACCCGTATCGTTCTTCTCGTAGCAACCCGTCGCCAATAAGCTCTGGTTGTTGTACGTCAGTTGCATGATCAAAAGACCTTGCTGACGCATCACTTCGATAAGACCAATCTCATCGTCGATTGGAGAACAGTTTTGAGCACCTAAAAAAATGCCGACTTTGCCCGTCGCTTTTGCAGTTTCAACATCGGCCATTGAATGAATCGGCATGATAATGTCTGCATTCTGCTCGAATCTTAAGTTCCATTCTGCAAAGCGAGATAAGGTTTCACGAGCTGTCTCGTGGTAAACCGCGGTAGCGTGAACTGCTGTAATGCCGCTCGCCTTTAGTGTTTGGAAATATTCTCTGTTCCAATTGCAGTATTGCAATCCATCTATAACAATCCGTTGCTGGTACATAACCACTCCTATTGAAAGCTCAGTGTTCTAGCTCGGTTTTGAAAACACGCTCAAATAACATGTTTTCAAAAATGGGTTAAATCACTTGTCTAAGTTCGTTTCTGCTTTGGTTTGGATGTTGGCCTGACTCTGTGAATCAGGCCAATTCGATAGCTGGATAGCTTGGGACTTAATATCCTCAGCTATCCAATTCTTATATTGAAAGTTGATTAGTAAGGACGCTGGTAAGCTGTCTTCACCACTGTGTAGAACTCTTTCGCGTACTGACCTTGCTCACGAGGACCGAAGCTAGACTCTTTACGACCACCAAACGGTACGTGGTAATCCGTGCCTGCTGTTGGTAGGTTCACCATCACACAACCTGTTTGCGCTTGTTGCTTGAACATTGCGCTAGTACGTAGGCTTTGAGTAATGATGCCGCCCGTTAGACCAAAGCGAGTATCGTTGGTTGTCGCGATAGCTTCTTCTAGGTCAGCCACACGAATCACGCTTGCCATTGGTGCAAACACTTCTTCTTGGTTCACTTCCCAATCGTTCTTAGTGTTCAAGAACAGCGTTGGAGACATGTAGAAACCTTCGTGTTTCATGCTTAGGCGTTCGCCACCAAATGCGAGCTCACCGCCACTTTGACGTGCTTTCTCAACCCAACCTAGGTTTGCTTCAAGTTGGTTGCCGTCAACAACAGGGCCCATGAACACGCCGTCTTCTAGTGCGTGACCCACTTTCAGTTCGCTCATGCGTTTGATTAGCGCTTCAACGTATTGGTCGTGAATGCCATCCATAACCACTAGACGAGAAGATGCTGTACATTTTTGACCTGCGCCAGAGAACGAACCTGCGATAGTTGCATCAACAGCTGTTTGGATATCAGCATCATCAGCAACCACAAGTGCGTTCTTACTGCCCATCTCTAGTTGGCAACGAACGAAGTTTGGCGCTGTAGCAGCTGCAACCTTACGACCTGTATCAACAGAACCAGTAAAGCTCACACCGTTCACTTCTTTAGAATTGATCAGTGCATCACCTACTTTCGAACCGCTACCTAGAACAAGGTTGAACGTGCCTGCTGGCATGCCTTGGCGGTGGATAATCTCAGTGAGTGCTACCGCACTTGCTGGTGTTAGGTTTGCTGGTTTCCAGATAACGCTGTTACCGAAAGCAAGCGCTGGAGCGATTTTCCAAGCTGCTGTTGCTGTCGGGAAGTTCCAAGGAGAGATGATGCCGATAACACCCACCGCTTCACGAGTCACTTCTACAGAAACGCCAGGACGTACTGATTCTGCGTTGTCGCCAATTTGACGAAGCACTTCAGCCGCAAAATACTGGAAGAACTGACCTGCACGGTAAATCTCACCACGACCTTCAGCAAAAGGCTTACCTTCTTCACGAGAAAGCAACGTACCCAGCTCATCACAACGTGCAATCAGCTCATCACCAATCGCTTGAAGCACTGCTTGCTTGCGTTCAATCGGCGTTTTTTCCCACTCTGGTTGAGCGTGCTTCGCCGCTGAAATCGCTTGTTGAACTTGGTCAGCACTTGCTTGTGCGAAGTTACCGATGTTTTCAGAAATATCTGATGGGTTAATGTTCGCAACGGTGCTTACACCCGCTTGCCATTCGCCGCCGATGTAAAGTGCGTTTTCTGCTTGAACATTCTGTAATTGAGTCATCATTCTGTCCTTGTAACGGTTAGGTTGCGGTTGAGTCTGGCAACCATCTGGTTAATTAATAAACTGTTAGTATTCAGGTAATTAATTGCTAAAATAAGATGTATATTTTGTTTCTAAAGTGAACCAAGTCGCTTGTATCAATAAACCACTTCAAATTAAAAGAGTTTTGATCCGCAAATAGCTTTAGTTCACAGTCTGATTATTCAGGTTGAGACGCCGATGCATAAACCACGAACTCGACCAGCATCTCTTCTCTTGCTAACCCTGCAACGACGACCGCAGCCCGGTTTGGATAAGGTGCATTGAAGTATTCTCCGTATACGCTGTTTACCGTTTTTAGATATTCACGGTCTGTCACGTAAATCAGAACTTGCAGCACTGAATCCATAGATTCGCCTGCACACTCCAACGTATGAACAAGGTTGTTAAAAGTCTGACGCGTTTGCGCTTCAATACCGCCTTCTACTACTGCGCCAGTTTCATCAATTGGAATCTGCGCTGTATATAGAGTGCCGTTATTAGCGATTGCCCACTCTAGTGGTGCTTTTGAAGCAAAAAGCTCGGTTTTTACTGGGTGTTTTTTAGTTTGTGCGTTCACGATTTCATCCAACTTTGTAACAACTATGTTTCAAGATGGTTAAATACTGCACCTTGACGACTGATAAATCTAACGGTAAATTTTGTGCATTTGATAAATAAAACCTATCACCTTTCAAAAAGTAAGGTATAGCAAGGGCTAGAGAAGGATCAGTGCCATGAGTATTAAGCTACAACAGTTAAAACATTTTGTTTTAGTGGTCGAAGAAGGAGGATTTCGAGCGGCCTCTCACCGTGCAAATCGATCGCAAGCGGCACTTTCTACATCGATAAAAGAGCTGGAAAAAATACTTGGCCAGCCACTGTTTGAAACAGGCAACAAATCAACCCTGACACCTTTCGGGGAAATATGCCTGCCAAAAATCATTCAATTCCTGAATGTTTACAAGGCATTAGACAATGACCTGCGCGCAGCCGCGGCGGGACAACAAGGAAGAGTTCGAATAGCGAGCGTGCCATCGGTCGCCGCAAAATTAATCCCTAGTGTTTTAGGGGCTTTTTGTGAGCAGTACCCTAATGTAGAAGTCAGCTTGATTGATGATAATGCGGCAGGTGTGGAAGCGAGATTATTGTCTGGAGAGGTGGATGTTGCCCTCGGAAATAGCTCCCATTTAGAAGAAGAGAGCATCGACTTTACGCCTTTACTTTCCGATCCTATCGGTGTGGTCTGCCTCAAGGACAACCCTATCGCCTCTCAAAAAGAGGGAATCGAATGGCAAACTTTGTTAAAACAACCCTTCATTCGCAATGGTACTTGTACCCTACTTGACCCAACACCCGCTCGAATGCTCAGCGAACAAGCGCTCTATTCAGTGGAGAACATTACTTCGCTGTTTTCGGTATTAGAACTTGGGATAGGCGTAACCACGCTGCCAAAGCTGGCCTTCCCAACCAATGAGACTCGCTTAGTGTGGATTCCGTTGATTGACCCGCCGTTACAGCGTCAGATCGGTATTTTCAGGTTGGCTGACCGGACGATATCGCCACAAGCACAAGCCTTTCACGATTTGTGTATTCAGTACCTAAGTTATGAAGACTCATAAAGGAAGCTGATTAAGTTCGCTTCCTTTATAAGGCCGATGGTGGAGCATGAGTTCCGATCTAGCTCCACGTTTGGCCTTTGTATCTTTGTATCTTTGTATCTTTGTATCTTTGTATCATAAGTTTTAGCGCCGATTTTCAGCTCTGTACATCCATAATTGGGGCTGAATGATTCCCAGAATCTCTTTCTTAAGTGACCATTTATCCGTTTCAAAGCATGATTTATAGCTGTGTGACAAACAAATTAAAAAATATTTTGTTTTCGATAGAGAACGCCGTATAGATAAATCACTCAACAAACAAAGGCTTACATCAGTGGTTAAAACGGTGCCAACGGCTACCGGAATGACGCTCTGTAATTTATTTGGAATTGATTGTAAGTGTTTGAATAGTCTTAATTGATAAGATCGTAAGCAGCCAAATTAACCCTCTAAATTCTACTGAAAACCCCCTCCTACCCTAGAAAATAATACATCTTAAATTCTCATGAATATTCTAATCGAACTATTACTTTCATAAATGGAAAACACTCATTTCAAAAATGGAATTATTGATGTCGATATTTGTCGTTTTGATCACATAATTTTAGGCGTAGTTTATATTTTGTCGAAACGATAGCGAGTTAGTTTATTTCGCTTAATTTCGTCAGGAGATATAAAGCCAGAAAGATTATTTCTTTGTTAACAAGTAAAGGTTTATTAACAAGTCAAATTGCTATTAACAAGTAAGTGCTAGTAACAAAACATATTCAAACTGTGTTTTATATTAACTTACACTGTTAAATATAGGGTTTTATTATGAGGCTTAATGGGATAAGTAGCGACATCCTTGTTGCTGCTAAAAGAGTTGTTCTCTGCCAAATAGTATTAGCCGTCGGTGTAGTTTTATATGAAGTGTTTTTTGGTAATAAAGTAGATATGGAGTCTTCAGCTTTGGGTGTCGTAATCGCGATGTTACCACCGCTGTTTGGTTTTATATATGCAAGCCTTAAGGTGCACAAGAACCCTAATTATAGTTTACGTGACTTAATGCAAATGAGTCGTGTCGTGAAAATAACCTATACGTTCTTAATGTTTATCTTGGCATTCCAGTTTTTTAAATTGGATAACCCAGTAATATTATACGCGTATATTTTCACAATGATTGGGTACTTCTTAACACCATTTATTACTGCCTCTACAAGATCGGAGTACGTGTAGTATGGATCAAGTCACTACCGCTCACGAATACATAGAGCATCACTTAACCTTCTTAACTACAGGTGATGGTTTCTGGGCGTTCAACATTGACTCAATGTTGGTATCTTGGATTACAGGTTTACTGTTTATTGGAGCTTTTCGATATGTAGTCACTCGGGGCACTAGCGGTGTTCCAGGTCGTTTTCAATGTTTTATCGAGCTTATCTTTGATTTCGTTAACAACCTAGTCAAAGAGATTTTTCAAGCGGAGGATAAATTAATAGGACCACTGGCATTAACCACTTTTGTTTGGGTGCTGTTAATGAATGCAGTCGACCTATTACCAATTGATTTAATACCAGGGTTAACTCGTGCAATAGGTTTAGAACACTTTAGAGATCTACCGACAGCGGATGTAAATATCCCAATGTCGATGGCACTCGGTGTGTTTATTCTACTATTAACGTATACGTTAAAGAATAAAGGTTTGAAAGGCTTTATCAAAGAGCTTACTACTCAGCCATTTGATAACCCTCTTTTATATCCTGTTAACTTAGTTCTTGAATTAATAACATTAATTTCAAAGCCAATATCATTAGGCTTACGATTATTCGGAAACATGTATGCAGGCGAGATGATATTCATCCTTATTGCATTAATGCCATGGTGGATGCAATGGGCACTGAGTGTTCCATGGGCCTTATTCCACATATTAATCGTATTCTTACAAGCATTTATATTTATGGTACTGACCGTTGTTTATCTAGCAATGGCAACAGAAGAACACCATTAATTAATAACTAAAAATTAACTAACAAATTATTTATCGGAGATACAAATGGATATCGTAAGCGCAGTTTTATATGTAGCAGGTGCATTACTGATCGGTTTAGGTGCAGCAGGCGCGGCATCTGGTATTGGTAACTTAGCAGGTAAATACCTTGAAGGTGTTGCTCGTCAACCAGACCTTACTCCAATGCTTCGTACTCAATTCTTCATCATGATGGGCCTTGTTGATGCTGTACCGATGATCGGTGTTGGTATCGGTCTATACATCATCTTTGCCGTTGCTTAATTAAAAGCTTTGAAAAGATCGATTTGTAAATAATCAAGATTTAGTGAGGAAGGTATGAATTTAAATGCCAGCATGTTTGGTCAAGCAATCTCATTCGTGATTTTTGTTTGGCTATGCATGAAATATGTATGGCCCCCTCTCACCGCGATGTTAGACGAGCGCCAAAAAGAAATTGCTGATGGTTTACGCCATTCAGAGAATGCAGCGAAAGAGCTAGAACTAGCAAAATCAAATGGCGCACAACTCGTCGCAGATGCGAAAAAAAATGTGACCGAACTGATTGAGCAAGGCAAGAAACGCCGCAACGAAATCATCACCTTAGCTCACCAAGAAGGCGAGCAAGAAAAGGCACGCATCTTAGAACAAGGTAGAGCTGAGCTAGAAGGCGAACGTCAAAAGTTACGCCGTGAACTTCAGGCGGATATGGCAGACGCTGTTATTCAAAGTGCACAGAAATTGATCAGCAAAAACCTAGATTCTGAAACGAACCGAGCGTTAGTTGATCAAATGATAAGCGAACTCTAAACGGAGGCAATATGTCAGATTACACCAATATTGCTCATCCCTACGCTAAAGCATCGTTCGACTTTGCTTTAGGTGAAAACAAGTTACAAGAGTGGCACTCAATGCTGTCCATTCTTGTGACGGTAGCGGAAGAAGAAACGATCGCTAAACAGATTTCATCAGCAGAAGGTGTTCACACACAGCAATCTGAAGAACTGGTCAATCTCATCATTCACGTTTGCCAAGGGCTTGTTGATGACCACGTCATTAATCTCATCAAAGTCTTGGCTGAGAATGGCCGTCTTGCCGTGATCAGAGACTTGTTTAACTTGTTCAGCGACCTAAAGGACGAACATGAACGTGTAATCCCTGTCACTGTCACCAGTTCAGAATTGCTTACACAAGATCAAGTTACATCACTCACTGCTGCACTTGAGAAGAAATTAGAGCGTCAGGTTGAAATGGAACAGGTTATTGATGACTCGCTGGTTGGCGGGATCGTAATCAAGGCGGGTGAAACCGTCATCGATGGTTCTTTGAACACATCAATTAACCGATTAGCTCATCAACTTCACGCGAGATAGGTAACAATTATGCAATTAAATTCAAATGAAATCAGCGACCTGATTAAAGATCGCATCTCGAAATTTAATGTGAGCACCGAAGCTCGCAACGAAGGCACCATAGTCTCGGTTCGTGACGGCATCATTACCATTAATGGCCTTGCGGATGTCATGCAGGGTGAGATGATTGAGCTTCCAGGTGGCAAGTACGCTCTTGCGCTGAACCTTGATACCCACTCAGTCGGTGCCGTGGTTATGGGCCCCTACACTGACCTCTCTGAGGGTATGAAAGTGAAAGGGACAGGTCGTATCTTGGAAGTACCTGTCGGTAACGGACTTCTTGGCCGTGTCGTGAACACACTAGGCGAACCTATTGATGGCAAAGGCCCAGTGAGTTGTGACCGACTCGACCCAGTAGAAGTAATTGCACCGGGTGTAATCGAACGTAAGTCCGTCGATCAACCCATTCAAACCGGTTATAAAGCAGTCGACACCATGGTGCCTATCGGTCGTGGTCAACGTGAACTTATCATCGGTGACCGTCAGACAGGTAAAACGGCGCTAGCCATCGATGCGATCATCAATCAAAAAGATTCGGGCATCAAATGTGTGTACGTGGCGATTGGCCAGAAAGCATCGACTATCGCAAACGTTGTTCGTAAACTCGAAGACCACGATGCGCTTAAAAACACCATCGTTGTTGTGGCATCAGCATCAGAATCTGCCGCGCTTCAATACCTAGCACCTTATGCGGGTTGCACCATGGGTGAATACTTCCGTGACCGCGGTGAAGATGCACTGATCATCTACGATGACCTATCAAAACAAGCCGTCGCTTACCGTCAAATCTCATTGCTACTTAAGCGTCCACCGGGTCGTGAAGCCTTCCCTGGCGACGTATTCTACCTCCACTCACGCCTACTAGAACGTGCAGCACGAGTGAATGCGGAATATGTAGAGAAGTTCACAAACGGTGAAGTGAAAGGCCAAACAGGCTCATTAACCGCGCTGCCTATCATTGAAACTCAAGCGGGTGACGTATCTGCGTTTGTACCAACCAACGTAATCTCAATTACTGATGGTCAGGTTTTCCTACAAACCCAACTGTTTAACTCAGGCCTACGCCCTGCTGTTGATCCAGGTATCTCGGTATCTCGTGTGGGTGGCGCAGCTCAGTGCAAGATCATTAAGAAATTGTCTGGTGGTATCCGTACATCATTAGCTCAATACCGCGAATTAGCCGCATTTTCTCAGTTCTCTTCTGACTTAGACGACATGACGCGTAAGCAGCTTGACCATGGTGAGCGTGTAACCGAATTGATGAAGCAAAAGCAATACTCTCCAATGTCTGTCGCTGAGCAAGCAACGGTTATCTACGCAGCAGAAAAAGGCTACTTGGCTGACGTAGAGTTGCACAAAGTTGCACGTTTTGAAGAAGAATTGATTGCTTACGCAAAAGGCCAAAACCCAGAATTGTTCGACACCATCAATGCTAATGGTGACTACAACGACGAGATCGACAGTGCACTTGCAAAACTGCTTGGTGACTTTGTAGCGTTGAAAGCTTGGTAAACGCTCCGGTTTGTTGGCTGGAAATCAAAACAAATTAGGAGCAGATAATGGCAAATACTAAAGAAATTCGCACCAAGATAGGCAGTGTTAGTAACACTCAGAAAATCACCAGTGCAATGGAGATGGTTGCGGCAAGTAAGATGCGTAAGGTTCAGGACAACATGACGCTAACACGTCCATATGCCGAGAACATGCGCAAAGTTATCTCTCACGTCGCATCAGGGTCGCTGGAATACCAGCACCCCTATCTTCAACAGCGTGAACCAAAACGTGTTGCTTACATCATTATTTCGTCCGATCGGGGCTTATGTGGTGGCTTGAACTCTAACCTGTTCAAGAAAGTGCTAGAAGAAATGGAACAGTGGCGTACCAAAGGTGTTGAAGTAGAAACCACCTTAATTGGTTCAAAAGCTATCTCATTTTTCCAACGCAGCGGCAATGTTATCGCGCAAACGTCAGGTCTTGGTGACGCACCTAAATTAGAAGACATCTTAGGTACAGTTAACGCGATGCTAGGGCATTACGACGACGAAAAAATCGACAGTTTGTATCTCGTTTATAACCAGTTCATCAACACCATGGTTCAAGAACCAACGACCTTACAGTTGCTACCCCACCCCTCAGATTCTGAGGCTGATGACGGTACGAAAAAGGCTCGTCGTTGGGACTATATCTATGAGCAAGCACCAAGAGACATCCTCTCTGAGCTGTTACATCGATACATTGAATCGCAAGTTTATCAAGGCATCGTAGAGAGCATTGCCTGTGAGCAAGCAGCCCGAATGGTGGCCATGAAAGCGGCGACCGATAACGCAGGCCAACTCATCGATGATTTGCAGTTGGTTTACAACAAAGCGCGACAGGCTGCCATTACCCAAGAACTGAGTGAAATAGTCTCAGGTGCTCAAGCTGTCTAAGGGCAGAAAGAGTGGGTCAGAATAGAATTTGAGGATTTAGAGATGAGTGTTGGAAAAATAGTTAAAGTTATCGGCGCGGTGGTAGACGTCGAGTTCAGCGGCGGCAACAGCCCACGCGTTTATGATGCATTAAAAGTGACGAGCGAAGAAGCAAGCTCACTCGTATTAGAAGTTCAGCAACAGTTGGGTGGCAGTATCGTTCGTTGTATTGCAATGGGCACGTCAGATGGCTTGCGCCGCGGCCTCACTGTTGAAAACACAGGCTCTCCAATCACGGTCCCTGTGGGCGAAGAAACCTTAGGCCGTATCATGAACGTGCTTGGTCAACCTATTGATGAATGTGGTGAAATCGGCCAGAAAGAAAGCTACGAAATTCACCGTGAAGCTCCTTCTTATGAAGAACAAGCCAACAGTACTGAACTTCTAGAAACAGGCGTTAAGGTTATCGACCTTATCTGTCCTTTCGCTAAGGGTGGTAAAATCGGTCTGTTCGGTGGTGCGGGTGTTGGTAAAACCGTCAACATGATGGAGCTTATCAACAACATCGCCAAAGCTCATTCAGGTCTCTCTGTATTTACCGGTGTTGGTGAACGTACCCGTGAAGGTAACGATTTCTACTACGAGATGAAAGAAGCTGGCGTACTAGACAAAGTTGCCATGGTTTACGGTCAAATGAACGAGCCACCGGGAAACCGTCTACGTGTTGCGCTGACAGGCCTGACTATGGCTGAGCGCTTTCGTGATGAAGGTCGTGACGTACTGTTGTTCATTGATAACATCTACCGTTACACGCTTGCGGGAACAGAAGTATCAGCACTGCTAGGTCGTATGCCATCAGCGGTAGGTTACCAGCCAACATTGGCTGAAGAGATGGGTGTGCTTCAAGAACGTATCACATCAACCAGACAAGGTTCGATCACGTCTATTCAAGCGGTATACGTACCTGCGGATGACTTGACCGATCCATCGCCAGCAACAACCTTTGCTCACTTAGACGCAACCGTTGTACTGTCGCGTAATATCGCTGCATTAGGCCTCTACCCTGCAATCGACCCGTTGGATTCAACATCTCGCCAATTGGATCCTCTTGTCGTTGGTCAAGAGCATTACGACATTGCACAAAAAGTACAAACAACGCTGCAACGCTACAAAGAGCTAAAAGACATCATCGCGATTCTTGGTATGGACGAGCTATCGACTGAAGATAAGCAGACGGTATCTCGCGCTCGTAAGATTGAACGTTTCTTAACTCAGCCTTATCACGTAGCAGAAGTATTTACTGGTCAGAAAGGTGTATTTGTACCGCTAAGTGAAACACTGAGAGGCTTTAAAGGCCTGCTAGGCGGCGAATACGACGATATCCCAGAGCAAGCGTTCTTGTACTGTGGTTCTATCGACGAAGTGCTTAACAAAGCTAAATCACTCTAAGAGGCAGGTGCACCATGGCTATCGGAATTACAGATAATACATTTCAACTTAATATTGTAAGTGCGGAAGGTACGCTGTTTTCAGGTCCAGCGTATGCCCTAGCCGTTTCTGGCGCTGACGGTGAGCTGGGGATTCGCCCAGGTCACTCCCCGCTTCTCAGTAAAATAAAGCCAGGCGTGACAGTGTTTGTCACAGACCCTAAATCAGAGGGGCAAGTGCTGTATGTCTCTGGTGGCATGCTTGAAGTTCAGCCGGATGTGGTAACGGTGTTAGCCGATACCGCATTGCACGGCAAAGACATTGACCGTGCTCGCGCAGAAGAAGCGAAATATGCGGCTCTTGAGAATATCAACAAGGGCAATGTCGACATCAATTTTGCACAAGCTCAGCTAGAATTAGCGAAAGCCGTTGCTCAGCTACGCGCATCAGAACTGACGTCTTCTCGCACTCGCCACTGAGAATAGAACTTAGAGGCTTAATGCTTAAATAGTCTACCCACTTAAAAACCGTTTAAGTGGGTAGACTACATCCGATGTTATTGAATCAACCCCTTCCCTGCCGACTCCTTATTTACTCGCCTTATCCACCAGCATCTTCACATTACTTCTCAGCAAAACGCGCTTGGTGCGGATCAAGTTCATGACCAAGAGGTTGTGTAAGTGAATGATAAAGCTCTGGCTTACGGCCACGAATCCAACGTCTGCCCGTACACATGTCCAACTCTTTCGCTTTTAGCTCTGCAATCACCATGTCGTTATCTACGCTGTCCGTCTCGGTGATGATTTCACCATAAGGGCTTAGGATCATCGCATTACCTGTTCTGACTTCATCCATATCAACGCCGACACCATTACTAAACACCACAAACATGCCATTGTCGTGCGCTCTTGCAGGCAGCCAACGCATTAGCCACTCGCGACCATTCTTACCCTGCATTTCAGCACGAATTGCTTCCGGGTTTTCATGACGGTTAAACCACAACTCTGGGTCAATTCGCTTCATCGCGTTCGGACTGCGTGATTGGCAACCGCCCGTCTGATGTGGGGCAATCAATATATCAGCCCCTTTCAAAGCGGTAATTCGTACGTTCTCGACCAAGTTGTTATCCCAACAAATCAAGATACCGACTTTGCAGCCATGCGGCGTTTCGAACACCGTGTATTGGTCTCCACTGCTCATGTGAGGGCTAACGAAGGTATGCAGTTTACGGTGTTTCTGCACCTCGCCATTGGGCATGGCGAATACGTAAGTGTTGTATAACTCACCATCAGTACCCTGCTCTATCAAGCCCGCGCCAACACTCATTCCAAATTGTGTTGCTAGCGAAACAAGCTTTTGAGTCGATTCACCGCTCGGGACAGGTTCCGCCAGTCCTTCTATCTCGCCTCGCGACAATTCAGAGACATGCCAATAACCGGTGATGCACATCTCTGGGAAGCTGATGATCTCCACGCCACTGTCCGCTGCCTTTTGAACATATTGCTCTATAACCGATAAGTTATACGCCTTATCACCTGCGTGGTGGTTAAATTGAACCGACGCTACTTTGATGTCTCTCTTCATGATTCGCCCTCAAACTTCTCTTTATCGAATTGGTATGAACTCAGTATAAAAAATCGATTCAATTCCATATAATGAAAGATATTCTTGGTTCAATGAGCATTTGGAATGGAATTTGATTTACTGAAGGCATTTTGTCAGTTGGCTAAATCGGGCAATTACCGTTTGGCGTCAGAACAGCTATACATTACTCAATCGGCCCTCACCAAAAAGATTCAACGACTTGAGTCCAACATTGGGGCGTCTCTGTTTTCTCGTGGTAGGAATGGCGCAGAGCTAACGCACGCAGGCAAAACGTTACTAGCAGAAGCCCAACGTTTGGTTCATTCGATGCAAGCGTTTGAGCAGCTTTCAGGCTCTGTGGTGAACGGAACTCAGGGACATTTGAACATTGGTTTTGGCGTATCTACCTATCATGAAGCGCCCAAGCTTATTGCAGCGTATAAACAGCAATATCCAGACGTTCACATCACCTTGAATGACACGCCTTCAAAGCAGCAAACAGACGAGCTATTGATCCATGAACTCGATATCAGCTTCAATCGGATACCCGACTCTTCCGATTTAGAAAGTCTAACCCTATTCAATGATTCCCTTGTGATCGCGATACACAAAGACCTTCTCAAGCAAGCTGCCGAGTTGAGTTCTAATAAATCAAGTAAGGCAATATCTGAACTATCGGAATGGCCTTATCTAAAGCTCGCCCAACACCGAGGTCCCGGACTAGACAAACAGATTCAGCAATATTGTCTTGCCAATAAAATCGACTTATCAAAGACGCAAGAAGCCGACGATATTCTGACCTTGCTGGCGTTGGTTTCTGCCAACATCGGTTTCACCATTGTACCTAGCAGTGCGCAGTTCATTAGTAACACCGATGTGGAATTCATTGCGTTACAAGGTGAACACGCCACTTGGCCAGTCGGCCTGATATGGAATGGAAATAGCGAAAATACACTCCGCGATCAATTTGTAGCGTTTGTTGCTGATCAGGCCAAGCAAACAGAAAGCCAAAGAGACAAGTAGAGCAAAAGTTAGGGCAGCAGTTCGTTGAGTTAGAAAAGATAACTGAATTAGAACAAAAAAGGCTCTTGATGATTATGCGAATCGCACACCAGCCAAGAACCTAAGATTGTTTCTCACATCAAGTGAAGTTACTCGTTACTTAATCGGCAACGCAATAACACTGCCTTCAGAACCCTCACCAATACCAACCGTGAACGGGAACGCGACATAGTGGAAACGTGTTGTTGTTTCGCCATCGTGAATCGCGATGTTCATGTCATAAGTGCCGCCAATTTCCATGATTTTGTCATCTTCTGGGTGGCCAGTGTTCAACTTACGCTTGAAGATAACCGTGTATTTTCCGTCTTCCCATGAAGAGAATACTTGGTTGTTATCCCCCGCAGAACCTGCGCCTTCTCGGTTTAATCGACCTTGAAGATATTGGCCTTCTTCAATTTTACTCGCGTCGTAAGGCATCACGTTAACGCCTTCAACCATTGCTATCTTCTTGTTGAGATCGTTAAAGTCTTCTTTATTCAGCGCGTAGAAACCGGTTACCGACTTATCGTACATGTACTTAGGCAGGCCTGTTTTCCTATCGAAGTTCCAAGTAAACACGGTGGTGCCTTTATCGTTCAAACGATACTCAAACACATAACCATCATCAGCACTATTGGTGGGTGCAGAACGTGTCGAACGCCATTGCATCAAATCCACAAACTGCCCTTCCGCTTTCAGCTTATCGATTTCTTCTTGTGGCTTCACTTTGTCCCAGTTTACGCCGTAACGTTCAGTGCGAGACTCAGGAAGGTACTTACGAATGTCTTTCTGATCTAAGCCAAACGCGCCAACCACATCCAATGCTTGAACATCTCTCGCTGTTGCTTGGCCGATATCACGCGCACCACGGTGGCAAGACATCCAACACCCTTGCTCACGGAACTGCAACACCGAGCCATCGTCAATCATCAGCGAGAAACGGTCTTCATAGATAGGTGTGTAAGGGTTTTTGCCTCGGTCACCGCCAATAATTGCCCATTTGTCGTCTTGGAAAAAAAGCGTGTCGTGTAAGCGTGCTGGGAAAGGCGATTCCGTTTCCCACGTTCCTTTCACATAAAGGTGTTCATCATCGTGTGCAAACTGGAACTCGGCAGGAATCGACCCTTTTTTGTCTGGGAAATTACCTAGCCTGTCGTCTTGCACCAACATTTCACCAAGGCCTTCTTCTTCGCCTTGGTGGCAGCTCGAACAGGTTTTGGTTTCAAAGCCTTTTTTGAGCGTACCTTTATGCGCTGGCGAATTGATCCAATCGAAGGTCACTTTGCCTGGGAAAAACATGGTTTTCTCAACCACAGGAATGTCGCTCCAATCGACGTCTAATTCCGTGTCATAGATACTCATGTTGTAGGCATTGGCACTCAAAGACAAACCACTCAACACAGCAAGTAAAACGCTATTTCTTACAGAGAACATCGTCATATTATTTCTTCCCCATCATTCGGCTAAGGGTGTCATCTTTAAGGATAAAGTGGTGATAAAGTGCCGCACCAACGTGCATAGCGACCAGCAGGTAACAGATGATTTCTAAGAAAGAGTGGAGACCAGAAGCAAAATCGATCAAACCTGAATTACGTTCTGCAAACCCAGGAATGGTGAATAAACCAAATACCACGGTATCTTTGGCTTTTGCCATCGCGATAAGCAAACCAGATAACGGCATCAGAATCAAAATGCCATACAAGGCCAAGTGAGCCATATGTGCCATGAACTTTTCGAACTTAGTGCCAAGCGCGTTCGGCTTTCCTGCCCAGTTCATCCAAACAATACGAGCCAAATACAGCACAATAACCAACATGCCCAAAGATTGGTGAACACCAAAAGCAAATGAATCAGGATCTGGCGCAAGCAGCATGATCAACAGCGCACCGATAAAGGCAACGGCAGATATGATATGTATAAACTTACTGACAGGACTGAAATGCTCGGTAGGGACAAATACCTTCATAATTAATTCCTAAGTGTATCGTTAATAAAGAGAAAATTTTATTGATATGATTTTTATTATCTTCAGCAGCCAATACCACTAAAGTACTAATATTATATTTTCTACTCACACTCAGGACTTTTGATGACGGTCAATTTCCTTTCCGGACAGACGTTAATCGCCAACAAACCATTGAAATAGCTTAATATATTGAAGGACAACTACAGATTAGAGTTATGTAAAAAAACAAGATAAATTTGTTTATCAGATTTTAAAGTTACCGATAATTAAATTAAAGAGAATAAAGAGGTTAGATATTAGCATCGTACCGAATATCATCTCATGATGTGTTTTTGGGTATGGACTCAGCTAAGCACAGACGAATAAATCATCATTAGAAAGTGATTATTGAAGCCTAAGATATACTCTTTAAAATAACTGCCTAGTCACACGATTTCACCTTTAATCGACTCTAGCACGCAGGATACAGATACAAAAAAGGCTCACTAAATAGTGAGCCTTTTGGTATCTGCTTAACGTAAAATCGAGGTTTAACGTTGCTTAAGTTTTAGAAGAATTCAATCGAATTACGGCCGCTTTTGTCGTCACGTTGTGGCTTAGGCGTATCCGCTTTCTTTTTCGGTTTGTTTTCTTTCTTCTTCTCTTTTTTCTCTTTCTTTGGTTCAGCCGTTGCGCTTAGCATTTCTGCTTTGCTTTTCTTAGATTCTTTCTTCTTAGAATCCTTTTTAGACTGACCTTTCTTCGCCTTGTTGTCTTTTTTAGGCGCGTCTTTCTTTTTTGGCTTTTCTGATTCTTCTTGTACTGGCTGATCACACACCACTACATAGTACTCTTGGTTGAATTCAAAGAAGTCGCCATCGTACATTTTACGACGTTTACGAGTTTCTAATTCACCATTTACCGCGACATAACCTTCAAAAATGATGTGCTTAGCTTCGCCGCCACCACTCACTAAGTTAGCAATTTTAAACACTTTGTAGAGCTCGATTGGCTGAGACGATACATCGATACCAATTGCTTCAATCTCAATCTCTTCGCCTTCTTCGCCAAGCTCTTGGCCTTCGTAATCAGCGTCTTCGTAATGTTCTTGGTCCATGGTGACCTCTACCTAAATATGTACTTCTGAAATATTGGGCGCAGTGTAATCTTAAAACAACTAAATGACCATGTTGAATTCACCGAGCACCCGTTTGTTCTCGTTACGCACCCACTTTACATCGCACCACCAACATTCGAAAGACTCACAAGCTGCTTAGTATATTCATGTTGCGGATTGCCGAATAAGGTTTCCGTATCACCCTTCTCTATCACCTCACCCGCTTTCATGACAATGGTGTAGTGACATAGAGACTTCACCACGTTGAGGTCATGACTAATAAACAAATAAGTCAGGCCATACTTTTCTTGTAATGACTTCAGTAAATCTAGGACTTGCGCTTGTACCGTTCTGTCTAATGACGATGTTGGTTCATCGAGCAAGATAAACTCTGGCTTTAAAATCAAAGCTCGAGCAATCGCGATACGCTGCCTTTGGCCACCTGAAAACTCATTCGGGTAACGGTGGCGAGTTTCAGGGTCTAGGTCGACCTCTTTCATTACGTCACAGATGCGTTGGTCGAGTTCAGTGTCATCCAATTGTTGATGCACCAATAAACCCTCACCAATAACTTGAGCGACCGACATTCTTGGGTTTAACGCAGAGAATGGGTCTTGAAAGACCACTTGCATACGGCTTCGAAACGGCAGCATCTGTTGGCGGTTTAAGCCTTGAATTTGTTCGTCAGCGTAGGTAATTGACCCTTCACTCTCCACCAGCTTCAATATCGCCATACCAGTTGTAGACTTGCCCGAACCACTCTCGCCAACAAGACCGATTGAGTGCCCCTTTTTCAAGCTGAACTCCATGTCTGTTACAGCTTTAACATGCGAGATAGTACGCTTGAACAAACCGCCCGTAATGGGGAACCAAACACGAAGTTGGTCGACGTTGAGCAGGGGTTTACTTTCCGGTGATACAGGAACAGGTAAGCCTTTAGGATCTGAGTTAATAAGTTTTTGAGTATAAGGATGAGATGGTGCATTAAAGAGTGTTTTACAGTCATTGCTTTCAACAAGGCGGCCATCTTTCATTACCGCCACTCTGTCGGCAATTTTACGAACGATACTCAAATCATGGGTGATAAAGAGCATCGCCATACCCAGCTCTTGTTGCAGGTCTTTCAACAAATCCAAAATCTGCGCTTGTACCGATACATCCAATGCCGTTGTGGGTTCATCAGCAATAAGCAACTCTGGCTCATTGATCAGTGCCATCGCTATCATTACACGCTGACGCTCACCACCGGATAACTCATGCGGGTAAGCTGAAATCTTTTGCTCTGGGTAGCTAATACCCACCTTTGAAAGCCACTCTATCGCCAAGGCTTGAGCTTTATTGGTTCTCATACCTCGGTGAATAGAAAGAGTTTCAACCAGCTGCTTACCGACGCGATGGAGTGGGTTCAACGAAACCATGGGCTCTTGGAAGATCATCCCAATACGGCCACCACGAATCCCGCGTAATTGCCTTTCAGAACAACTCAAGATATCAGTACCAGAGAAATTGATCTTACCGTTTAAGTAATGAGATGAGCCTTTTGGTAACAGCTTTAAAATCGAATTAGCCGTGACCGATTTACCGGAGCCACTCTCACCCACTAGCGCGAGTGTCTCACCTTTGTATATTTCTAAAGAGACATCTTGCGTCACTTGTTCTATCGAATCTTTTCGCCCAAAACCGACTGATAATTTATCAATGGTCAGAACTGGAGATGCATTAGCAGCCTCTGCTGTTGACCCTGAAGTAGGAGCTGTATTTGAAGTCATAACTTATCCTTACTTCTGTTGATGAGGGTCGAAGGCATCACGTACCGCTTCACCAACGAAGACGAGTAACGTAAGCATCAGAGAAAGTACGACGAAGGCAGAAATACCGAGCCAAGGCGCTTGTAAGTTCGCTTTACCTTGCGCCAAAAGTTCACCTAACGAAGGAGAACCCGCAGGCAAACCAAAACCCAAGAAATCTAATGAGGTTAACGTGGTGACCGATCCAGAAAGAATGAACGGCATCATGGTTAACGAAGCAACCATCGCGTTGGGCAACATGTGACGAAGCATAATACGTTTATCATCAACACCCATGGCTTGCGCGGCTCTTACATAATCAAAGTTTCGACAGCGTAAGAATTCCGCACGCACGATACCCACCAAACTCATCCAACTGAACAGAACCATAATTCCGAGTAACCACCAGAAGTTAGGTTCGATAAAACTGGAAAGGATAATCAGCAAGAATAGAGTCGGCATGCCCGACCAGACTTCAATAAATCGCTGCCCAAACAAGTCGACCCAGCCACCGTAGTAACCTTGTGTCGCCCCGACTACGACGCCGACCACGCTCGATACAATCGTCAGAATAAAACCAAATAGAACGGAAATGCGGAAGCCGTAAATGATCCTAGCTAATACATCTCGCCCTTTATCATCGGTTCCTAACCAGTTCACTGAATCTGGCTCCGATGGCACCGCACCTGAAATATCGAAGTTTATCGTGTCGTAACTAAACGGAATGATTGGCCACACGATGTAACCGCTGTCTTCGATGAGTTCGATAACATACGGGTCTTTGTAGTCGGCTTCGGTTTCAAACTCGCCACCAAATTCTGTTTCGGCATATTTATTGATAACAGGTACAAACCATTGATTATCATAAGAAACCAATAATGGCTTATCGTTGGCAATGATCTCAGCGAACAGGCTCAAGCCAAACAAGATGGTAAATATCCAAAGGGAGATAAAACCACGCTTGTTTGCTTTAAAACGTAACCAACGAGCTTCAGCTAAAGGGTTGTTAAACATTTATTATCAATACCTTGTTATTCGTTCGCCATTAACGCGCTTCAAAATCAATTCGAGGATCAACCCAGGTATACGTCAGGTCGGAGATAATGCTCAGTACCAAGCCAAGCAAGGTCATGATATAGAGAGAGCTGAACACCACTGGGTAATCTCGTTGAATGGTCGATTCAAAACCAAGTAGACCGATGCCTTCGAGTGAAAACATCACTTCAATCAACATAGAACCCGTGAAGAAAATACTAATAAATGCGCTTGGGAAACCCGCAATAATGATCAGCATGGCGTTACGGAAAACGTGCTTATAGAGAATACTGCTCTCGTCCAAGCCTTTCGCTCGGGCGGTCACTACATATTGCTTATTGATTTCATCAAGGAAGGAGTTTTTGGTCAGCATGCTGAGTGTGGCAAAGCCGCCGATGACCATCGCAAAAATAGGTAATGCTAAATGCCAGAAATAATCGCCAATTTGCTGATACCAATTAAGCTGATCGAAGTTACTCGACACTAGCCCGCGCAATGGAAACCAACTGAAGTAGTTACCGCTCGCGAACAAAATAATCAGGATAATCGCAAACAAGAAGCCCGGAACGGCATAGCCGACAATCACCACCGCACTCGACCAAATATCAAAGCGAGAGCCGTGATGTATCGCCTTCATAATGCCTAAAGGTATCGAAATCACATAGATGATTAACGTACTCCATAACCCCAAAGAAATAGAGACGGGCAGCCGCTCGATGATTAAATCAATAACGTTACCGCCCTTAAACAGGCTTTCACCAAAGTTAAAGGTCGCGTAATTTTTCAACATATCGAAGTAGCGAACGTGAATCGGTTTATCAAAACCAAACTGCTTTTTGATCTCTTCAACCACTTCCGGATCAAGCCCACGAGAGCCTTTATAGCCACTGGCAGACGCTTGGTCACTTTCGCTTAAATCAACTTCTTGTCCACCACCAGAAAAGCGCTCCATGATACCAGAGTTGTGCCCTTCTAATTGGGCAACGGCTTGCTCTACTGGGCCTCCGGGCGCAATCTGAATAATGAAAAAGTTGATAGTGATGATCGCCCACAGCGTGGGGATCACCAACAGTAAACGCCGAAATATATACGCGGCCATGCTAACTAACTCCTAGCGACGTTTTTCAGGAAGCAAAGCCGCCTTCTCTTCTGAAATCCACCATGTATCAATGCCTAAATCGTATTTAGGTAATACATCTGGACGCTCAAACTTATCCCACATTGTTACGCGGTATTCACCGACGTGCCATTGCGGGATGTTGTAGAAATTCCACTGCAATACACGGTCAAGTGAACGACCTAACGTAAGCAGCTTTTCAGGATGCTGTTGGTTACGCGCAATTTCTTCTGTTAACGCGTCAACCACCGGATCCATTACACCTGCAGTATTGTAAGTAGAATCAATGTAGTTAGAGTTCCAAACAATCATTAAGTTCGGGCTAGGATAAGGGTTTGCCGAAAATGAAGACGACACCATGTCGAAATCACGATCACGCAAGCGCTTGATGTATTGAGTGGTATCGATGGTACGGATCTTCATCTCGATACCCATTCGCTTGAGGTTCTTTTGAACAGGCGTTGCGATACGTTCCGTGGTTGGGCTGTAAATCAACAACTCAAATGACATCGGCTTGCCAGTCTTTTCGTTGGTCATCACTTTGTCTTTCAGTACCCAGCCTGCTTCTTTCAAAAGTTTGAAAGCAGTACGCATCTGGCTACGAATACGGCCACTGCCATCGGTTACTGATGGCTGGAATTCTTCAGTGAATACTCGAGGTGGGATTTGATCTTTGTATTGAGACAGCAATTCAACTTCGTCTGCGTTGGGTAAGCCTTTCGCTTCATAATCTGTGTTTTGGAAGTAGCTACGAGTACGTTTGTACTGACCATAAAACATGTTTTTGTTCATCCACTCAAAGTCCATCGCGTAGGTTAACGCTTCACGAACTTTAGGATCTGAGAACACAGGAGATTGAATATTGAAGACAAAACCTTGAGTCGTTTCTGGCTTCTCATGGTTGATCTCTTCTTTGATGATGTAGCCTTTATCGAAGTTTGCGCCTGTGTAAGAGTTGGCCCAGAACTTAGCCGAGTTTTCTGTTCTAAGATCGAACTCCCCTGCTTTAAAGGCTTCCAGCATTACGGTGTCATCACGATAGTAATCGTACTGAACTTGCTTGAAGTTGTTGCGACCCACGTTAACTGGCAGATCCGCAGCCCAGTAATTTTCATCTAAACCGTAGGTCACGCTTTGACCCGATTTATAACTGATGATCTTATAAGGGCCACTGCCCACAGGCGGTTCACTCAGCGGCTCAGACAGTTTTCTGTCTTTCCAGAAATGTTTTGGTAATACACGAGTACTTTGGGCAAAGCTAAACAGCTTCTCGCGGTTTGGCTTGTTCATCTCAATACGAACAACCGAATCAGAAACAGCCGTTACTGATTCAATTTCTTTGTAATACACGCGATATTGAGGCACACCTTCTTTTGAAAATTTATCAAAGGTGAAGGCAACGTCGTGAGCCGTGATTGGTTTTCCATCTTGGAATTTAGCATCTGGGTTGATGTCGATTTCCATCCAAGAGAAATCACTTGCGTAGCGAACTTTGGAAGCGATCAATGGATAGTACGCATCAATCTCGTCACTCGGAGAAAACATCAAGGTATCGTAAATCTCACCCGTGTAACTTGCAGCAACGCCGCGGGAACCGAATCGATTAAAGCTATCGTAAGTACCTATGCTGCCATAGGTCACCTTGCCTTGCTTTGGCGCATCAGGATTAACGTAATCGAAATGAGTGAAATCGACAGGATATTTTGCTTCACCAAAACCGACCAGTTGCGTGGTTTCAATAACGGTGACAGCGGGAGTTGATTCGGTAACAGAGGCGTGTGTAACAGAGGGATATAGAGCAATTAGCGGCAGCATGACTGCACATGACTTCAAATTAGACCTGAAAAACTGAGTGCGCTGCGAGGCTTTGCTTCGGAAATCTGTTCCCATTTGACTCTCCCTTCAAATGTTATGAATTCGATATTCAACTTGATTAACCGGCTTTGAATGCACACCGTTAAAACAAGTATAGGTTCAAATCTAACATCATGTAATAACTAATAAAACCATCAGCACTCCATCTCTGACGGTTTATTTACAAATTACTCGGTTCGGTCTAAAGAAATAGAACGCGCTAGCACCGAAGCTGGGTCAGTGACTAGCGCGAAGTATCGTGAAGTGGGTATTAACTATTGAACGCGGTAATCATCAAAGATAAGTTCACCAATTTCATTTATCACAGTGTCACGCTCTGGAATGGTTAACTTGGTTTCTGTAAGAGAGATACTGATGATCAACGGAGCGCGAGTTTCACTCCACACGATAGCCGTGATAGCGCGTGAGCCATAAGCGCCCGCCCCTGACCTATCGGCAATCTTCCAACCATCAGGCAGGATCGAACGAATCATCCCATCAGAGACTTTGTTATCCTTCATCCAAGTCTTAAGCTGAGCTTTAGAAGCTTCTGATAGCACGTTGCCATACACCAATTCATTCAACGTTTTCACCATAGTGTTTGGTGTTGTGGTGTCACGAACATCACCCGGTCGAGCATGATTCAAATCGGGTTCGATATGGTCAAGACGCGTTTCGCGGTCTCCGATTGAACGCAAAAACTCTGTTAACCCGTTAGGCCCATCAATACCAGCTAACACTATATTAGCGGCCGTGTTGTCGCTCATTTCCATGGTTGCAGAACATGCACCTGTGAGTGAAATTTCTTTACCGACAAACGCTTTAGTCATCGGAGACCAAGCAATAAGCTCATCAGATTTAACCCCAACCTTAGACTCTAAATCTAACCCTTCATTTTCAGAATCATAGAGAAGATTGGCGCAAGCTAAGGTTTTGAAAGTGCTCATCATTGGAAAGCGCTCGTCGCCCTTATAACTCCATGTTTTCTTGGTTGCAGAATCATAAACAGAAACACCAATGCGCGCGGATACACGAGACTCGATTTGCTCAATAGACTCGGGATCCAAAGAATGACTCAATGACGGTGTAGAGAAGAAAGCGCTCAACAACACAAGAGCGAGAGAGGTATATTTTTTCATTGTAAAACCATAAAAAAGCGATCGATTGATCGTAGATAAAATTAAACTCGACACCTAAAAAGCATCGAGCGGAGAGAATCTAAGCAGAAAGCGACTCCCTAATCTAGAGCAAGTAAAAATAGCTGACTAAACCCGAACAATATCTTCACATTTTAGATATCCTTAAAGGAGTGATTTCAATAGGATTCAACCTTGAATAAACCAAACCACATAACATTCGCAACGTTCAATCTTTTGAACTACCTCGAACCACCGAATGCTTATTATGATTTTGAGAACATCTACAGCTTCGAGGAGTGGCAGAAGAAACAAGGCTGGATGGCTGAAGCGATTGGTTCATTAGATTGTGATGTGATCGGCTTCCAAGAGATATTTAGCCCGCAGTCTTTAGAGCAGTTAATGAATGATCTGGGTTATCCGTACTTTGCGGTTGTCGATTGCCCGCATGTTGAAGATGATTACCTGTATACCTCGCCTGTCGTGGGTATCGCCTCTCGCTACCCGATTGAAAATGTGCAGCCTGTGACACCGGATTTAGAGCTACTTTCAGCCTTCAATCTTGGCGACAAATTCTCATTCAACCGAACACCTGCTCACGCGACGATTACGTTACCCCATTTAGGTTCGACCGACTGTTATGTTGTGCACTTCAAATCGCAACGTCCAACCGAACCCAAAGCTGAACCGCCAGAATCCAGTGGCCGCTCAGCAGATAACAAACCGCAAAGCGACACCTTAGTTAAGCTTCATCAGGAACAACTAGGATCGTGGTTATCGAGTGTTCAACGTGGCCTAGAAGCTCAAATGCTGCATCAATACATCACCAATCAACGCTACCAAACCGATCAACCTGTTGTGTTGATGGGCGACTTTAACAAGCCCCTATTCAATGATGAGTTCAAAGGGCTGTTGAGCTATTCATTGAATCGAGATGAAGCGAGCAGACATTGGTTATCGCACTTCCGATTAAGAGACAGTTGGGATCTCTATCATCAGCTGCATGAAGAAGACTTGCTCGAACAGCGCAAACCAACCCACTACTACGGCGCTTCAGGGTCAGTTTTGGATTACATCTTGATGTCGAACGAGTTTGATTGTCAGAACTCATCAAGCTTGATGGAGATCTCTAACTACACAGTGCTAGACCATCACCTCATCAATCCTAGTTTTGAACACGACCAATTCAGTACTGACCATGCCATCGTCGCTGTCACCGCTCATATCCGTGAAGCCTAACTATTCGATTACATTCTCAATCAGATTCACCAAAGATAAGCATTAAAAAAGCCGCAGTTAAAAACTGCGGCTTTCCACTTTAGCCAAACGGGTTGAGCCAACCAACGCCCCATTTAGAAACCGATTTACCGTTTAGCAAAGTGTGAAACTTAAAAGTTGTAAGTTGCGCCAAGGTAGAATGAATCTAATACAACGTCTTTCTCAACTTTTCTCTGATTCCAACTGTAACCCTCGTAAGTTTCTACAGTAAATGCATCCGCTTCGTAACCAAGTCTTAGGCTAAATTCTGGATGTTTTATTGGTGTGTATTCAACACCAACCCCCAGACGAACACCTGTACCTGTATCGTCGAAGTCTGAACCTGAAGGACGCGAACCATCAGAGTTTTTCATATCTAAATCGATTGAAGATAATCCAATCGTACCAAATGGACGCACGCCATTATCAAATGTGTAGCCAAGATTTGCAGCAGCCGAAAATATTTGAGGAGTCCATGTAAAACCGTCTCCGCTTCGTGGGAATTTAGCAACAACATCACCGAAATCCGTGTACTGTAGTTCAAGTGATACAATACGGTTAAACCTGTAGCCTGCGATAATTCGGTAAGTATTGTCTTCTGCTTCAAAAGTCACCGGGTCGTTATTTCCCGAAAACATACCACCATCATCCACACCAGACGTACCGATTGCGCCGCCTAGGTAGAAACCACTATCTGCTGCCATTACATTGTTTGCTGCCACTGCTGACATCATAGCGATGCTTAGAATAAATTTGTTGTTCATTACCGTTTGACCTTACTTATTACAAATCAAGATTGATGCGCCTTCCTGTGCTTCGCAATCTTGTTAGAGTTATCCGACACCCCGTCGAATTCGCGAGCAGGTTAAGCTCACAGAAAACAAAAAAATAAATAAAAATATAACCACTTTGTAATTTCAAACAACAGAATCAGTAAAAACCAATTAAACACATGAATAATAACGAAATAAAAACCAACCATTTCTAGAAGAAAACCTCTCCTTGATTTTCAAACCATCCCATTTTTAGATTTTAATCACGTGAACTTACGCACGCTTACTTTCAGGAGTGGCGTTATTTCGCATAATCCGCGCGCTTTGATCATTCGCACACTTAGATAGCAGCGCAACCATCTTCAATCTCCACCATTCAAAATAAGACAAACCACAACATAATGAACCAGACCATAGACCTCAACGGCTTAATCATTGATATCGACTCTCGAACTATTACTAATCAACAGGGAAACAAAATCACTTTACGCCCTCACCTTTTGGCAGTGCTCTGTTTATTGCTAGAAAATACGGGAAGACCCATTTCGAAAGAACACATCGTTGATACCTGTTGGGACGGACAACTCTCATCTCCTCACGTTCTCGCCAACGTCGTCTATAACCTACGTAACGTCTTTGCTCGTTTGAGAGCTCCAAACATACAGATAATTACCATCAACAAGTTTGGCTACGCATTATCGGTTGAATCCACTTAGTGGCGAGAAGCTGGGGATTAGGAACAGCCATTGTCAGGCTAAACGGTGTGAATGACGCATCGTAAACATCTCCTCTTTCCATCCAATTCGATTCCCCCTAAAACCCCCATATTCATCAGTTTTGTTCGTGTTTATGCAACTAATCGAGGTGACTAAGATCACCAAAAAACACCCCATCGAAACGTTTCGATGATCGTTATCACACTCTAAAACAATCAAACGTGCAAATGATAAATCAGACACTATTATCACTATCGAAACGTTTCGATGGATTTTTCTTGAGTTGTTCTCAACCCATTAAACGTTATTTTTCGATAGGTCGTGATATGAAAAAAAGTACTCTAATTAATTCTGAACTCTCTTACTTAGTGGCGACTCTTGGCCACACAGATGAAATCACGATTTGTGACGCGGGCTTACCGATTCCAGACCACGTAACTCGTATTGATCTTGCATTGACTCACGGTGTACCAAGCTTTCAGCAAACGGTTAAAACCATGCTGGATGAATCTCAAATTGAAGGTGTTGTGATTGCAGAAGAGTTTGCGAAAGTAAGCCCAGAGCACCACGCTGCGCTGATTGATTTGATCAAGACAGAAGAAGCGCGTTGCGGCAAACCGCTTTCGATTACTTACATTACTCATGAAGAATTCAAAGAGCGCACGCATGAAAGCCGCGCGGTGATTCGCACAGGTGAATGCACACCATATGCGAATGTTATTTTCCAAGCTGGCGTAACGTTTTAAACCGAGTTTGTTTTTAACCCAAACTTAGCGTTTGAAGCAAAACGTAACGACAGTCCAGCGTCATTGCTGAACAAAGATAGACACAACCAAATACAACTGGCCCCGAGTAAAGGAACCGACATGACTCAAGCCATTTTAGAACTTAGTTCAATTGAGAAAGCCTTCCCTGGTGTGAAAGCACTGGATAAGGCAAGCCTCAACGTTTACCCAGGACGCGTAATGGCGTTAATGGGTGAAAACGGTGCAGGTAAATCAACGCTCATGAAAGTGCTCACCGGCATTTACCACTTGGATGGCGGCACTATCGCCTACCAAGGTAAACCAGCAGCATTTAAAGGACCTCGTGATTCACAACAAGCCGGCATTAGTATCATTCACCAAGAATTGAACCTAATTCCAGAGCTAACCATCGCCGAGAACATCTTCTTAGGTCGTGAAATCACAGGGACTATGGGTCGTATTCTTTGGAACGAAATGTACCAAGAAGCGGACAAGCTACTTAAACGTCTTAATGTAAAACACAGCTCGAAAACACTTTTAGGTCAGTTAAGCCTTGGTGAGCAACAAATGGTAGAGATCGCGAAAGCCCTATCGTTTGAATCTAAGGTAATCATCATGGATGAGCCAACGGATGCACTAACCGATACTGAAACTGAGTCGCTATTTAAAGTGATCAATGAGCTGCGTTCTGAAGGCTGCGGCATTGTTTACATATCTCACCGCTTGAAAGAGATTTTCGAGATTTGTGATGACATCACCGTGCTTCGTGACGGTAAATTCATTGGCCAGTGTGAAGTAAAAGACACCGATGAAGATGGCCTAATCGAAATGATGGTTGGTCGTAAGCTGGACGAGCAATATCCACGTATCGGCCAGAGCCACGGTGAAACCTGCCTTGAAGTGATTGGCCTGACGGGTTCTGGCGTTCATGACGTGAGCTTTACTCTAAAGCGCGGCGAAATCCTGGGTGTATCTGGCTTGATGGGTGCAGGTCGTACCGAACTGATGAAAGTGATTTACGGCGCTCTTCCGAGTGAGCGCGGTGTCATCAACTTAGAAAACAAAACCATTAACCCTGTTAGTCCAAAAGATGGCCTTGCCAATGGCATTGCATACATCTCTGAAGACCGTAAAGGCGATGGCTTGGTTCTAGGGCTTTCAGTAAAAGAAAACATGTCTTTATGTTCACTTGACCTACTGACTAACAAAGGTCAAATCCAACATAAAGATGAAGTGATGGCGGTTGATGACTTCATCAAACTGTTCAACATCAAGACCCCGACTCGCGAGCAAATCATCGGCAACCTTTCTGGTGGTAACCAACAGAAAGTGGCTATCGCTAAAGGCTTGATGACCAAACCAAAAGTACTGATTCTCGACGAGCCCACTCGTGGTGTCGATGTCGGTGCTAAGAAAGAAATTTACCAACTCATTAATAAATTCAAAGCCGACGGCATGAGCATTATTTTAGTCTCATCTGAAATGCCAGAAGTGTTAGGAATGAGTGACCGCATCATGGTGATGCATGAAGGCCGTGTAAGCGGTGAATTTGATGCTAAAGAAGCAAACCAAGAATTATTACTGGCGTGTGCGGTCGGTAAAAAGATCAACGAGGACGCAGCATGAGTACTAAAACCATGAGCAAAACAACTGAAGCTCCAAAGAAAAAACCGTTAATCAGCAAAGAGTGGCTGATTGATCAAAAGTCATTGATTGCTTTGATCTTCCTGATTGTTGTCGTTTCTTTCTTAAACCCGAACTTCTTTACGGTCGACAACATCCTGAACATTCTGCGCCAAACCTCGGTTAACGCAATCATCGCTGTGGGTATGACGTTGGTTATCTTAACCGCAGGTATCGACTTGAGTGTCGGTTCTGTACTTGCACTTTGTGGCGCGTTCGCTGCCAGCATGATTGGCATGGAAATCCCTGTGATGATCGCAGTGCCAACCGCTCTAGTAGCAGGTGCAGCATTGGGTGCAATCAGTGGTGTGATTATCGCCAAGGGTAAGGTTCAAGCTTTCATCGCAACGCTTGTAACCATGACTCTATTGCGCGGCGTAACCATGGTTTACACAGATGGCCGTCCTATCTCAACAGGCTTCACTGACACAGCAGACGCATTCGCTTGGTTCGGTACAGGCTACGCAATGGGCATCCCAGTTCCAGTATGGATCATGGTCGTGGTATTCGCAGCGGTATGGTACCTACTTAACCACACTCGCTTTGGTCGCTACGTTTACGCTCTTGGTGGCAACGAATCAGCAACTCGCCTATCAGGCATCGACGTAGACAAAGTAAAAATCGGTGTTTACGCAATCTGTGGTCTGTTAGCAGCGGTTGCAGGCATCATCGTGGCATCGCGTTTGTCATCAGCTCAACCTACCGCAGGTATGGGTTATGAATTAGACGCCATCGCAGCCGTAGTTCTTGGCGGCACAAGCTTAGCCGGCGGTCGTGGTCGCATCATGGGCACATTGATTGGTGCTCTGATTATCGGCTTCCTAAACAACGCCCTAAACCTATTAGACGTATCTTCTTACTACCAGATGATTGCAAAAGCAGTGGTTATTCTTCTGGCGGTATTGGTCGACAACAAAAACAAATAAAACCTATTCATACTCTAGGTTAATACAAGTAACACCCTGTTTTACCTTTAAATATTAGAATCTATAAATAATGTAACTACGAGCTAGGACTCACCTCCTAGCTCACCCTACACAAAGGACTTACACCATGAAAAAATTAGCGACTCTTATTTCTGCTGCTCTTCTTTCTACAACGGTATCTGTGTCTGCACAGGCGCAAGATACAATGGCAATCGTTCTGTCTACATTGAACAACCCATTCTTCGTAACCATGAAAGATGGCGCAGAAGCGAAAGCGGAAGAGCTAGGCTACAAGCTTATCGTTCTTGATTCTCAAAACGACCCAAGCAAAGAGCTTTCGAACATTGAAGATCTAACCATTCGTGGTGTTAAAGCAATCCTGATTAACCCAACGGATTCAGATGCTGTGTCTAACGCTATTCGTATTGCTAACCGCTCAGACATCCCAGTATTAACGCTAGACCGTGGCGCAAGCCGTGGTGACGTAGTGAGCCACATTGCTTCTGATAACGTAATCGGCGGTGAAATGGCGGGTCACTACATCATGGAAAAAGTGGGCGAAAAAGCGAAAGTAATACAACTTGAAGGTATCGCAGGTACTTCAGCAGCTCGTGAACGTGGTGAAGGCTTCATGAACGCAGTAAACGGCAGCGACCTTGAGCTTCTTGCAAGCCAACCTGCTGATTTCGACCGTACTAAAGGTCTGAACGTAATGGAAAACTTGCTTGCAGCTAACCCAGACGTACAAGCCGTATTTGCTCAGAACGATGAAATGGCACTGGGTGCACTTCGCGCAGTTCAAGCTTCAGGTAAAGACGTAATGATCGTTGGTTTTGATGGCACTGAAGACGGCATCGCAGCGGTTAACCGTGGCCTACTTGGCGCGACGGTTGCACAACAACCTGACCTAATCGGTTCTCTAGGTGTTGAAATGGCAGACAAAGTACTGAAAGGCGAAACAGTAGACGAGTACGTACCAGTACCTCTAAAAATCATCGCTAAGTAAGCTTGTTTGTTACTAAGTAATTCAGTTTAACGCTGAAATCTAATTAAGCAGGGAGTCCCCTATCTCCCTGCTCATTAGCTCACTGACTCAAGACAAAAACAAAAAAACCGACAGTGCATCGCTGTTTCTCATACGCCGTCTAGCTAGGCGAGCGATTTACGTAATGACAATTAACGTAATGAGAAAGACCCATGCATTTTCAAATACGATATATCATAAGGCTCGTATCATGACTCAACTGATTGTTTTAGGTAGCGTTAACGCTGACCACGTACTGCAAGTTCCTTCGTTCCCTCGTCCGGGTGAAACCTTGATTGGCGGTAACTATCAGGTCATCCCTGGCGGCAAAGGCGCAAACCAAGCAGTGGCCGCAGCGCGATTAAACGCAGATATTGGCTTTATCGCCTGTGTCGGTGACGACCCATTTGGCATCAATATCCGTCAAGATTTCGCCAAAGACGGCATCAACATCGACGGCGTGATCGTTGCAGACAACACGCCAACAGGCATTGCGATGATTCAAGTATCCGCAACGGGTGAAAACAGCATTTGTCTTTCTGCTGAAGCCAACAACAAGCTGACTTGCGACCAAATTGAACCGCACCTAGAGAAGATTCGCGGTGCTAAATACCTACTGACTCAGCTTGAAACGCCAATTGAAGGCATTGAATACGCAGCAAAAGTAGCGAAGGAAAGCGGCACTCAAGTGATTCTAAACCCGGCTCCTGCTCGTCCATTATCAGATTCATTGCTTGCTTGTGTTGATGTGATTACACCTAACGAAACCGAAGCTGAAGTACTGACAGGCATTACCGTGACTGACAGCTCATCCGCTCATCAGGCAGCTTTGGCTCTGCACGCGAAAGGCATCGAGACTGTGATGATCACACTTGGCGCGAAAGGCGTTTGGGTAAGTAAAAACGATAAAGGCGAGCTAATCGCAGGTTTCCGTGTTGAAGCGACAGACACAACCGCTGCTGGTGACACCTTCAACGGCGCATTGGTGACAGGCTTGCTTGAAGACATGCCACTTGAGCGCGCGATTAAGTTTGCTCATGCCGCGGCTGCTATTTCAGTGACTCGCTTTGGCGCTCAGACGTCAATCCCAAGCCGAGCTGAAACTGATGCGTTTCTATCAGAGCAATTATCAGCTTAGCTTGATATCTATTTGAAGGCTTAACTCCTGAGCTAAACCGTCGTTAACGGGTGTTAGCCTTCAAATTCGGTAACAACAAATAACAAGCATAAGCCCCTGTATTCAGGCAGAATATCGCGCAACGTGGCAAGTTACTCCCACAAGGATTTTTTATGGCAACAATGAAAGACGTCGCTCGGCTAGCAAAGGTTTCAACTTCAACCGTCAGCCATGTGATCAACAAGTCACGTTTTGTCAGTGAAGAGATAGCTGAGCGTGTTAACAGTGCGGCTAAAGAACTCAACTACGCACCGTCTGCATTGGCTCGTAGTTTGAAAATGAAGCAAACCAAAACCTTAGGCATGCTGGTAACTACCTCAACTAACCCATTCTTTGGTGAAGTAGTGAAAGGTGTTGAGCGTCGTTGCTACGAGAAAGGTTACAACCTTATCTTGTGTAACACGGAAGGCGACAGCGAGCGCATGAAGTCATCTATCGATACTTTGCTGCAGAAGCGTGTTGATGGCCTAATGCTGATGTGTTCAACCCTTGAAGGTGAGCACATTGACGTATTTGAACGCTACCCAGAATTACCTATCGTTGTGATGGACTGGGGCCCAATGTTGTTCGCGAGCGATAAGATCCAAGACAACTCGCATCAAGGTGGTTACATGGCAACCAAGCACTTGATCGATAACGGCCACTCTCAAATTGGGTGTATCACTGGCCCACTGCACCGCAATCAAGCATCGTCTCGTTATCAAGGCTTCAAGCAAGCGATGGAAGAAGCAAAGCTTGAGATCAACCCTAAGTGGATTGTTGAATCAAACTTCGAATGCGATGGCGGTTTTGACTCATACCAAACCTTAAAAGCGCGTGGCGAGATGCCATCGGCACTGTTTGTTAGCAATGACATGATGGCAATGGGTGTGATTCACGCTGCGGCTCAAGATGGCACATCGATTCCAAATGATCTTTCAATCATTGGCTACGATGACATCCACTTGTCGAAGTACATGACACCCGCTTTAAGCACTATCCACCAGCCAAAACACCGTTTAGGTAAAGCGGCCGTAGATACTCTATTGAACCGACTCAAAACCCCTGATGCGTATCCGCAGGTTGTTGAGTTAGAGCCAACGTTAGTTGAACGAAGCAGCGTAAAAGCGATTTAGTGCGCCTTTCTACAAATCAAAACAACAAAGGGCAAGGTTATCTAACCTTGCCCTTTTCGACTCTAATGCGTTTCACTTGTCTTATTAACGACTCAACGCAGACGCTATCTGCTGTATTTCGTCTAACACATCAACACCATTGTATTGAGGCGCAATAGACAAGTCTTGAATATCGATCGTTTCAACAGACTGATGCTCACTGAGTTGAAGCATTAAATCTCCCTTCGGTGAATAGATTCTGCTGCCACCACAATATGTCGCGGTAAAGGCATCAACCACATCTTGCCCAACGCGATTACAAGTGACGATATGACAGCCTTCTTCTAGCGCTCTTGCTTGTGCAATGGCAAAGCTATGATGACCACCAAAATTCGCAGGATGAAGAATAACGTCTACCGACTGATACGCTCTCATGATCTCTGGGAACCAAATATCAAAGCAAATCGCGACACCGAACTTCAAGCCTTTAAAGTCGAATGTCAGTAACTCACTTCCTCTAGAAAAGTACTCTTTGTCGAATTTCGTTTGACTGACTTTTCTGTATTTATGACGTACACCTGAGCCATCAACCACCACAACGCTGTTGTAATGCTGGCCATCATCTTCCTCTGCGATACCAGCAACGATTAACGTCTGATGTTTCTCGGCAAGAGCAGTTAACGAATCAATGGTCGGGCTGTTATTGAAATCTTCACACAGTTCATGAATTTCTGCAGCCTCGTTAAAGATATATCCAGTAGAAAACAGTTCTGGCAGTAACGTGATATCACCCACTGACGTCTCGGCTTCTAAAAGCTCAGAGACTCGTGAGAGGTTCTTTTGTTTGTTTTTGTATTCAACTTCAAGCTGAACGAGGGTGATGCTGACACTATCCAAAATCGAATCCTTACTGGGTAACACTTCAAACCTGATACTAAGAACGACAGAGTAAGATAATCCCCTCTCACTTACTGATGCGAACGCCAACGGTTGAAGCAAGCGCACACTCTCATAAGCACTCAGTTCATCTACTTCATCAGCTTGGGCTCTGGCAAAACTGGAGGAGTGCTGTCCATGTAGGTTAAGAAGTTTTCCCACACCTCATGCGTTCTTTGTTTAGTCAGCTTAGTTTTGCAAGAAAGCGCCATAAGACCTCGAATTGATCCATCACGCCACTGGGTATACACCGAGTCACAATGTGCTGTCATGTAAGCTTGCCAACTGTCTTGAGCAACCTTGATTGAACTGACTAACTCCGCATCATATGCATTGTGTTCAAAGCTCGCTTCAAGGTATTGATCAAGTTCCACTAGTGCAGTTTCCAACTCGATCGATGCACAGTGATTGATCTCTATGGTATTCATTGCATTCTCGCAATCGACAACTGGTTGATCGGCTAGTACAGAGCCAGAAAGAAAAACGAGTGCGATTACTGATATCAATCTTTTCATAAACATCCTAAATATTGTCACCAGAGAATGGTTCGATGACATTTCCATATAACTTTATTAACTTGTTACCTTATCAGCTAACTCACTTATACAAGGCTCAATATTTAAACTTCCTTCAATACTTAAGCAAATAACATCAAATTTTATCGGGATATAAAATGTTGTTATACGTATAAATAATGAAAAATCGTTCCAAAGTAGCTAAGAAAAAATGAGATAACATCAAGATTTAGCTAGCAAAAATGGAAGACATATTATTTTTATCAATAATCCATGCGCACATTCACAATATTTATTATTACTATTGATACGCAATCATTAAATTTATAAATTAACTTGAATGCTCACCCAAATCGGTAACGCTTCTCCAACTATGGATATCAAGTACCAACATTTTGCCAAGACTTCGTTCTACTTTGCCATTTCTTTCTTTTTTTCTATGGCATTGCTTATCCCTTTTACACCGTCTCACTACCAGAATTTAACGGAAGACACATCGAGGCTTGTCGAAACAAGGCTTGAGAGCATTCAATCTAGGTTTGACCTTTTTCTATCAAGCATCACACAGGACCACACTTGCGACTCGATGGTTAGACAACTTCGCCAAAACGTTTTTGATGCCGATTGGGTAAAAGAAGCGGCGGTATTCAATAAAGACGATCGTTTTTACTGCTCGACTACCGATGGCGAAGTCTCGTTTCGCCTGTACAGCACCATCAGACAACGACTCAATGACGACCCTAACTTAACAACCTTGTCGTATTCAAATTCAGCGATCACTCAAGTGCAATCCATCATGCTGATTTTCTCTAACAAGGAACAGGCGGGCGTGAGCCTAATGATCCCACCACATTTCATCTATGACATTGTAGAGACAAACCTCAGCAAGCACGGAATTCAGGCCCAAGTTGAGGTGATTAAAAAAGATATCCACCCTTCTGAGGCTGCGCCGTCTATAGCCAAGGTACGGATACAATCGAATGCTTACCCGCTGACCATAACGTCATACATTGGCTATCAGTATTATTGGAACTTCCTGTTGGATTATTTGTGGTTTGGCTTTCTAATGGCCGGAATCACCACCATTGTTATCCTTTCCATCAAACACAAGAAACAAAGCCAGCGTAGCTTAGAATACTCACTGTCTAGCGCACTCAAAAACAAACACCTACATGTTCACATGCAGCCTATCGTCAACCGAAATACAACCGAAATCGTAGGCTGTGAGTCGCTGCTCAGGTGGAACGACCCTATTGAAGGCAATGTGTCCCCCGCCATCTTCATTCCTCTGGCTGAAAGCTTAGGGTTGATTGAAGACCTGACCTACTTTGTGCTGCGTGAAGTGCTGTACACAATGAAGAATCATCGTGAGCTGTTTGAGTCCAAGTACATCAGCGTCAATATCAGCCGAAACGTTGTCTCTAACAGCAACTTCGCCAACAAAGTCATTAGCATCTATAAGAAGAACCCAGACATTCTCAAGCAGGTGGTTTTTGAAGTCACAGAAGATGGCGAGTGTTCTGATGCGGATATGGTGAAGATCAAAAACAACTTAACCAAGCTTGCTGATCTAGGAGTGAGAGTCGCGATTGATGACTTTGGTACTGGCTACGCAGGATTAGATTTTGTGAGACAATTTCCGTTCAGCATTCTCAAAATCGATCGCGTGTTTGTGAAAAACATTTCTGACGAATCTAGCCTTGGTATTCCTTTGCTTGAATCAATGCTTCAGCTATCCCGCACCTTAGGGATGCAAGTGATCGTCGAAGGGGTTGAGTACGAATCTCAAGTGAACATCTTGTCTAAACTGGGCGTCGACTATATCCAGGGCTTCTATTTCTATAAGCCAATGCCAATCAACCTGACGATAAGCTTACTCAGACAGCAACATGTAGATTCTAGTCATGCTCTTCAAGAGGCATCGCCTTCTACAACAGAGGTAGAGCAACTCTAAATCGAATCGATACCTTATGTGTCACTCGATGTTTGCCTATTCCTCAAACAAGTAGAGCTAGTGCACTGTTTTAGTGCCCTAGCTCTACTTTTAGCTATCTACCTTACCCAACCACACTCTATGCATTTGTACACTTAACAATCTAACCTACACTAACAACAGACCTTTAGTGTGTGGAATGCGTGCCTTTATGTTTGTGAGTTGGTTTGATGAACTATCCCTGCAACGAAAATTATTAGTTAGCTTCTCTACCCCTATTGCCCTGATGGTTTTGGTGTCGTTTTCTGTCCATCAAAACACGCAATCAATGGTCGAGGATAACCACTGGGTGGTACACACTCACAAAGCCATTGCACGAGCTCAAGAACTTCTTAACCTAGCCATTGATATGGAAACAGGCCAACGTGGATACCTGATTACGGGTGACCCTGTATTTCTAGAGCCTTATCACCTTTCTCTAGATGTTTGGAATCAAAAAATTAATACACTCAGTATCCAGGTCAGCGATAACCCGCCACAAGTTGAACGTCTTAAGCGCATCGATGATCTACACGATCTTTGGTTAAAAGAAGCCGGAGAAAAAGAAATAGCCCAGCGTAGCCTCGTTGGCAGTGGTAACAGTTCGATGCAAAACGTCATTGAACTGACTCAGAAACAGACCGGAAAGAAAATCATTGATGAAGTTCGAAACGAGATAGCTGAATTCATAGAAATTGAACAGAAACTCATCCAGATTCGAGTCGAAAAGTCCGACAACTCCGCGAACCAAACCACTTACGTATTGCTGCTTGGGACGCTATTTTCAACGTTTATCTCGCTGCTCGTTGCTGCATGGTCGTCAAACCGCATTAAGAAACGCATTCATATACTTCTTAACGCCGCCAATCAGGTAGCGGCAGGACATCTAAAACAAGTCGCTTCAATGCTTAACCAGAACCCTAGCCAAAGAGGGACGGATGAAGTCGCTCAGCTAACCCAAAGTTTCCATAAAATGGCGACCAATCTGGTTAAAAGTGACAATCAGATGCAAGCGTCGAATCAAGAGCTGATCGCTGAACGTAAAAAAGCCGAAGCCGCCGCCAAAGCAAAAAGCGAATTCCTTTCAACCATGAGCCACGAGATACGTACGCCAATGAATGGCGTGCTCGGCATATCTCAAATCATCGCAGCGCAAACCAAAGAGCCGTCGACCAAAGAGAACATCGATATCATCCTTGATTCTGGTCAGCACCTTATGACTATACTCAACGACATCCTCGATTTCTCTAAAGTCGAAGAGAATAAGCTCGAACTGGAAATCGCTCCGTTCAACTTTAATCAAGTCATTCATCCAGTCAGCGGTGCAATCAAACCTATGGCCGATGAAAAAAGTATCCGCTTGATCGTCGAAAACGAAATCCCTGAAAATATCGAGCTCATTGGTGATTGCGCGCGACTTCGTCAAATCTTGTTCAATCTAGGCGGTAACGCAACCAAGTTCACCAATGACGGGCATGTGCTGATTCAAGCGGTACTCAACAAGCAAGAAAGCCGGTTACTTCTCACTGTCACTGATACCGGGATCGGCATCCCGAAAGATAAGCATCAACATATCTTTAATTCTTTTGAACAAGCAGACACATCGACGACGAGGAAGTTTGGTGGTACAGGGCTCGGGCTTGCTATCGTTAAGAACTTGGTCGAGTTGATGGACGGTCAAATCACCTTAAACAGCGCTGTCGGGCTTGGCACCAAATTCCAGGTGTCGTTGCCTATCAAGTGGCAAGAAAGCCAAGCAGCACATGCAGTCCCTAACTTAATCAGCACGGCAGAGCCTTTCAAGAACCCACTGAACGTACTACTTGTCGAAGACAATCGCATTAACGCAATTGTTGCCAAAGGTTTCTGTGAAAACCTTGGATACAATGTAGAGCTCGCAGAAAATGGAAGAATCGCAACCGAATACCTAAAAACCGCTGAGTATGATCTGATTTTGATGGATAACCACATGCCCGAAATGAATGGGGTTGAAGCAACTCAGTTTATTAGGCAACAGCTTGGTTTAGAGACTCTGATCTTTGCTTACACTGCCGATGTTTTCCGCGAAGCCCATGACAGTTTCATTGAAGCTGGCGCAGACCACATTTTAACCAAGCCCTTACAACAAGAGAGTTTCTTCGACGCGCTGCAACAGTTTTCGGCACGCTTGCCTAAACCACCCAAAGGCGACCAAGCCGCATGCCAAACAAGCAACATCATAGAGCTACATCGAGAACCCATTGAAAGGCTTCGACTGACAGAGGAAGAGATAAGTCATTCTGATGTCATTCAATCGTTTAAGGAGAGTCACGACCGTTTAATCATACTCTTAGAATCAACAACCGTAGAATTTGAAAAATCCATCGACCAACTTATCAAGTTCTATATGACAAAAGATCTAGCCTTGTTGAGACGAACTCTACACTCGATTAAAGGGATGGCACTCAACCTCGGGCTCAGCATCTTATCCAATCAAGCCCTGACTCTAGAAACACAAACGAAGAACCAACAACTGCCCGACATCGAGCAACTACAGAAGCTGATCAACCGCATCTTGGTCAACGAACATCAAGCGCAGAGAATGATCATCGCCTACGCTCCGCAATTACCTAATCGAACAGGCTAAGTACGCGAGAGTAATCAACACCACCTTTCTCTTGGCGAACAAACTCTGCCTAAGTCGCCATTAACGCTATCTAGTGAGCAGCCAATCAACCAGACATTCCTTGTTACATAAGGCACTCAAAAACAACGAAAGAAAACGCGAAGACGATGGGTCTCCTTGGAGGAACATTTAATTTCATCGCATCGTTGAGTGCATTAAAAGGAATATCATGGAAAAGAAACTTCAAACGAAATTGGCGACGAGCCTACTGCTGCTGAGAGTCGGCATTTTTATCGTCTTCTTGTTCTGGGGCTTGGATAAGATTCTGGTACCAGAGCACGCTACAAAGGTGCTGTCTGGCTTTTACGGCATCAACATCTCGGATAACGCGATGATGGCGTTGGGTGTTGCTCAGCTTGGGTTTTTAGGCGCGTTCGTTGTGGGCATGTGGAAGAAGTACACCTACGGTGCGGTTTTGGTCCTGCATGCAGGTTCCACCTTCGCGTCTTTCGCGAAGTACATGGACCCGTTCAATAACCTACTGTTCTTTGCCTCTTGGCCAATGCTCGCAGCCTGTGTCGCACTCTTCTTATTGCGTGACTACGACACTTACAGCGTTTCCAACTAACACAAAGGGCGCCTGTTATAGGCGCCCTCTTTGGTTGGCTTAGTTCTTAAAGGTTTGTTAACTATTTTGTTTCGCCTTTCGTAGTTCTTCAAATGCAGAATGCAACTCTTTTACTCGTCGAAACGTATTGAATAGGGATACTCCATTAAAAGGCACCACTCCCGATTGCAATATTCCTCCAGCACTGCCGGGATAGAAGGAGAGAAGTATACGATTTTTATTTACAGAGGACACAAATTCGGTCAACTGCTCTTTGTTCACCTGACTCAGAAACGTGGTTACCGGATCGGTGTCTTCTGGATAAGCTCTAGGGATGTTAAACCAAGTTTTTGACGCCACCTCATTTAGAGCTTTCGCTGCAATACTAAAATTAGATTGCACTTTCGGTACCGATAAGAATACGTTGGTATATTTCCCAGTAAATTGGTGTACTTGAATTGACATCGCAACCAACCTTTTACGTTTCAAATCGATTTCATGTCCTCTGCCATTTTGATACGAGACTAGAAACAACTTTTCATGCTTATTCTTAGAATTTCTAATCTTTTCGGACGTTTCTAGAGTTTCAGACGCATAAATTTCACAGTCAGTCACAAGTGAACCAACCTCTGTAAAAAAGGCATTTAACTCGCCCCACGCCTGCAGTTTTATGTTGGCTAATAGTTGTGACTTCCAGTTTGAGGTAGCACTTGCGTAAGCAACTAGAAAACCAATAACAGTAACTAGTGAGCTAACTATAGCAACTTTCATTTCATCACTAAGTGCATGCAGCCAAGCCATAAGTTCGTCGCAAGAGTATGCTGGATGACCAAACAGACCTTCACTAAAGTATCGAAGAACTAGCATAGTAATTAACACACCATATAGATTGCCCAACAAAAACCGGAAAAGGACGGTAAAGCTAATCCATAGATAAAAAAGGATCGTTTTAGCAAACGGTAAGTACTTTTGACTCAAACACAACCTCCTAAATAGTTAACGAATGACATGGATTCCC
>NZ_MCZK01000103.1 GCF_002875945.1 Vibrio lentus
GTTCAAATTTTTCTTTAGACATGGGGTGTCCCTCTAGGTACGGATTAGGTGGCTTAAAATAAGACCACGCAACCAAAAAAATGGTTTTTTTTATTAAAAGGAGAAGAAGCTTTAGACTGGTGCTAATACCCAGAGTCGAACTGGGGACCTCACCCTTACCAAGGGTGCGCTCTACCGACTGAGCTATATCAGCACACAAAAATGAGTTGGAGCGTACAGCGGGAATCGAACCCGCATCATCAGCTTGGAAGGCTGAGGTAATAGCCATTATACGATGCACGCAACACGTAACTCTTTTGAGCTATTTAACCTTTAGAATATGGTGGAGGGAGACGGATTCGAACCATCGAAGGCAGTGCCGGCAGATTTACAGTCTGCTCCCTTTGGCCACTCGGGAACCCCTCCAAATTTTGATCTTTCTCTCGCTCTCTATAAATAGAGGGGAGAAAGTGGTGCCGACTACCGGAATCGAACTGGTGACCTACTGATTACAAGTCAGTTGCTCTACCTACTGAGCTAAGTCGGCACAAGTGGGGCGCATTTTATTGAATGATTTTCCACCTTGCAATAGTAAATTGCAAAAAAGTGAAAAATTCTCTTATCAAATTCATATATACGGTTATTTAGCTCAAGGTTTCTGCCTTTAATCCGCATCTAGTAAAGGAAGATATTTAATTTATCTATCGCTTGATGTATTTTCCATGCACTTGTTTTGTTATCCACTATAGAGTTTTGTATGAGCCCATTTATGTCATTTGACCGCGCGCAGTGGTCTGAACTAAGGAATTTAGTTCCAATGACACTTTCTGAGAGCGATTTGAAAGAGCTTCAAGGCATCAATGAAAAGCTGACAATGGAAGAAGCAGTAGAGATTTATCTACCGCTATCGCGCCTGTTAAACCTCTATGTGGCCGCTCGACAAAATAGAAACTCAGTACTTCATCAATTTCTGGATAAGAAAGAAACTGCGCCACCATTCATTATTGGTATCGCGGGTAGTGTGGCGGTAGGGAAAAGTACAACAGCTCGTCTACTGAAAGCGTTGCTATCTCGTTGGGAAAACCATCCTAAAGTTGAGTTAGTTACGACAGATGGCTTCTTGTACCCCAATGAAATACTGGAAGAAAAGGGCTTAATGAGTAAGAAAGGGTTCCCTGAGTCTTATGATATTAAAGCGCTAGTCAATTTCGTATCAGACGTGAAGGCATGCAAGCGTAATGTGACAGCACCTGTGTACTCTCACCTCACCTACAACATTACCAAGGAAGTAAAAGAGGTCGACTTACCCGATGTGCTCATTATTGAAGGACTCAACGTTCTACAAAGCGGTATGAATTACCCACATGAGCCTCATAGAGTCTTTATTTCAGACTTCCTCGACTTCTCGTTATATGTCGATGCTGAAAGTGCGCAAATTCAACAATGGTATGTAAATCGTTTTATGAAGTTTCGTGAAGGTGCCTTCGCTAAACCAGGGTCATACTTCGGGCACTACACTAAATTATCAGATCTAGCCGCTAAGGAAAAAGCAGAAGGTATTTGGCAATCAATCAATGGTTTGAACCTAGAGCAAAATATCCTTCCGACCCGAGAAAGAGCTCACCTGATTTTACGCAAAGGCGCAGATCATATGGTTGAGGAAGTATTACTAAGAAAATAGTAACCTCTTAGTCCCCTTTTCTTAGGGATATCTCTCCACCGATATAGCTCTCAACACCGTTCTCAGTTTTGAGTAACACGGCACCTTGTTCATCGATACCCTGTACAACACCTTCAATTTCTCTAGGTCCAATGATCAGTCTAACGTTGCGACCTAAGAAGTTATCTAAACGATTCCAGCGTTCGACAAAATTCGACATCCCTTTCAACTCATAGTCGACGAGCGATTTGTCCCAAGCATTAATCAAAGCCTGAGCTAAGTCATTACGATCTGGCACTTTCCCATCACACACTTCTTTGAGAGAGGTCCATGGCTGGCCAATACCTGATGTTGTTGGATCCATAGATAAATTAAGCCCCAAACCAATCACAATATGAGCAGCTCCACCAGATTGCCCTGACAGCTCTACCAAGATACCTGCGAGCTTCTTATCATTATGATAAAGGTCATTTGGCCACTTTAGTTTAACGCCTTCAACCCCCATATCCTCCAACGCCTCTACAACGGCGACACCAACCACAAGACTCAGCCCCATAGCCGCAGCCATACCGGCATCGAGCCTCCAATACATTGAAAGGTATAGATTGGCACCGAATGGCGATACCCATTCACGACCACGACGTCCACGGCCTGCAGCTTGATATTCAGCAACGCAGATCGAACCGGACTCAAGGGTGCTGGTGCGCTCTAACAGGTGTTGGTTTGTTGAACCTATGATTGGAATCAACTCCAGAGAAGCGTCACTGCTGACAGCAGACAACCTCTCCTGATCGAGCATATCCAAACGACTGGCTAACTTATATCCCTTACCCTGCACTCGATAGATATCCAAACCCCACTCTTGAATACCTTTAATATGCTTGCTGATAGCGGCTCTCGACACACCCATCATGTCACCCAGATCTTCACCAGAGTGAAACTCACCATCAGCAAGACATTTTAGCAATGTGAGCTTGGTACTGTGTTCTCTCATGATATTGCCTCCAAGGCCTTGTCTAAGTTTGTCTCACTGTCTTGGCCCATAAAGCGAACTTCGTGCTCCAATGGAATGTCGAATTTGTCTAGGACAGCTTGACGTACTCGTGATGCAAGTCTGAGGATATCCGCAGCAGACGCTTCATCGTAATTGATGATAACCAAAGCTTGATTTGGATGAACTTGAGCACCACCTTCAATCACACCTTTGAACTGGCATTGATCAATGAGCCACCCAGCGGCGACTTTGATCATGTCGTTACTCTCGTAACCGACAATGTTTGGGTATAACGCAGACAGCCGATCAAAATGATCTTTGCTGATCACAGGGTTTTTGAAGAAACTTCCCGCATTGCCCTGCACGGAAGGGTCTGGTAGTTTACTTGAGCGTATAGCACACACTTCATCGAATATAGAACGAGGAGAAAGTGTCTCTAAAGGTAAGCTTTTAAGCGGGCCGTAGTGGTTACATGGCTTCCACTCTTTAGCTAATGTTAAGCCAATCGCGACAACAATCGCTTTGCCGTAGAGAGCGTGCTTAAAAATAGAATCTCGATAACCAAAAAGACATTCATCTTTGCTCAATCGCTTAACTGTATAAGTATCCAGGCAAAGAATATCAACGTATTCACATACATCTTGTAGTTCCACGCCATAGGCGCCGATATTCTGAATAGGCGCAGAGCCTGAGCAACCAGGGATCATAGCTAAGTTCTCTAAACCACCTAGTCCATGGTCCACACTCCACTCAACAAGGCTAGGCCAGTCTTCCCCACCAGATACATGTAGAGAGTAGCTTTCTGAGCTTTCTGTTAACTCAATACCACTTAATCGATTAATAATAACCAAGCCCGAAAAATGCTGAGTAAAGAGCATATTACTCCCTTTCCCGAGCATTAACTTAGGCAAGGCAGACCATTGAGGGTCTTGATATACGGAGATGAGTTCATCAACAGAGGTGACTTCGACAAGTACATCGCAAGTCTGCTCGATCGAAAAAGTATGAACATTTTTTAAGCTAGCATTGAGATAAGATTGCATGGCGATATTTAATTAAATTACACTGCCGATATTCTAACGCAGATCAACAAATGGCGCAGTGACTGAATGAACAATGTCATCATTACTCAATTAGACCCGGTAAAGGTTCCCCTCGTTAAGCGTTTTTACAAAGAGCATTACCCAACAGGTAAAGCCAACAAAAGCGAGCAAATCTACTCATTAGAATTAGACGGCCAGTTATGTGGTGTGGTTCGCTTTCGAACGATAGAAGATGCACGCTTATTGACAGGAATGGCTATCTCTAAGGAATACCGCGGCAAGCGATTAGGTTCACAGCTAATAGATTATTGTGTTCTTCACACGTTAACGGAAAAAGATTATTGCTTCGCCTATTCTCACCTGACTAATTTCTACAATCGTCATCAATTCATACAAATCGATCCTAATGAACTACCAAATGGTTTAAGAGTCTTATATGAGCGCTATACGAATAGCGGAAAAGATCTCATTCCTATGCATTATCAGCAAAATTGTTAGAGAATGACTCGATTATCTAGTATTTGATGCTATCCCTTTGGTAAAATTGAAGGTTCGCAATTTTGCATATTTTTAAGGTAAAACAGTCAATATGATTGCTAGTAGGAATCCATTCATACAGTTGCCAACCATAGCGCAGAATCCTGACAAGTTTGAAGTACTGCTATCAGCGCAAGAGTTCCGAACTCGTTTACTTGATGAGATATCTCGTGCAACGACTCGTATTAGTTTAGTTGCTCTGTATCTTGAAGATGATGACGCTGGCCGTGAGATCCTAACTGCCTTATACGAAGCAAAGCAAAAGAACCCAGAATTAGACGTGAGCGTTTGTGTCGATTGGCATAGAGCTCAGCGTGGATTAATTGGTGCGGAGTCCTCTGAGGGCAATGCAGCAATGTACAAAGAGTTTGCTGATAAGTACCAGCATACCGTACCAGTTTATGGCATTCCTGTTCGTGGCAAGGAAGTGTTTGGTGTATTGCATCTAAAAGGCTTTATTGTCGATGACAGCGTGATATACAGCGGTGCTAGCCTTAACAATATCTATTTAAGTTATCACGACCGCTATCGTTTCGATCGCTACCATGTTTTAAACAACGCAACACTTGCTGACTCAATGTTCTCCTATGTCCAAGAACAGATGATCTCAGACATCGCTGTTTATGATCTTGCTGATAAGAACAAACCGTTAACTAAAGAGTTAAAGCCAGCAATCCGTCAATTCAGAGCGTCGTTAGCACGCTCTCAATACAAGTTCGATTCTCAAGAAGTCTCAGCAGATCAAGTTGCTGTAACTCCTTTAGTTGGTATAGGCAAGAGACGTAATCGCCTAAATCAGGGAATTAACCAACTGGTTGCTCAGGCTAAAGATGAAATTTTCATTTGTACGCCATATTTCAATTTCCCACCAAGCCTAGCGAAGGAAGTGAAGAAAGCACTTAAGCGTGGTGTAAAGGTCACGATTGTTGTCGGCGACAAAACAGCGAATGATTTCTTTATCTCACCGGAAGAAGAGTTTAAGACGATTGGTGGATTGCCTTACTTATACGAATTGAACCTACGTCGATTCGCGAAGGCTAATGAAGCAAATATAGCAAGTCGTAACCTGTCTATCCGACTTTGGCAACACGATTCCAACAGCTTCCATTTGAAGGGAATTTGGGTTGATAAACGCTACATGCTACTCACGGGTAATAACCTAAACCCACGCGCATGGAAGTTGGACTTAGAAAATGGCATATTCATCCAAGATAACTATCATCACCTAACGGATAAATTCCAAGCTGAGGTTGATAATATTGTTCAACACACACAGCTTATTTGCACCTATAAACAGTTAGATAAAGTTGATAGCTACCCGATGGAAGTACAAAAACTGATTCGAAAAATCACTCGAGTTAAAGCAGACAGAGTTCTTAAACAAATACTCTAAATCGTCGTATTTTCCATAGTCTAAATGCCTAGCAATTGCTGGGCATTTTTATATCTGCGTTAGAACCTCAAACTTAACCCCGAATGCCGATATCTCTTCGGAAGCTAACCATCCAGAATCTACTAACACCTACTCACAAGATAACTCTTGGCAATTCTCTGATGAGATATTAAAAAGCATACATAGGAGGAGAATAACGAGATATGAGTCGTATGTGAGAACCACTGAAGCTTGATACATCAGATTAGTTACGGTTGCCGAATTATAGATCCAGGCAACAGCTACTTCTATTTAACCAGGGTTCAGTTTAAGTTTCCTCACAGAGAAGATGAGTAACGAGGATTACAACTTCCAATCTAAGTTCAAGTAATATATCTAACCGCCAGATACCAAACCTACCGCCCTAGCGATATTCACTGATAGACCAAGAAACAACTAGCCGGCTAGTTTGATCTGGGATCGCAGTCTACCTTACAAAGCAACAAACCTTACTATTACTAACTCGGCTTCTTGCCAAATGTATCCCTAATGCTCCGAAGAAGCTTATTTACCAAGATTTACCCAACCAGCATAGCAAAACCTACAAGTGTGAAAAAGCTCTGCTATTTCTAGGAAAGCTTTCTAGTTAATGGTCGATTCAATGATTACTGACCGTGAACAACCTCTGTACGAAAGTCTTAACAAATAGCTAAAACTCATACCCAGAAACGACGAAAGCCTAGTCGTAAGACTAAGCTTTCTGATAAATGGTGAAATAGCCGGGATTGCGAACTTTGGGAAAACCCTTTGTGGGACTCGTTCGACTGCAGGGTAAAGCACTATTTTTTAGATGTAAAAAAGCCCCGCTATTTCTAGCGAGGCTTCTTAATAAGTGGCGGAGTGGACGGGACTCGAACCCGCGACCCCCGGCGTGACAGGCCGGTATTCTAACCAACTGAACTACCACTCCGCAGTGGTCAACTCACTAAGTGAGCGTCCATATCTCC
>NZ_MCZK01000104.1:0-93922 GCF_002875945.1 Vibrio lentus
GTTGTCTCGTTCATTGCACCTTCAGCAGTTTGTGCAATAGAGATACCGTCGTTCGCGTTACGAACAGCAACATCAAGGCCGCGGCTCTGAACGTTCAAACGGTTAGAGATTTGTAGGCCCGCAGCGTCATCTTTCGCGCTGTTGATTTTAGAGCCAGAAGCTAGACGCTCCATTGATGTTTGTTGTGCGCTGTTTGCGTTGTTTAGGTAACGTTGTGCTGTCATCGCTGAAACGTTGGTATTTACATTCACTGCCATGGTGACTTCTCCAATTGATTTTCCGGTATAGCGGTTTCCGACGTCTCGGAAAACCAAGTAGTTATCTCTAAGTTACTATTAATAACGGCGTGAATACTGAAACCTTTAGGAAAAAAACAATAAAATTAAAGAAATAGCGAGAAAGGGGAAGAAAGCGTGACTAGCAGTAAAATTATCAAAAAAAGATGAGAAAAACGCTAAAGTTGTCGAGATGTCAGTCGAGCGAAAAGTTGTATTTTTATTAACCAAAGGGCTTTAGTTAAGCTGAATTACCTTTATAAGATTCGAGGCGATTTATTAACCCAGTAAGGTTAAAGCAAGATTCGGCGCTTGTTTGGCTTGAGCCAATATTGTGGTGCTCACTTGTTGCAGTATTTGCTGCTTGAGCATTTGAGTGGTTTCTTTGGCGTAGTCGGTATCTTTGATTCGACTGTTGGATGTAGCCAAGTTCTCATGAACGTTTTTGAGATTGTTTATGGCATGATCAAAGCGGTTTTGCATCGCGCCGAGTTCAGAGCGGTGACTATCTACATACTTCATCGCTGTATCCAAAATAGAGACAGCACGCTGCGCGCCACCCACATCGGTCACATTGATGTCATCGACTGATTCGTAATAACCCGCCGACATCGAAAGCTCACTGGCTAACGAACCTGAGAAAGAGATCGTGCCTGCCGTGTCTTCGCCTGACATATAGATCTGAAGCTGCCCTTCATCATTAACTGAAGCCGAGACCAGATCTGTTTGACCATTAATGTAAGTCGCCAACTCTTCGATATCATCGCCCGCTTTCGCGTTGATGGTGATCTCTTGTGGCTGACCAAAACGGTCGGTAAACGACATCGTCATATCATTCTGGTTGGATTTGACTTCCCACGAGTCACTAACCATGCCATTGGCGACATAGCTAAAGCCACCCATATTGATGTCATCGGTGCGCATGTTTTTCAAACCTATCTGCACCGCTTCACCAGAACTGCCACCGATTTGAAATGACGAACTACCAAAACTACCGTTAAGGAGTTTTTTACCACCAAACGAGGTGGTTTCAGCAATTCGATTCAACTCATCATTTAGAGCAGTCACTTCTTCTTGAATCGCCGTCCTTTCCGACTGGCTATTCGAACCATTACTCGCTTGCAGTGACAAATCTCGCATGCGTTGCATAATATTGGTGGTTTCGTTCATCGCCCCTTCTGCAGTCTGCATAATGGAGATTCCATCGTTAGCGTTTCGAACCGCGACATCAATGCCGCTCATCTGCGCTTCTAATCGATTCGAAATTTGTAAGCCAGCCGCATCGTCTTTTGCACTATTAATACGACTCCCTGAAGCTAAGCGCTCCAAAGATTGGTTCAGCATGTTGTTGGCATTCGACAGATTTCTCTGAGCCACCAGCGCTGAGACATTTGTATTAACAGTTATAGCCATAGACCTTCACTTACAAAAAGATGAATAAAACTCACGATTGCTCTTATATCGACCAATCTATCTAAAGCTTTAATAAAAAAGGAGCCCTGAGGCTCCCTTTGTTTATTCTATTTTGAGACGATTTACTTAACCGTTAATGCACTCAACATGTCAGTTGAAGGAGCAAAGTAGTAAGCGCCTGTCACCGCTTTAGTAAAACGCAGCAGTTGGTCTGTTTTACCATCTGTTACGCCGTACATGCTCTCTAGCATCGCATCAAAGTTATGACGAACATTACAGTAAGCAATGAACAATAGGCCATGGTCGCCCGTTGCTGTGCCATACGGTAGGCTGTGACGAACAATTTTAAGGCCCTTGCCTTCTTCTTTGATATCTACACGACCAACGTGAGACGCCGCAGGAACATCATCTAGCTCAATTGAATCGGGCTTAGTACGACCAACGACTTTCTCTTGTGCCGATACATTCAATCGGTTCCAAGCAGGTAGGTTATGCACAAAACGTTGCACCATCACATAACTACCGCCAGCAAATTCACCTTCAGGTACAATCGCCACTTCAGCGCGCTGTGCGTCTTTCGGGTTTTCGGTGCCATCAACGAAATCGGTCATGTCACGTGAATCTAGGAAGCGGTAACCGTAGGTTTCATCCACTACTTCAACGTCCGCAGCTACTTCAGATAGCAATTTACGCAGGATGAAGAAGTGCAGATCGTGTCGATTTGAATGACAATGAATCAAAACATCAGACGATGTGCTCGGTGCAGTGACATCACCTTCACCAAGCGCAGGGAAATCAATGAGGTCAGACGGAGCAGCTTGCTCGAACTTATTCCAAAAAGCCTTTGAGAACGCAACTGACGCCGTTAAGTTCGCATCTGGTTGAGTTTGGTTGAGCTCTTCGATTAGCGAAGGAATCTTTTGAATTTCTGCTAGTACATTAGCAGTGTTAGCATTCACTTTTAATTGAACGTAAAGAGCAAAAGGCCCAGCTTCTGGCAAGATAGCACTTTGAACGTTAGGCTGCTCATTTGAGACATTAAGCATAGATTATTCCTTCCAGTTTTAGCTTCTAAGTATAATTGTGAATGGGACAAATGTTTTGATGAGAATCAGTCTTCGTGCTCAACCACTTTAAAGCAATCCCTCGCGGCATGACTATTGGTTAGAAAAAGCGCTAACCACAGGAGCAACAACAAGGTGATGCCATTTGACCAACGGAACCATCCGTTATCCAAATAGATTAAATAAAGTGTATGAGAGCCTTGTGCCAAGATAGCCATCATGGTGACCCAACGGCCCCATGACACGACTTTATTGAGACGCTTTCTCTCTGGTGTTCTGAGTCCAAACAACCACATCAGTAGCAAGCTAGGGACACTCAAAGCAATTCCGACATAAAACATCTGGTGGTCTGGATAGATGATCTCGAGGATATCCGTTCCTGACTCTCGGCTTGCGCCCGCAACAATGAAAACGACCAAGGCTTTCGCAAGAAACAGCCAACCTAACCATAATAAGATTGGGGCTTTCAAAAAGCCGTGTTTGTCGTATTGTTCTATGGAGTACCGCACAAATCTCACTTTCACTTATTTTCAAACCAACACTTTAACGCAAATCATTCATACTTAACTAGGTTTGCGTTATCTTATTAGTTAATCCGTTTTAATTATCGAACTCAGTATGAAAAAGAAAACTAATACACCGTCTGTTGAATCTCAACAAGAAGCACTGAAGATAGCCAAAGCGACTCAAAAGCCAGCTCAAACCAAAGAACAAACGAAGTTGATTGCTCAGGGTATCGAGAAAGGCATCGCACTTTACAAGAAACAGCAAAAAGAACGCGGTCGCCAAGCTGATAAAGCAAAAAAACGCGCACAGAAAGAGAAGCAGACTCAACAAGCGAATCTAGACGAAGAGAACAATGTAGGCGCGAATGTTGAAACAACATCAAATCACGCCAGCAAATTACCGTGGTTACTATTGATCGCAAGCTGGGTAGGTTTCGCGATTTATTTGATGAAATAGCAAGGTAAACGTATGAAAAAGGAATTAGTCACTTTCGCTATGACTGGCATGTTATTAGGGTGCACGACACCGACGACAGTCCCGCATAACGAAGCTGACCAAGTACAAATGGATTATCACGGACTGATTGATATCAACAAGTGCGAGTACAAAGGGGAAGTCACAGGCAGCGAAGGCCACTGGTACAGCTACCTATTTTTCCCAAATGACACTCTGATTCAAGGCGCAATGAACGAATTAAAATCCAACGCCATTGAATTAGGAGCAGACACCATCATATTTACCCTTCCCCAAGACTTTAGTACTTCCGTCACTATGCTTGGTACAGCCTACCTGTGTAAGAGAGAAAATTAATCAGTAAATCGGCATCTCAATATGCTTTGATTTTACTACGCCCAAAAGAAAGCCAGCTTTCGCTGGCTTATGCACTAAATCCAAGGCTTGTTGCTATATCGCCTTTACGTTCGATAACCCATTGACTATCAAATGGCCCCCAGTCGGATAACTGGTAATAACCATCATTATGACGCCGCCCATCTTGAACAAACATAAGTTCGATACCGATCCCCGGTAACGCCTTGAGTACATCTTGAATAGTACGACGAGGCCAACCCGTTTTTTCGATGAGTTTAGGCACATTTGGCCTATCAAGGCTTTCCACTAACAATGCTAAATATAGCCGCCTTGCAAAAACAGGACTCAACTCCATTGACACCTCCTATATATGTGCAACTCAATTATTTCTTTTTTCGCTGACAACATGTTGAGGCTGATCAATAAGTCTCCAATAGTGACATTTTCTTACTGTTTTTTTTCACTCTATGAAATATTCCTCACTCTATTTTGTCTGAATTGCAGCTTCCTGATAGGATTCAACTCATAACAACGAAATAAAATCACCCAAAGGAAGAATAATGACTATCACTATGTTTGGCATTCCGAACTGCGACACCATCAAAAAAGCAAAAAAATGGCTAGAAGCTGAAGGTATCGAGTTCGAATTTCACGATTATCGTAAACAAGGTATCACTGAAGAGTTAGTAACAAGCTTCTGTTCAGAGCTTGGTTGGGAGTTGGTGCTAAACAAACGTGGTACGACTTATCGCCAACTGACTCAAGAACAAAAAGACACGCTAACGGAAGAAAAAGCCGTGGCTCTGCTTGTTGAACAACCAGCAATGATTAAGCGCCCAATCTTGAAAGTGGATGGCAAGCTTCACATCGGCTTCAAAGCTGATCAATATGCCGCTATTTTTGCTTAAGTAGCCGCATAAAATTAAACAAAAAAAGCGTTGAACCTCCCCTATTCAGCGCTCAACAATTAATGACTAGACGTTTTATTTAAACAAGGAATTCAAGGATGACAGATAGCCCAACTTTGGCTCTGGCAAAAGACCTCATTAGCCGTCAATCGGTAACCCCTGAAGATGCAGGTTGCCAAGACCTGATGATTGAACGCTTAAAAGCATTAGGCTTTGAAATCGAAGTGATGGTATTTGAAGATACGATGAACTTCTGGGCTCGCCGTGGTACAGAAGCGCCTCTATTTGCCTTTGCTGGCCACACAGATGTTGTACCTGCAGGCCCAATTGAGCAGTGGAACACTAAACCATTCGAACCGACTATCGTAGATGGTTTCCTACACGGTCGCGGCGCGGCAGATATGAAAGGTTCTCTAGCTTCAATGATCGTTGCAGTAGAACAGTTCATCGCTAAGCACCCTGATCACACAGGCTCAATCGGTTTCCTTATCACGTCAGATGAAGAAGGCCCTTTCATCAACGGTACAGTACGTGTTGTTGAAGCACTGATGGCTCGTGGTGAGAACATCGACATGTGTATTGTAGGTGAACCATCAAGTACTGAGTACGTCGGTGATGTCGTGAAGAACGGCCGTCGTGGTTCTATCACTGGCGATCTAACGATTAAAGGCACACAAGGTCATGTTGCCTACCCTCACCTAGCGAACAATCCTGTACACAGCTCTCTGCTTGCGATCAATGAACTGGCTACGACCGAGTGGGACAAAGGTAATGATTACTTCCCACCAACCAGCTTCCAGATCCCAAATGTAAGTGCGGGCACTGGTGCGTCAAACGTAATTCCTGGTGAATTTAATGTTCAGTTTAACCTTCGCTTTAGCACAGAGTTAAACAACGACATCATCGTTGAGAGAATCACAAATACACTCGACAAGTACGATTTCGAATACGATTTGAAATGGACATTCAATGGCGACCCGTTCTTAACCGACGCAGGCTCACTGCTTGATGCTATTGTGGATGCCGTTGGCCACGTTAATGACGTAAAACCAGCACTACTGACCACTGGTGGTACATCTGACGGCCGCTTTATCGCACGCATGAAAGGGCAAGTGGTAGAACTAGGTCCGGTTAATGCAACCATTCACAAGGTTAACGAATGCGTGAAAGTGGCTGACTTAGAGAAGCTAACTGACATGTACGAAAGAACACTAGTGAACCTGTTCGCTAAATAGTTCTTTCATCAGCGATTCATCGCATCTAATTATTGAGAGACGCGTTATGACACCAGAGCAGCTTACCGGACAATCAGATTCTCATCTGGAACCTAGCCTGATTGGCACCAAGACCTTCTTGGTCCACAGTGACGTCAAAGATGATCTGAACAACTTGATTGAAGCTGCTCAACTCGCTGGTTTTAAAATGGAGATTGCCAGTGGCTTTCGCGACTATGAAAGGCAATCTCTGATTTGGAATCGTAAGTTTTCTGGTGAAGCACCGATATTAGACTCAGAAAGCCAGCCACTGAATGCTTCAACACTCAGTGAACATCAAAAGTTGTCGGCGATCCTAAGATGGTCTGCGCTTCCCGGAGCGAGTCGTCACCATTGGGGTTGTGACTTTGATGTCTTTGCTCGTAATCACTTACCTGAAGGCGCGCAGTTACAACTGGAACCATGGGAATACCTTACTGGCCACCAGCAAGCGTTTTACCAATGGCTTGTTGCCAATGCATCTCAATATGGGTTCTTCTTTCCTTACAGCCAAGACCTCGGCGGTGTGGCGATAGAACCTTGGCATATTAGCCACCGTAAAGTTTCACAGTTGTGTTTATCACAGTTATCTCCCACTTTACTTGGCAAGCAACTCCAATCTAAGCCAATATTAGGGTATGAGATAATTATGGAGCAGCTAGACGAGATCTATGCGCGCTTCGTGGCGAATATCAGTCATTAGGAGCGCTTATGTTGGAGTGGCTTACAAACCCTTGGGTTATCATCATCATCGTGGTTAGCGTTGTGGTGGGTAATATTGCTGCGCTCAAACAGACCGCCAATATGGATCTGACAGGTCGTAACAAAACAGAGAAAGACTTAGACAAGCTCAATCAATTGGATAGACAAAACCAAGAGAAAGCTCAAGAAGATAAATCCACAGAGAACAAAGACACTTAACCTAGTGCCTTTGATGCGCTAGCCCCAACAAGCCGGGCGTGCTGTTATCCCTTGTTAGCAAATAAACAACACAAATAGACAACAGATAGATAAAACGCTGACAAACAGACATAAAAAAAGAGGACACAGTGTGTCCTCTTTTTATTTGTCAAAATCAGCTCAGGGCTTATTCCGCTTTTGCTTCTTTCTTATCTTTGGTTTGATCAGCAACGTGTGCCAATACCGGAACCATTGACTTCAGTAGCTCTTCTTCTACTGGCTTACCTGATGCATCCGTTACGTTAATTGACGTACGGTTACCAAGATCACCAAACAAGAAGGTGTAAGTACCTGGCGCTAGATCAATAGGTTGTAGGCCAATTGTTTCCCAGAATTCATCATCAGGCGCTGCGTATTTCGCTTTCACGGTACCTTGAGACTGGTTACGCTCTTCAAGCTCGAAGCCCATTTGAGGTAGCAGTTCAGGCAAGCGTTGCCACAATACGTTGTAAGGCGTACGCGCGATAATCACAGGGAAACCACTGCGGTCAGCACCCATTGAAATTGGGATGCGTTTCACTAACTCTTGCGCTTTCAGTGCAGCTTCAGCACGAAGGTTTTCATCGTACTTAGCCATCACAAGGTTCGTTAGGAACGCGTTGTAACGCTCTTTATTGGTTGCCGATACAGGTTTCTCTTCAGAACCTTCACGCCAATCAATCAAGTTAATCTTGAAGCCATGACGATTGTTCGCTTGGAAACGAGAAATAGAATAGCGGCTGCCAATTTCTACTTCTTCGTCTTCAGAAACCCAAGTTACCCAATCGGTCTCAATGTCGTTCTCTGATTGCTCACGAATGCCAATGCCACGCTGAGCTAGCATGTCTACCGCCGTTTGCCACACTCGGTCTGCTTCTTCAGCACGAAGAAGCCATAGTGTCACTTCACCGTTTTGACGCTCAGCACGAGCACCTGGGATCAGTTCAAGAACCTGTTGAGGCGGACGAATATCCACTTGACGACCTGTACCACCACTGAATTCACCGCTTGGGATATCAAAATTTGGGTAGAACTGAGGTTGAGCATCTTCAGGCAATTGCCATTGTGAAAACTCAGGTGTTTCTAAGTATTCGAAATCATCTTTGGCTTGACGACGTTGAGTCGGGCTACCAGAACATGCTGTAAGAACGAAAACAGCCAGTGACCCAATCACTAGCTGGTGAGAATACTTCATTTATACTCCTAAATGCCGAAGGTTCGCTTCGGCATCATTTCATACGTTTTAGTAAATGCACGCTTCAGTCATTGCTTGAGCAACAACAGGTTGAGCTGGCTTTGACAATTCAGTCAGCGGTAGACGTAAGCCACCTTCAGCAATCAGACCCAATTTGTGAACCGCCCATTTTACGGGAATAGGGTTAGATTCAACGAACAAGTTTTTGTGAAGAGGCATCAAACGCTCATTGATCGCTTCTGCTTCTTCAAACTTACCTTCTTTCGCTAGTTTGAACATGGTTGCCATATCAGCAGCTGCAACATTATTGGTTACAGAGATAACACCATCACCACCACGCTTAACAAATTCTAGACCTGTTAAGTCATCACCACTTAGTAAGATAAAGTCTTCGCCACAAAGTTCACGGTGAATTGCAATTCTGTCGAGATCACCCGTCGCATCTTTAAGTGCAACGATGTTTTCGATCTCAGCAAGGCGAGCAACCGTTTCTGGTAACAAGTCAACGGCAGTACGACCCGGAACATTGTATAGGATTTGTGGAACGTCACTAACTTCAGCAATCGCTTTGTAGTGTTGGTACAAACCTTCTTGAGTCGGTTTGTTGTAATAAGGCGTTACGCTCAGGCAACCAGCAATACCAGAACCGTTCAACAAACGGCTGAATAACACTGACTCGTGAGTGGCATTAGCGCCTGTACCTGCAATAACAGGGATACGACCATCGGCAAATTCAACGATCTTATTGACGACTTTGACATGCTCTTCAATAGTGAGCGTAGAAGACTCACCTGTTGTGCCAACCGCAACCAGACCATCACTACCTGCAGCAACATGGTACTCAACCAACTTTTTAAGGCTGTCGAAATCCACTTCACCATCTGTATTAAATGGCGTAACTAGCGCAACGATACTTCCTGAAAACATGTCTATCTCCCTTAATTTATTCTTTTTGCATGTTACTGTAAGCCGATCAATAAACACAAGACATTAAAGTGGCTTACTGGCAACAACTGCATTAAATATTGTCGTATGTTTGAGGTAAAACGACTTCTAACGCCGTTCTATCTGAAAATTTAGGTCATCTACGCTCAATCTAACGGATAGGGCTAAACTAGATGTCAGTAAAAGGTAAGCTGTCGCAGCGCAGCGTTATCTTGCTTTTTAGCCTCCTCGATATTCCTACCATTTGTTGCGCACCGGAAGGCAAACGCCTGATAAAAGCCCCCTTCGCACACTTATTCCTCTTGTTAACTGTGCTAACATGCATGCATCAATGGAATATATAGAGACGTGATTTTATGACTCAACATCTAGTAATCACAGCTGTGGGCACTGATCGCCCAGGTGTATGTAACCAAGTGGTTCATTTGGTCACCCAATCAGGCTGTAACATTATTGATAGCCGTATCGCCCTATTTGGCGAAGAATTTACGCTTATCATGCTACTGTCTGGAAAGGCAAACAACATCACTCGTGTTGAAACCACTCTGCCCTTGCTTGGTCAAGAGCACGACTTGATTACAATAATGAAGCGCACCTCAACTCACGATGTGATTGAAAACTCTTATACCGTAGAGGTCTTCGTTGAGTCAGAAGATAAAATCGGCCTTACCGAGCAGTTCACTCAGTTCTTTGCTGACCGCAACATCGGACTCGACTCGCTGAGCGCCCGAACCATCAATAAGTCCAAGGTTCAGCTCGACAACGACCAATTCCATATCTCTATTACCGCTTCTGTGCAATCAGAATGTAATTTGATGCAGCTACAAGAAGAATTCGACGCGCTGTGTCAGAGCCTATCCGTACAAGGCTCGCTCAACTTTATTAAAAACAGTCTCTAAAAAGGAAATGTCATGAATACGCTAACGGCTGGTGTTCCAGCACCTGCTTTTTCTCTTCCAGATCAAGATGGCAATATCGTATCTCTTGGTGACTTCAAGGGTAAAAAAGTACTTTTCTACTTTTACCCAAAAGCAATGACTCCAGGTTGTATCGTGCAAGCGGAAGGTCTGCGTGATATCAAAGCACAACTTGATGACCTCAATGTCGTGGTTTTGGGTGTGAGTGTTGATCCAGTCAAACGCCTACCAAACTTCGTTGAGAAGAAATCTCTGAACTTCACTCTATTATCAGATGAAGACCACAGCGTTGCTGAACAGTTTGGCGTTTGGGGCGAGAAGAAATTTATGGGTAAAATATACGATGGTCTGCATCGTATTAGCTTCCTAATCGATGAAGAAGGTCAGATTGAACACGTCTTCAATAAGTTCAAAACCAAGACCCACCACGAAGTGGTTTTAGATTACTTCAACCCAGAAGCTTAATCTCGATTTCAGTGAGTTGATTCTCTAAGTTCATACCTAGCGAATCTAAATACACCACTCACTAAGCCAAATGCAAAAAGGCGACTATCATCGATAGTCGCCTTTTTTATACTTATTCAAATTAATAGCTTGTTCAATTGCTATTGGCTATCAGAGGCTACTGCTGATGTTCAGGGTCATCATCGAGAGCATGACTCGGTAGAGCATTCCAAACCGCTTTCACTAGCGTTGCCAGTGGAATCGCGAAGAACACGCCCCAGAACCCCCACAGCCCACCAAACACCAATACCGCAACAATAATCGCAACTGGGTGCAGGTTCACTGCTTCAGAGAACAGAACCGGAACCAACACGTTACCATCTAGCGCTTGGATGATGCCGTACGCTAGTAACAGCCAGTAGAACTGAGGTTCTAGTCCCCATTGGAACAAACCGACAATCGCCACAGGTACCGTTACCGCTGCCGCACCGATATAAGGAATCAGCACAGAGAAACCAACCGCGACCGCTAACAAGACTGAATAACGAAGATCCAAAATCGCGAAGGTGACATAACTCACACCACCAACGATTAAAATCTCGAGAACCTTACCGCGAATGTAATTGGAGATTTGTTGGTTCATCTCTACCCATACTTTGGTCGCCAAACGACGATTTCGAGGAAGTACTCCGCTTGCCATTCTGATCATCTCTTCTTTATCTTTCAGTAAGAAGAAAATCAGCAGTGGTACAAGAATCAGGTAAACCGCCAGTGTCGCCAAGCTCACAAGAGACGCTAAAGAGCCTTTAACAACGCTCTCGCCAAAGCCCAGTGCTTTGTTCTTTGCGTTAGACATAACTGACTCAACAATCTGCAAGTTAGCCAGTTCAGGGTAACGCTCAGGAATCGTCGCGATGAACTTTTGTAGGCTGCCATACATGCTTGGAATATCATTGATTAGGTTGCCCACTTGCTCCCAAATGGTCGGTACCAAACCAAATATCGCCAATAGCATCACGCTAAAGAACATTAAGATCACCAACATCACTGATGGGGTTCTTGGAACACCTAACCGTTGAAGTTGGGTAACAGGCCACTCAAGCAAGTAAGCCAACACAATTGCCACCAATAATGGCGCAATAAGGTGACCAAAGAAGTAGATCGTAATAAAGCCGAATAGAATGATGGCAACCAAACTGACAGCGTGGGGATCAGAGAAACGTCGTTTATACCAACGATTGACCATTTCAAGCATCTGACTGCAATTCCTTTTTAGTGACGAGGAGATGATGGTAATTAGAGCAAACCTCAGTGATGACGTCATAGGCTTGCTTAGACAAAAAAGTAACAATATCTTTCATCGAGCTATTATCAGAGACATAAATTGACAATGACTGTCCGACTTCTAACTTTACACTGTGACGCTTGGCTAATAATAAAGCCATTGGACATCGCTCTTGGCGTAAATCTAGAATATTAGGTGTCATTCTTGGGCTCGATGCTTATTATAAGGGTCGTATTGTAATCTGTTTTTGAAAACGCGCCATCATTCATTCATTCATTCATTCACTACCTTCATGATAGCGCACGCACTTGGTAAAGGTTAAATCAGATAAAGAACCAATTTGCATTGCACTTGTCTTACTGTCAGATGAAACGGAGTATTACTGACTAATATGTTTAAACGCGCTCGTTCAATTGCTTGCTTATGCATCGCAGCCACATTAAGCACACCAACGTTGGCGAATACCAATGGTTTGGAGCTACCGGATATCGGCACCGCTGCTGGCGGCACACTCACTATCGACCAAGAACTTATCTATGGTGATGCCTACATGCGCATCATCAGAAGCAGCCAGCCCATCGTCAACGACCCTGTTCTCAACCAATATATCGATACGCTCGGCCATCGCCTTGTCGCGAACGCGAATGATGTGAAGACCCCTTTTCAGTTCTTTATGATCCGTGACCGCAACATTAACGCCTTCGCTTTCTTTGGTGGTTACGTTGCGCTGCACTCAGGTCTGTTCCTGCATGCTCAATCAGAAAGTGAACTCGCCTCGGTATTAGCGCACGAAATCGCGCACGTTACCCAACGTCACTTAGCACGTAGTATGGAAGACCAAGCTCGCCGTTCTCCTGCGACTATCGCAGCACTTGCCGCCTCTGTATTACTGGCAATTGCAGCGCCTGAAGCGGGCATTGCTGCATTAACCGCAACAACTGCGGGTAACATGCAAAGCCAAATCAACTACACCCGTAGTAATGAAAAAGAAGCCGACCGCTTTGGTATCAACACGCTCGCAAAAGCTGGATTCGATGTGAATGCGATGCCACGTTTCTTCGGTCGTTTGGCTGATGAATACCGCTACGCAAGCACACCACCACCAATGCTGCTAACTCACCCGTTACCAGAAGACCGAATCACAGATTCTCGTGCCCGTGCTCGCAGCTATCCGCCACTTAAACTGGCTCCTTCATTGGATTACCACCTAGCGAGAGCTCGTATTGTCGCGCGCTATGCGGGTATCAACAATGATGCGGCCTTGGATTGGTTTGAACGTAAACTGAAGAAAGCACCAAAAGCTATGGTGCCTTCACTAGAATATGGCCAAGCACTGGTTTATCTAGATTCTAAAAAATTGGATAAAGCAGAGCCGATTCTGACCAAGCTCATCAACAGCGATCCAACCAACCTATTTTATTTAGATGCGATCTCAGACCTGCACATTGAACAGAAAAAGCCTGAGATAGCGATTAAAGAACTCGAATCAGCGCTGGTTCGTCAACCAAACAACTCGGTTCTGACCATTAACTACGCCAATGCGCTGATTGAAAATGAAAACTTCCAAGAAGCCGTTCGAGTATTACAGCGTTACACGCACGATAATCCGAACGACACCAATGGCTGGCACTTACTTTCAAAGGTCAATACGAGCTTAGGTAATAGCGATGAAGATCTTGCTGCCCGCGCAGAAATTTTGGCACTGCAAGCCAACTGGAACAAAGCGATTCAGTACTACACGCAAGCCAGCCAAATCGCAGAACTCGGCAGCCTAAAACAAGCACGTTATGATGCTCGAATTGACCAGCTAATGATTCAGCGCGAACGTTTCTTATCGTTGCAATAAGCTTGTTTTATTAGCCGTCATTCTTGGTGACAACATAAAAATAAAGCTCAACATTACGTAATAAAGAAGCCGCTCTGGTGGCTTCAACTGAACAACTAAATCAAAAATAATAATGAGGAAGAACCATGTCTGTCGTGATTTATCATAACCCACGTTGCTCAAAGAGCCGTCAAACTCTCGAACTGCTTGAAGCAAACGGCGTACAGCCTGAGGTTATCAAATACCTAGACACACCTTTAACTATCGAGCAGCTTAAAGTGCTTTTCACTCAGCTTGGTTTTACTAGTGTGCGCGAGATGATGCGCACCAAAGAAGCGGATTACAAAGAAGCGAACTTAGGTGATGCATCGGTGACTGATGAAGCTCTTTTCTCAGCAATGGCAGCAAATCCAAAACTGTTTGAACGCCCTGTTGTTGTCGCGAACAACAAAGCAAAAATTGGTCGCCCACCAGAGCAAGTACTAGAGATTCTGTAAGCCAATATGAGCATTAACATTCTTGTTCTCTACTACAGTCGCCACGGCAACACACAAGCGCTAGCAAGACAAATTGCACGAGGGGTTGAATCTATCCCGAACTGTGAAGCCATGCTAAGAACGGTGAACGACGTGTACACGGTAGAAGAGCAGCCTGATTCGCGTTATCAACCGACAGATCCTATTGCGACCTTGCAAGAACTTCGTTCTTGCGATGGTTTAGCACTAGGCAGCCCAGTTTGGTTCGGCAATATGGCTGGGCCAATGAAGCACTTTTGGGATAGCACAACATCAATGTGGATCAATGGCGATCTCATCGATAAACCAGCTTGTGTGTTTACTTCTTCTTCATCACTGCATGGTGGTCAAGAGACGACACAGCAAAGTATGATGTTGCCTCTACTTCATCATGGCATGTTAGTCGTGGGAATCCCCTACTCGGAACCTGCGCTGCACACCACTCAAACCGGTGGCACACCTTATGGTGCAAGCAGTACTGGAGAGAGCGCTTCATTAAGCAAAGAAGAAATTGAGTTAGCGCAGAACCTAGGTAAACGCTTAGCGCGCATCGCTATCAACCAGAAGGGAATCTCTCAATGATGTATATGCCAGAAACGGCTATGTCTCCCAAAACAAAGCTCTTTCGCTACCTAGCGTTAGCAGGTAACTTGCTGCTTTTATTTTGGGTAGTGGCTTGGCAGATGACGCTTTCGCCGCACCCGCATCTAAGCAATGTCACACTTGCGATTGCTTGGGCTGTACCGCTGTTACTGCCATTGCCGGGCATTCTAGCAGGCAAGCCTTATACGCACGCTTGGGCGAATTTCGTCTTAATGCTCTACTTCCTACACGCGTTAACGATTATGTATGTAGACGGTGGAGAGCGTTTGTTAGCAGCTGTAGAACTACTCCTGACTAGCCTAGGCTTCGCAGGTAATATCTTGTTTACCCGTTTTAGAGCCAAAGAGTTAGGTATTAAGCTTAAGCGCCTTTCTGAAGTAGAAAAGAAAGAGAAAGCGAAATTCGAGCAATAATATTGATTCGATGCTTTAGAGCTTACATAACACCAGAACAACAAAAAGCCCTGCGAGATAACTCTTGCAGGGCTTTTCATAATGTCATTTCAATCAGTCATTTTGGTAGACGATTACGAGCGAACCCATTCATATACTAGGCTTGGCTTAGCGTGTACTGGTGCTGTTACAGTAAGTTCTTCTTCACCAGATTCGTCTAACGTTACATCAGAAGTACCTGTTGGCTCAGCATCCATAGATACCTCACTGCCTTTAATCACCTGAACGCTTGAGTCAATCTCGCTACTCTCAGCATCAACAGCGTCTGTTGAATCATCGCCGACAGACATGGAGTTGTCTTGCGTTTCAAATTCAGGGCTCACTTCAGGTTCAATGTAAGACTCTTCAACCTTCGCGACTTGGCGAATACTTTCAACTTCTTGCTCAAACTCTTGTTGAGTCGACAATAAGTGAATTCGGAAGGTCACTTCGTTGTTTTGAATCTTAAGGATATCTAGGCTTGCCACTGAGTTTAAACGCTTAAGTGCACTCTCCAACTGGAAGAAGTCTTGTGCGTTATCCAGGCTGATAAACTGCGTTAAGATTGATTCCGAAGATTCACTCGCAACCGTTACCGCACTTTTACTCGCGTAGTAGTTACTGATTTGGTCAACAAGCTTCTTAGAAGTCGTCGCACTGTTGCCCGATACTGAACCGCTGACTGGAGATTTTGGTGCGCTCGTCAGTTGGTTTGGTTTTTGGTCATACAGAGTCCAACGCAATCCAGAAGATTGAGCCTTAATCACCAATACAGCATCAACCGGGTAACGTTGACTCGCTTTGCTGATTGGCGAGACAAAGCTGCCCCATAAGTCAGAGGTCGCAATACCCGTAATATCGTCAAAATCACCAACAGGTAGCGTCAGGGGTAGGCCGCGCTCTTTTGCGTTAGCTTGTAAACCCGCAGCCAATTGTGAATTGGAGTGTTCCCACACAATATTCTTGTCGTAGTTCTGTTCTTCCACCAGCCAAACAAGGATGTTTGAACGCGTGTCAGGCCAGTACGGCAACTGTGCTTGCGTCAATAGAGAACGGATTTGAGCACCGTTAAAACGCATACGCAATGTTGATTGGTCATTGCTTTCGCCAAAACTCATTTGAGACATATACTGCGAACTTTTACGCATCGCCTTTTGAATCGTCTCATTCGAAGCGACATCGGTTTGGCCAGTCGCACGTATTAATACCTGCTCCATACCTGTATTTCTTGCCACTTGTTCTGGCTGTTTGTTTTCAGCGTTAATCGCAACTTCAGCACTAAAAATATCTACTTGAGTTAAGGCATAACTCGGAGAGGCTAATAGTCCCATCAACAACAATGCTATGTAGCGCATACTGATCCTAATATTCAAATCTTGTGCCTAGATGATAAGCAACTATGGATTGAGGGGCAAGGTCGATAGCGCCCACTGTGTTTAATAACCTTAAAATATCACCTGGCCATGATAAATCGCTCACTTATAAACTGAGTTTTTCGGGCGACGATGGATATAAAACATCACTAAGATAAATAAATTTGATCTATTTGGTGTGGCAATCGATTGCTAAGTGATAGAATCCCGCGAATTTTATTTTTCACTTTTCATATAACGACCATTTTTAAGGACATAACATGAAAAATGCTCTGCAAGGTGCGCAAATGCTGTTTGTAGCGTTTGGTGCGCTTGTACTGGTGCCGCTACTAACAGGACTTGATCCCAACGTTGCACTCTTTGGCGCAGGTATCGGTACCCTTTTATTCCAACTTATTACACGCCGTTCAGTGCCAATCTTCTTAGCATCTTCTTTTGCATTCATCGCCCCTATCATGTTTGGTATTCAAACTTGGGGTGTAGGTGCAACCATGGGTGGCCTAATGGCAGCCGGTGTGGTGTATGTATTAATGGGTGCGTTGATTAAAGTGCGTGGCGTAGCCTTCATCCATAAGCTGCTTCCACCAGTCGTGGTTGGCCCAGTGATCATGGTGATCGGTTTAGGTCTTGCGCCTGTTGCGGTAAACATGGCGCTAGGTAAAACAGGTGATGGTGCAGTTCAGCTTATCGATGCAGACGCAGCATTGTGGATTTCATCTATTTCATTGCTAGTGACGATTGTCATCAGTGTGTTCTCGAAAGGCTTCCTTAAACTGCTACCAATCTTCGGCGGCATTGTAGCGGGTTACATCACAAGCTTGGTTTACGGTGTCGTTGATTTCACGCCAGTTGCTCAAGCTGCTTGGTTAGCTCTACCTAACTTCACCGCGCCAGAGTTCAATATCAACGCTATCTTCTTTATGGTGTTTGTTGCGATTGCACCGGCCGTTGAACACGTTGGCGACATGCTTGCTATCTCTAACGTAACCGGCAAAGACTACCTTAAGAAACCAGGTCTACACCGCACCATCACAGGTGACGGTGTGGCGACGATTGCAGCTTCTATGCTAGGCGCGCCACCAAACACAACCTACAGTGAAGTAACCGGTGCGGTAATGCTGACGAAAGCATTTAACCCAGTGATCATGACTTGGGCAGCAGTAACAGCGATTGTTCTAGCATTGGTTGGTAAGTTAGGTGCTCTACTTCAAACGATTCCAGTTCCTGTAATGGGCGGCATCATGATTCTACTGTTTGGTTCAATCGCAACAGTCGGCCTGAACACTCTAATTCAGAGCAAAGTTGACCTACACAAATCACGTAACCTTGTGATTGTCGGTATTACTCTAGTATTCGGTATTGGCGGGCATGGCATTTGGCATCGGTGACTTTAGCCTTCAAGGCGTAAGCTTATGCGGTATCGTGGCGATTCTACTGAACCTAGTCCTTCCTGAAGAGCTAGGCGACAACACCGTTGTAGATAAAGCGCAAATCGACTAACGGCAAATCGACGAATTGATAGAGGCTTGTGATACTCAATAAAGAGCATCACAAGCTAGCAAGATCAAAAAAGGGAGAGCATCGAATGCTCTCCCTTTTTATTAATACGGCTAATTCAGCAAGTTAAGAAACGGTTTAGAGTAACTTAAGCTGAAACCGAATTACTTAGTACCGAAGATCTTATCACCAGCATCGCCAAGACCAGGAACAATGTAGCCCTTGTCGTTTAGCTTCTCATCGATTGCAGCCGTGTAAAGCTCAACGTCTGGGTGCGCTTTTTCTAGAGCTGCGATACCTTCAGGAGCCGCTACAAGCACAAGAATCTTAAAGTGCTTACAACCTTTCTCTTTCATTAGGTCGATCGTTGCGATCATAGAACCACCTGTCGCAAGCATTGGATCTACCACTAGAGCAATACGCTCGTCGATGTTAGATGCAAGCTTGTTGAAGTATGGTACTGGCTCAAGCGTTTCTTCGTCACGGTAGATACCAACAACGCTGATACGTGCACTTGGGATGTGCTCAAGAACGCCGTCCATCATGCCTAGACCAGCACGCAAGATTGGCACTACAGTTACTTTTTTACCTTTAATTTGGTCAACTTCAACTGGACCGTTCCAACCATTAATAGTTACACGCTCAGTTTCAAAGTCTGATGTCGCTTCGTATGTTAGAAGGCTACCCACTTCTGTCGCTAGCTCACGAAAACGCTTAGTGCTAATCTCACCTTCACGCATCAGGCCAATTTTATGTTTTACTAGCGGGTGTTTCACTTCAACAACTTTCATTTCCAACTCCGGCAATATTTAAACAAACCTGTAGATTATACACGAACTCTAAGGTTATTTCAGAATCTTTATTCTAATAAAAAAAACCGCGCAAACGTTTGCTCTTGGTAATCAAGCCCTGTTAGAATAGCGCCGTTTTCACATCCAACTTAAGTTCGAGGACTATCCCGTGAGTGGTAATACTTCTTCTCTAAGCTACAAAGACGCTGGTGTTGATATCGACGCAGGTAATGCACTAGTAGACCGTATTAAAGGTGCCGTTAAACGCACTCGTCGCCCTGAAGTAATGGGCGGTATTGGTGGCTTTGGCGCCCTATGTGAACTTCCAACGAAATACAAAGAGCCAGTGCTTGTTTCAGGTACTGATGGTGTTGGTACTAAACTTCGCCTTGCTTTGGATATGAAAAAACACGACACCATTGGTATCGACCTAGTGGCAATGTGTGTGAACGATCTAATCGTTCAAGGTGGTGAGCCGCTATTCTTCCTAGACTACTACGCAACAGGTAAGCTAGATGTAGATACAGCAGCAGACGTTGTTTCAGGTATTGCTGAAGGTTGTGTTCAAGCAGGTTGTGCACTAATCGGTGGCGAAACGGCTGAAATGCCAGGCATGTACGAAGGCGACGACTACGACGTTGCTGGCTTCTGTGTTGGTGTTGTAGAAAAAGCTGACATCATTGATGGTACTAAAGTAGCAGCAGGCGACGCACTTATCGCGGTTGGCTCAAGTGGTCCACACTCAAACGGTTACTCTTTGATTCGTAAAGTTCTAGAAGTTTCTGGTGCTGATAAGAATGAAGAACTAGAAGGCCGCACTATCGGTGAGCACCTACTAGAACCTACTAAGATTTACATCAAATCGGCACTTAAGATGATTGCAGAGCATGACATTCATGCTATTTCGCACATCACTGGTGGTGGTTTCTGGGAGAACATCCCACGCGTACTTCCTGAAGGCACTAAAGCAGTGATTAATGGCAAGAGCTGGGAATGGCCTGCTATTTTCAGCTGGCTACAAGAGAAAGGAAACGTGGAGACATTTGAAATGTACCGCACTTTCAACTGTGGCGTAGGCCTAATTGTTGCTCTACCTAAAGATCAAGCAGACGCTGCTGTTGAACTACTGAAAGCTGAAGGCGAAAACGCTTGGGTTATCGGTGAGATCGCAAACGCTGAAGCTGGCGAAGAGCAAGTTGAAATTAAATAAGTGATACGTTCACTTACTTAGTTAATAAATGAGGACCTATTGGTCCTCATTTTGCTATTTGGCCCGCAGAAAACCTTAGTTTATGTAGGTAAATTGTAAATACTTTAATTAATCAATTGCATTATCCAGTCTATGAAGAACAGCCATTCTATGAATAACAGTCACTCTAAGAAAAACATCGTCGTTTTAGTCTCAGGAAGCGGAAGCAACTTACAAGCTATTTTAGATGCCTGTGACAACCACACGATTGACGCCTCTGTTAAGGCCGTTTTCTCAAATAAAGCGGATGCTTTTGGTCTAGATCGCGCAAAATCAGCAGGTGTTGACGCTCACTCGGTGAATCCAAAAGAATTTAACTCCCGTGAAGAGTTTGATCATGAATTGATGGTTCAGATCGATGCTTACCAACCCGACCTGATTGTACTTGCTGGCTACATGCGTATTCTGAGCTCAGAGTTTGTTCGTCATTACGCGGGTAAAATGATCAATATTCACCCTTCTTTGTTACCTAAATATCCAGGGCTGCACACCCACCAGCGTGCTATTGATGCTCAGGACAAAGAGCATGGCACCAGCGTCCACTTTGTTACCGAAGAGCTCGACGGTGGCCCTGTAATCTTACAAGCTAAGGTGCCAATATTTGAAGAGGATGATGCCGACATGCTAGCAAGCCGAGTGCTCACCCAAGAACACTGCATTTACCCTATGGTCTGCAAGTGGTTCGCGGAAGGTCGTTTATCAATGGCAAACGGACAAGCAATCTTAGACGGAAAACCATTAGGCAAGTACGGTTACGCAGAAGAGTAATTCGTCAGAAACTAAATCAAATCAAATCAAATTAAATCAAATCAAATTAAATCAAATCAAATCAAATCAAATCAAATCAAATCAAAAAAAGGCCGCTTACTGATTTATTAGTTCAGTAAGCGGCCTTTCTTTTATACGTTTCAGAATAATACTATTCAGAAGACTTAGCTTAGCTCAATGGTTCCGTCGGAGCTTGGCTTGCCACCTTTTTAGGTGCGTAAGCAACATCTTCCAACGCTTTATGGTTATTACCGATCAGCTCACCAAAATGAAACAGGGCGTATTCGCCTGGCTTCATTCTAAACCACTCTTCATTGCATGTAAGAGGCTGCGTTGCGACGACCGTAACCACATCATTTGGCGTGGTCTCTTCTTGGAAGTTTATCTCAACATCTTCATCAATCAGGCTCGCATTACCAAAAGGCGCACGTCTTGTTATCCAGTACAAGTGATTCGTACAATAGGTCATGACGTACTCACCATCACTGAGTAGCATGTTAAAGACACCTTTCTCACGCAACTGGTCACAACATTCCGCAACAAAGCGAAACATGCCTTCCATGTCTTGTGGTGGTTCAGGGAAACGATCTTCTAATTGCTTCACTAACCAACAAAAAGAAAGCTCACTGTCCGTCTCGCCGACAGGTCTGAAACGTCCACTAACCAGATCATCGTAATCCGTTAATTGGCCATTATGAGCGAAGGTCCAATATCGTCCCCAAAGCTCACGAGTAAATGGGTGAGTGTTTTCTAGATTAACGCCACCACGATTGGCTTGACGAATATGACTGACAACAGCTTGGCTTTTAATTGGGTAGTTTTGAACTAACTCAGCAATCTTTGATTCACAGCTAGGGTTAGGATCTTTGAACGTTCGAAAGCCCTTCCCTTCATAAAAGGTGATTCCCCACCCATCACGATGTGGTCCGGTATTACCTCCACGCTGCATCAGGCCGGTGAAACTAAAACAAATATCAGTTGGCACATTCGCGCTCATACCGAGCAATTCACACATGGTTTAATCTACTCCCTTTTAAAACCAATGGAGCCTAAGCTGGGCTCCAAATGTCTGTAAAACTATTATTCCATTTCTTTTTCGACAAGCTGAATCACAATGTGAATGATCTTAATGTGAATCTCTTGGATGCGGTCAGCGTAACCAAAATGCGGAACTCGGATTTCGATATCAGCACAACCTGCCATTTTACCGCCATCTTTACCGGTCAGCGCGATGGTTTTCATGCCTTTAGCTTGAGCAGCTTCAATCGCTTTCAAAATGTTGGCAGAGTTACCTGAAGTCGACAAACCAAACAACACATCGCCTTTACGACCAACGGCTTCTACATAACGAGAAAAGACATGGTCATAGCCAAAGTCGTTACTAACACAAGATAAGTGGCTAGGGTCTGAAATCGCAATACCAGCGTAGCCTGGACGATTTTCACGGTAACGGCCAGTTAGCTCTTCCGCAAAGTGCATCGCATCGCAGTGTGAACCACCGTTACCACAAGAAAGCACTTTGCCTTCTTGTTTAAATGAGTCAGCAATCAATTTTGCCGCAGCTTCAATTTGAGCGATATTGTGGTCATCGCTCAAAAACTTGTTAAGAACGTCAGCAGCTTCGTTCAATTCACTTTTGATTAGGTCTTGGTACATAAGGCTTATCTCTTATATTTTTTTACGCAACTTAAAGTACGTGAAATGAGAGCTGAGGGTTTTCCCCTCTTTATTACTGAGTTTACCCACAAACATGAAATAGTGTCGATACTTAAGCTAAAAGATTGCCACGTTAATTAACCTCTCACTGCAGAACCGTCCAATTATTCACCACCAACCTCTCACAATTAGAATTTTAACTCTATTAAGATCACTTTTTACCCAATTTAGAGTTTTACAAATATTTAATATTTTGTTTACACTTAACTGGTTAGACCTCTTACCTAAAACCATAACGATAAGTGATCTCTGAAAAGGAAATCGATCATGAACATATTGCTCTCCCTACTTGCCATGACAACCATCTTTGGTGTCTGCCTTTACCATAGAGTTAGTCTGGTACGTGCTTTAATCGTATTAACCGCTTCAATGGTTGTACTGACATTGTTTGGCGGCGTAGCTGTCACTGGCTGGCTTTGTTACCTTTTGGCCGTTGCAATGCTTGCTGTACCTGCAATTCGTCAAACCATCATCAGTCAAAAAGCGCTTTCTTTGTTTAAGAAAGTACTCCCAGCAATGTCTCAGACAGAAAAAGAAGCATTGGAAGCGGGTACGGTCTGGTGGGAAGCTGAACTGTTCAAAGGCAAACCAGAATGGAAGAAACTGCAAGACATTGCAGACCCTAAGTTATCTGAAGCTGAACAAGCCTTTTTAGACGGGCCTGTAAATCAGGTTTGTGAAATGGTGAACGATTACCAAGTGACGCATGAGTTAGCGGATCTACCACCAGAGGTATGGCAATTCCTAAAAGACCACAAATTCTTTGCCATGATCATCAAAAAGAAATACGGCGGTTTAGAATTCTCAGCTTATGCTCAATCTTTGGTTCTACAGAAGCTAACGGGTGTTTCGAGCGTATTATCATCGACAGTTGGCGTACCTAATTCACTAGGCCCTGGTGAACTATTGCAACACTACGGCACCGAAGATCAAAGAAACCATTACCTGCCGCGCTTAGCTGAAGGTAAAGAGATCCCTTGTTTCGCACTAACTAGCCCAGAAGCGGGCTCAGACGCAGGCTCTATCCCAGATTACGGTGTGGTATGTAAGGGTGAATGGGAAGGTGAAGAAGTATTGGGCATGCGCCTAACTTGGAACAAGCGTTACATCACCCTAGCGCCTGTCGCGACCGTATTAGGCTTGGCCTTTAAACTGCGTGACCCGGATGGCCTGCTTGGTGATCAAAAAGATCTTGGTATCACCTGTGCGCTTATCCCAACTGATTTAAAAGGTGTTGAGATTGGTAATCGTCATTTCCCACTCAATGTCCCATTCCAAAACGGTCCAACTCAGGGCGACGACATCTTCGTACCGATCGATTTCATCATTGGTGGTCAGAAAATGGCAGGCCAAGGCTGGCGTATGCTGGTTGAGTGTCTGTCGGTTGGTCGTGGTATCACGCTGCCTTCAAACTCAACCGGCGGTATCAAGTCTGCGGCACTGGCAACCGGTGCTTACGCTCGCATTCGTCGCCAGTTCAAACAACCAATCGGTCGTATGGAAGGGGTTGAAGAGCCACTAGCACGCCTAGCGGGTAATGCTTACGTGATGGACGCTGCGAGTAACTTGACCGTTGCAGGTATCGACCTTGGCGAAAAGCCTTCAGTTATCTCTGCTATCGTTAAATACCACTGTACTCACCGTGGCCAACGCAGCATCATCGATGCGATGGATATCGTCGGTGGTAAAGGCATTTGTTTAGGTCCATCAAACTTCTTAGCACGTGGCTACCAAGGTTCGCCAATCGCGATTACCGTTGAAGGTGCAAACATCCTGACTCGTTCAATGATCATCTACGGTCAAGGTGCGATTCGTTGTCACCCTTATGTTCTAAGCGAAATGGAAGCAGCTTATTCTGAAAGCAGCGATGCACTGGATAAGTTTGATTCTGCATTAGCTGGCCACGTTAGCTTTACGCTCAGTAACCTAGTTCGCAGCTTATGGTTTGGTCTAACCGATGGCCGCGGTTCTGATACGCCAACACCAGCGAATAAAACCGATAAACAAACACAGCGCTACTACCAAAAATTGAACCGCTACAGCGCTAACCTAGCGCTACTGTCTGATATTTCAATGGCAGTACTAGGGGGTTCTTTGAAACGTAGAGAACGTCTATCAGCAAGACTGGGCGACATCCTGAGTCAACTGTACTTAGGGTCTGCAACACTTAAACGTTTTGAAAGTGAAGGCAGCCACGCTGAGGATCTACCGCTAGTACATTGGGGTATGCAAGATAGCTTACGTCAAACTGAAGTCGCGATTGATGAGTTCCTAGCAAACTTCCCTAACCCGGTAATTGGTCGTCTACTTCGTGTTGTGTTAATGCCATTTGGTCGTATTCGCCGTGCACCTAATGACAAACTCGACAGCCAAGTAGCGAACATACTACAAACACCAAGTGAAACTCGTTCACGTATTGGCCGCGGTCAATACTTAGAAGCAACAGAATACAACCCTGTTGGTAAGATCGAGAAAGCACTAGAAGTGATTCTGCAAGCAGAGCCTTTATTCGACAAAGTCTGCAAAGAGACGCATCAAAAACGCGCTTTCTTAAGACTCGATCTTGTTGCTCAATTAGGACTTGAGAAAGGTATTCTAAATGAACAAGAAGCCGCGTTGCTTGTTAGCGCAGAAGAGCACCGTCTGTATACGATTAACGTTGACGACTTCGCACCAGAGGAACTCGCAGCAAAGTCACAATACCCAGATCAATCGATTGATAACGTGGCCTAGCCAAAGTATCAGTTGTATCGGTATGTAATTAAGCAATTCAGTTACGAAACCAGGTACACGAGATAGACCAGAAGCAAAAACGGGACTCATAGAGTCCCGTTTTTTTATATCACAATAAAGTAGTCGCAATGTTACATCCATGAGCAGCTTATATCGATGAGCGACTTACCTCGAAGAGCTAAAGCCAACGCTGAATGAACTCGTCAGCGACTACTCCTGTTTTATTTAGGAGCTCTTAGCTGCATCTCAGGCTGAGCTTGTTTCTTTGCCGTCACTTTACGAATCACAAACCAGATCAACAAGCCCAATAGAATCGCGACAACATTACCGATAGCAATAATGATCATACTGCGTTGTCGGTCATCTTCACGTTTCTGAAGAATCATCAACTCTGTCGCAATACGTTTTTGCTCGGCTAGCGCTTCTTCTTGAAGGCGTCTTGACTCAGCTAAATCGATATCTTCAACAACGCTGTATGATTGTTCTGTAATTGGAAAGATCAGTGGACGTTGACTTGAAGCATCGGTGGCGTAAACCATTCCTGACCAACTATAAATCCCCAAATCACCATTGTAAGGCACCTCTAAAGGCACTTTCATCGCATCGACTTCAGCTTGGCCTTGCTTATACGTTACATACTCATCAGGGGCTTTATGCTCAACATGAACGGCTAATGAGCTTGGGGCTATCATGCCCGGTTCACCTGATACGACAATAGTATGAGGCAGCCCTTCTTTACGAGACTGAATAAACGTCGTGGTGAGCGGTGTTGGGTAGACCAAGACCTCTTGTTCTTGTGCTCGAAGGAACACACCATTACCAGAAGTAATACGCGCACGGTATTTACCCGGCTCAATATCAATCGGTAACGACACAGTAAAAACGCCATCTCCGGCTTGTTCATCCAGACCACTGCCATCATCGGCAAACTCGCCCATCACAACCGGAACGGGACGCGCCTCTCTCACCAAAGATTCTTCATTTTCAACGAACTTAGTAAAAGTGACCTTAAGCTTTACGCGATCTAAAAAGTCACGCAGCACCAAAGGCTTGCCGTCTGAGGTCAAACGAGCCGTAAATTTAATGTGTTCGGTTTGGTACAGTTTGTCAGGAAAGTCATTGGCATCTAAAACAAGGTGAGACAATAGCTTGATGTTGTTCTTAGGTGAGACCTTACCAACCGCTTGCCAAGGACCTGGCATCGGGTTGTCGATAGATATGATGTCCATTGACGATTCTTCATACCAACGGACATTATCGGCATTGCGCCAAGCGTAGTATTTCTTGCCATCAGGGCGAACCAAAACGACAGGTTTAGAGTTATCGGCTCGATAAATCACAAAGGTGACTTGTTCAATACTGGGATCAACGCGAAAACGGTTGTCCAATAAACTCATTACGGATTCCGTTGCCGCATGCAAGCTAAAGCTTAACAGCAATAAGTAACCGGTAGCCAATACCCTTAACATACTTTCTCCCTACTGACGCCAGAGGCAGCTTCCGCTTTTCTCGACGAGATCTAAACGACTTTGATGCGCTTCTACTTCATCGGCCGTAGCTCGTAAAACCTTTAGGGATTTTCTACCACTTTCTGCTCTTCGGATACTTTCTGCACCGCCATCTTGTTGGCCAGCGTTAAATTGCAGCGAAGTTTGTCCACCTGTCATCAATAAATAGACGTCAGCTAGAATCTCCGCATCGAGTAAAGCGCCGTGGAGAGTACGGTGTGAGTTATCAATACCATAACGGTCACATAAGATATCTAGGTTGTTTCTTTTACCAGGGAATATCTTTTTCGCCATCGCCAAGGTATCGGTAACTTTACAGTAGTCATCCGTTTTACCAATCGCAGGGTTAAGCTTCTCAAACTCATAGTCCATAAAACCCGTATCGAAGGGCGCATTGTGAGCCACCAGCTCAGCACCTTTGATAAAGTCGAGAAACTCTTTGTGTATATCTTGATACTCAGGCTTATCTACCAAAAACTCATCAGTAATACCGTGAACGCCAATCGCCTCTTCTTGAATGGCACGATCGGGCTTGATGTAGACGTGGAAATGACGTCCGGTCAATCTACGGTTGATGATCTCGACGGCACCGATCTCTACGATGCGATGACCCATGTAGTGAGGGCCACCTTCCGTATTCATACCGGTTGTTTCGGTATCGAGTACAATGATGCGCTTGTTTTCTGCGTTCGCCCCATTTTCTGATTTGGAGTTCGCTGCTGCGTCAACGCTTTGTTCTGGAGTGCTACTGGTATTCATAAGGATATCTGTGTCAGACTATGCCGATAATGTGCTTGAGGTAATAGTATCAAATCATGACGAAACAAGTTGAAATTTTCACTGATGGTTCTTGTTTAGGCAATCCAGGTCCTGGTGGCTATGGCATCGTACTTCGCTATAAAAAAGTCGAAAAGACACTAGCAGAAGGCTTCACACTGACGACCAACAATCGAATGGAAATGCTCGCCGCAGTCATTGCGCTTCAAACACTCAAAGAACCCTGCTCTGTGATTCTAACAACAGATAGCCAATACGTACGTCAAGGCATCACCCAGTGGATCCATAACTGGAAAAAGCGTGATTGGAAAACAGCCGATAAGAAGCCGGTTAAAAACGCCGACCTTTGGCAACGGCTAGATAAAGAGACCGCGCGTCATAGCGTTGATTGGCGTTGGGTAAAAGGACACGCAGGACACAGAGAAAACGAAATGTGTGATGATTTAGCAAGAAACGCGGCTGAAAACCCGACTCAAGAAGATACAGGCTATCAGCCTAGCTAATGATCTGGGTTCAATACAATGTGACATTCGAACCAGATTTATAATGTCTTAAACTGATTGATAATTCCTTAGCCTAATTAATAGATGAAAGCCGACTACTAGTCGGCTTTTTCTGTTTTTAGCGGATATGAAGCCTTGTTTGAATGCTGCGTGGGACGGCTATTGGTTCTAAAGCTTGCTCCAACAGGAGAAAAGCGTCGTTTGAGATGCCAATGAGGCTTAATCGGTTTGAGCGGATAAGTACGCTTACGAGCAACAATAAAATATTGGCTTCCCGCAAAGGAAGCACAGCCACCCAAGCTGTTCTCTAACCACGTCCACACTGCCTGATATTTACTCATCGGAAACAACGCATAGGTATCGCAATGAATCACTTCATAGTTCAATACACCTAACCAGTCTTTAATTCGGTTTGGCGTATACATGCGTCCACTCCAAGGCAAACTGTTCTTACGCCAAGGCAGTAAACTTGCAAGTCCGGTAATACTAAACGGATTGAAGCCAGTAATGATGATATAACCATCGTCCATCATCACTCGATCAACCTCTCTCAATAATCGGTGAGGGTCGTTGCTATAATCTAATTGATGACTGAGCACCACAACATCAAAGCTTTTCTCTAAAAAGGGTAAATTATAGCCATCCGCTATCACATTATGTAATGGGTTCTGGATATCTAGGTTTACTTGATGTTGAATGTTGCATGTGCAGCTAGAAATCTCACTACTGAGGCCGCCGAGCTTGAGCATATGGTAACCAAATAGCTTTGGGCACCACTCATCGAGTCGAGTTTGAATAGATTCTCTCAACCAGTCCCCATTGTGCAACTGTGCCCAAGTGTAAGGACACTCAAACTTTTTTCTGCTACGTGCTGGCTTCATCAATAATCTGTCTCACTTATTCTGTCTCACTAAAAGTGACTGGAGAACCAATAATGTTACATATCAAAAGCATACCTGCATTTAACGACAATTACATCTGGCTGATTGAAAATAGCGATCGCCGTTGTGCTGTCGTCGACCCTGGTGATGCTGCTCCAGTATTAGAGTACTTAGCACACCATGAGCTAACTTTAGATGCAATCTTGATTACACACCACCACCATGATCACATTGGTGGCGTTCCAGAATTAGTCAGACAATTCCCAAACGTAGACGTCGTTGGCCCTAGAAATGAGCCAATTCCAACTCTGACTCATCCAGTCGATGACGGTGACCAGTTGGAGCTGTTTGGAGAAGTGTTCCTCGTGCTAGGGCTTAGTGGCCATACTGCAGGACACATTGGCTATGTGGGTGATGCTAAGCTATTTTGTGGTGATGTGCTGTTTTCAGCAGGTTGCGGCCGAATCATGGAAGGCACACCACAACAGATGTTTGATGCACTGAACAAGATCACAGCGCTACCTCAAGAAACCGAAGTCTATTGTGCACACGAATACACAGCCGCCAATATCGCTTTCGCACTGGCTGTTGAGCCTGATAACCAACATTTGCAGCAATATCGCGACCAAGTAAACCGACTGCGCGCGCAAAATAAGTCGACCATCCCCACAAATTTGAGACAAGAGAAGTTCGTGAACCCTTTCTTACGTTACACCGAGCCAAGTGTAATCAAATCAGTCTCTAACCGCACCGAAAACACCGATCCTCTGTCAGTGTTCACCGCTTTACGTACGTGGAAGAACGAATTTTAACAAATCCAGACTTGTCACTCATAGGGGGTGGCAAGTATTATCATCGGCCGTTTATTAAAAAGGCTGTAACATGCGAGTTAAGTACAGCTGGGCTTTGGTACTACTACTTTCTGGTTGCCAATTAACTCAGTCAGAGAATCCAGACCAAGCTTCCGAGCAAACCAACACATCTCCTACTAAAGAAGTTTCTCAAACGAACGTTTCATCAGAAGCGACCAAAGAAGAACCAAAAGTTGAAGCACCTGTCGTTACTCCACAAACACAAGAAGATGTTTGGAAACGTATTGCGATGCAACTTGAAATGGAAGTACCAGACCAAAAGAAGGTCGATTACTACCGAACTTGGTATCTAAAGCACCCTAGTCATCTAAAAACCGTCTCACAACGTGCTGAACCCTTCCTTTATCTGATCACAACTAAGATTGAAGAAAAAGGCTTACCACTAGAATTGGCATTGTTGCCGGTTGTAGAAAGTTCTTTCGATGCGTTCGCCTACTCACATGGTAGTGCTGCAGGTCTATGGCAATTTATTTCAGGCACAGGCAAAGATTACGGGCTTGAACAGAACTTCTGGTACGACGGTCGTCGTGATGTCGCCGCTTCTACTGATGCTGCATTGGATTTCCTATCAGACCTTAACAGACGTTTCGATGGCGATTGGAATCATGCCATTGCTGCCTATAACAGTGGCGGTGGTCGTGTAAGCAGTGCTATCCGCAAGAACAAGAAGCTGGGTAAGCCAATCGACTTCTTCTCTTTGGATTTACCAAAAGAGACCAGCAGCTACGTGCCTAAGCTACTTGCACTGGCTGACGTGATTGCCAACCAAGAAAAGTATGGCATCGACATTCCTGCAATCCCTAACAAGCCGGTATTGACTCTGGTTAACCCAGACGAACAACTTGATCTGGCGATTGCGGCAAACTACGCAGGCATTCCGGTAAAAGAGCTGCAAGGCTATAACCCAGCTTATAACCAATGGGCGACGGCACCAGAAAAGCATCAGCAATTATTGCTTCCTCTAAGCTCTGTTGAGAAGTTCAACAAAGAAGTGGCTTCCAATAAAGGCAAAGGCATGAAGTTGGTGCGTTATAAAGTGCAATCTGGCGATAGCATCAGCGTACTGGCGAGTAAATACAACACCACCAGCAAAGTGATTCGTTCTGCAAACGGGATGAGCAACAACAATATCCGTATTGGTCAGCACCTACTTATCCCAACCTCAACCAAAGACGACAAAACGTACGCACTAAGCGCTTCAAACCGCCTAGCAAGCACACAGTCGAAGAGTCGTGGTCAATATAAGCTCAGCCATACGGTAAGAAGTGGTGACAGCCTATGGACGATTGCACGCGCAAATAAGGTATCTCACCAATCACTGGCTAAGTGGAATGGCATGGGACCACGTGACACACTGCGTATTGGTCAAGAACTGGTCATTTGGAAGAATGGTTCAGACGGTGCCATCATCCGTACTATCTTTTATAACGTAAGATCGGGTGACACAGTCAGCGGTATTGCATCAAAGTTCAAAGTAAAAAGTGCAGATGTTGTAAAATGGAACACTTTGCAGAACAAAAAATACCTACAGCCAGGACAAAAACTGAAGCTGTATGTTGATGTAACTAAGGTAAGTGTATGAATCCGTCAAGTAACCCACTCGTCATGCTGTTGGATATTTTCCGAGCACCAACAGCTTGTTTCTTAGCGCTTTATCAGCGAAGTGCTTGGGGATGGCAACCCTACGTCGTATTAATACTCAGTCCATTTTTATTTTGGGGTGCCTATTTTTCGAATGTGGATTTTGCATGGTTGAGCGCAGAGCTGTCACAGCAACTCGCTCAAACTAACCCTGATCAATTGGCGTTACTTGACAGCAATACCCTACTCGCGAGTGAAATCATCAGCGATGTGTTTGGCCGAACGTTAACCATCGCTCTGTTGGCGTTCTGGTTTAACCTAGCAACCAAACCAAGCCAACATCAGCACAGTTACTGGCGATGGTTTGCAGCTTCATCTGTTGTGATGTTCCCGGCTGTTTTAGGTGACGTGGCGAGCTACGCAAGCCTTATACTCAAGCACGGACATGTGATGAACTACGCTGCTGACTTGAACAGCTTAAACGGCTTAATCAAGTTACCGCTAACCAATGACTGGTCGCAGTTTGCTAGCTCATTACCACTATTACTGCCATGGTACATCGTGCTGGGTTATGCCGCGGTATTAACATGGACTGAGTTTGAACGCGGGCAAGCGCTTGTGATTTCAGGCTTACCATGGGTTGGCTACTACCTAATCTGGGCGCTCTACATTTTAATATTTTAAGTTGAAGAGATAAGGCTAGCGAAAACTCTCTAGCCTATTTATTCCATTGCTTATTACCAAAAATAACCACAGGGCGAATGGCAAATAGCTAAGATCCAATAACTAATAGCCAGTAGCTGATAACTGATAGCTTCTTACTATTTAGCCTTAAAGGTCACTCGCATAGGGTTATGATCAGAAGCGTCCGTGATGGGCGCTTTTGCTTTTTCTACTTCTAAGCCACGATAAAACACATGGTCTAGTACCAAACCCGTAATAAATTGGGTGCGGTTATCGGGTTCAAAAGCGACCTCTTTCAAGCCTACCTTTTCCAGTTCAGTTTTTAATACAGAAAAGCGCGCCTCACTCCAACTGTTAAAGTCGCCAGCAAAAACGACAGGCCCACGATATTGCTGCAGGTTATCAGTCAAGCTCTCGAGTTGAGCTTCGTAATCTTCAGTACCAAACGTAAAGTTCACCGCGTGGATATTGATGACCGCTAGCTCTTCACCATTACTCAATTGATAACGAGACCAAAGTGCCGATTTGGGCAGTTGAAGCCAAGGCTCTTCATGAGTATAAGCACAAGCTTCGATCGGCAAATGTGTCGCTAGATTGAGTACACCAGCACTTTGCTCAAAGGCTTCGAACGCATTCACTCGAGTACTTCCCCACTGGCCACTGGTCACCCATTGGCGAAGCCCTTCTGTCATACTCGCTTCTTGCAGTAAGACTAGATCGCTTCCTGCCGAGAGTTTATTTAACTCACTCTGCCAGTTACTGCGGTTTTGCTTGTATATATTCCACACGGTGAGGCTCAACCCGTCAGACACATCAATCGCCTTCGGTTTCGAGTTTTGGTAGCAGCTATAGATATCGTTACTGGTGTTTTGAGAGGAAGTGATCAGATTGGGTTTATTCGGGATCACGAAGATAAGATGAAAACTAGCAACAGCAAGTGTTATCAAGACTGCGATAACAATGATGGTTTTCTTAAACATACAGCACCCTACCAGAAATGAAAAAGGAGCGATAAACGCTCCTTTTAGGGTAATAGTTTTTTTATACGGCGTCTTCGTCTTCTTCGCCAGTACGAATACGTACCACACGTTCAACGTCAGTAATGAAGATCTTACCGTCGCCGATTTTACCTGTTTGCGCTGTTTCGATAATGGTATCAACACATTGGTCAGCCACTTCGTCAGTCACAACAATTTCCAATTTCACTTTAGGTAAAAAGTCGACCATGTACTCTGCGCCGCGGTATAGCTCAGTATGACCTTTTTGACGTCCAAAGCCTTTAACTTCAGATACTGTCATGCCCGTAATGCCCACTTCTGCAAGTGCTTCACGTACATCATCAAGTTTGAATGGCTTGATAATGGCTTCAATCTTTTTCATGTTCATCCCTTAAACTGTGCGAATGGCTCATTATCGGTTAGCTATAGTAAACATTCAATGAAAAAAGCCAGAGCTTTAAAGCTCTGGCTCGAAATTTATCATCTTGTTTAATCAGCGCTTTGAGAAGGTTTTACTTAAGGCTTGCGTAGTAAGCAGCTAGATTCGCGATATCTTCATCACTCAACATGGAAGCTTGAGCCTGCATTACAGCAGCCAAACCGCCGGTGCGCTGGCCGTTCTTGTATGCGTTAATTGATGAAGCGATGTATTGCTCGTTTTGACCTTTAAGGTTTGGGTAACCTGGGATCACTGCGATACCGTCTGCACCATGACATGCTGCACAGATTGCTGCTTTAGCTTGACCCGCAGCAACATCACCCGCCAGAGCGTTACCACTCAATAGTCCAAATCCAAGAACTAATCCTAGTGTAATTTTCTTCATTGCATATTCCATTAATTATTTTTATTAAAGTGACGTCGAATTGTGACACAAACTTTTTTTACTTGCTCCAAAGCGCTTCACAATCTTGACCTTCGTAGTTTTTATCTACGAATAAGCCCATAACAGCGATCACTCGATCGCCATCCATTAATATTGGCGTTCTGCGTCGTAACCAACTGGGTACTTGGTATTCTTGAAAGAGCTTCTTAAGCTTTCTGCTATGCCCTCGCCCAACAGGATGAGCCGAGAGCCCTTCAGGGTTAAAGATGACTCGTAGTGCTCCTTGAACACCCGTCAGGCTAAAACTTTGCGCATCACGGCTGTTAGTAACAGCATCACTCGTCACTGACTTTAAGTGGATTATTCCTAAGCCATCTGGCAACTCTAAGTTATCTCCAATCGAGAGGCCACTTTGCCAATCGGATAAATCTTTAGTCTGTCTCACTAGATAGAGCTGATGATTAAAGCGTCTAACTTCGGCATCATTCAACACCAACTTAGGGTTGGCGTCCGTCTGAGCGCATGCGACTTCATCCCACATAAGCTTGAGCTGTTTTTGACTCGGCATCGATTGCTTACAGTGGCTAAGCCACATTCTTATCAGTCGTGCTCGTAGTAAATCAGAATGCTTAGATAATGCCTCGATGCTTAAGCTTTGGCTTTCATTGCTACTTAGTGCTTTCTGGAAATGTGATTCAAGCAACTCATCGAGCAGTAACTCTTGCTCTGCGCAAAGCTGAGCACTGCGACTGACCGATTCCCGAAAGCTTGGCCAGCGTTCTGTTAATGTTGGCGCGACTTGATGACGAATGAAATTCCGATCAAAGCGCAGATCCTGATTACTCTCATCTTCGACCCAAGTTAAGCCCATATCGCGCGCAGACTTTTCAATATCCGATCGAGTCACCGACAACAAAGGTCTCACAATGAACGCTTCTCCAAATGGCATCACTTGAGCCATTGAAGAGAGTCCTTTCGGGCCACTGCCACGTTTTAACGCCAACAAGAAAGTCTCAAGTTGGTCGTCAATGTGTTGACCTGTAACAAGCACATCACCCTGTCGGATGTGTTGCTGAAAAGCTTGGTATCGAGCAACTCGAGCAAGCTTTTCAACGCTCTCACCACTGTTGATATCCAGCGATACCCTTTCTACTGCTAACGAAACAGACAAAGCATCACACCACGCTTGGCATTGATTCGCCCAGCAATCTGCATTGTCGCTTAGCCCATGGTGAACATGTACCGCACGACACTCAATGTTATGCGTTTGCGCGAACTGCGCCGCTAACTCTAACAATACTCGCGAATCAACACCGCCACTAAAAGCCACGATCAACCGACTAGGCTTGAGTGCGCTTTGATGAAGTACCGATGTGAAGGTTTCGATTAAGTGAGTCATGAGCGAGTGAACCATGAGAGTAGGTTTGAAGGGATAATATTTTAATAATAAAAAAGGGTTGGCACTGAGTCCAACCCTTTCATCATCTTGTTACTTGAAGCTGCCTCATTTCAAGGCATGCTTATCAGCAGTAACCGTAGCTCATTAGGCGTTGGTAACGACGCTCAAGTAGTGCTTCGTTATCAAACTGCTCTAGCTCTTCTAGCTGTTTAACTAGCATGTCTTTCATGTTCTGAGCCGTTTGTACTGGATCGCGATGCGCGCCACCTAGAGGCTCAGGAATGATTTCGTCGATAAGCTCAAGATCTTTCAGACGAGGAGCAACTAGGCCCATCGCTTCAGCAGCTTGTGGTGCTTTATCTGAATCACGCCACAAGATTGAAGCACAACCTTCTGGAGAGATTACTGAGTACGTAGAGTACTGAAGCATGTTCACGTAATCGCCAACACCAATCGCTAGTGCACCACCTGAACCGCCTTCACCAACAACGTTACAGATAACTGGCACAGATAGGCCAGCCATAACTTTAAGGTTCTTTGCGATAGCTTCAGATTGACCACGTTCTTCAGCACCAACACCTGGATATGCACCCGCTGTGTCGATGAAAGTAATGATTGGCATGTTGAAACGCTCAGCTGTTTCCATTAGGCGAAGTGCCTTACGGTAACCTTCTGGCTTTGGCATACCAAAGTTACGAATCACTTTTTCTTTAGTCTCACGACCTTTCTGGTGACCAATAACCATAACAGGACGACCATTTAGACGAGCCATACCACCCACAATTGCTTTGTCGTCAGCGAAAGCGCGATCGCCCGCCATCTCTTCAAATTCTGTGAAGGCATGCTCCAGGTAATCTTTGGTGTACGGACGTTGCGGGTGACGAGCAAGTTGAGCTACTTGCCATGCACCTAGGTCACTAAAGATTTTCTGTTTAAGCTCTAAGCTTTTTTTCTCTAGTTGTTCAATTTCTTTGTCTAGATCTACCGCTGTGTCACCACCGTGACGTGAAACGTCACGTAGCGCTTCGATTTTTGCTTCAAGTTCAGCGATAGGCTTTTCAAATTCTAGAAAGTTCAGGCTCATCTATGAATCCTTGTTGATTCAGCTCCACAATCATGGAGCTAAATTTTAGTTAAATTCGAGTTCTACTTGGCTATTTCCAAGCAGCTGTTTTAATTCGTCTAGTAATGTATCACTTGGCGTCACACGCCATTCTGTGCCCAATGTTAACCGCGCTCTAGCGTCGGCACGCTGGTAGTATACATTGACTGGGACCGTTCCGGCTCTATAAGGTTCTAAGATTTGACTAAAGCGTTCAAAAAATTGACCATTAATTTGGGATTGGTCGATAGATATCGACACCCCACGAGCATATTTCTCACGGGCGCTTCCTAAGTCCATGACCTCGCGCGCGGACATTTTAAGCCCACCATTGAAATCATCAAAGCTGACCTGTCCAGAAACGACCACTATTTTATCTTTTTCGAGCAATTCAGCGTAACGATCAAGTGCATCCGAGAACAACATCACTTCCATTCGCCCCGATCGGTCGTCGAGGGTCATCAAACCAATTCGAGTTCCGCGCTTCGTGGTCATTACCCTAGCAGCAATTACTAAGCCTGCAATCGTTAATGACTGGTCACGACGAGTTGGCGTGGCATCTTTCAAGCGACAGCTGGTGTATTTCGCGAGTTCTTTAATGTAAGCGTTAACCGGGTGACCCGTTAAATACAAGCCCAGAGTTTCACGTTCACCTTCAAGCCAAACCTTTTCAGGCCACTTCGGTACTTGGGTGTACTTGTGTTCCACCTCTTCCGGAGCATCAGTCAAAACACCAAACATATCCGATTGACCAAAAGACTCAGCGTGGTGATGTTGGCTTGCCGCCTTAACCGCATCTTTCAATGAGGCCATCATCGCTGCTCGGTGAGGACCTAATCTATCTAAGGCGCCCGACAGAATCAACTTTTCGATAACACGCTTGTTCACTTTTTTCAGATCAAGTCGTGCACAGAAGTCGAACAAGTCTTTAAAGTAACCGCCCTTGTTACGCGCTTCAATAATGGCTTCAATTGGGCCTTCACCCACCCCTTTAATCGCACCGATACCATAAACAATCGCGCCATCTTCATCGACATTAAAGCGGTATAAACCAGAGTTAATATCAGGTGGAAGGAGCTTGAGCTTCATACGGAAACATTCATCGACAAGGCCAATAACCTTCTCGGTGTTATCCATATCCGCGGTCATTACTGCCGCCATGAATTCTGCAGGGTAATGCGTTTTGAGCCATAGTGTTTGATAAGAAACCAGTGCGTATGCAGCCGAGTGAGATTTGTTAAAGCCGTAGCCCGCAAACTTCTCTACCAAGTCAAAGATCTTCATGGACAGTTCGCCATCAACACCATTAGCTTCAGCACCTTCTTTGAAGGTACCGCGCTGTTTTGCCATCTCTTCAGGCTTTTTCTTACCCATCGCACGACGCAGCATGTCGGCTCCACCAAGCGTATAACCCGCAAGGATCTGAGCGATTTGCATTACCTGTTCTTGATACAGAATGATGCCGTAAGTCGGTTCTAATGTTTCTTTTAACGATTCGTGTTGCCACGTTTCATCAGGGTAAGATACCGCCTCTCGTCCGTGTTTACGGTCGATAAAGTTATCTACCATGCCTGATTGCAGAGGGCCCGGACGGAACAAGGCCACCAATGCGATGATATCTTCAAAACAGTCGGGCTGTAGACGCTTGATCAGGTCTTTCATACCGCGAGATTCCAGCTGGAATACCGCCGTCGTTTCAGAGTTTTGTAATAAGTTAAATGAGGCTTGATCATCCAGAGGAATCGATTCGATACGAACCGGAGCCTTACCCTCTTTAGCCAAACGCGGGTTCACTAGGCCTAACGCCCAGTCGATGATTGTTAGTGTACGTAGACCCAAGAAGTCGAACTTAACCAAGCCTGCAGTTTCTACGTCATTCTTATCGAATTGCGTTACCGGGAAGTTACCTTCCGCATCGGCATAGATAGGTGCAAAGTCGGTAATCGTGGTGGGTGAGATTACAACACCACCCGCGTGTTTACCGGCGTTTCGCGTACAACCTTCTAGGATGCGACACTTATCAATCAGCTCACGAACTTCTTCATCACCATCATAGAGTTCAGGTAAGGCAGGCTCAGCGAGGAATGCTTTCTCTAACGTCATACCCGGATCAGGCGGAACCAGTTTAGAAATTCGGTCAACAAAACCAAATGGGTGGCCTAACACACGACCTACATCTCGGATTACCGCTTTCGCCGCCATGGTACCAAAGGTGATGATCTGAGATACCGCATCACGACCGTACATTTCAGCAACGTGGTCGATAACTTGGTCACGCTTATCCATACAGAAGTCGATATCGAAATCGGGCATGGATACACGTTCTGGGTTCAAGAAACGTTCGAAAAGTAGATCGTATTCAAGTGGATCGAGATCGGTGATATCCAATGCGTAAGCCACCAAAGAACCGGCACCAGAACCACGACCAGGACCTACTGGCACGTCGTTATCTTTTGACCATTGGATGAATTCCATTACGATCAAGAAGTAACCTGGGAAACCCATGTTGTTGACAACTTCAAGTTCGATCTTGAGTCGCTCATCGTATTCAGGTCTGCGTTCAGCACGAACTTTCTCATCAGGAAATAGGAATGCTAAACGTCGCTCAAGGCCTTCTTCTGATTTCTTAATCAGGAAGTCTTCAATCGCCAAACCTTCGGTCGGGAAGTTAGGCAAGAAGTATTCGCCTAATCGAACGGTGACATTACAACGCTTAGCGATCTCAACACTGTTTTCCAGAGCTTCAGGAATGTCTGAGAAAAGCTCACACATCTCTTCTTCGCTACGGAGGTACTGTTGTGGACTGTAGTTTTTCGGTCGACGTGGATCGACCATGGTAAAGCCATCGTGAATCGCCACACGGATTTCATGGGCGTCAAACAAGTCTTCAGAAATAAATACCACTTCGTTGGTCGCGACAACTGGCAGGTCTTCTTGCTCGGCCAGTTCCAGCGCAAAGTGCAGATAAGACTCTTCATCCGGACGCCCAGTACGGATCAGCTCCAGATAAAATCGGTCGGCAAAGTGTGTTTTGTAAAACTCGACACTACTTGTAACCAACTCACGGTTGCCTTTTAGCAACGCCTTACCAATCTCACCTTCTTTCGCACCCGATAAAAGAATCAGGCCTTCGGCATGTTCAATCAGCCACTCTTTATCAATCACTGGTTGATGCTGTACATGGCCGCGAAGGTAAGCTTTTGAAATCAATAACGTTAGGTTGTTGTAACCTTTGTTACTCGTTGCAATAACGGTGAGTTTAGTCAGTTCGTCGCCAAACTCAGGAGATTGCATCAGGAAGTCAGCACCAATAATGGGTTTAATCCCGCACCCGTGGGCAGTACCGTAGAACTTCACCAAACCACATAGGTTAGTAAAGTCGGTCAGTGCTAGTGCGGGCATACCCATCTCAGCAACTTTCTTAACAAGTGGTGGTACCTTTGACAGGCCATCCACCATAGAAAAGTCACTGTGTACGCGAAGGTGAACAAATTTTGGATCTGACATTATTTTTCCTGAGTTCTAGACGTGAGCCTAGGATTACAACTGGATGTATTCTATTTTTTTCTACTGCAAGTAGGCAACTTTATTCGATAGCCGGCTCCAATCAATAGGAAGCCAGAGCAATATAAAGTTTACTCAACGCACTCTAATCAATACCAAGAACACGTTTTACTGGTTTAAAGCTTTTGCGGTAATGCTCAGTTACACCATGTTTTTCAATCGCTTCGAAATGCGCCTTGGTCGGGTAACCTTTATGTTGAGCAAAACCAAACTCAGGATGAAGTTTATCAAGTTCTTCCATCTCTTGGTCACGAACCACTTTAGCGATGATAGACGCTGCGCTGATTTCAGCAACTCGCAAGTCCCCTTTCACAATCGCCAAACCATCCATAGGTAATTCTGGAACACGGTTACCATCGATCAGAGCCATGTCTGGCTGAATGCTCAGCCCCGCAATGGCACGCTGCATCGCTACCATGGTTGCTTGTAGAATATTTAACTCATCAATTTCTTGCGGAGAGCAACGACCAACCGACCATGCCAGCGCTTTCTCTTTTATCTCAGGAAGCAACGCAAGACGTTTCTTCTCTGACAATTTTTTTGAGTCGTTTAAGCCTTTAATAGGGTTATTAGGGTCGAGGATAACGGCCGCAGTCACGACATCACCAACTAAAGGGCCACGACCCACTTCATCCACACCAGCAAACAACTGGTAACCTTGAGGGTATTCAAACGGAGGAAGCTCTTTTTTCTCTTTTACTGCCATCATTATTCTCTTCGTGTTCTGTAAACAAGCGTTTTATGACTCAACAAATGGTCGGTTAATCAGTTTCAATACCGCGTTAGCCGCTTGTTTATCCGCGTCTTTACGGATCCAGTGATGCATTTCAGTAAAGCGCTCAATAAGTGGTGCGTTGTCCGTTGAAAGCATCTTGTCGACCGATGGAAAAAGGTAATCTGGGTGACACTCTTCAAGAATGTGTTCTTTTACTATTTCTTCACCCGCTAGGATATTCGGTAACGAGACAAATTCTGTTATCGACAATTTCTTCACGATATAGCCAGTGAGCTTGTTTACCTTGTAGCCTACGACCATCGGGCGCTTAAGCAACATACATTCAAGCGCTACGGTACCAGAAGCCAATAGAACTGAGTCGGAAGCGGTAATCACGTTTCTCGCAGTATCTTCAACTAGTGTGAATTCCAACTCAGGAGCCGTCGCTTGCCAGATCTCGATAAACTGGTTCTTACGCTGCTCATTAACCAGCGCAACAACAAAATTAATATCAGGGTATTTCTGCTTAATACGCTGGCAGGTCTCGATAAATGGTTGAGCAATCAAGCTCATTTCACCACCACGGCTACCCGGTAATACCGCTAGCCACTGCTTATCTTGATCTAAGCCCAATAGTTCTCGAGTGTCTCGTTTACTCGGCTCCAAAGGAATCGCATCCGCCAACGTGTGACCAACGAATTCACAGGCAACGTTATATTTATCATAAAACGCTTTTTCGAATGGCAGGAAAGCCAAGACTAAGTCTGTTGCTTTGTCGATTTTAAAGATACGCTTTGGACGCCAAGCCCATACTGAAGGGCTAACGTAATGAACCGTTTTAATGCCAGCGTTCTTAAGATCCAACTCAAGTCTTAGGTTGAAGTCAGGCGCATCAATACCAACAAACACATCAGGTGGATTTTGAGTGAAATACTTCACCAATTCAGCTTTCACTTTGAGTAAACGAGGCAAACGTCCAAGTACTTCAACCAACCCCATCACAGCAAGCTCTTCCATTTCGAAAAGAGACTCACAACCAAGGGCTTTCATCTTGGGGCCGCCAATACCGACGAACTCTGCATTTGGGTATTGTGATTTAATCGCTTTTATAAAGCCTTCACCCAATGTGTCGCCAGAAAGTTCCCCAACAACGATACCTACACGCAGTGGTTCGTTCGAAACAAAATTCGAGGTGTTAGTTTGTGTATCTTGCTGTGCCATAGTTTTCCCTTCTCGCCTAAAGCAAAAAAGACCGCCTAATGAGTAGCGATCTTTTTGTCATACCAATCTGATTAAGTAATTATTGTCATACTTGCGCTGATTGGTACACAATCACATCAAGTATTAACGAATAATACCGCGCTCAGAGTTCTCTAGCATTTCTAGCATAGGAGTAACCGAAGTAAACTCTTTTGCCATTTCAACTAAAGCCGCTTTCGCTTCTTCAAGTGTTTTACCTGAACGGTATAACTCTTTGTACGCTTTCTGTAGTGCACGAATCTCTGGTTTCTCAAACCCGTTACGCTTCAAGCCAACAAGGTTCAAACCAAATGGAGCTGCGTGGTTACCTTGAGCAAGTACGTAAGGGAGTACATCTTGAACAACCGCAGAACAACCGCCAATGTACGCATAAGCGCCAATTGAACAGAACGGGTGAATCGCAGAAAGAGCCATTACACCAGCGTAATCGCCAACCGTCACGTGACCGCCAAGGATAGCGTTGTTACCAATGTGAGTGTGATTTCCAACGATTACATCATGCGCTACGTGAGCGTTTACACAAAGTAAGTTGTCGTTACCAATCACTGTGGTTGCTTTATCTTGAGTCGTACCACGGTGGATTTGAACGGCTTCACGAATCACGTTGCGATCACCGATCACTACTGTTGTTTCTTCGCCGCCATACTTCTTGTCTTGGTTTTCTTCACCAATCACAGCATGCGGGAAGATACGGTTTTCTTTACCAATGGTTGTGTGACCTTTAATCACAACGTGCGACATAATTTCTGTGTCGTCACCAATAGTCACAGTACCAGCAATGTAAGTGAAAGGCCCAACCGTCACGTTAGCACCGATAGTTACATCACCTTCGATTACTGCTGCCGGGTGAATTTTCGCTGTTTCATGAATCATATTAAAACTCTCTACGAGCACATTTAAGTTCAGCTGAACACACTACAGCGCCGTCAACTTTAGCCACACCGTTAAATGATGCAATGCCACGACGTTCTTTTAGGAACTCAACTTCGATAACCAATTGGTCACCAGGTACCACTGGCTTACGGAATTTTGCTTTATCAACACTTGCGAAGTAGTAAAGTTCGTTGCCAGAAGGGGCACCAAAAGATTTAAATGCAAGAAGACCTGTAGCTTGAGCCATTGCTTCTAAGATCAACACGCCCGGGAATACAGGAAGCTGTGGGAAGTGGCCTGTGAACTGAGGTTCGTTAACAGAAACATTCTTAATCGCGGTCAGTGTTTTTTCTTTTTCAAAGCTAGTCACACGATCAACCATTAAGAATGGGTAGCGATGAGGTAATAGTTCCTGAATTTCAGTAATGTTCATCGTTGTCTGTTCAGTAGTCAAAGTCGTATTCCTATATATATTCTTTATTTAATTAGAAGGATTATAAACGAAAAAGACTCGCTGTACGCGAGCCTTTTATTAGAAATGCTGGAATTATGATTCCGCGCTCTTCTCGATAAGTTTTTCGACGGTTTTCAAACGCTTGTTCATTTCATCAATACGATGAACACGCGTTGCTGTTTTACGCCAATCTTTGTTTGGCTGTAAAGGAATACCTGAAGAGTACATACCTTTCTCAGTGATGCTGCGCATTACCATCCCCATACCGGTGATAGTAACGCCGTCAACGATTTCAATGTGACCATTAATCACACAACCGCCACCAATAATACAGTACTTACCTATCGTAGTGCTGCCAGCCACAATAGTACCACCCGCAAGGGCTGAACCATATCCGATGTGAACATTGTGAGCAATTTGAAGTTGGTTATCTAAGATAACGTTGTCTTCAATCACTGTATCGTCCAACGCGCCACGGTCGATGGTAGTACACGCGCCAATTTCTACACGATTACCAACGCGAACCGAACCGACTTGAGGGATCTTAACCCACTCGCCTTTCTCGTTCGCATAACCAAAGCCATCAGAACCAATCACTGTGCTTGATTGAACCAAACACGCAGTGCCAATGATCACTTCATGATAAATGCTTACATTAGCCCAAAGCTTAGTACCTGAGCCAATTTGAGCATTCTTACCAATAAAACAACCAGCACCAATGATCACGTCATCACCAAGGACAACACCAGATTCAATCACAGCATTTGCACCAATAGACACGTTTTGTCCAATGGTTGCATCACCAGAGATTGAAGCTGAATCAGCGATAGCCGCAGCAGGTGCAGGGGTCGTGTCCAGCGCTTGAGCAACTTTAGCAAAAGCAATATAAGGATCATTAACCACTATTACATTGGTTTTACACAGTTCGCGTTCACTCTCTTTAACCATAATAGCGGATGCTTTACAGTCACCTAGGTGTTTGCTGTACTTCACGTTTGAAAGGAACGTAATGTTTCCTTCTAGCGCTTTATCCATAGGAGCCACAGCTGAAACAGTAATAGTACCGTCTCCGTGTAGCTCTCCCCCGGTAATCGTTGCCAATTCGGCTAAAGTCAGGTTCTTCATAAAACTTATTTCAGTGCTTTAATTACTTTCTCAGAGATGTTGTATTCTGGCTTGCCATATTGCAGAGCTTGAATATCAACAATCATGTCGTAGCCTTCTTTCTCTGCAACTTTTGTTACAGCATCTTGAATCACTTTGAATAGCTTCTGCTTCTCTTGTGCTTCACGACGTTGGCTTGCTTTTTCTAGTGCTTGAGCTTTGATTTTGTACTTGCTGTCCAATTGACCAACTTCGATACGAAGCTTTTCAATTTCATCAGGACCTAGCAATTCGCCATCACGCTTAAGCTTTTCGATCTTAGTCTTAGCTTCAGCTTGGATGCTTTGAAGCTCAGCCGCTTTATCTTTGAACTCTTCCTGCATTTTTTGAAGAACAACTTCACGCTGAGGTAGAGCCTGGAATACTTGTGCAGTGTTTACATAACCCACTTTTTGCGCAGCTTCTGCAGCTGTTGCAAAGAAAGAAGAGCTAAGAACTACAAGGCCTAAACCTGCTGCTTTAATCATATTTTTCAAAATATTGTCCTTTAAATATTAGAAAGTTCTACCAATGGTAAATGTGAAGAATTCCTCATCATCACCTTCGTAAATTTTAACTGGTTTCGCTAGAGAGAAAACCAGTGGGCCCATCGGAGACATCCACTGAAGGGCTGCACCATAAGATGAACGGTAATTGGTTGGATCTGAGTAATCGTAGTAGTACTGGCTGCCACTGTTAGGTGCGCCACGGTCTACGAACTCGGTATCCCACACACTTGCCATGTCGAAGAAGACACTGGTTCGGATTTGGCTACGCGCTTCATCAGAAGCAAACGGTGTAGGTACAATTAACTCTAAACTCGCCAAAGCAACCGCGTTACCACCAACCGAGTCATCGGTAGCAGAATCGTATGTAGGGTTGTTACCCGTGCTGTTTCCGTAAACGGCTTTTGGACCCGCTGAGTTAGAACCAAAGCCACGCAGCGTTGTAAAACCACCCGCGTAGTAGTTCTCGTAGAATGGGAACAAGTTATCATTACCATCCGTTTGACCATAACCATTACCATAGCCTAATCGGCCACGCATCAATAGTGTGAACTCATGCTTTTTGGTCAGCGGGATGTAATGTTTTACATCGTACTGAGCTTTGAAGTACTTAGCATCAGAGCCTGGTACTGTCATTTTAGCAAAAGCACGTTGGTGGTTACCTTCTGTAGGGAAGAAACCACGGTTAAGGTTGTTACGAGTCCAAGAGATATTGATATCGAAGTCATCGGTTAGGATGTGTTCGTCACCATATTGGTCAATACTTCTCGCGAACTGCTCAACTTGGATATAAGTCGGAACGTTACCGATCTTGTTGTGCGTGTAGCCTACGCCAAATTCGATACGGTTAAGCTCATCCACAGGGAAACCCCATGTTAGGCTGGTACCATAACTTTGGTTGGTATAGTCGACGATACCCGCTTCAGATGCTTCAAACTCGTTGTAGAAGATCTTACCGCCCAAACTCACACCATCAAGGTTCCAGTATGGGTCACGGTAGTCCAAGCTCACGTTCTTTTGGTAATCGTTCATCATGGCACTTACGCCAACACGGTTACCAGAACCAGCAAAATTGTCTTGTTGTAGGCCAACTTGGAAGCTCACACCCGATTCAGTACCGTAGCCGACACCAAAGTTGATGCTACCTGAGTTTGCTTCTTTTACGTTGTAAACCAAATCGACTTGATCGTCACTACCAGGAACACGTACTGTTTGTACATCAACCGTTTCGAAGAAACCTAAACGGTTAAGTCGGCTCTTACCAGTATCAATCGATCGAGAGTTAAGCCAGCTGCCTTCCATTTGACGCATTTCACGACGTAGAACTTCATCTTTAGTCGAGTTGTTACCCGTAAAGCGAATATCACGAACGTAGATACGGCTGCCCGCTTCTACATTGATAACAAGTGAAACCTCTTTGGTCTCATCATCGAATTCAGGAATAGTACGAACTTGTGGGTAGGCATAACCTGATTCACCAAGAATTCGCTTAACGCCCTCTTCTAAAGACGTTACAGAAGAGCCGTTGTACGTATCGCCATCTTCAAATGGGACTAATGCATCAAAGTCAGCCTCACGGCCAATTAGCTCACCACGAAACGCGACATCTTTAACGGTGTATGCTTCGCCTTCATCAATACCGAGCGTGATGTAAACGCCTTTCTTGTCTGGAGAGATCGCAACTTGTGTCGAATCCACCTTAAACTTAAGGTAACCACGATCAAGATAGTAAGATTTCAGTGCTTCGATATCACCCGCTAAAACCTGCTTCTGGTATTTTTCATCGGCAAGGAAGTTCCACCATGCAACATCTACGTTTAGGTTAAAACGGCTAAGAAGTTCAGCATCAGAATAGACTTCGTTTCCGATAAAGTTAATTTGCTGAATCTTCGCAGATACGCCTTCAGTGAACACAAACTTAAGGTCAGAACGGTTACGTGGCAATGGAGTCACAACCGCTTTTACTGTCGCGTTGTATTTACCTACGCTGTAGTAAAAATCTTCTAGACCTTTCTCGATGTTACTCAGCGTTGTACGGTCAAGCGCTTCACCTTCACGAACACCAGATGCATCTAGGTTCTGTTGAAGTTGCTCTTCTTTAATCGCTTTGTTACCCGAGAATGAAATGCTTGCGATGGTTGGTCGTTCTTTAACTTGAACAATCAATACACCTTCATCACGCAGTACTTTAACGTCCTCAAAGTTACCGGAAGCATATAATGCACGAATGATCTCAGATACATCGCCTTCTTCTACTTGATCGCCAATACGCACCGGCATTTTCAGTAGAGCAGCACCAAGTGCAACACGCTGTAAACCTTCGATCTTAATATCTTGAACTACAAAGTTTTGTGCTCCGTTCGCAGCCACACTAGTGGCCAATAGACTTGCGAACAGAATTTGCTTAATCGCCATACTTATTCTAATTATTCCTTGCTACTAACAATGCCTGTAAGAAACCGTTTACAGACGAGTAAAATCGTTAAATATTGCCAGAGCCATCAAAGAGAAGATAATTGCACTTCCCAGTCGATACCCTATTTCCTGAACTTTCTCAGGGACGGGTTTACGAGTAATGGCTTCAATAGCGAAAAAGAGCAAATGTCCGCCATCAAGCATAGGCAGCGGAACCAAATTAATGATACCTAAGTTAACACTGATCAAAGCCAAAAAGCCCAAGAAGTAAACCAGACCATAATCGGCGGTTGTACCTGCACCTTTGGCAATCGAAATAGGGCCACTTAGGTTATTTAAGCCAACATCACCAACGATGAGCTTTTTAAGCATTGTCAGCGTCAAACCAATGATCTGACCTGTTTTATCAAATGCTTTTCCTACAGACTCAATTACACCAAATTGTAACTCAAAGCGATAATCTTCTGGCCATTCTGCGACTTCTGGAGCAATACCCGCATAGCCGATTGTTGAACCATCAGAAAGCTCGCGACTTTTTGGAGTAAGAACCAATTGCTGCTTCACACCATTTCGCAACACGCTGACGTTTATCGAGGTTTCCGGATTCGCTCGAATTAACTCAACAACCGATTGCCACTGTTCAATAGGTTGCTCATTAATTTCGACAATTTTATCACCCGCTTCGAATCCTGCAGAGTATGCTGCACCGTCTTCAATAATTTGAGCGAGCGTTGTCGATATTTCTGGCGAATACGGTCTAAAACCAAGCGTTGTCATTGCAGATTCAGTTTCTGGGTTAAACGACCAGTCTGAAATGTCCAATGTCATTTGTTGCTCAAAGCCAATATCATCTGGAGAAGAAACCGTTACAGTCATGGATTGATCACCAATATGTGATATCAAACCCATGTTTACTGATTCCCAATCTGCGGTTTTGATTCCTGAAATAGATTTAAGTTCCATTCCACTTTCAATTCCGGCTTGTGCCACGATAGATTGAGGAGTGACTTCTCCAATTACCGGTTTAACCGCTGGTACGCCGATCAAAAATACTAACCAATATGCGAACACCGCAAAGATAAAGTTAAATGCAGGACCTGCACCCACTATCGCTGTTCGTTTCCATAACGGCTTCTTATCAAAAGCGTATTGCTGCTCTTCGTCAGAAAGGTCGTCAACACGACCATCAAGCATTTTAACGTAGCCGCCCAATGGAATCACTGACAAGCTGTATTCCGTGCCATCACGGCCAACTTTGCTCCAGATTGATTTACCAAAACCAATCGAAAATTTTTCGACTTTTACACCACAACGACGAGCAACCCAGAAATGTCCAAACTCATGAACAGCGACCAGAATGCCAAGCGCTACAATAAAAGATGCGAAGTTCCACAGAATTCCACTCATGCTAGCTGCTCTTTAATAAATTGAATGGCTATTTGACGAGACATATTATCGAGCTCAAGAAGGCTTTCCAAGCTATCTAAGCCCTCAGAGTTATATTGTTCACATACTTTGCTCATAACATGCTCGTTAATGATAGCAATATCGGTAAACTTCACTTGATTGTTCAAGAAAGCATCGACTGCAATTTCGTTTGCCGCATTAATTGCTGTTGTCGCATGCTGACCTAAGTAGCACGCTTCGATTGCTAATCTCAAACATGGGTAACGAGTTAAATCAGGCTCTAAGAATGTCAGCTCGCCAATCTTAGTGAAGTCCAACGGCTTAACACCCGCTTCAGTACGATCAGGGTAAGACATGGTCAAAGCTATGGGGGTCGCCATATCGGGTTCGCCCATTTGAGCCAGTACCGAGCCATCTTTGTACTGAACCATAGAATGAATCACAGACTGAGGGTGGATAATGACTTTGAGTTGCTCTTGAGAGGCATTAAATAACCACTTAGCCTCAATGTACTCTAAGCCTTTATTCATCATAGTTGCTGAATCAACAGAGATCTTAGGTCCCATTGACCAGTTAGGGTGTGCGATAGCACGCTCTGGAGTAACTGATTCAAGCTCTGCAACATCGGTATAGCGGAAAGGACCTCCAGAACCCGTCAAGAGAATATGGTTGATACCGTTCTCTTCCAGATTACAACGACCTAGATTGGTTTGTACATTTTGCGGTAGGCATTGAAAGATAGCATTGTGCTCACTATCGACAGGAAGTAGCTCAGCGCCATATTTTTCTACTGCGTCGATGAACAGCTGTCCTGACATCACTAAGGCTTCTTTATTAGCCAGTAAGATACGTTTGCCAACTTTAACTGCCGACATAGTAGGAAGCAGACCCGCCGCCCCAACAATCGCGGCCATCACAGTGTCTACTTCTTTTAAAGAAGCGACCTGACACATCCCTTCAGGACCAGAGAGCACCTCTGTTTTAGGATGGCTGGCAGACAAAATTTCAGCTAATCGAGACGCTGCATCTGGGCACGCCATAGCTACGTAGCTAGGGTTCCACTTTTCAACTAACGCCAACATCTTGTCGACATTCGTACCTGCTGCTAGTGCGACAACTGAATAGAGCGTCGGGTTTTTCTCGACCACTTTCAGTGTACTTGCACCGATAGAGCCTGTAGCACCAAGGATAGTTAGATTTCGCATCGCATATGACCGTAGAAATGTAATAAAGGGCAGAATCACTGCCCTTTTTATTAGAATGCTAAATAAAGCAGAGCAAAGACAGGGAATGCAGCCGTTAAGCTATCTATTCTATCAAGTATACCACCATGACCAGGAATCAGATTACTACTGTCCTTGACCCCGGAAACACGCTTAAACATGCTTTCAACAAGATCACCAAGAACAGAGATAACAACCGTCACGAGGGTGATAACAATCATGTGAAGAGGACTGGTAAACTGGATATCAAACAAGTCAGCAAAGATCCAAGCCACGATCACCGCAGTAATAATACCGCCAATAAGACCTTCAATCGTCTTATTAGGGCTTACCGCTGGAGCCATCTTACGTTTACCAAAACTCTTACCTGAGAAGTATGCGCCGCTATCTGCAGCCCACACGAGCAAGCAAACAAACATCACTAGCTTTGCACCATGGTAAGGATCTGTATCGATACCGTTAGCGCGTAGAATCACCACACTCCAAAAGAAAGGCAGCAGAGTAAGCAATCCAAAGCCGTGTCTAAGAATAGAAGAGTCTTTCCATGCTGGCATAGACTTAGGGTAAGTCACCGCCATACAACTCGCTATCACCCACCAGATCGAACCAATACTAAGAATGGCGTAGTGAGCACTAGAAAGGTTGTTAAGGCTAAATGCATCAAAAGGGATAAAAGCAAAACTGGCAGCACTAACCACAACCGTTGGAATCAACGCTAAATAACGCGATTTGCTTTCAACAAACTGAGTCCACTCCCAAAAGCCCAATAGCGTAATTACCGCTAATGAAAGTATAAATGTGGGAAGTGATAACTCGAAAATACCTAGAATAACTAGGGGAGCCAAAATCAACGCCGTAATAATTCGTTGTTTCAAACCAAAAAATCCTTATTAACTGTCCATCAGAGCTTTAATCTGCTCACCAGTGCATCCAAAACGACGCTCACGGTTTACAAACCAAGTCACAGCTTCTACTAAGCTGTCTTCATTAAAGTCTGGCCAGAATTGTTCAGTGAAATACATTTCAGCGTAAGCCAATTGCCAAAGCATAAAGTTACTAATGCGACATTCACCACTAGTGCGAATCAGCAGATCAACTTCAGGAATATCAGACATTGTTAGGTGCTGTGTAATCATAGCTTCATCAATGTCTTCTACATTAATATCACCAGACTTTACCTGCTGAGCAATAGAGGTCATTGCTTGCTGAATATCCCATTTACCGCCGTAGTTAGCAGCAATATTGATAACCATACCGGTATTGGCGCTAGTCAAAGCCTCAGCTTCTTCTATCTTCTTTTGTAGTCGATCGTTGAAACGACTTTTATCACCAATAACACGAAGCTGTAGATTATTTTTATGAAGCTTTTTTACTTCACTAGAGAGGACTGAGATAAACAGTTCCATCAAAATACCGACTTCTTCTTCTGGTCGACGCCAGTTCTCGCTGCTAAATGCAAAAAGTGTAACAGCTTTGATGCCAAGTCTGGCAGCAGAAGAGATGGTTTTTCGAACGGCTTGAACACCGTTTTTATGGCCAAAGACGCGAGGCTTGCCCTGAGCTTTTGCCCAGCGGCCATTACCATCCATAATGATAGCAATGTGTTTAGGAAGAGAGTCTGTGAACGCTTGAGAATTATGCATAAAAGAGTGAATCAAATTCTAATAGTCGAACAGAGTAGCATAAAAAAACGCTGAACAGTGAGTACAGCGTTTTTCCGGTAAGTAAAGAATATGGGAAATTAAACTTCCATCAACTCTTTTTCTTTCGTCGCTAGAACTTCATCTACGTTCTTAACAGCAACGTCAGTTAGCTTTTGAATTTCGTCTTGTGCTTTACGATCTTCATCTTCAGAAATTTCTTTGTCTTTCAGAAGTGCTTTAAGATCGCCATTCGCGTCACGACGGATGTTACGGATAGCAACACGGCCACCTTCAGCTTCGCCACGAACGATTTTAACTAGGTCTTTACGACGCTCTTCCGTTAGCGGTGGAAGTGGAACACGGATAACTGTACCAGCAGACATAGGGTTTAGGCCTAGGTCAGACGACATGATTGCTTTTTCAACAAGAGGCGTCAGTGTTTTATCAAATACAGTGATCGCTAGAGTACGTGCGTCTTCAGCAATAACGTTAGCAACTTGGGTCAAAGGCGTTGGTGCACCGTAGTACTCAACAGTCAGACCAGAAAGTAGGCTCGGGTGTGCACGACCTGTACGAATCTTTTGCAGGCTGTTTTTTAGTGCATCAACACTTTTTACCATGCGCTCTTGAGCGTCTTTTTTGATTTCGTTAATCACAATTTCACCTTGATTATGTTCTTTCTTCAAGAAAGCTTTTTATTTGGAGTGATAAGGATAAGCTTACCAAAGTGTAAACCTCAGTAAGCCCGAAAAATTAGTCAGCATCGCTGATTAATGTACCTTCAGTTTCACCCATAACCACGCGGCGTAGTGCGCCTGGTTTATTCATGTTAAATACACGGATTGGCATTTTGTGATCACGTGCTAGCGTAAATGCAGCCAAATCCATTACTTTCAATTCTTTCTCAAGAATCGTGTTGTAAGACAAAGTATCATACAGCTCTGCGTCTGGGTTTGCTACTGGGTCAGCAGTAAATACACCATCTACTTTCGTCGCTTTTAGAACTACGTCAGCTTCGATTTCGATACCACGTAGACACGCAGCAGAATCTGTAGTGAAGAATGGGTTACCAGTACCTGCAGAGAAGATCACAACGCGACCTTGACGCAGTTGGCTGATTGCATCTGCCCAGTTGTAATCGTCACACACACCTTTAAGAGGGATAGCAGACATTACACGTGCGTTTACGTAAGCACGGTGTAGAGCATCACGCATTGCAAGGCCGTTCATTACCGTTGCAAGCATACCCATGTGGTCACCAACAACGCGGTTCATACCTGCTTCAGCAAGGCCTGCACCACGGAAAAGGTTACCGCCACCGATAACAACACCTACTTGAACACCTAGTTCAACCAATTCTTTTACTTCTTGAGCCATACGATCAAGGATCGTCGGGTCAATACCAAAACCTTCTTCGCCTTGTAGTGCTTCACCGCTAAGTTTTAACAGAATACGTTGATACGCCGGTTTAGGGTTCGTAGTCATGGAGTTTACCTTCCAAAGAGTTGATGATTAACAGTCATGGATAAAAACTGATTAGCTCAGTTCGCATTCATAACAGCTAAAAGCCAAAAATAATTCACTATTCATAAAAAGACCGCAGCATTTGCCACGGTCTTTTTTTCAATCAATACGCTAAGGATTAACCTTGTTGTACCGCTGCAACTTCGTCTGCGAAGCTCATTTCAGCAGCTTTCTCGATACCTTCACCAACTTCTAAACGAACGAAGGTAGTAACTGATGCGCCTTTCTCTTTAAGAATGTCAGCAACAGTTTTCTTAGGTTCCATGATGAAAGCTTGACCAGTAAGAGATACTTCGCCCGTGAATTTCTTCATACGGCCGATAACCATTTTCTCAGCGATCTCTTGTGGTTTGCCTTCGTTCATAGCGATTTCTACTTGAACAGCTTTTTCTTTTTCTACTACGTCAGCAGGTACGTCAGATGGGTTAACGTACTCAGGCTTAGAAGCAGCAACGTGCATAGCGATGTGCTTAAGCGTTTCAGCTTCGCCTTCACCAGCAACAACAACACCGATTTTCTCGCCGTGACGGTAAGAAGCTAGTGCAACACCTTCAACAAGCTCAACACGACGGATGCTGATGTTCTCACCGATCTTAGTTACTAGAGCGATACGTGCGTCTTCAAATTTAGCTTGAAGAGCAGTGATGTCTAGACGTTCAGCTAGAGCCGCTTCAGCAACTTCGTTAGCGAATGCAAGGAAACCTGCATCTTTAGCTACGAAATCAGTTTGGCAGTTCACTTCAAGAAGAGCAGCAACGCCAGCTTCTTCTTTAATGATGATTGTGCCTTCTGCAGCAACGTTACCAGCTTTTTTAGCTGCTTTCGCTGCGCCAGATTTACGCATGTTTTCAATTGCTAGCTCGATGTCGCCTTCAGCAGCAACAAGCGCTTTTTTACATTCCATCATGCCCGCTGCTGTGCGTTCACGAAGTTCTTTAACTAGAGCTGCAGTTACAGTTGCCATTCTCTATTCCTTAGTAAATTCTAAAAAAGATAAAAAACAGGGGCCTAATTAATTGGCCCCTGATATTGACTGTATTCAGTCCGTTAAGCCATCGATTATGACCGCTTAATATGAACTAAATATGGCTCAGAGCCGCTATTATTCAGCTTCTACAAAACCGTCTTTTTCAGCAGCTACAGCAGCAACATCTTTGTTACGACCTTCTTTAACCGCGTCTGCAGCAGCGTTTAGGTAAAGCTGTACTGCACGGATTGCATCATCGTTACCTGGGATAACGAAGTCAACGCCGTCTGGGTTAGAGTTAGTATCAACTACAGCGTAAACTGGGATACCTAGGTTGTTTGCTTCTTTAACTGCGATGTGTTCGTGATCAGCATCGATAACGAATAGAGCGTCTGGAAGGCCGCCCATGTTCTTGATACCACCAAGAGATTTCTCTAGCTTCTCCATTTCACGAGTACGCATTAGAGCTTCTTTCTTAGTAAGCTTGTCGAAAGTACCGTCTTGAGCTTGCGCTTCAAGTTCTTTCAGACGCTTGATAGACTGACGAACAGTTTTGTAGTTCGTTAGCATACCGCCTAACCAGCGGTTGTTAACGTAGAACTGGTTGCTGTTGATAGCAGCTTCTTTAACAGCTTCAGATGCAGCGCGCTTAGTACCAACAAAAAGAACTTTACCTTTCTTCTCGCCAACTTTAGCAATTTCAGCTAGAGCTTCGTTGAACATTGGTACAGTTTTTTCTAGGTTGATGATATGAACTTTGCTACGAGCGCCAAAGATGAATGGCTTCATTTTTGGGTTCCAGTAACGAGTTTGGTGACCGAAGTGAACACCAGCTTTAAGCATATCGCGCATTGATACAGTTGCCATTTTAAAATCCTCTATGGGGTTAGGCCTCCACACTCCCCATGAATCCGACCCCTAACAACTAACCACTTTTTCAGCCGTTATCTGTGTTGTTGAGGCACCCCGGAACATGTGTCGGAATGTGTGTGATTTAAAGATATAAGTTAGTGGACACGAAGCTTGTTTCGCCAATTGGAGAAAACAGTCCTGATGTCCGGCGCGCTTTATACCATATTTTGTCCATCTATGGCTAGAAAAAAATATAAAAATGGCGGTTGCTATACTGATCTTTGACGCTGTATTTCTCTTATAAATAGTATCAATAACGCAAGAGGCAATCGGCTTAAAGTTGAACACTATTCAATCACGCTTAGTAGTATCCACCAGCATTATATGGGTATCAGAATGTTGCGCTAAAATGCTGCACTGCTAGAATAGCCCCAATATGCACACTTAGGTGCTACCAAATTAAGAGATATGCAATGGCTGTAAAAATTAAAACTGCTGAAGAAATTCAAAAAATGCGCGTTGCCGGTAAGCTGGCTTCTGAAATTCTAGAGATGATTGAACCTCATATCCAAGTAGGTACCACGACAGAAGAACTGAATAAGATCTGTCATGAGTACGCTCTAGAAAGAGGCGCATACTCAGCACCACTTGATTACCACGGTTTCCCTAAGTCAATCTGTACGTCTATCAACCACATCGTATGTCACGGTATTCCAGCATCACAAGATGAGACTGGTAGTACAGGTCAATTCAAACCTGCTGTATTGAAAGATGGCGATATTCTAAACGTTGATATCACTGTGATTGTTCCTGATGACGAAAATGCTGACCTAAGCACTCGTCCGCAAGGTTACCACGGTGACACATCTAAGATGTTCCTTGTGGGTGAAGTTTCTCCAGCAAACAAACGTCTATGCATGGTTGCTCAAGAAGCACTTTACGAAGGCATGCGCCAAGTAAAACCAGGTGTTCAGCTTGGTCAAATTGGTACGGCTATCGAGAAGTACATCAAAACCAACAATAAGAACAACCCACGCGCTAAGTTCTCTATCGTGAAAGATTACTGTGGCCACGGCATCGGTTCTGAGTTCCACGAAGATCCACAAGTGGTTCACTACAAAAACAGTGACCGTACCGTACTGAAAGCTGGCATGTGTTTCACAATCGAGCCAATGATCAATGCTGGTAAGTTTGGCTGCCGTCTTGATGACGAAGATAGCTGGACAGTGTACACAGCAGACAGCAAGAACTCTGCACAGTGGGAACACACACTGGTTGTAACGGAAACAGGTTGTGAAGTACTAACACTACGCAGCGACGATACGATTCCACGTATCATGAAGAACGCTTAGTTCAACAAGCTGAATACATCAGACTTTTAAAAATATCCCCGCATTGTCGGGGATATTTTTTTATCTGCGTAATTTCGATTTTCCATCACCTTCTGTTAAATTGTTAAATACTCTCATTTGCTTGCACGGATAGCAGACTATGCCTTATCAATGCCCTATTACGTTCAATGACGAACAAATTGAAATCTGCGAATTAAAAAATCAACTCGAAATCTTCACGCAGTATCAGAAAGATGAATTTCTCAATCATCATCCTGTGACAGACCTAGTGTTGCTACGCTCTGAATATATGGACTTGCTCCTCAACCGATTATGGGATCATTTTGGGTTCAGCAAACTGCCTCATATTGCGTTGGTCGCTGTGGGTGGTTATGGCCGCGGCGAACTGCACCCGTTATCCGACATTGATATCTTAATCGTATCGCAAAAGACGCTGCCTCCAGCGCTTGGTGAAAAAGTCAGTCAGTTCATCACGCTACTTTGGGATTTGAGACTCGAAGTTGGCCATGCGGTGCGTACCATTGCCGAGTGCATTGAGATTGGTAGTGACGATTTAACGGTAGCGACCAACTTGCAAGAATCGCGCTTACTGTGTGGCAGTGAAGACACCTTCCAAGAGCTGAAACTAAAGATTCATTCCGATTCATTCTGGCCAAGTGAGACATTTTACAAAGCCAAGATTCAAGAGCAAAGAGAGCGTCATGCTCGCTACCACGACACCACCTACAATCTAGAACCGGACATCAAATCAACACCCGGCGGGTTAAGAGACATCCACACTCTGAGTTGGGTAGCACGTAGACACTTTGGTGCTACCTCTCTACTGGAGATGAGCAAATACGGATTCCTCACCGATGCTGAATATCGCGAACTTGTCGAGTGCCAAGATTTCTTATGGCGCGTTCGCTTTGCATTGCATATCGAACTGCGCCGTTACGACAACCGTCTTACCTTCGCGCATCAGGCTCAAGTAGCCGAACACCTTGGTTATACTGGTGAAGGCAATCGTGGCGTAGAAATGATGATGAAGGAGTTCTACCGAACACTTCGTCGTGTAGCAGAGCTCAACAAGATGTTGCTTAAGCTGTTTGACCAAGCAATCATTAACGGTGGTCAAACACAAGAAGCCGAGATTCTCGACAATGACTTCCAACGTCGTGGTTCATTGATCGAAGCGCGTAAACCTGCCCTATTCCAAGCGCGACCAGAAACGATTCTCGATATGTTTATCCATATCGCGAATGACTCGACTATCGAAGGGGTCAGCCCGCCAACCTTGAGACAGCTGCGTACGGCACGTCGCCGATTGAACCGCTTCCTGCATACCATTCCTGAAGCGCGTGACAAGTTCATGGACTTGGTTCGCCACCCAAATGCACTGCACAAAGCTTTTAGCCTAATGCATAAACTGGGCGTGCTATCGGCCTATTTACCGCAGTGGAGTCAGATTGTTGGTCAAATGCAGTTTGATCTGTTCCATGTCTACACCGTGGATGAGCACAGTATTCGTCTGCTCAAGCACATCAACCGTTTTAACCAAATTGAAAACCACGATAAGCACCCAATTTGTTGTGAAGTGTACCCGCGAGTTCAGAAGAAAGAGCTGCTGATCCTCGCCGCTATCTTCCACGACATAGGCAAAGGTCGAGGTGGTGATCACTCGGAAATCGGCGCCGTTGAGGCTTACTCATTCTGTATTGAACACGGGTTGTCAAAACCAGAAGCAAAACAAGTCGCATGGCTCGTTCAGAATCACCTATTGATGTCTGTCACCGCCCAGCGCCGCGATATCTACGACCCTGATGTCATCACAGAGTTTGCTAAAAAAGTCCGCGACGAAGAATCATTAGAGCTACTGGTGTGCTTAACCGTCGCCGACATCTGTGCGACTAACCCTGAGTTGTGGAACAGCTGGAAACGCACCCTGTTAGCGGAGCTATTCCACTCAACGCAGAGAGCACTACGTCGTGGCTTGGAAAACCCAGTCGATGTCAGAGACCGTATTCGTCACAATCAGCAGATGGCATCAGCTCTGTTACGTAAAGAGGGGTTCACTGCTCGTGAGATTGAAGTGCTTTGGCAACGTTTCAAAGCCGATTACTTCTTACGTCATACACACAAGCAAATCGCTTGGCACTGTGAGCACTTACTTCGCCTAGAAGACCCGAGCCAACCGTTAGTTTTGATCAGTAAAAAAGCGACACGCGGTGGCACTGAGGTGTTTGTTTACTGTAAAGACCAAGCTGCACTTTTTGCGACTGTTGTGGCTGAATTGGATAGACGTAACTTCAACGTTCATGACGCGCAAGTCATGGTCAGTAAAGATGGCCATGTTTTGGATACCTTTATCGTACTCGATCAGCACGGTGAAGCGATTGATGAAGCGAGACACAAAGCCGTAGCTAAACATTTGACTCACGTTCTGGCTGATGGTCGTCCAACTAAAATTAGAACACGCAGAACGCCACGTAACTTACAGCACTTCAAGGTAAAAACTCTGGTCGAATTCCTACCGACCAAGAGTAAAAAACGCACCTTGATGGAACTCAGAGCCCTGGACACGCCGGGATTACTGGCTCAAGTTGGTGCAACCTTTGCTGAGTTAGACATCAATTTGCACGGCGCTAAAATTACCACCATCGGCGAACGTGCAGAGGATTTGTTTATTCTGACCAGTGAAGCGGGAGGAAGGTTGTCTGAAGAGCAGGAACAAGCGCTGAGAGAAAGATTAACAGAGCACGTTTCGGAACTCGCACCCTAAAAATAGAATTTAATCATCAAATAAGTGTGGGTAAAGATAGAGAGCGATCTTGCCCACAACTTACAATCAATTCCCATATATCAACTATCTAGCTCGTCGTTAGGCTGCTACATTGATCAAGTCAATTACATAAAAGTATTACATTCATAAACTAGAGGTCGCTTATGTATCCAAACCTCACTGGCTTAGGTATCCACGAACCTAAACAGATTGAACGTTACTCCCTTCGCCAAGAAGCTCACAAAGATATTCTTAAGATTTACTTCCGTAAACAGAAAGGCGAACTGTTCGCGAAAAGCGTTAAGTTTAAGTATCCACGACAAGTGAAAAGTGTGCTTGTTAGCGGTGGCAACAATCAATACAAAGAAGTGACCGAGATAAACCGTAATCTCACACTTGTAATTGATGAGCTCAATAAAATCACCAAGCCGATTCCAACCGCAGAAGTCGATGTGAAACAGAAAATTCTTACTGACTTACGCCACCTAGAAAAAGTGGTATCGAGTAAGATCGCAGAGATCGAAGCGGATCTAGAAAAGCTAAAATGATCCCGAGAATAGACAACTAACAACCACATTAGTTGTTCCACTCAGATCACACAGACATTAAAAAGGGCTGATATCACTATCAGCCCTTTGTTTTATTCTACTTTCTACGCTTAATTGACGCGCGTGTGTTTACTTAGACAAACGCGCTTCAGCATTCACTAAGTGGGTATCCCATTCAAAGGTTTCAAACAACCTTAACCACGTATCATCTAGATTGGCCTTCATCACCAACTCTTCTTTAGTGAAAGGGTGGATGAAACGCAATTCAGAGGCATGCAGTAACAAACGGTGCGAATCTAAATCATCTCGAAACAGTCGGTTATGCTTACCATCACCATGTGAAGTATCGCCAACGATTGGGTGTCTTAGGTGAGCCATATGACGACGTAGCTGATGTTTGCGTCCTGTCTTTGGCATCATCTCAACTAAGCAGTAACGACTGGTAGGGAAACGACCCGTTGAATACGGCACTTCGACTTTCGCTAACGGCTCGTAAACGGTGACGGCTTCTTGTGGTTCTTTATCTTCTTTCGCGAACTTGTCTGCGATCTTATCCAACTCGACCTTGAGTGCATAGTCGAGCGTATCGCCCTCTTCTATCCAACCACGAACAATCGCATGATAAGTCTTTTGCATCTCATGATTGGCGAACATCGGCATCACCTGTGAAGCAACCTCACTCGACAATGCAAACACCAACACACCCGATGTAGGTCGGTCTAAACGATGCAGAGGAAATACGTGCTGACCAATTTGATCGCGCAAAGTCTGCATAACAAATTGAGTCTCGTGTTTATCCAACCATGAGCGATGCACTAGCATACCCGCAGGCTTATTCACCGCGACAAAATACTCATCTTGATAAATGATCTCTAACATTACGCGCATACCTCATCAATGCTCAGAATCGTCACTAGCAGTTCAGCTTTGTCTGCCTCATTTTTCCACACTTCACCAAAATAAGGATGAATCGCAAAGCCTTTCGGTAGGCTCATTTTAGCATCCATCATTGCGTTGATCTTTACGATAAAGATCCACTGCAACCACTCTTCTGGCTGTAGCGAGTCAATCGCGAAAGGTTCAGCACTGGCCAGAGCTTCGTCCGAAGGTGGAACATCACTCCACAGAGAACATTGGCGCATTTGTTGTTCTAATTGTTGAAGTAAAAGAGGTAACTTTGTGGCAGCTGTCATTTTTCACCAAGTTATTTATCTAGTGACCTTGAAATTGGGGCATAGAGTACCATCTATTTAGGAAAGAAAGTTAGGAGCTTTATTACTATGGAAACCATTCACACGCTCACTCAGTTGCTAAAGAATAGCGGTTGCCAATACGACATCTACGACCTAGGTCGTCGTATCCAGAAAATCGACAACACCCTATTCTCTGATGTTGAGCAGGGCAAACAGCCATACCCGTTTCCACTTCAGAAACAAGCTCACTTAGCGATTAGCTACTGGAACGAACACAAACAGCCATGGATTTGGTTTCTAAAATTCAAACTGGACGAAAGAGGCTTATTACATCAAGGCGATGTGGGCAATTTTCTTAAGTTTGTTATCGAAGCAATGGGTACACGTTTGAACGGCGATATCAGCGAAGAGCAACAACAAAAGCTGTCAAACAACCCTTATACCTTCAAGCCTTCTGAAGACAAAATGGCCGTATTCCATAGCCAAGTAAGAGCTGGTTTAGACCTTACGACGAGCCAATATTACGAACACGCTCAGCATTACTTCACGGGTGAGCTTGGTTGGGATAATTGGAAAACGGTTGGACTACAAGGCATCACAGATATGTGCGCGCGTTTAGGCAGCCAACAAAACGGTGTTGCGATTCGTAAAGCCATCAATAAGCTGCCATCAGAACCGCTATACGCGACGTTAGGAGCGCTTGAGCATACACAAATCAATGACAAACTCGCGCAACGCTTACAAGAGCTTGCAGAGAATGAGATCGCAAGTAAAGAGCCTGATTTGTTCTTACTTTCAGCCTTGGTTCGTGCCCTTTCAGGTGCAGAACAAGGGATTGCGAATAACATCATTAACCAAGTTCTGGCTAGCCCGCGTCTAAGCCACCAAGAAGTGTTGATTGGTTTAGCGGGTCGCAGCTGGCATGCGCTACAAGACCCTGCGATTGCTGAGCAATTCTTGCTACGTCTCGCACAAACAGGTAATCAAAACCTGTTTAATCAGTTATTTGCTGATTTAGTGATGATTCCGACATTAAGAATGGTATTTTTACCCTTGTTGAATTCGAACCCATCACCTGAGCTCGCAAACGCATTGATTGAGTTACAACAAGCGGCTAAGTCCCAATAACGGACTGACGACTAATTCAAGAGCGGGTTTGCTCTATAGCTCGTTGAAATACCCTGTAATGACAATTGGAATAGAGATAAAAAGGAAGTATGGATTAAATGATAGATAACTTATTGGCTATTTTGTTTCTGTGCTTCTTTTGCTTTTTATTTTGGCAGCAGCGCAGGCAATCCGAGCTTGCGAAAGCTGCCATTGCGAGAAAGTGTAAAGAGCTAGACCTACAATTATTAAGTGTCGCCTTCAGTGGTCATAAACTTAAGATGCGCCATGAGCTAACGACCATTTGGCGCTGGCATACTGTGTACCAATTTGAGTTTTCGGCATTAGGTGATGACCTGTACCAAGGAAAACTGACGATGGTAGGCTTCCGCTCTATGCGGTTTGAGCTACAGCCTCATAGAATGTAACGTCGCAATACGCGGTATAACTATATTCATGAAAAGGGCCAAACTGATCTTGTTTGGTCTCTTTAAATGCAAAGCCTAACTTTTCGAGTAACTTAATCGATGGGTTATGACCGACATTAACGGTCGCGACCACATTCGTTAGGTGCTCTTCAAAACACACCAAACTGAAAAAAGGTTTTAGCACTTCGCTAGCAAGGCCTTGATTCCAAAACTCCTTGTCTAGAATAAATCCCAGTTCATGCTTCCCTTCCTCAGACGAAACAAACAAATGTCCAAGGTATTCACGGGTTTGGTTATGGATAATGGCACGACAAAAACCGACGTTGTCGTTCAATATTTCTTGAAATAGGTGTTTTGCAGAGGTAATAGAATGCGGCCCGTTCATTTCAGCACGATTAATGGGGCAGCAGTTCAACTTGATAAAGTCGTGTTGTAGCTGTTCAGTATAAGGTACTAACAGCGTTCTTGAGGTTGCTATCGTCATAAAACACTCCTTGTGTTGACCATTAGCAGAAAAGCAGATGTCGCGCTCTTAGATAAAAGCTCCTGAATTAAAAAGAGCCCCTAGATAGAGAAAAGCCTCAGATAAAGAAAAGCCCCGACACCGAAGTGTCAGGGCTAGGGTCTTACTCGCAGCAGTCCGGCTACTAATAAATGCTCCATGCATCATCCATAATAGTGGCTGTAATCCTTCAGCTCTTTCCTTTACTTCGCCATCCTAGCGGTGTCCAATCATCCTGAAAGCTAACAATCCTAGTTAGCGCACATCACTTGTTCCGTGAGCGGTGTCCTTTACATCGTCCTGATGCTAATCCAACCCTTTAAATCCTAAAGGTGTCCATTGTCATTCCGTTGCAGCCAACTTCCTGTTAACTGACTGTATCCCTACAATGTCCTTACGCTCCATGCTTGACTACTCAATCCTAAGTAACCAAATCTTCATCCTGAAGATAACCAAATCCTTGGTGCTTTCCTGTTCCGTGTCAGAATCCTTCCGACAAGGTTTAATTTACGCGATTTAGGATTTCGGACAATAGATTTGCATCACATTTTGAATTCAAGAAAGTTGTTAATTATATAAAACAATTAAAATTCAATCACTTGGTTATATGCATATCAATCTCTCTAGAGAACTATTTGTGTTATCTCACAGCCTTTGTAAGAGATCTCTCACACGCGATGGGCGGTTTTATGATTCGCTATCATTCACTGGAGCGAGTAAAATGACAAAATACTAAAAATGGAGGTCAACATGCTGACAAAAGATGTGTCTGAAGAGTTGAAATCAGTGCTTGAAGGACTGCAAGCACAAGGGAAAGAGCCAACAGTTGCTTTAGTTAAAGCTCGTATGAGCACATCCGTTCCGATGCCAGCTTTAATCATGACTATCAAAAGCTGGAAAAGTGCGAATCGTGTACCTAAAGTGGAAGTCGCGACACAAGAAGAGCCGGCACTTGATCGTGTTAGCCAACTGGAAAAGCAAATCCTTGAACTTACCGCTCGCGTTGCCACGCTTGAGGCTAAGTTAACTGAACAATAAATTAACTGAGTAATAAGTTAACGGAGCAATAAGTTAACTGGCCAATAAGGCAACTGAGCAATGAGTTGACCGATAAATAAGCTAACAGAGAAATAGAACACTATGAAGATATGGGTTGATGCGGACGCTTGTCCCAAGGTTATCCGAGAAACAATCGTACGCGCAGCTGAACGCACAGGGGTGGAATGTACCTTTGTCGCGAACCATTTGGTTCCCGTTCCCAAGCGTAATAACATTCACTCAATTCAAGTCCCAAGCGGGTTTGATATTGCAGATGATGAAATCGTAAAACGCACTGAGCCCGGCGATCTGGTGATTACCTCTGACATTCCTCTGGCTGATGAAGTGATCACCAAAGGTGCGCTTGCTTTAAGCTCTCGCGGCGAGCTTTACACCAAAGAGACCATTAAAGCGCGTCTCAACATTCGCGACTTTATGGATACTATGCGTTCAAGCGGTATCCAAACTGGCGGACCAGGCACCCTTTCTCAGACCGACCGTCGTGAGTTCGCAAACCACCTCGATCGCCTGCTAGCAAAACGCTAACCTCGACTTTTCTTATTAAGAGATAGTTCAAAGCCATCTCTTAGTCGCAATGGCTCAGATGAAATTTTAATCGACATACTCCGTTCTTGATATTTATTGCAATAACGGAGTATTGCTTATGATTCGTCGAATCGCCCTCTCGCTATCCATTGTTTTTGGCAGCACCCAACTTTCTTTTGCCGATGAACACTTTGCTGATGAAGGCTTTGCAGATCAAGAGTACGGAATCATCGGAGGCAGCATCACCTATGGTGAAAGTGTTTTCTCCACTAAAAGTGCCCCTCAATTTGGCGCGACACCTAACCTATTCTATTCAGGTCCAAAAGGCTTTATCGATGGTAGCCTAGCCAATTGGCAACTGCTGCCTTACGTAGGGTTATCTGGAAATTGGCGCTTTGCTGAAGTGTCAGACACTTTCGTGAACCTACCTAACGGCATTCAAGATAGAGATGGTAATGGAGAGCTGGGGATAACCTTAGGAACGGTAGGCGCACGCCTCACCTACTTACACGACGTGACTTCAGAACATGATGGCTACGAAGTTCAGCTTCACCTAGGCAGAACGTTAGAAACCTGGACGCAGCCATTCACCATTACACCCTACCTAGAAGTCGATTATCGTGATAAGAAACTGTCCAATCACCTGTATGGTATTTCTAACACCGAATCTTCTGCCTCAGGGTTAAATCAGTTTGATGCGGGTTCGACGTTTGTTTATCAAGCGGGGTTAATCGGGCTCTATGAGTTCACGCCAACTTGGATTGGTATCGCTCGAGCAGACTTGATTCATCACGACAGCGACAGCGCGTTGATACAACGAGACTTGGGCTGGTCATTCGAACTAGGCGTTACCTATCGGTTTGCAGGATTGTAAGTTTATTGACTCAAACAAAAAGAGCCTGCATCAATGCAGGCTCTTTGGTATATCGTCTTATATTCAGTTAATAAGCGAATCGAAATGTTCGCCTATCACAGTTCACTAAGGCGTGTAGTACGTTGCAGCGCCTGGACCTACTGGTAGACCGAATACGAAGACCCATAGGTAGAACAAGATGCTCCAACCGAACATGAATACCATTGAGTAAGGCAACATGGTTGCGATCAGTGTACCGATACCTAGGTTCTTCATGTAGCGAGTAGCTACGGCAAGGATAAGACCGAAGTAGCTCATCATTGGTGTAATGATGTTGGTTGTTGAATCACCGATACGGTAAGCCGCTTGAATCGTTTCAGGTGCGTAGCCTACTAGCATCAACATTGGAACGAAGATTGGCGCCGTTACTGCCCACTGTGCAGAAGCTGAACCGATCATCAGGTTAATGAAGCCACACATTAGGATGAATGCGAAGAACAACATTGGACCCGTTAGGCCGATATCCTGAAGGAATGTTGCGCCACCTACAGCGACCACTTGACCAAAGTTCGTCCACTTAAAGAAAGCAACAAACTGTGCAGCAAAGAATACAAGAACAATGTACATGCCCATTGAAGACATAGACGTTGCCATTGCATTAATCACATCACGGTCATTCTTCATTGAACCGGTAATTTTGCCGTAAACAAAACCAGGAATAGCAAAGAATACAAAGATAAACGCTACGATACTTTTCAGGAATGGAGAGCCTGAAATCGTGCCCGCCTCTGAACGTAGAACACCGTCAGCAGGAACAACAGTCCAAGCTAAAAGCGCACTCACGATTAATACAGCGACACCCGCTAATCTAAGGCCTTTCTTCTCAATAGCAGTAAGCTTACCCATTGAGTCATTTGAAAGATCTTCAGACGCGTCTTCGTCATTGTATTTACCCAGTTTAGGTTCAACAATCTTCTCTGTTACCAATGCACCGGCAATCGAGATAAAGAAGGTCGAAATAAACATGAAGTACCAGTTTGATTCAGGGCCAACAGAGTAAGATGGATCAAGCATTTGTGCTGCTGTTTCTGTAATACCAGAAAGCAGTGGGTCAACCGTACCGATAAGTAGGTTTGCAGAATAACCACCAGATACACCAGCAAATGCTGCCGCTAGACCTGCTAATGGGTGACGACCCAATGAGTGGAAAAGCATTGCTGCAAGAGGGATAAGTACTACGTAACCCAGCTCTGAAGCCGTGTTAGAGATAATACCGGCAAATACCACGGTTACAGTAACCATGCGTTGAGATGCGCCCATTACCATGCCACGCATTGCCGCAGATAATAGACCTGAGTGTTCAGCAATCGCAACACCTAGCATTGCAACAAGCACGGTACCAAGTGGCGCAAAGCCAACAAAGTTCGAAACTAGATTCGTTACGATGAGTTGTAAGCCTTCAGCATTAAGTAAGCTTACAACGTGGATCATGCCATCAGCAGCACGACCGCTAGCACCTTCTGGGCGAGGATCCATTACAGATACTTCGAAGTAACCAGCAATTCCTGAAGATACTAGGATTGCGACACAGAAGATTGCGAAAAGAGTGATTGGGTGGGGTAAAAGGTTCCCCAAATATTCAACGCCATCGAGAAAGCGGGTAAAAATAGGTTTCTTTGGCGAGTTGTTTTTTATTGAAGCTGATGAACTCATCAGTTCCCTCCTTGTAGTGATTCCTGTGCAATTGTGACAAAAATGTTCAAATTGCCAGCGCAGAGTACGCGACAAAATTATCAATTAGAAATTCAAAATGTTACAAAATGTGTAACAAACGACGACTTTTAACTCCATTTGAACAATTAATTAGCAAATAAATCTACATTAAATACAAAAACTAGATTTATAATTCACAACCACGCATTCACTAGAAATATAACTCACAATATAACCCATTGATTCACTTGAAAATAAAACACACCATACTCTAAAGTGCAGTTCTATATTGGCCAAAGTTCCTCTCGAAGGAAAAGAAAAACAGACAAATGAATGAAGTTTGACTTTCCCCTCGTTTTTACACACGCGTCACATCATATTGACGGTTATTTTTGAACCGCTTTAAATCTTGGATTGGATTTACAGATGACATAGTGACGCCCTCTACGCTTAACGATCTGGCAATCGGGGTGACGGCTTTTCGCACTTTTAAGTGATTTAATAACTTTCATTACTTAGCTCCCTTGCCTAATTGACCAAAGCGACGAGTAAAGTTAGCAACACGTCCCTCTTTATGTAGCACTCTCTGTTTACCTGTATAGAAAGGATGCGATTTTGCAGACACTTCAATCGTGAAATAAGGATAAGTATTACCATCTTCCCATTCGATAGTACGCTCTGTTTTCAAGGTTGAGCCAATCAAGAAGTACTCATCAACACTGGTGTCGTGGAACACCACTGTGCGGTAGTCCGGGTGGATATTCGGTTTCATTGTATTTCCCTAAATAATTAAATTGATACGTTATAACATTGCAAATGATAATTATTATCAAAAGAAAAACAAGCGATTTTATGATATTTTTCTGCCATAGATCGTAATTAGAGAACGTCCACTCATGTACTCCATTGAACCTATTGGCTTTATAGAGTCTCCTTATAAAGAGAAGTTCGCGGTACCAAGGCAACCTAGATTGGTGCCGACATCCACCTCCAGAGTCAGGCTGGTTGACGCGGCAAACTGTCTTGAGTCTGTTCGTGATATTGAGCAATTTAGCCATGTGTGGTTGTTGTTTTTGTTCGATAAGAACCTTGAAGCGGGCTGGAAACCAACCGTGAGGCCACCTCGACTGGGCGGTAATGAACGCATTGGTGTCTTCGCATCGCGTGCCACCTTTAGGCCGAATGGAATAGGCATGTCTGCAGTTGAACTCAAAGGTGCATCTCAGGAAAAGGGACAAACTTGGTTGGAGTTGGGCAGTGTTGATCTCGTTGACGGCACGCCTATCATCGACATCAAACCTTATATCCCCTACTCGGATTCGATTCCCGATGCACTAGGAGGGTTTGCCGCCGATGAACCCGAAGTGTTAGATGTGAACTTTTCGCAGCAAGCCCAAAGTAAGCTGTCCGATCACCCACAGGCGCGCCATATCATTCAGGTGATCAAAGAAGTGCTAGGCCAAGATCCGCGCCCCGCCTATAAGAAAGGTAAGCCAGACAGTAAAGAATATGCGGTAAATTTGTTCGATCTTAACGTGAAATTCGTTGTTGAAACGCTTTTCATCAATGTTACCGACATTGAACGCTTTTGAGATCCCAAATAGGCTGATATTATATGCGGCTATATCAGATTTGCTGTCGTCACTCACTGCAGCAAATTTTCTTTTATCAATGATGAAACGGATACCATAGAATGCGTACCAGTAACTACCTTCTTTCTACTCTGAAAGAGACTCCAAACGACGCAGAAGTTATCAGCCACCAGCTGATGCTACGTGCAGGTATGATCCGTAAGCTAGCTTCAGGTTTATATACTTGGCTACCTACTGGTCTACGTGTACTGCGTAAAGTCGAAAATATCGTTCGCCAAGAGATCGATAATGCAGGTGCCGTTGAAATCTTGATGCCCGTAGTTCAACCGTTTGAGCTTTGGGAAGAGACTGGCCGTTCTGAAAAGATGGGCCCTGAGCTACTTCGTTTCACAGACCGTCACTCTCGTCCGTTCGTTCTTAGCCCAACAGCTGAAGAAGTAGTGACGAGCTTAGTACGTAACGAGATCAGCTCTTACAAACAGCTACCTCTAAACCTGTACCAAATCCAGACTAAATTCCGTGATGAACGCCGCCCTCGTTTTGGCGTAATGCGTGCACGTGAATTCTCTATGATGGATGCGTACAGCTTTGATATCGACAAAGAAGGCTTAGAAAAGTCTTACCAAGCGATGCACGATGCTTACTGTAAAGCATTCGACCGCATGGGCCTTGAGTACCGTCCAGTATTGGCAGACTCTGGCGCAATCGGCGGCAGCGGCTCTCAAGAGTTCCACGTGCTTGCTGAAAGCGGCGAAGACCTAATCGCATTCTCTTCTGAGTCTGATTACGCAGCGAACATCGAGAAAGCAGAAGCACTCGCTCCTACTGAAGAAGTTGCAGCGCCTACTCAAGAGATGGAACTGGTTGATACGCCAAACGCAAAAACAATTGCTGAGCTTGTAGAGCAACACGGTCTAGCAATCGAGAAGACCGTTAAGACTCTATTCGTTAAAGCGTCTGATGAAGTAGAAACAGATATCATTGCTCTAATCATCCGTGGTGATCACGAGCTTAACGAAGTGAAAGCAGAAAACCTTCCACAGATCGCTTCTCCACTAGAGATGGCTTCTGAAGAAGAAATCCGTGCACTTGTTGGCGCTGGTCCTGGTTCACTAGGTCCTGTTGGTCTAGAGCTACCATTCATCGTTGACCGCTCTGTTGCTGTAATGAGTGACTTCGGCGCTGGCGCGAACGTAGACGGTAAGCACTACTTCGGTATTAACTGGGGTCGTGACGTTGAGCTTGCTCAAGTTGAAGACCTACGTAACGTTGTTGAAGGCGACCTTAGCCCATGTGGTCAAGGTACTATCCAGCTTAAGCGCGGTATCGAAGTTGGTCACATCTTCCAGCTAGGTAACACTTACTCTAAAGCAATGAACTGTAACGTGCTTGGTCCTGATGGTAAGAGCGTAATCCTAGAAATGGGTTGTTACGGTATCGGTGTTTCACGTGTTGTTGCATCTGCTATCGAGCAAAACCACGATAAATTCGGTATCACTTGGCCTGACGCACTAGCACCGTTCCAAGTTGCTATCGTACCAATGAACATGCACAAATCTGAGCGCGTTAAAGAAGCCGCTGAGAAGCTATACGCTGAATTAACAGCTATGGGTATCGAAGTACTATTTGATGACCGTAAAGAGCGTCCAGGTGTTATGTTTAAAGATATCGAGCTAGTGGGTATTCCTCACACGATCGTTATCGGTGATCGCAGCATGGACGAAGGTAACTTCGAATACAAAAACCGTCGTACTGGTGATAAAGAAGTTATCGCAATGGACACGGTTATCGAGCACCTTAAGTCTCAACTAGCTAAGTAATCCGATTACTTACTAGCTAATAGAAAGTTAGTTAGATATTGAAAGGCTGCCATTAGGTGGCCTTTTTTGTGCCTGTCGTTTCTCTTCAAACTCCCTTCTATTTATCAGTAGAGTAAATAACGTAAGTTAATCCCCTGTTCATCTTTAAATCCGTATATTGGTTTCAACTACTCTTTGACACATTTACATTGGAGGTATCGATGGATATCAAAAGCTTACTTAACCAAGCACTTAAATCAGATCTCGTAAAACAAGGTACTCAGAAGCTTTCCCAAGGATCTTCGAGTTTAAGTAGCCTTTCTAAAAGCAGTAACAGCGATGGCAAGAGTAGCAGTAAGAGCACACTAGGCGCCTTCGGTGCAGGTGCTGTTGGCGGCGGACTCTTAGGTGCGTTAATGGGTTCTAAAAAGACCAAGAAGATGGGTAAGAAAGCGGCTGGGATTGGCGGCGCAGCAGCACTGGGTGCTCTAGCTTATAAGGTCTACAACGATTATCAGTCTAAACAAGGCCAAACACCGAATACCCAACAAGCTCAATTTGATGAGAACGATTCAAACCATAGCGTACTAATTCTAAGATCGATGATTGCCGCGTCCAAAGCCGACGGGCATGTTGATGAAGAAGAGATGGCTAAGATTGAACAAGCCGTCGAGAACATGGGCGCAGATTATCAGCTGACTAAATTGGTGTCTGAAGAATTGCACAAGCCACTCGACCCAAGCGAGATCGCTCAGCTAGCAACCTCACCTCAACAAGCAAGTGAGATCTACTTAGCCTCTTTAATTGTGGCTGACGAGCAGAACTTTATGGAAAAGGCGTATCTCAAAGAGTTGGCAAAGCAGCTCAACTTAGCTGATGAAGTCACTTATCAGCTTGAACAGCAAATATCCGGCTAATCAGTAGATACTAAGCGACTCAATAAATACCAGCGAATCGTAAAGATCGACCTAAATAACAAGCTAACCAAGTGATATACCGAGCATCAACAAAATGGGATATTGAGCAAGGACAAACTAACCCTGAACTTAATCAGATCCACTTTGTTTTTACTTATCTCTATGTGTATATTGAGATCAGTTATCATTTGGTTAGGTATAAAAATGAAAGTATACGATTGTTGTGATTTGGTGCGTGAACTGTATTCTCAAATTGGCAGTGGCGACCAAGGCTACATCCCTAAAGCGATCACCTGCGCTGTAAAAACATTGAATGACCTTGCTGCGGATGAGTCTCTGCCGAAAGAAGCAAGAGATAGCGCTGCATTTGCCGCAGCTAACCTACTGATCTCAGATTTCGAGGACTAATATGAACCTCGCTAACTTTGAAAAGATGGATCCTGTAATGTTGATGAGCATCGTCAACATGAAGCTGCGTGACGACTTCGGTGGTGATTTGGATCGAGTAGTCAACTTCTACGAAATCGACAAAGCCGCATTGATCGCGAAACTCGCGTCTGCTGGTTTTGAGTTCCTTGCCGAAGCCAAACAGTTTCGATAATTAGTTAAAACAAACTTCCTATTAAAAGACCAACCTCTGTGTTGGTCTTTTTTTGTTGGTGGTACGTAATAAGTAATCAGGCAGTAAACCCGTTATAAATTATCTGTCTGCACCTATACTTTTATATCTTAGAGTCAACGAACGCTCCTTGAACCGAAGCGTATTGTTGTATAGGCTACCTCAAATAGCATATAAAACTCATCATTCAACTTGATGATAGTGAAGGATTAACAATGAAAAGACTCGGACTTTTAGCCGTTATCGCAGCCACACTCACCGCCGGTTGCGCTTCAAATACTCAGCAAGACAACTTTCGTGAAGCCTCTTTTGAGCTGTGTAATACCGAAGTCGATATCTACTCAGTAAGTCATGATGAAAGAGTACGCATCGTCTGCTCTGATGGCTCTAAATTCGCCTTAAGCAGCGAAGATACGCTAGAAGTGATGCGTGATATCAACATCGATTACTGTGATGGCGAAGGCCTAGGCAAGTTCAATGAAAGCCGCAAGTACTACTCGTTCAAGTGTAAGTCAGGCACCTTGCTCAGCATCAAAAAGTAGAACAGACACAAGCAAACGACAAAGGGTTAATGTGAAAGCATTGGCCCTTTTTTATTTGCCGATTCCCGCTCTAACATAGTTTCCAGCTCTATATCTTTCAAATACAAAAAAGGCCCCTATACAGGAGCCTTTCAAATCGTATTTTTCAATCAAATAGCTTTAGTTCAAGGAAAAAGCGCGGAGTTTACAAACACCTTTATCTAGAAACAGAAAGGGACTCAATGAGCCCCTTTAAATGTGTTTTTCAAAGTAGTCGTTTGAAATTCTAGGAGAGCACGCGGAGCTTACGAATGTAAGTGAGCATGCTCGACAACGACTTTATTACTTACGAATACAAAAAAGGCCCCAAAAGGGACCTTTAAACCAATTTTCAAAGTAGTCGTTTGAAATTCGAGGAGAGCACGCGGAGCTTACGGATGTAAGTGAGCATGCTCGACAACGAAGTTCAAATTACTACGCAGAAAAATTAAGCGTAAACAGGTAGACGCTTACAGATCTCTAATACTTTTGCTTTCGTTGCTTCGATAACAGACTCATCGCCCATGTTATCAAGGATGTCACACATCCAGCCAGCGAGAGCTTTCGCGTCTGCTTCTGAGAAACCACGACGAGTAATAGAAGGAGAACCGATACGGATACCTGACGTAACGAACGGGCTACGTGGATCGTTTGGTACTGAGTTCTTGTTAACTGTGATGTTAGCTGAACCTAGTGCTGCATCTGCTTCTTTACCTGTGATGTCTTTGTCGATTAGGTCAACTAGGAACAGGTGGTTCTCTGTAGAACCTGAAACGATGTTGTAACCGCGTGCTAGGAATTCAGCAACCATTGCTTTTGCGTTAGCAACTACGCGAGCTTGGTATTCTTTGAACTCTGGCTCTAGAGCTTCTTTGAACGCTACTGCTTTACCAGCGATAACGTGCATTAGAGGGCCACCTTGGCCGCCTGGGAAGACTGCTGAGTTCAGCTTCTTATAAAGATCTTCGCCTTCATTAGAAAGGATTAGACCACCACGAGGACCAGCAAGCGTTTTGTGCGTTGTAGTCGTTACAACGTGAGCATGTGGAACTGGATTCGGGTAAACACCTGCAGCGATTAGGCCAGCAACGTGAGCCATATCTACGAAGAAGTAAGCACCTACTTTGTCAGCGATTTCACGCATGCGCTTCCAATCACAAACTTGAGAGTAAGCTGAGAAACCACCGATGATCATCTTAGGTTTGTGCTCAATAGCTAACGCTTCCATCTCTTCGTAATCGATTTGGCCCGCTTCATCGATACCGTAAGGAATGATATTGTAAAGCTTACCAGAGAAGTTTACTGGAGAACCGTGAGTTAGGTGGCCACCGTGCGCAAGGCTCATACCAAGAACCGTATCGCCAGCGTTTAGTAGCGCCATATACACAGCGTTGTTTGCTTGAGAACCTGAGTGAGGCTGTACGTTCGCGTATTGCGCGCCAAATAGTTCACATGCACGTTCGATTGCTAGAGTTTCAACTTTATCTACGAACTCACAACCACCGTAGTAACGCTTACCAGGGTAACCTTCAGCGTATTTGTTTGTAAGTTGAGAACCTTGAGCTTCCATTACACGTGGGCTTGTGTAGTTTTCTGAAGCGATAAGTTCGATGTGCTCTTCCTGACGAAGAGTTTCTTCTTGGATAGCTGCGAATAGATCCGCATCGTAATCAGCAATGTTCATGTCACGCTTAAGCATCTGTATCTCCTGACTCAGATTGTACTGAAAGTTTCAAAAAAACCACACAACGACCGAAAGCAAACGTTTCCGTCACCGTTTTGATGTGACGCATTCTACATAATTTGATCTAGGTCATAAAGAGCTAATTGCAATTTTATCATGCAGTTTTTTCATAATCACATATAAGATTCATCATGGTTATTAAGCATATCCAACCAAAGATGACGCTTACTGTCAATTTTACGATTTACACCCTGTAAAACGCAGATTACATAGGTTTACCTTAATTTTGCCCCTCTAGCTACCGAAAGCTAATGTTTTTCTCTACTATGCTCGCCTTTATTGGATAGGTAATTATAAAAACGATGGAAAAACACACACGTAAAGAAGATTGGGTAGCAATCCTCACTGGCACGTTTTTAGTGGCGTTAGGCGTCTTCTTTTTACAGTCAGCAAACCTGCTTACTGGTGGCACGACTGGCTTGGCCCTACTTTTGAGTCAATTTACGCCAGTAACCTTTGGTATTCTGTACTTTATTGCTAACTGTCCATTCTATCTATTGGCATGGAAACGATTTGGCCGTCACTTCGCAATAAGCAGTGCCATCTCTGGCGCTTTAGTGTCTGTATTTGCCGATCATTTATACTTGGTGATTTCGTTAGAAGTTCATAATGAAATTTACTGTGCAGTCGCTGGCGGCTTATTAATGGGCTTAGGTATGCTGATCCTATTCCGTCATCGCTCAAGCTTGGGTGGCTTCAACGTATTGTGTTTGTTCATTCAAGATCGCTACGGTATCTCGGTAGGTAAAACCCAAATGGCCATTGATGCGTGTATTCTGTTTGCATCCTTCTTCTTTGTATCGCCTTGGGTAATTGCCGTTTCTGTATTGGGCACTGCAGTGTTGAACATTGTATTGGCAATGAATCACAAGCCTACTCGTTATTCGGTCAACTACGCGTCTTAATTCCAGTTATCCAATCAATGAATTACTAGCTGTTTTTCATAACAAAAACAGCTAGTATTTAGCTTTTATAAGCTACCCTCTCTTTTCTTATGCAAGATTATCTCTCTAACGCCAAAGACACTCAAACCTCGATCTATATTGAAGGTTTAGAATTCAATCCAGTCACACGTGTCTTGAGTTGCAACGAGCAGGTCATCGATTTAGAACCTCGTTCTATTGAATTACTCGAACTGTTTCTTACTAGCGTGGGTGAGCCTATCGCAGCTGAGCAGATCATCGAATCGGTTTGGCAAAGTAACTTCATCTCGAAGAATGTGCTTACTAACCGAATCAGTACACTGCGCTCTGTGTTGCAGAAGTACCTACCAGAAAGCGATGCGACTAAGATCTTAGTTACCTATCCACGCAAAGGATACTTTCTCAATCCCAGCTCAGTGAGTCTGGCCAATACACCCGCCGAAATTGCAGAAGTAACCGAGCCATCTCAGGCCACCCAAAAGACGTCGCCGCTTAACCTCTTATTACTGTCATTCTCGATGGTGTTGCTGCTAAGCACCGCAACTCTAGGTTATATGTTTTGGCACTCGTCAAACCAAGCATCAGAACTAGAACGCACACAGAGGCTGATTCCTAAGGTAGAGCTATTACTGAACCGCATCGACGCCATTGGTGATAATGCGAGAACGCACCGAAAGGCCGTTAAAGCACTGTTGCTTCAACAGCAAATTGAATACGCTTATACCGATTTAGCCAACCAAGATGCGCCGAGTTACTTCGTTGACCCAATAGACAGCACTCCTTTCTTCCCAGGCGCAAAAAACATGCGTACCAGTGATTACCTACTCAATATTCAATTGAAGGATCAGGAGGTTGATACACGTCTTGCTGCTAAAGTCAGCCTTATTTATCCAAGCTCGGGCAAGCTTGCCTTTCGTGGTGTCTACTCAATAGAGATAGACACTCTCAGTGAAAGCCTGATGGAAATTAATAGAGAGTTAGCAAACTACTTTGCTTTGCCTGCGCCGCTATCACCAGAGTGGTCTGTCAGCGATAAAGAACTAAGCCATTTACTTAACGAACAAACGTTAAAGCTGGATAGCGTGCCACTCAACGTGATGACTTCAACATTGATTGCACGACAAATGGCGCTCTTTGAAACTGACCACCAGCGACTGATCAGTTTCACTAGCCTTGTGCAAACACGCTTTAAATTGATTCCTGACGAGCTCAAACTCTGGCTTGGGATTATCCACTTCAAATTAAGAGACCTGCAAACCGCGAAGGAATTCCTGACCAACACGGCGGGCAACTCGACCATCGAGAACGCACTGGTCTACATGATGATTTCCCACATTGCTTACAAGCAAGGGGATATGGATAAGTTTCGCCTAAACTACATGGAATCCTTGGTCGCGTTATTGCGAGTGGTTCCTTCAGAAGAGTTGTTTGCTCGCTTGTCCAAACCGGAGTCAAAATCAACCTGTCTCCAGCCTTGGAAAAATCTAAAATTGAGCATCAAAGAGCCATTAATCATTAAGCAGTGGGAAAACCTGATGCTTAACTACTGCACGAATGTCGGCCATCAACTTTCCGAATAAAGAAATATAAATCACTTAAAAACAATAATTTAAATATAAATTAAGATCTTATGTATCTTCGTTTTTTGCCCTATTAGCCCTCTCAACAATAGCATTCCTAAAAACATCAGGCCGCTCTAGGCCAACTATATTAGGAATGCTCAACATGAAAAAATCCATGACGCTGCTTGCGATTTCTCTCTTTGCTCTTTATGGCTGTGGCGGCGGAGGTGGCTCTTCTTCATCAGGCTCAACTGGGGCAACTCAGTTCGATTACCCGATCAACAACTCTCAGTTTGCACCAAAAAACATCACATTATTGTCTTACCTAATATCAGAAGATGGTGGAGAAAACGTAGCACTGAATCTTGCATACCGAGACATCAACTCACAGCAACTACTAGCCAATATTCAGCAAGAATTGGATAACTTAACTATCTCAAATAATGTTGAAGATGTTGCTGAACTAGAGAAGCTCAAAGCAACGGTAGAGAGCATGGTAAACAGCGGCATCAACGACTTCTACACTGCTGATATGACAATGCAAGGTGAAACAGACAGTGGCCTGTTTTACAAAGGCAGTGATGGCTTTGTTAACTCAGTTGATGACAACATCGAATTGAGCAACGGCGAGACCTTCGACTTTTTAGTGACCAACCCAGTATTCAAATCCTCAGGCAGTACAGTAAAAGAAAAAAGCCCAAATATTAGCCACAGCAGTAGTTCAGTAGGGCTTTCTTTTGAGGTTACTACTGGCCAACTAGAAGCCTTGCTTGATGATTTCTATGAAGACGATATTGATGATTTAGGACCATCAGACACACAATGTGACTTCCATTGGCAGCAACAAGTTTCTGAAAATGGTCAGCGCTCAACGGTAACTGTTAAAGGTAAGAAAATTGAAACGGCTTATCTGAAAGTTGAAAACACTTACAACGTTGTTTGTGATGGGTATGATTCAGCTGAATTTCAAAGCAATACCGAAACATGGTTTAACCCAAACTTTGGCGTTGTGAAAATGATGGACTGGGATGAAAAGAATGGCACTCAACTGAGCGAAACGACGTGGATTCTCGATTCATTTACGGTCAACAAAGGCTAGCAACCATAGCCTTCCATTAGATAATGGGAAGGAAAGCTTTGAGCCTGACACTTAGATTTCAGGCTCAAAGCTTATACTCGCATAGGGGAACGAGTATTATTGCTCTATCAAGAGAATTCTTGTTTCATACGGTCGTAAGGCTACCGTGTTTGCAGAAACTGGCGACTGCTCATCAGAGTAATTCCCCAATAACAGTTGCGCTTTATCCAGTTCAAATTCATTAGATAACTCAACCTGACACGCTTCACCATAGTAGTTGTTAATGCAAATTAAAGTCTGACTATCAGTCTCACGAGAATAAGCAAATACCGACGGGTGCTCAGGCAATAAGTCTTGATAACTACCATGAGTAATCACGGGTACTTCTTTACGTAACTCAATCAAGCTCTTGTAAAAGTAAAATACAGAGTCTTTATCTTCCAATGCTTGATCGGCGTTGATCTCAGTGTAGTTATTCGCAACATCAAGCCATGGCTGTGATTGTGAAAAGCCTGCGTAAGTTTCATCGTTCCATTGCATTGGCGTACGAGAATTATCACGTGATTTCTGCGCTAAAATAGCCATCATATCTTCATGAGCCACGCCATCACGGTTAACCATGATATCGTACATATTGGTGCTCTCTACATCACGATATTGGCTGATATCGCTATAACCCGGGTTAGTCATACCAATCTCTTCACCTTGATAGATATAAGGTGTGCCTTGCATCATGTGTACAGAAGCAGCTAGCATTTTAGCCGACTCAACACGATATTGTTGATCGTTGCCCAAGCGGCTCACGACTCTTGGTTGGTCGTGATTACACCAGAATAGTGCGCCCCAACCCTTGCCGTTCAAGCCTGTTTGCCAATGATTGAAGATCGACTTGAGCTGTAAGAAATCAAACGGCGCATTGGTCCACTTCTCACCATTGGTGTAATCAACCTTAAGGTGGTGGAAGTTAAACACCATCGACAACTCACTGTTATCAATGTTTGAGTATTGCTGACAATGGTCCAACGTAGTTGAAGACATCTCGCCAACCGTAACACTGCCGTATTTCTGGAATACCGCTTCACTGATCTCTTTCAGGTATTCGTGCACTCGTGGGCCATCAGTGTAAAAACGACGACCATCACCAATATCATCATTAGGGAAATCTTGCTGCTTCGAAATCAGGTTGATCACATCCAAGCGGAAGCCATCAACGCCCTTCTCAGCCCAGAAGCTAATGACGTCTTTCACTTCTTCGCGTACAACCGGGTTCTCCCAGTTAAGGTCGGCCTGCTCTTTTGCAAAGAGGTGTAGGAAATACTGCCCCGTCGCTTCATCCATTTCCCATGCATTACCACCGAACTTGGACTGCCAGTTGGTTGGTGCTTGACCGTTTACTGGGTCTTTCCATATGTAGTAGTCGCGGTATGGGCTGTTTTTGTCACCCAATGCCGACTGAAACCATGCATGTTCTGTTGAGGTGTGGTTTACCACGATATCCATCACGATACGAATACCACGTTGGTGCGCTTCAGCCAGCAATAGGTCGAAGTCTTCCATGGTGCCGAATTGCGGGTTAATCGCGTAGTAATCTGAAATATCGTAACCGTTATCGATCATTGGGGATGCGTAAACTGGGGTTAACCAAATTGCATCCACGCTCAAATGTTTGAGGTAATCCAGTTTCGAAATGATCCCTTTGATATCGCCAGTACCTTTACTGCCACTGTCACAAAAGCTCTTTGGGTAGATTTGATAGATGGTTGCGGTTTTCCACCAACTTTCATCATGCTCAGTCATCGCCATCTCTAACACTCACTTACCAGAAAATATAAATAAAAAATCACCATGTGAATCATGGTCGAATAGCCGTTATAACTAAAAGAAAAAGCTATAACTAAGAGAAAAAGCGATGACTCACTTAAAGTCATCGCTTGCTAAATGCATTACGCGTTGGCGGTTTCTAACTCGCCTTTCATCTGTGCTCGTTTATAGAAGAACAATGTCAGAGTTATCGGCAGTACAATCGCCACCAGCATCGCGACTAAGTAAATCGACCAATATTGAGGTTGAATCGATAAGATACCCGGCAAGCCACCAACACCGATACCATTCGCCATCACGCCTGCACTACCACAGATTGCAGCCGCTGCGGCACTGCCGATCATTGCGCTCAGCATTGGGAATTTGTATTTAAGGTTGATGCCGTACATCGCCGGTTCCGTTACACCTAAGTAAGCAGAGATTGCTGCTGGAACCGAGATGTCTCGTTCGCCTTCACGTTTACTCAAAATAATGATGCCGACAACCGCTGAAGCTTGTGCAATGTTTGATAGCGCAATCAAAGGCCAGATTGGTGTGCCACCTAAGTCTTGCATCAGTTGTAGATCCACAGCGTTGGTTGTGTGGTGAATACCCGTAATAACCAAAGGTGCGTATAGGAAGCCAAAGACCACTGAACCAAGAATCGCGAAGTCACCAGTCATTGCCACTTTAGCCGCGAATGCCACACCATCGCCTAGCATACGACCGAATGGGCCAATGAAAGCGTGCGCTAGAATCACAGACAAGATAATCGAGACAAATGGCACGACAACAAGGTAGAGATAAGAAGGAACAATGCGCTTAAGGTTGGTCTCAATGAAGGCCAAAGCCACACCCGCTAACATCGCCGGGATCACCTGAGCTTGATAACCGACCTTCTCTATCACGAACAAGCCAAAGTCCCACACCTCAGGTACCGATTTACCTATCATGTAAGCGTTCATCAACTGTGGAGAAACCAAGGTCACACCGAGCGTAATACCCAGAATTGGCGTTCCGCCGAGTTTCTTAACCGTTGCCCAACACACACCAACCGGTAGGAAGAAGAAAATCGCTTCGCCAATCAACCATAAGAAAGAGTGAACGGTTGCCCAGAACTGGCTGATCTCAACCAAGGTTTTGCCGTCAAACATGCGAATGTCGCCAATCACATTACGGAAACCAAGAATCAAACCACCAGTAATAATGGCAGGCAGTAGTGGTACGAAAATTTCGGCTAAATGGGATATACCACGTTCAAGGAAGTTCATGTTCTGGCGAGCAGCCAACTTCGCCTCATCTTTTGATGATGCATCTTTGCCAGTTTGCTCAATCAGAAGTGCGTACACCTCATCAACCTCGGTGCCAATAACCACTTGGAATTGACCTGCGTTAGTAAAGCAGCCTTTTACCAGCTTAAGCTTCTCTAGTTCTGCTTTGTTCGCTTGTTCCGTATCGTTCAATACAAAACGCAGTCGAGTCAGACAATGGCTGACACTTGCAATATTCTCTTTGCCACCGACTAACTCGATAAGACGCGCAACGTCTTGCTTCGCTATCTTACTCATACTACCCCACCCTGGTTTCATTCAATTACTCATCTAAACCATGCAGCTATAACCACTCGGATTTAGATTCATGGGAACATTCCCAATTGCAGTTATTATAATGCCCACATGAATGATAAATTAAAATGGGAACAGTCCCATTAATTGAAAGAGATCACACTCTAATTTTAATCTAAGCAGTTCAATTTCGCTTGATTGAGTGGATTATAGAATAGGTGATTGAGTGTGATGAGAGATCTCTGAGTTGCCTAAAAGCTGAGAGATCAATAGATTAGCCGCCAATTTACCTGCAGATTGGTATCCGGGATCAATGCTAAATACTCGCGGGAACAAGAAAGAGAGAAGATCATTGCCACCGACACCGGTCACCACCACATCTTCACGTTGTAGCTCTTGTAGACGTTTGATTACGCCAAGAGCCAATGTGTCACTGGCACACACAATCGCTTGAGTCGCAGGAGCAAGCACCTCATCCACCAACTGATAAGCACTTTCATGATGAAGCTGACCAGTACGATAGTTGGCGATCGAGCCTGTAACTTCACACCAATCTAGGTAGGCCTTAAGACGAAGCTCACCGGTTGATTTGTCGCTAGGATCAACGCCAATGAAGCCAACATCAGAGATCCCCTGATCCGATAGATGCGTTAACGCACTATTGATCACTTGTTGGTTATCATAGTTAATCGACGTTACGTTCTCGGTATCCAGAGCAATCACTACGGCTTTGTGTTCCCACGCTTCGATTGCAGGAATATCGCAGTCAGTAAAGCCAAACACAATAATGCCATCTACATTGCGGCGTTTAAGTACCTGAAGATGCTCGTTGGCTTTTTCTCTATCTAACTGACTTTCCATGATCACGACATCGTAATCCGCTCGATACAATTCAGCCAGCATGGTGCTAACCGCTTTGTTTTCAGAGGGAGAGTCCAAACGAGAAATGATGACGCCGATGACTTTTTGACTGCCACCACGCATCGACTGCGCAGACTTGGAAGGCGTGTACCCAGATTCTTGAATTACTCTTTCCACCCTTTCACGGGTTTCAGGTTTCACTTTTGGATCATTGGTCAGAACGCGTGATACGGTTGACTTACCAACACCGGACAGCTTAGCAATATCGAGAATAGTGAGTTTTTTGCTCATAAAAAGTCTAACGTTAAAGGGAAGAGAAGAAAAAGTGAGGGCATAATCCCTCACTTAACTGTTTGTAAATCCTAGCAGTTACTATGACTTACTTTTGACAATTTCGATAGACGACACGACCAAGTTCTAGACGTGCGTTGTCACCTTTAGTACGTAAAGTGACGCTGTTAATCAGTTCCGTAGTTCCATCATCTAAGATATATTTCGTTCCTGAACCTGCTGGAACTTGAGTCAGACGGTATTCATTCTCAGGGAGACGTAATACCGCTTTTTCATTATCAAGGTAAGCCACTTCAAACGAAACGTCAGACTCACATTGATAAGTCACGAATTGATTATCCGATGTTGCGCTCTCAGTCTCAGGGGCTGCTGATTTAGAGCACCCGACTAATGCAACTGAACATAGAGATACTACTAACATAGCTTTCATACTTCGTTCCTCATCTTTATAGAGTGGGCAAATATAGTGGACAACACTCATTTGCATACTGAGCGATAGGTGAGTGTTTAACCTTTCAAATATGCTGGTACATCTTTAATGCTATCCAGCACGACACTAGCAAGTGCCTCACCCTTTTCAGTCACGGGTTTACCGGTTCTCACCAACACTCGAGTACCAACACCAGCGGCTTCTGCTGCCATCATGTCTTCAGCTTTATCGCCGATCATGACAGAGTTCGCCATATCAATTTTCAGAAAGTCACGAGCAGAAATGAACATGCCTGGTTTAGGCTTGCGACATTCACAATCTTGTTTGTAGTCGCCAATGCCGTGTTCAGGGTGATGAGGACAGTAATAGATACCATCTAACTCAACGCCATTATCGACGAAATTCCAATCCATCCACTGTGTCAAAGAAAGAAAACGATCTTCGCTAAACTTGCCACGAGCAATACCAGATTGGTTGGTCACAAGTACCAATAAATAGCCCATATCTTTAAACGCTTTCGCCGCTTCAAATACACCATCGATGTATTCAAAGTCATGCTCATCATGTACATAGCCGTGATCAACGTTAATCACACCATCACGATCTAAAAAAACAGCCGGTTTAGACAAAATTCAGTTCTCTATCAACTCTCTATTAATCATTAATTATTACACGCTTTATTTGCTTCATCACTATCTATTTAGTTTTGCGTTCGTTAACGATTTGTTTCTAACCTAGCAACACGATCGACGTTTAGCCGTCTAGACGTAAAAATATCTATTGACTTAGATCATAGAACACCATAGCATCGTCTGTAAATCGAACGAGCTATCGATATATTATTCTGTTTTACCTGCACGAGTTTCCCTATGATTAAAGTGAATCAAGTCAACAAGGTTTTCTATCAAGGCACTAAAGAAATCAATGCCTTAATTGATATCAACCTCCACATTCCTCAAGGTCAAATCTTTGGAGTCATCGGCTCTTCAGGTGCAGGCAAAAGTACCCTAATCCGCTGTGTAAACATGTTGGAAGCACCGACCTCAGGTGAAGTGATTGTTGACGGTATTGACCTAACAAAACTCAGCAAATCAGAACTCAGCGAAGCGCGTCGTAACATCGGCATGATCTTCCAGCACTTTAACCTGCTGTCTTCTCGTACTGTATTTAACAATGTAGCACTGCCTTTAGAGCTTGCTGGTAAAGATAAAGCGGTTATTGAGGCGAAAGTCAGTGAGTTACTTGATCTTGTTGGCCTATCAGATAAGCGTGATACCTACCCTGCTAACTTGAGTGGCGGTCAAAAGCAGCGTGTTGCGATTGCTCGTGCATTGGCCTCTGACCCAAAAGTATTGTTGTGTGATGAAGCGACCAGTGCACTGGACCCTGCAACGACTCAATCAATTCTTGAGCTACTGCGTGAAATCAACCGCAAGCTGAACATCACTATCCTGCTTATTACTCATGAAATGGATGTAGTGAAAAGCATTTGTCACGAAGTGGCGATCATTGGCGGTGGTGAATTAGTAGAGAAAGGCACAGTCGGTGACATCTTTGCACACCCTAAGACAGAACTGGCGCATCAATTTATTCGCTCAACGCTGGATCTAACGATTCCTGAAGATTACCAAGCACGCTTGCAAGAAACTCGCGTAAACAGCAGCTACCCGTTAGTACGTCTTGAGTTTACTGGCGCAACCGTTGATGCACCGCTAATGACGCAAATTGCACGTAAATTTAATATCGATGTCAGCATCTTAAGCTCAGACCTAGATTACGCAGGCGGCGTTAAGTTCGGCATGATGGTAGCAGAACTGTTCGGTAATGAAGCCGATGATAATGCTGCTATTCAATTCCTACGCGACAACAATGTAAAAGTAGAGGTACTTGGTTATGTCCTTTAGTTTCAACGAGATTGCTGACTGGATCAGCCTGAACGGTAACCTTCTATTAGGTGCAACAGGCGAAACACTTTACATGGTTGCAGTCGCAGGCATTGTTGGCTTCGCTGTCGGTATCCCATTAGGCGTGATTCTACATACGACTAAAAAAGGTGGTCTGTTAGAGAACACCAAGTTAAACAAAATTCTCGGTGCGGTTGTGAACGTAGGTCGTTCAGTGCCCTTCTTAGTACTGATGGTTGCGATCATCCCACTGACTAAGATGCTGATTGGTACCTTCATTGGTACAACAGCAGCGATTGTTCCACTGACGATTGGCGCTATCCCATTCGTGGCTCGACTTATCGAAAGTGCGCTACTTGAAGTACCAACAGGTCTAGTGGAAGCGGCTCAATCAATGGGCGCAACACCAACACAAATCATCAATAAGGTTCTGCTTCCTGAAGCACTACCGACTATCATCAACTCAGTAACAATTACATTAGTGACGCTGGTGAGCTACTCAGCAATGGCAGGAACTGTTGGTGGTGGCGGCCTAGGTGATGTAGCGATTCGTTACGGATTCCACCGTTATGATGTGACCATCATGGCAGTGACGGTAGTAATGTTGATTGTGCTGGTACAAATTATTCAATCAATCGGTGATTCATTAGTTCGCCGCGTTGACCACAGATAAAGACTCAGCGTTAAAACGCAAACTATCTAAGACAAGAGTCGTCTGAACCAAATTAAATAGAGTTATTAAAAGGAGATTATTATGAAATTTAACCTTAAAGGTTTACTTACTATCGCAGCAGCGGCATCAGCGCTAGTACTAGCAGGTTGTGGTGACAAAGAAGTCGACACTTCTAAAGTAAAAGTTGGCGTAATGGCAGGTGCTGAAGCACAAGTTGCTGAAGTTGCAGCTAAAGTAGCAAAAGAGCAGTACGGCCTAGACGTTGAACTAGTGACTTTCACAGATTACGTAACACCAAACGCGGCACTGGATGATGGCTCTATCGACATCAACGCATTCCAACACGCACCGTACCTAGATCAGCAAGTAGCTGACCGTGGCTACAAGCTAACCATTGCTGGTAACACGTTTGTTTACCCAATCGCGGGTTACTCTAAAGAAGTGAAATCTGTAGACGAAATCCAAGACGGCGCTCGTATTGCAGTACCAAACGATCCAACAAACCTAGGTCGTTCTCTACTGCTTCTTGAGCAACAAGGTCTTCTTGAGCTTCGTGAAGGTGCTGGTCTTCTAGCAACAGTTCGTGACATCGTTAAGAACCCTAAAAACCTAACGATTGTTGAACTAGACGCTGCTCAACTTCCTCGTTCTCTAGATGACGTAGCACTGTCTATCATCAACACTACTTACGCGAGCTCTATCAACCTGACTCCGCAAAAAGACGGTATCTTCGTTGAAGACAAAGATTCTCCATACGTAAACCTAATCGTTTCTCGTGAAGACAACCTAAACGCTGAAAACGTACAGAACTTCGTAAAAGCTTACCAAACTGAAGAAGTGTACAACGCAGCTTCTGATATCTTCCAAGGTGGCGTAGTTAAAGGTTGGTAATCACCTAAACTACAACATCGTATAGATACCCGAAGGGGCTGACTCAACGTCAGCCCCTTTTTTATTGATTGCCGTTGGCTAAAAGAATCGACTTACCACCAAGCTTCCACTTGCATGCCGACACTCATTTCGCTGTTTTTACCTTCACCGAAGGCATTGTCGTTTTCAGCATCGTTTAGGTAAGTCGCAAAGATACGGAATTCAGGACGCGACCAAAAGCCCACTTGTGGAACCCAAGCCTGAGCGATTGTGAATTTACCACCCGCCCCATCTTTGTTATCGATAGTTTCAACAAAGCCACCAATTTCAAGAATGGTACGCATACGCTTGTCCCACTTGTAAAGCGGGCGAATAACTGCACTGAAAGAGTCATCATCGCTATTATTCGCACCAACACCCGTCGACATGGCATAACGAACAGTGTGACCAAACTCGATGTTCTCACCAATCGCAAGCACACCCCAGTTAATCAAGCGGAAGCCCTCGGCGTCATTATTGTTTGCATCACGTACGATGCCTTTACCGGTACCAAAGGTTGTCATCTGCTCGGCATAGCCAGAGTTAGCGACTTGAAGAATGGTTTTGTTGAAGCCACCAGTAAGATTTTGATTCAAGCTTGCCGTTAGCATTACGCTGTCATCCGCATCAACCGTTTGACCTTGCTTTTCATTGGCGAAATTCATATCAATACCGACCTCAAGATCCGCATTGTTCCACAGTGGAATCCCTGCATAGCGCACGTCAGCAATCATCGCTGTGGTCTCTTCCCCATCAAAAACATCGCCCGTAACGGTGTCTTGAATCAAAGCGACCGATAATTTACCTGGGCCCATATTGATGTGCTCTACGCCAGCACCAATACCACTTACATCCCAGTAGTAATTATCAACGATGTGTACATCATGACGTTGGTAGTAACGTTCACCCGCCCAAATTCCAATGTCCTTATCTTCAAAAAGCCCGACCGCTTGAACATTCAATTGCACCACATCAACGCTTTTATCCGCGGCGTTCTCATCTTGGCCTTGCCAGTACGACAACATGGAATCAACTAAAAATGAAACGTCGTCCTCGGCATACACCTCTTTCTTAAAACCAAACTCGCCATACAGGTCATTTTCGTTGCCAAGTCGGCCAACTTTACTCACCTCCCACTTGCTGTTTGAGCCGCCTTCATTACTCAAGCCAACGCCTCCGCGCATGTAGCCATTAAACTCCAATGGCGTCGTTTCATCAGCGTATAAATTAGGGGCAAGTAAAGCAGTAGAGAGTGCAGCAGCAATAGGTAACAGTTTCATCGTCCATTCCTTTCAGATCTAGAATTAGGTTATTTTTATAAATGGGAACATTCCCATGGGATCGATCCCATTTATATTGAGAAGAATATAAATTGAAAGAGAACTGATTGATTACTGTGATCCAGTTAACTATTGAAATAATCAAAAGTTGATGGGTGTGGGATTACCTTGGTGAATACTTGAGGACTACAGAGCGAGAGATAAAACACTGAATGGACGTGTTTAAGTACCAAATTCGTTCGACAAGGTTGGCTCTCCCAATACTGATAAACGATCAAGATTAAGGAATAAAAAGAGAAAAAAACGGGAAGCTAACAGGGAGAAAAGCAGAGGAAAAAGTATCGAAGTATTGGCTCATACTTCGATACTCTGAATCTAAAATAGAGCTAAGTGGGTTACTTAATATGATCCCAAGAGATGTTCGACACCAAACGGCAGTCATCACACTTGAAATAGAAAATGTCGTGGATCGGCGCATCTAACAGCCATTCACCACCACATTGCGGGCATTTACGCTCTTTTTCAGCTTTTAAGCTAATGCCACCGACACGGTATAAGTAATAATACGTTGGGATCTTAGTGAGGTACTCAATGCGCCCTCTTAAACCCCAACCGCGTTTGAACAACACGCTTTTGGTATCACTGATCTCAGTTAGAGTTGCGTGTTCAGCACGACAACCCCCACCCATTTGGACTTCATCACAGGCCTGCCATTCAGTCTGCCATTTCAACACGGCTTTATGGTCACCATTAAAAGTCGGTGGATTGCGGTACAAAGGGATCGGCAATAAGCTGTCGCCACTGCGCAGCGGTGAACAGGTATGAACAAACGTCGTGTACAGCACCTGCCAACTCGGCTCTTCGTCTTCAGCCACTTCTTCAGAGTTAAGATCTCGACCAAGTAAACGCATTTTAGGCGTAAGTAGACTCGCATTAGACAAGCGATCAAAACAGACTTTAACGAAATCTGAATGGTTACGTGGGTGCAAGCTATCTTGCTCAGGACACACAACGCGAACATAAAACTCACCGTCACCCATCACGATTGGAAACTCACGCCCCAACACTTGGCCGTTATAACGAAGTGCATCCATCAAGCCATTAACTGCCTTGTCGACAGCGCTTACCGTTGTGTTATCAAAACACTCAAATTGAAGTTCTAGTACGTACATAATTTACTATATGTGGTTCTATTAATAGCGTCATTATAACGACTATTTATACGGTTGTACTTAGCTTAATAATACGAATGACTCTGAATCAAATAAACATTCGCTTATGGCTTAACCTTACAGCTTGAAAAACTAGAGCTGGCAGTTATAAATGGGCGTCACAGTAATGAACATATTATCGTCAAGCAAGTAGAAAACCAAGAGGTTGGCTTTCTACTTCGTTCAACACAAACTAAACTACTTTTTACGTAAAAGTTTGTTGTTGGAACAGCTGTTCTACAATTTCATTGGATGTTGACATAGCGCTCATATCAAATCCTGATAAATCTAAGTTGGTCATCCCAACTGTAACAGATTGGCCAGATTCCGATTCGATCGCTAACTCAATATTACTATCCGCAGATAATGAGGCTGTAACATGCTCTAGTAGCACTTCCATATCAGCAACATCATCTCCAGTCAGGTCAAGAAGGTCTGTGAGGTCAATATTGTCATGACCAAAAGTGAAATCAGTAATTGTATCGCGTGACAAACCATCCACTGAGCCTTGCTCAAAGACAAAAGTGTCTTTGCCCTCTCCCCCCGTCAATATGTCATTACCTAAGCCACCAATGAGCACATCATCACCTTCACCGCCAAGTAAAAAATCATCTCCTTGGTTGCCATGTAAGGTATCACAGCCTTGCTGGCCGAGTAGAATATCAATACTTTCAGAACCAAGAATCGTATTACCTAACTCATCGCCAGAGAGTGTCACACTATCTTGAATGACAGGGGCTGATCCTTTTTCGGTTAGAACTAAGCTAAATACATTGTCACTGTTTTGCCCTTTACCGTCCGTAACCTCAAAAGCAAAATTCATACTTATTTGCTGACCATTCGACAAATTAAAGTTCTCGTCTTGGGTAAAGTTATAACTGCCGTTTGAGTATACTTCCAAGACACCAAACTCTGTTGTCACACTCAGAACACCATTTTCACTAGCAACAGAAGAGGTCACATCGGGTGGCGTATCAAAGCCCATAAACTCGGTATTCATCAATCTAAAGTCATTAGCTTGAGTAGACACCTGTAGCGTATCACCATCGGGGTCGAAGCTACCCGACAATAACTCACCAGCAATAGGCTCCGGCGTATAATGTTTAAGCAGTTGTCCTAAACTTTCTCCAGAGTCTACATATACGACAGTATCAGTAATGCCATTCATTGCATCCGCAACATTTTCGTCACCACGCGTCGCAATACCAATACCATAAACAGAAGCTTGGTTATCTTGAACATATTGCTCCCAGCGGTCACTTAGGTCATCAGCAACCACAGCCCCGTCTCTAGGATTCGGAGCTCCATCTGACATGAAGAAGATCGAATCATGACTCTCGATTGGCTGCTCTTTAAGTAAAAGATCCCAATCCAGTTCACCTTGAGCGTTTAGGCCATCCTGCCACGGGAAGCTATTAGAACTATCACTTGGTTCCATTACGGCTTCCAAGGCATCATTGTAATCGGTGTTCATTCCTCTATTGTCGATCCAGCACCACTCATTCACATACTTATTGACATCCGTCAGATAAGTAATGTCTGTCGGTTCACGTCCATCCAGTTCCGGCGGACGTGTCATCTCAAGAACGTCACCAAGTTCAAACCAACTTTGCTCTTCAGTTTCACCTGCAAATTTAACCAAGCGAATGTAGCTATTTGAAGCTCCACCTTGTTGTATTAGATCTTCAACCATTTCATGTAGAGCTTCTGCTGCCTTATACGCTCTTGACTCTGTACGTGAAGCAAGAACTTCATCCGGTAAGTCATTATCTCTATACGTATTCGTCCCATCAAAAGTCCGAGTCATACTGCTAGAAACATCAAACACAACTGTAATCTTATTGATAGGTTGCTCTTCTACTTCAGCAAAACCAACTACTGCGGTGTTCTCCGGCGCCCTATTTTCAACGACATTCAGAGTAACTGTAGTTTGATCTAAGTCGCTGCCATCACTAGCTTCTACGATCAATTCATGAGCTGAAGAAAGATCAAAATCTAAAGCGTCTGAATCTTTTAACCAAATATCTCCAGTATTACTGTCTATGCGGAATTTGTGACTATCATCCCCTTTAAGGGTATAAGTGATCGTATCGTTGTCAGGGTCAAATGCTGCAACTTTACCAACCAAAATTCCGCTTTCATGTTCAGCAACGTCAAAACTAATGGTGTCGGTGGTTGCTAAGCCGTGTCCATCAGAACCTCGAATCTGATCTTCATCATTTGGAGAAATAAATTCTGGGGCTCCGTCTTTGATATTTATTGTAATATCGTTAGTTGCAATATCACCATCAGCATCAATAACTTTGAATGCAAAGCTTTCACTTTGATCACCATCGACATTATTCGCTTTATAGTCATACCAACCATTTTCAAAATTAATCGTTAACTGGCCAAAGTTCGTTTCTACTTCAAGCAGAGAATGTTCAGAAACTTGTGAAGATATCCCATTAACACCCGTTTTCGATACTGTGCCTGTTTGTTTATCAAACTGGTAATTTTCACCTTTGATTTCAATAGAATTAACCCATTGAATTTCACCGCCAACTTGTGAAAAAACATCACTTTGAACTTCACCAGGAACGGTAGTCACTAAAACATTCTCTACATTTGACTCGTCAACAACTAATGCAGAGCCAGAACTAGTCGCCACTGGTTTGAGATAATTCAAAGAAGCACTATCGCCAATACCAAGCGCCCAAATATTATTAAAGGTATGCCCATTAGCTGACACTCCATTTTCCATCGCTAATTCGAGAATCAACTTTTCTTCGGCATCTGTCGGCGCCACTCGACCAGCTAACAAGTCATCATAATGTGATTGGCTGCTAAAATGCGTCGGGTCTAAGTCATCCATTAAGCTTGTTCGAGCTTGAGAGGAATAGAAATCTTGACGAGTCCAGCCACTGAAATCTGAAGGCTGTCCATCAGAGATAAAGTACAACTGGGTATTAGAACCCGCGACTTGGCTAGAAAAACTATCAGCTGAAACAATGTCTTCAACCTGCTCAATCGCTTCATAATAGGGTGTCCAACCAGATGGAGATACAGTAGCAAAGAAATCTGTAATGTCTTGCTCTGACTCGATCCAACTAGAGATTTTACCGCTTGGAGAACCAGAGTGAGTAGCAATTTGGAACTTCACATCTCCCAGTTCATGGTATTTCTCAAACATACTTTTTATTGAAGTTTGTGCAAGATCCCATCTTGTCGTTTGCACGCCATTTGAATCCAGAACGGTATCCTTCATAGAGTCAGATGCATCTAGTGCAATCACGACCGAGTTAGACTGAGGTTGAACATCTTTTATCGTATGTTGATGAACCCCAGCTTCAGGGACAACATCAACCACTTCAATATTTAGCTGAGCTTGCTCCACTTGATGACCGACATCTAGCGTGATATTTAAATCAAGCATCAATGAATCATTACCTTGTTCTAGATGATCAAGTGCCGCATGTTGCGATGCTTGATACTCACCAGTAACCTGATCAATCTTTGCCGAAAGCACATCAACTCGATGACCATTAACCTCAGTAAACGCACTAAATTCTGTTTGGTCTTGAGAAAGTTCAAACTGGACTACCAGACCGTTACTCGTTAAACCAGAAAGATCTTGTGTACTATCGAATCGATATTCCGCGTCTTCCGCTGAACCAAGATCTGCATCAAGTTCACCTTCGACGAATACGGTCTGATTCACACCTAAGTCAGATTCTTCAAGAGTAACTGATTCATTATCAAGTGAAATAGATTCTCCGATTATGGTAACGGTGACGCTGGCTGTATCCTGCAACCCACCCTCATCTTGAATAGTGTACTCAAACTCTACAGTTTTAACTTCACCTGCACTTAATGATTGCTCTGTTAACGGTAAGCTATCTAGGTACTTTTCGGCATCAAAAACAAATTGACCGTTTTGAAGCGTTATATAGTCCGCCTGTGGGTAATCAACAATAGTTAACTCATCGTTTTCTGGATCGCTATCATTGGTGAGCACATCTAAAGTTAATAGGCCGGTTCCGTGTGTGTGATAATTACTATCGAAAGACGTTAAATCAGCAGACACTTCAGTAACGAAATATTCGGAACCTTTAGGGTCGACAACCCCATCTTTGTAGCCAATTGCAGATAATTCAATCGTATCAAAGTAGCGTCCGGAGGCATCAATAGAAACTAATTGGCTACCACCACGATTTCCTTCAAATATGCCTGTTGCAATTAGTTCACCGTCAAAATAGGCTTTCCATACGCCTTGCTCAATACCTGGTTCCCAGCTTCCATTGTTTGTATCTGTCCATAAGTTTTTAACTTCAACTTGTGCATGATTAGCAAGTTGATTATTAGCAAAAGTGAAACTCATCGCTTCACTCTTCTGAGTTGCATCATCGTAACCAATTTGGCCAGATTGAACACGATCAGAAGGGTTATCAAGATCAGAATGCACACCGTATTTATTGTCACCATCCCCGGTGTAATCTGCCAAAGTTGCATCTGCAACTTTTTCTCCAGTCACACTGTCAATTACATAGACATCGACTTTGATATCGTTGCTGGTTATCCAGTTCGATGAATCTAATGTTTTGGTTTCAGTCGTAATGCCTTTGTCATCTAGAGCGGTTGGACCTTCATTAACGTCACCGACTTTTATATGTACTTGAGCGGTATCTGTCTCTCCAGACTCATCGGCAACGAGCACATCTACACTGTAGCTTTCATTGTCTTCGTAGTTGAGTGATACACCAGGTTTCAACGAAATTTCACCAGATACAGCATCAATCTGAAAGAGGTCGGTATGATTGTTCAGAGAATAGGTCAATTGACTTGCGCTATCGATGTCAAATGCCCCGACCTGACCAACAGTTTGACCTGGGCTATTTTCAAGCACAGAGAATGAATAAACATCATCATCAACGAGTCCCAAACTGTTTAGGCCATGCGAGTCGTTGTTGCCACTGACAAATTCAGGCTTATCATCTGAGCCCGTGATGGTCACTGAAATCTCATGCGTGCCGCCATCCGCAGTTTCTACCGT
>NZ_MCZK01000104.1:93961-111998 GCF_002875945.1 Vibrio lentus
ACCGTGAACGTGCGAACAATTGGAGTAGAGTCGGTATCCAGCGCTTGAACATCCGCGTGGTCATTGTTGAGTGTGTACGTCCACTCACCGTCCACATCGATACTGAACGTGCCGTAGTGGCCATCTTGAACATCGGTCTGCGCAGTAAACACCGCTTCGTCTAAATCGGGATCGTCAACATTGAGGTTGCCGCCGGTCGTTAGCGTCGCGTCTTCTTGCACTGCGCCTTTATCATCACCCGGAACACTTGGGGTGATAACCGCCGCGTCGTCTGAGCCCGTGATGGTCACGGCAATCTCATGCGTGCTGCCATCTGCAGTTTCTACCGTGAACGTGCGAACAATTGGAGTCGAGTCGGCATCCAGCGCTTGGACATCCGCGTGGTCATTGTTGAGTATGTACGTCCACTCACCGTCCGCATCGATACTGAAGGTGCCGTAGTTGTCATCTTGAACATCGGTCTGCGCGGTAAACACCGCTTCGTCTAAATCTGGATCGTCAACATTGAGGTTGCCACCGGTGGTTAGGGTTACATCTTCTTGTAAATCACCGTTATCACTTCCAGTGATAATAGCGGCTACTGACTCAGGAATAACATCAATCGTAGAATTCAAAACAGTGTTCAACGTGACTTGTTGAGCTTCAGTCAGCCCCTTGGTCTCAAAGAACGTTTTCGCTAAAACTTCCACCCCATCCCTTTCAATACTTCCAGAGGTTATCAAACTAGAGCCACTAACATCTCCAGCCGCGGTTGCAAATTCACTCCCCAATAAAGTAGGATCTAAGCCGTCTTCAAGAGCATTGAATAACGCAATAACATCAGGTGATATGTCAATATTTTCGTGTTGATCAACAAACGTAATTTCAGGTTCTTTATTACCGTCAAAGGTTTCGACAATAATTTCACCAGGAAATAACTGCTGTCCAGGTTCGACTACTTTAATTTTACCATCTAAACCAATAACAACATGCGTTTCTACTGCTAACTTCATTCTGTCGACCACTGCTCGTACCCCTTAGAAATCATCGATTAGATTCATCAATCAAACCCAACACAACAAGCTCATTTATTGACAATAAAAATAACTGGGTAATTTATCATCAAACAGCCCTTATAAAACACGCACTTTTATAGGCCTAAATTTTCATGTTTTAAATTTGTTTTATTTTTATTCAAACAATAATATTTTATTAAGACATTAACAATCGAAGAAGTGACATATATTTTTCGATTAAAAATAAGTTTGTCAGTTGAAATAGCCTAAAAAATGAATGGCCCCCCTTAAGCATGGTCATTCAACCTAAATCAATAAAAACAAATAATGATTTAAATATTATTAACAAATTGGAGAATTTCTTTGAAGCTAATTTACTGTAGCTTACTGTGCTGTGGGCTTTTATTACCACTACCTTCTTGGGCACAATCGTTAGAGCAAGCGATATCGCAAACCTTTGCTACAAATCCAGAAATAAAAAGTGCGTTTAATGAATATATAAGCAAACGCTATTTAATTGATGCCTCTACAGGAGCCTATAAACCAAGCTTAGATTTAGATGCAGGGATAGGATATGAAGCAATTAATCCGGCTTCCGGAATCGCTCGCGGATCAACTGAAATGACACGTAGAGAAGCTGCTCTTACGCTAAATCAGTTGATATGGGATGGTTCAAAAACTCTGAATGATATTGATCGTGTCTCCGCAGATGCCGAATCAATTCGACTACAGCTATTATCGAATGCACAAAATACAGCACTCGACGTAGTAAGAATTTATATTGAGACTATTGAAGGCTTTGAGATTCTCGCTCTATCGGAAAGTAATCTTGCGACACACGAAAAGATATACATCGACATAAAAAAGCGTACTGATTCAGGTATCAGTTCAACTGCCGATCTTACTCAAATAGAAGCACGTCTAGCAAAAGCTCACAGTAATTTAATCGCAGCTGAAAACAACTTGATTGACTCAAAAACTACTTTCATTCGCCTTGTTGGCGAAGCGCCTCAGTCACTTGTTTTTCCTCGAGCCGATAAAAACTTTATCCCATTAACGTTAGAGCTAGCTCAAGAGCAAGCCTATGAATCTCATCCTGTTATTAAAATATCACAAGTGGATGTTGAGTCTGCGAAATTTCAATATAAACAAAGCCAGTCGAACTACTTTCCAACCCTTTCATTTGAAGCTAAACAGAGCTGGAAGGAGGATGCTGGAGGAATAAAAGGTAGTAGCGATGAAACAACAGCGATGATACGACTTAATTATAATCTTTATAATGGAGGTCGAGATTCAGCTAAGAGTTCAGAAATGGCTTACCAATTAAACAAAGCCAAAGATTTACGGGAGAGAGCATATCGCGCAGTTAAAGAAGAGCTAGAACTCTCTTGGAGCGCTTTAGAAATGACATCTCAACAAAAGGTGTTCCTAGCAGATCATGTGGACTCAGCTTCCGAAACCGTCATTGCTTACGAAAAACAATACTTAATAGGCAAACGTACTTTGCTCGATCTTTTGAATACTGAAAATGAACTTTTCGAGTCACGAAAAGGTTACGTAGAAGCCAAATATTCCGAACAATACGCAAAATATAGAGTCCTTACCTCCACAGGCAACCTATTGAATGCATTGAGAGTTAACTTACCCAAAGAGTGGACAGATAAGGTGGATTACTAATGTACAAACAAACCATTTTTTGGTCTTTTCTATTTTTTACTTTTAACATTCAAGCAAGTGATGAGATTAGTTACATCCCAACCCCTAATGTAAGTCAAGTTGCAGACCAGTTTGACCAAGATAGTGATGGGGTCATAAATGAAAGAGACCTTTGTCCAGATACCCCTCAATTTGCTGAAATAGACAATGATGGATGTGGCAGCCTTGTTGAGACAGAGGATTCATATGTTATTCGAATCTTATTCAATAATGACTCCGATACAATAAATTCAATTTATGATCAGCAAATCGAAGGTATGGTTAACTTTTTAAAGCAGTATCCGAATACCGCAATTGAGATTCAAGGTTACGCCAGCAACGTCGGAAACCACCAATACAACATGACTCTATCAACACGTAGAGCTAAACAAGTTCGTAACAAAATAATAAATTTAGGTATAAAAGAAAGTCGAATAAGGATTATAGGCTTCGGTGATACTCAACTAAGTTCACCAGGTATTGATGAAATTAGCCATGCTCTAAATAGAAAGGTTACAGCCACAGTCGTAGGGTATAAAGGTGAAGTAAAAGAAGAGTGGAATATATTTACAACTCTTCCCAAATCACATTAATTCAATAAGATGGAATGTTCTGCATTCCATCTGTCGTCTCAATGTTGAGAAATTAACGAAATAAACATTAAAACATTGGTAATCAATAGATTTATTACAATCAATAAAACAACACAGACATATTAATTTTATTAACTATGAATTATAAACAGTCACTTTTATCACTACCTTATCATTAGTAAAAAACAATATGAAACTAACAGTACATACAAGCAACCTCATTGCTACCTGTAAAATTTAACAATATAAACGGAAATGTACATGTACTCCCTAAACTACATTTAGGTTAATTAAAATATAGTTCCACGCTTGCATTAAATTTACACCAAAGCCAAAGAAAAACATTATACGGCGATCAAAACATGACTGAGACATGCCTTCGTAGGCTAAACCAATTATTGAGCCACTATGAGCATTCAATACTTTATGATGTAAACTTAGACGATCTAGAAAATGTCTTTGCCACCTCTCGACGTAACACTTCAAATATTCTAAAAATCTTAGGAGATTGCAATTGGATTTTATGGAAACCAGGTATAGGGAGAGGAAAAAATAGCACAATACAAATAACTGTGTCGATGTACCAAGCTATCTATCAAACTCTTAGTCGTGAACTCGTATCAAGTAACTTTGATGCCATTGCTAAAATCTTGTGTACCCATCAAGAAATAGCGGCCAATGCTCTGAACCATGCGATGCTAGAGGCCAATAGGAACAAAGAAAAGTCGCATTCTCTAGTGATATCCCAATACCCTTGGGTTGATGAACTAAACCCCACTTTAACTTACCGATTTTCAGAGCTGCAAGTAACTCGTAGCCTTTACGACACCTTACTTATAGTGAATAAGCAGGGAAAATTAGAGGCACAACTAGCATATGATTACAAAGTCGAAGGAAAACATATTTACCTCTGGATCCGACCAGAGGTGACTTGCCATGATGGCCTCCCTCTAACTATAAATGATGTAATCTATAGCCTAAAAGTACTCAAAAACACTCGAGGCCCAGTTAACCTCTTATTCCAGCAAGTTGAAGATATCTATTTTTCAGAATCTGAAGGAGCTGTTTGCATGCTGTTAGAAAGTGAGAACCCTCTTTTTTTGTACTGTCTCGCTATAGCTAATGCTTCGATCATTACCAGCCGCAATATTTCCTTTTCTAAGAAGAAAGCTATACCAATAGGTACTGGTCCATTTTCACTATCTTGTTGGGATCAAGACAAAATAATACTAAGAAAAAACCCGCATTATTTTTCTAAAAGCGCTTTACTTCAAGAAATCACACTCTCACATCAAGGAAGCAAAATTGAGCACCTTGTACGTTACAATCACCCAGATCTCGAAACGGAAAATCACCTAATTCAAGCCTTTTCGTACGTGGCATACAACATGCGTAATAATAGTGATATATCCCCCAGCACCATCCAAAACCTTTTTAAGTACCTAAAATCAATTCGAAATCAATATAGCGTAAGCGAAAATTTACATCCTATGACACTAAATGAATCTTCGTCATGCTCTATAAATCCGATTTCGACACCTATTTTGAATGGAAATTTAGTGTTCGCGCATCCTAAATGGACAATCAAGTACCTTGAAAATATTTCTAACTGGATAATTCAAAAGATATCCGAAACAGGTATATCGGTAGAAGTCGTTATCTTATCTAATGCTAGCGCACCAGAAATGATTCGGGACAAAGCAGACCTTCTTTTTGTGGAAGAAGTTGTTGAACAGCCTTTGGAGTATGGTCTTTATGAGTGGATGTTAACTAGTACTGCGATTCGATTTATCTACCCTTACGAACAGCTTTTAACACATGCATCAAATCTACATCAGCGGTTAGTTGCTAAAGAGCAGCAGCAACAGCTGATCAAGATGTTTGATCAACTATGTACTGAAGATGTTTTGCTTCCACTTTTTTGGGGAAAAGAAGAGGTTGTCCAAGCGAAACAAGTCAATGGGCTTTATATCGATAAGTCAGGGTACAGTGATTTTTATAAACTTTGGATAAAAAGTTAACCAATAATACACTCAGTCGTCAACCTAGACTTAGGTTGACGACGTTACGCTTCGAGTTTGCTCGAAGTGGTGCTTCACTAAGCGGTACATGAGATGAGATCACATCATACCGCTGGTTGTAACTTTTCTAAAAATTCTGCCAATGTCTCGGCTAGTACATCACGATTTTTGGTGCCTAAGCGCTCTAGAATCACGTTACCCGTTAGGTTACAGATAGAGATAACATCCAATTCAGCGTCAGTCGCTGCGATGAAAACCGTTGGTTTTAATTTCAAACGACGTTGGGTCACCAAGTGGCCTAAGATGTTTTCTTGTAAACATTCGAAGTCTTCATCACTCCAAATCTGTAACAACGTCAGATCGTTACCATCAAAGGTAGCGTTCATATCTGCGCTGTATTGTGCGCCGTAGAAAGTCTTGATGTCTTCATGCAGCGTCAACTCGATACCCGTTTCAACGTTAGTGAAATCAGCGAATTGCTCACGTGGATAGTTTTTCCATAACACGGCATCGCCGCTCTTTTCTTCTACGCAAGGCGACACAATATCCACCAACTCCTCATTGCGAGGTAAACTTTGGTGTTGCAGTTGCCACGCGTCAACGTATCGCTGACTAAAAGAAAGTAGTGCGTCTTGAGCACGTTGAGTCATGAAAATCTCCTAAACACAAAATAATAAATAGAATCGGGGACCTTTCCGTGCCGATTAAGCGATGACTTAATGACAGGGTAATGGGGATTCAGTAAAATCGACCCCATTCTAATCGAATTTGAAACGAAAGTATGAGCAAATATTCTGACGCAAAAGAGCTAGCGGGTTTAACCCTAGGCCAAAAAACTGAGTACTCTAACCAATACGATGCAAGTTTATTGCAGCCAGTACCTCGTAGCCTGAATCGTGATGACCTTGCGCTAAACGGTGACCTACCTTTTGTTGGCCATGATATTTGGACGATGTACGAACTTTCGTGGCTAAACACTAACGGCCTACCACAAGTGGCAGTGGGTGAAGTTTTCATCCCAGCAACCAGCCCAAATTTAATTGAATCAAAATCTTTCAAGCTGTATTTGAACAGCTACAACCAGACTCAATTTGAAAACTGGGACCAAGTTACTGAACGTCTTACTCAAGATTTGTCCGCATGTGCAGGCGAAACGGTGATTGTGAATGTAAACTCAGTAACGGATTACACCAACCAGCCTATCGTAACGATGGAAGGTGACTGTATCGACAACCAAGACATCCAAATCACCAGCTATGATTTCGAAGCGTCACTGCTTGAAGGGGCTGCTGGCGAGCAAAATGTTGAAGAAACACTGCACAGCCACCTGTTGAAGTCGAACTGTTTGATCACCAACCAACCGGATTGGGGCAGCGTTGAAATCGCATATTCAGGTAAGCAAATTGACCGTGAAGCTCTGCTACGCTATTTAGTTTCTTTCCGTGAGCACAATGAATTCCACGAACAATGTGTTGAACGTATCTTCACTGATATCATGAAATACTGTGGCCCATCGAAGCTAACCGTGTTCGCACGTTACACGCGTCGTGGTGGTCTGGATATCAACCCATACCGTTCAACAGAGCAAGATAGACCAAGCCACAATAAGCGTATGGCTCGCCAATAATCAGGCGCAAAGCACTTACTCTTATTTGAACCTATCCAATCTTTAAAGGGACATTGAAATGCGTTGGTTATACGTTGTTAGTCTATTTATTTTAAGCTTCAGTACATCGGTCAATGCGTCGGTCTACTCGTCGGCGTTACTCAACGAGGCTAACAACCTTGTAGAGATTGAACCGAGCCAAGCAAAACAAATGGCCAACAGTTACCTAACGCTGCGTGTCCTTTCTGATCAACGTGAGAAAAGCCCATCGGCGATTTCTCGCGAAGAGACGGACTCTTCGATTCGAACGCCAAACAGCAGCATCGATGCCTACAAAATCTTAGCGAAGGCTGAGTACAACCTTGGCCATACTCACACTGCCATTCAGCACATCGAAGAAGCCTCAGCGCTTGCGAAGACTTATAAACTCGAATACCTCAAGCTTGATCTTCAAATATTGAAAGTTAGGCTGCTTTGGCTCAGTGATAAAAAGTCGACGAAAGCAAAAGCTGAACTCGCCAGTATTGAAGCTAGCCTAGAATCCGTCAACAAAACGCTGCGTCTTACAGAAGGCATCACCTATCGATTGATCATGTTGAAGGCGGAGATCGCCTCTTATCAAAACAAAATCGACGAAGCCGAAAAGTACTACCAAGAAGCAAAAACGTTCCTAGATCAGCGCTACTCTGAAAAAGTCACCATCGATTACCATATCTCTGTTGGTGAGTTTTACCTGACCCACAAAGAATATAACCACGCGCTCTCTGAATTGTTGTATGGCTACTGGAAATCAGTAGAAGGCAACCTGAGCTCGCGCTTGGCTAAAGTAAACCGCCTGCTTGCACAGCTTTTCTTCGAGCGCCAAGTCTTAGACAAAGCGCTAGAACACCTTTCTCAAGCCGCTGATTTTTATGATAACTTCGAAAATTCGCCCGTCTTAGCGCAAGTGCTTAAGAAAATGGGTGATGTGTACTTCTTCCAAGGCAAATACAACCTTGCCCTCGTGCATTTCTTCAACGTTCTTGATCACGAAAGTACTGACCGAGATATCCACCAAGTCATTGATATTCGACTCAGTTTATCGGCAACCTATCTGCGTCTTTATAACTACCCATTGGCCGAGCAATACCTAACACGCGCCCTTGAACTGCTTGAATACACCGATATTCCGAAGCTAGAAGGTCGTGCTGCATTGCTCTCTGCAGGGCTCGCTTATCACCTTCAGCAGAGTGAGGATGTGATCAAGCACGCCACTCGCGCACTGGAGATCTCACGTCAGGTTGAGAACATGCGCCTTTCGCAGCGTTCGTACTATTTACTCTCTTTGGGTTATGAGCAGGCAGGAAAACCGCAACAGGCTTTAGAAAACCTTAAGCAATACAATAGTTTGGTTTCTTTAGAACAACAGAAACTGAACCGCGTTGGTGAAGATGCTTTCCGCCAACAGAAAGAGTTCGCCGAGCAAACTCTGCATTATGCCGGACAGGCCCAAGAGCTAGAAAAGTACAAACTAGAGCATCGTAAGTTCCAAAAGATATCGTTCGCCCTATTCTTGTTCAGCATTATCTTGTTCTTCTTTGTGCTGCGCCGTGGTTACCTCATTCAAACCTTGGCCAAAGAAGTCGACTCACTGCGAACAGACTTGTTTACGCACTCGCGTTCTAAGCTGCCTAATCTCAGAATGTTGAATGCGAAGTTGTCGAACTCATTAGAACAAACCAGCCAGACCTTCGAACAGTGGCAACTTGGCGAACTGATTCATGAACCATTGAATGACCGTTTGCGCTTCGTGATGATTGACTTACCTTTCCTACGTAACATGTATACGCAAAACGGTTATAAAGCGGGTCTAGAGTTAGAAGACGCTTTCGGTGAGTTCCTAAAATCAAAGCTTGAAGGCCCAGCTCGTGTCTATCATTTCTCAGACGCGAACCTGCTTTACATCGAACCTAACTCAGACCGAGATTCGTCACCCGAGGCGATGTTTAAAAAGATTCAATCTTGGATTACCAACTTTGAACCGAAGCGTAATATCAACCGAACAATTCGCATGGGCATCGCTGACTACCCATTCTTGCCTAGAGCTTACACCGCGATTAACGACCAAGAGTTGTTAGATGTATTGTTAATGTCGACGAACCTAGCGCGTGAAATCAGTCTTAAAGAGCGAAGCAGTCAATGGGTGTATCTCAAAGCCATTGATAATGCGCCCGCAGCAAGCCTTGCAACAGGTAACATAAGAGAAGCGTGTAAACATGCGATTAATCAAGGGTTAATAAAAATACAATCGTCCTACCAGAATGAGGACAACATCAAAAAAATGCTAAAAGATGACTGATTTGCGAGCGGTTGAGACCTGCAACTCGTGACCTTATTTTCAGTTTTGTTATTATCGATGCAATGGAATTTCATCTAAATGATCGTGATCGGTCTACTCGGCGCTAATTAATACATCTATGGGCATTCTCGAACAAGACATTCACGCGCAACTCCACCAGCTGAAAGTTCAGTTGGAACAAGTTCGTTTGACACAGAGAGACACCTCGTTCAAGTTTATTAGAGAGCAGAAAGTTCTAAAGCGTATCGTCACATCATTAAGTGACGCGTGTGTTGGAAGTAACGAACACTTAGATGAAAACCTTATTGCCCTGCGGGAAGAGCTAGAAAAGCAAAAAGACATCAGCTCCATGATCCCAAAGTTGGCAGTCTTAGAAAGGATGCTCAAGCAGAAAACGTTGGCTATGGATAAACAGAACGGATATCTGGACGATAGCATTAAGCACAGTGGTGAAACGCTACAACGCATAACTGGTCTTCCAGCGCAGTTGAAACGCGACCTACGAAACTTACTTAGCTTCTCCGAATGCAATGGCAGTCAGAAAGTTGACCACGCCATGAAGCTTCTCAGTATTTATGAGCGTGCCATAAAGATTATGGCGAATAACTCTCGCACTCATTTTGGCGATACAGCTCAATCTCCTGAGCAAGAATTACTTTCGGACCTTTCCACAGAATTACAGCACTTGATCACTGAACTCGATTTCGAGGGTGAATCAGGTGACTTACTTATCGATATTCGAGCAAAGCTACTACTAGGTGTTTCAACACAAAACCTACTTGAGTTGTCACTTCAGATCCTCAAACTGGTGATTGAAGGCACTAATTTAGAGCGTAAGAAATCCGAACAGTTTATCGACCAGCTCAATGCTTCACTCTCTTCCAGTATCAAAACAGCAGACCAAAATACCGATCAAAGCCAAAGCTATTTTGAACACCGCCAAGGCCTTAACTCAGAGTTAAGCGACCTTGTCGTCAAAAGCCAAAACTCGGTAGATAAAGCGACTGATATTACCGTCTTGAAACAGTCGATCAATCCGCTGCTTAGCGAGATAGCCTCTCTATCAGAGCGACTCAATCATGCAGAGCAGAAAGAACAAGCTTTGATCGAACGAATGAGTTACGGAAAAACTCAATTAGACTCTCTCTACGAAGTCACCCAAGACTACAGAAAACGTCTTGAAGATCAGGCTCAGCGTATGCTGCTTGACCCACTCACTAAGGTCTACAATCGCACCGCTTTTACCGATCGCTTAGAGCTTGAGTACCGTCGTTGGATTCGCGCGCAACACTCGCTGAGAGTAGTGCTATTAGACATCGATAATTTTAAAGCCATTAACGATAGCTTTGGTTATACCGCGGGTGATAAAGCCCTTAAGATCATCGCTAGAACCATCACCAAGGAAGTCGGTATTACTGATACTGTGGCTCGTTTTTCTGGTGAAGAGTTCGTCTTATTGCTTCCAGAACAAACGGATGAATATTGCCATCAGGTGATTCAGAACATTCAAGCTCAAGTTAGCCGCTTACCTTTTAAGTTCCGCGACCAACAGATTACGATTACTCTTTGTGCAGCAAGCACTCAGTTTAAAGAATCAGATACACCGGAAGAAGTGCTAGAGCGATTAAATAAGACGCTGAATAAAGCAAAACAACGTGGTACCAACCAACTCATTTGGCACTAAGCCAACCCAGCGTTTAATTTATTTCATTTTTTCAAATACTTATCACATACCAATTCCCTCAATGTTTGCTAAGCTAATGATTAACATTCGCTTAACAAGCATTTTTGACAAGCAATGCGTATATAAGCTTTTAAGTCTCTCTATATATAAACTTAAGAAACTGTGTATATGAACTTAAGTCTCTGTATATATGAACCTAAGAATCAGTGTATACGTACTTAAGCATCTGTATATTGGCTCTTAAGCCATTCTAACTAAGTCATTAAGCAACGCTGTCGTAACCGTTTCGTCTGGTTAACTCTCTCACCTTTAACCAAACACTTTCAACGTTTGCTTCTCACTCTCGAGCCAGAGGGTCACTTCAACGTCCCCCTGCTCTTTTCAACAAGGAGGCACTATGATCACTCATATCAGCCCTGCCGGTAGCATGGATTTACTCTCTCAACTTGAAGTTGAGCGTCTTAAGAAAACCGCGTCTAGTGATCTGTACCAACTGTATCGTAACTGTACGTTAGCGGTACTCAACTCGGGTAGCCACACCGACAACTCCAAAGAGTTGCTCGACAAGTATCAATCGTTTGATGTTGAGGTCGTGCGCCGTGAACGTGGTATCAAGCTCGAACTGAGTAACCCGCCAGAGCATGCCTTTGTCGACGGTGAAATCATCAAGGGTATCCAAGAGCACCTATTCTCCGTGCTGCGTGATATTGTTTACGTCAACATGCATTTAGCCGATAACCAAAGGCTGAACCTAACCAATGCGACTCACATTACCAACCTCGTGTTTGGGATATTGAGAAACGCTGGAGCACTCACACCCGGCATTGAGCCGAACCTGATCGTGTGTTGGGGTGGCCATTCAATTAACGCCAGCGAATACCAATACACTCGCGAAGTGGGTAATGAATTAGGCCTACGTGAACTGAACATCTGTACCGGTTGTGGACCGGGTGCAATGGAAGGCCCGATGAAAGGCGCAGCGATTGGTCACGCTAAGCAGCGTTATACAGACCACCGTTACTTAGGCCTGACAGAACCTTCAATCATTGCTGCTGAGCCACCAAACCCAATCGTCAACGAACTGGTGATCATGCCAGACATCGAGAAGCGTCTTGAGGCGTTCGTTCGTATGGCACATGGCATCATTATTTTCCCTGGTGGCCCCGGCACTGCCGAAGAACTGCTGTATATATTAGGGATCATGATGCACCCGAATAATGTCGACCAACCCATGCCAATTGTATTAACGGGTTCAAAAGAGAGTGAGGCGTACTTCCGTTCGATTGATAAGTTCATCGGCGAAACCTTGGGTGAAGAAGCACAAAAACACTATGAGATCGTCATTGATGACCCAGCACGCGCTGCGAAAATCATGAAGCAAGCAATGCCAGATGTGCGCTCTCACCGTAAAGAGACCGGCGATGCTTATAGCTATAACTGGTCGCTGCATATTGAGCCTGAGTTCCAACTGCCATTCGACCCTACCCATGAGTCTATGGCGGCACTCGATCTGCATATGGATCAGAAAACAGAGAGCCTTGCAGCGAATTTACGTAAAGCGTTCTCAGGTATTGTGGCGGGTAACGTCAAAGCCGAAGGCATTCTTGAAATCGAGAAACACGGTCCATTCCTGATTGATGGCGACAAAGAACTGATGACCAAGATGGATCGACTGCTGAATGACTTTGTTGAACAGCATCGAATGAAACTGCCAGGCGGTACGGATTACGTTCCTTGCTATAAGATCGCACCGAGTAACTGATCGACCAAGTAACGGTTATATCCAACGACTGACGTACCAAGTGACTGATAGCAAAGCACTCATTGATCTTAAGGCCTTCATCAGCCCGCGGTCAGAGCTAGTAAGGCATAAAGCTAATCAAGTTATGGCGTTTACGTCGCTAACGTTTCAACTCACCAAGTGATACGTTACTATAAGGGGCTAGCAGCCCCTTTTTTATTGCCTATTTAGTGGAAACTTATGTCTATCCATCTTGTTATTATCGATGCCTTAAACCTCATCCGACGCGTGCACTCTGTTCAGCCGGATCCAACCGATATTACAAGAACCATCACCACAACGGCTCGTACACTCAACCGAATCCTAAACGAATCACAACCAACGCACATCATCGCAGTATTTGATCATCATCTACAAGATCGAGGCTGGCGCGCTGAGGTACTGCCTGCCTATAAGCAGAATCGCAAGCCGATGCCAGAGCCTTTAATGAAAGGGCTCGATGCGATTCAACAAGCATGGTGGGAACTCGGTATTGATTCATTACTTTCAGACGGCGATGAGGCTGACGATCTAGTAGCAACACTCGCGAAGAAAGTGGCTGACCACGGTGAAAAGGTCACGATCATTTCTACCGATAAAGGCTACTGCCAGCTACTATCCCCAACACTACAGATCCGTGATTACTTCCAACATCGTTGGTTAGATAAACCCTTCATTGAAGCGGAGTTTGGCGTGAAGCCTGAACAACTTGCTGATTACTGGGGATTGACCGGCGTAAGCTCAAGCCAAGTTCCGGGCATTCCCGGAGTTGGACCAAAAGCGGCAAAAGAGATCCTAACCACGTACCCAGATATTGAAGCCGCATTCTTAGCTGAAGACCTACCGAAAAAGTATCGTAAGAAGTTCGATGAGCATATCGAGTCGGCTCGCGTATGTAAGCTCGTTTCTGCCCTCAAAACAGACATCGATCTGGGCTTTAATCTGCAAGATATTCGTTACTCTGATAACCAAGCTTAACACTTCTAGATGTTCATCTTTTCTGTTGTGTTCTCCATTACATTCACAACCTAATTATAATGTTAATCAATACCTTACCGAGTATTGATTAACATTTAGCCTTCATCACAGTCTTATTGATATAAGTATTTAATTTCATTGCTCTAATAAGGAGAAACACAATGAAAAACATACTATTACTATCATTAACTACCCTCTTACTTAATATCGCGCCTCTTGCTGTCGCAACCGAAGCCTGTGGTGAACACCTAGTCAAAGGTTTGCCTTCAGAATCCTCTGATCAAATGCTTTGTCGAACCGGTTATGCCATTGGCTACAACTATTCCATGAAGAATGCTGATTGGGTCGCCTATCATGTCACCGCAGAAAGCGTCAATGGACAGTTCAAACGAAGTAACCGCTTTAAAGCCGATTCAGAACTCCCCGAATACGCCCAATCAACACTAAGCGACTACTCCAAATCCGGTTATGACCGCGGCCATCTTGCTCCATCTGCAGCAATGGACTTCAGCGAAGTGTCGATGCAAGAAAGCTTCTTGCTAAGCAATATGTCACCACAACTTCCAGGGTTTAACCGAGTTGGCTGGCGATTGCTAGAAGAGCATGTACGTGACCTTGCCAATGAATATCAAGAGCTCTATGTGGTGACAGGCCCTATTTATGACGGGAATGAAACCTTTATTGGCAATGGAGTTATGATTCCAAGTGCATTCTACAAAGTGATTCTCGACCCGTATTACAACGATGCGATTGCTTTTATTGTGCCGCACCGTGACGTATCGAGCAGTGAGCTCGCAAGCTTTGTCACAACCATTGATGAAGTAGAAGCCCGCACTAACTTGGATTTCTTCTCAAACACTAGCGATGATGTAGAAAGTAATATGGAAGCAATGCTTTGGGAAATGTGGCCTACCTCAGAGTAAACCTCTCATAACAAAAAAAACGCTCCTTATGAGGAGCGTTTTGTATGTTCATTAACCGCGTATTAGTACGGTGAGATATTCGAAAGCGACTGAATATGAACCGTGATCTCTTCGCGGTCATGATAAAGGTGCTTCGCCTGCATCTTGAATTTCACTTTGTTATCGATAAGGAACTGTTTTAGATTCTCGATATCTTGCAGTACTTCATCGTAGCGACCTTTCATTGGCAGCTTAAGGTTAAACAGAGCTTCTTTCGCCCAGCCTTTGATGATCCACTCACCCATAAGGTGTGCAACACGAGCTGGCTTTTCAACCATGTCACAGATAATCCAAGTCACGTTCTTACGGTCAGGTTCGAACTTAAAGCCATCCACCATGTGGTGCTTAATTTGACCCGTTTCCATTAGGCTATCTGCCATCATGCCGTTATCGACACAGTGAACAAACATAGAACGCTTAACCAATTGGTAAGTCCAACCACCAGGACAGGCACCTAAATCTACGCCCCACATACCCGGAGCCAGACGCTCGTCCCACTCATCACGAGGGATGAATACGTGGAATGCTTCTTCTAGCTTCAATGTAGAACGACTTGGCGCATCTGATGGGAATTTCAAACGAGGAATGCCCATGAAGAAATGTGAGTTGTTGGTTGGGTAAGAGTAACCAACAAAGCAGTGACCCGGTGCGATAAAGCATAAATGAAGTACAGGCTTCTTAGCGTTATCCTTCGCAGTCATCAGGCCTTTACCACGCATTGCTTGACGCATCGGCACGGTAAATTTACGGCAGAACTTCAAAAGCTCTTTCGCTTCATTGGTATCTGGCGTTTCAATACGGATATCACCACAACGTGGGAAACCTTCTTTCTCAGAAAGCGCCTCAAGAATAGGAGAGATACGATCTTCTGTTGGAAGATCTTTGATCTCAACAGCAACCGCTAACATTTGACGAGCAAAGATCAGTGATTGGAAATCAACTTCTTTGATCAGCTTATCGGCTTCGCCAGCTTGATAACATTCAAACAATACAAAGCCTGTATTGCTCTTTAAGCGAGGAAAACCAAACACTTCCAGTTGTGTTGCCTTGTCTTGAATTTCGCCAGCACATTCTTTTTCAAAACCAGAGCGACAATAAAGTAGTACGTGTTTCACTGAGTTACCTCTTTTATATTCAAAGCAGCGAAGGAGAAGACTCCCCAACCAATGATAAATAGTAGACCACCAAACGGTGTTATAGGGCCAAACCATTTTATTCCTGTCAGTGCTAAGCCATAAAGGCTGCCACTAAAACAAAGGATGCCGATGATAAAGCAAATTGCCGCAATGAAAAAATATTTTTGTGATTTAGCGCCAAGTTTCACCTGTAGCAGAGCACCACACGCCAATATCGCGAGCGTATGGATAAATTGGTACTGAACACCGGTCTCAAACACACCCAAAAGATACTCAGGCAAGATAGCTTTCAAACCGTGCGCGGCAAATGCCCCAAGCATTACGGCAATCGCACCAGAAATACCCGCGATAGTGAGTAAATACTTACTTCTCATTGAGCACCTCTTTGATAAACGCAGATAGCTTCTCGACGGTTAAGGCAATGTTCTGCTGCTCTGTGTAGCCAGAGCTCTTGCGTGGCTTAAAGCTGTGATCTCCATCGGGAATAAACTCAACACGAATTGAATCCGACAAATCGAAATCAGCGAACTCTTCACGCTTACCAAAGGTATCGCGCTCGCCTTGTAGAATAAGACACGGCTTTGCTAACTCAGCAAGATGCTCACCTTTGTATTTCTCAGGTTTGCCAGGAGGATGAAAGGGAAAACCCAAACACGCCATCGCAGCCACCTTATCCAGTTCAGATAAGTGACTCGCCATACGCCCTCCCATCGACTTACCGCCAATCACAAGCTTGTCGGCATCAACCTGCTCGATAATCTCTTGGTAAGCTTCAAGCAGCTTAGGGGCTCTGTCAGGTGGACGACGCTTGCCATCTTCGGCACGCTTTATCATATAAGGGAAATTGAAACGAACAACTCGTATTCCTTTAGACGCCAACCCTTTGGCTACCGACTGCATGAATTCATGATCCATGCCGGCACCTGCGCCGTGCGCGAAGACAAAGGTTACTGGATTGTCTTCACCATCAATAATTAGGTTACTCATCGAGTAAGTCCTCTTGTTCGCTTTGTGCTTTCGCTAGCATCCAATCACGGAAGGTCGCAATACGTCCCATGTCGGCCTGCTTCTCATGACACACCACATAGAAGGCATTCTTACTAACCAACACTTCATCAAATGGAGCCAACAAGCGCCCTGCCTCAATTTCAGGCTGAGCCAAAACGTTGTTCCCCAGAGCAATACCTTGCCCATGGGCAGCGGCTTGCAGCACCATGGTCGAGTGACTAAAGATAGGACCGTGGTTAACGTTAACGCCATCGATACCATTTTGCTTAGCAAACTGTTTCCAATCTTTTCGAGAGGTATCGTGCAATAGCGTATGGCATGCTAAATCACTTAGAGATTCTAATGGTTTCGTTCCGAGCAACACCGACGGTGAGCACAGAGGAATCAAGTATTCTTGGTAAAGCTTATCGGCTCTAAGACCCGACCAATTGCCTCGCCCATAGTAAATCGCTACGTCTACGTCATCAGTCAATGAACCTTCATCCATATCCACGGCTTTGATTCGCACGTCGATATCCGGTTCTTGCTGATTAAAGTCAGCCAGTCTTGGTACTAACCATTGAATAGCAAAACTTGGCGGTAAGCTGATGGTCAATGCGCCCTTCTCGCTTCGCTCAAGTACTTTGTCAGTCGCCTCAGCCAAAGAAGTGAAGATATCTTTAATATCTAAGAAATAGCTTTGTCCCTCTTCAGTCAACAGCAAAGAGCGGTTTCTTCGACGAAAAAGCTTTAAGGACAAGAATTCTTCAAGTGCTTTGATCTGGTGGCTAACCGCAGCTTGAGTCACAAATAACTCCTCTGCGGCACGCGTAAAACTCAAGTGTCGAGCCGCGGCTTCAAACACTCTTAAGGAGTTTAATGGGGGTAATCGACGAGACATAATTACTCTCTAAATAGGCATTAGTTTTTTTTATCTGAAACATTATAATTTGTCCATTGCCTAGCGGCCAGAGAAATTCTATATTTCATCCCGCAGCAGCTAGCCTGAACGGCTTGATTCTCTCTAGAATCAATTGGTTTAGCTCCTGCGATGTTGTGTTTGCAAACTCGTACTTTTCGAGTTGGGTAGAGTTCTACCAAATGTTTTGTTGCAGTTCCTTACTGAAACGAGGCATATACTTCCTGTATTTATTTTGACCTGTCTGTCAAATTGGTTTACACCGCCTTTAAGGCGGTGTTTTTTTATGCCCAAAGTAAAATAACAATAAGTTTATCAATAGCTGTGCGGCTCTTCTCCGCTT
>NZ_MCZK01000105.1 GCF_002875945.1 Vibrio lentus
GTTTTACTTGACCACTTCACTGGCACTGCGTGTACCAAAAGAAGACGTTATTCAGCAAGCCTGTACCTTCTTTAGAGAACGCCTAAACCATACCGACATCCGAAGTACCAACGAACTCAAAAAAGCCCTGTATGAACGTTACAGACTTAGACTGCGTGAAGAGGACCTATTTATGCTCCACATGCTCATTGGCTCTAGCAATCTCTTTGACACGGAGACAAACAAACGAGCTCGTAGCTGGCAGTTCTGTGGTGTAAACACATTCAACCAACTACTCGTGAAATACGGTTGTGACTGGTCAGCAGCCACTGAATCAGGAGATGTCAAACTCAATGGTCGCGATACCAAGGCAGAAGGCTGGATACGAGCCTTACGTAACACCTGAACCTCGCTAAAGACTATGGCGTGATGCCGTATAGCCACACCCTAGAGGTATGGCTTAAAGCACCATTAAACACCTCAAAACAAACCCAACTAGATGAGTTAAAAACGCAGCTAAGTGATTTAGATGCAACTTGGAAAGAACGGCAACGATTTGATGACGATGGCTTTGATGTCGCAATAAAACCCAAGTCTGCTTTTGAGATGTGGATCTTTCAGCAGCTCATCAATGGTTACCAAGGCAAGTGTTGGATAAATGGCTCAGAGCCGCCCTATCACGCTGTAAAGAAGCATTCTATCTAATACGTTAAACACAACCCACCAGCTTAACGACCCACAAACACGTTCACCCACCACTCTAGAGGCCACCTTGTTATCAAGGTGGTCTTTTTATTTTATTCGTAAAAAGGAAGCACTCATGCAAACAACACAACTAAACAGCTCATCCAAAGACCAACAGGATTCTTTACTCACATCAGAGGCAAAAAAAATTAAACCGATCACGGTACTTGTCCAATGGTCGGAATCTCGCGAGTTCACTGAAGAAACACTCTATGACTTTAATGAATTCGAAAAGAAAGCTCTGAAAGTTGCCAAACGCAATCCATTAGGCGGGTACGATAAGACAAAAGTAACCGTGACCTTTGACAATGAATATCAGCACGAATGTCGCTTAGATTTAGGCTGTGGTGGTAATGACCAAAGCTTTGCTGAACACTGTTTAAGTATGGCTCGTTATTATCGTCAGCATAAGGGGGATGTCGATAAGCCTTGGCTTTATGACAAACACCACCAGCAGTTAATCGAACTCATAAACACTTATGAATTGGACCACTCATTCGTAGACCTAGGGCGTATGCAGGTTAAACAGGTTGAGGAGCAAGCCAAAGCACAAGAGGTAGCGAAAGAAGAAGCCAAACAAAAGGAGAGGGAAAAAGCATGGCGTAAACACCAACAAGCGGAGGAGGCGTTTCAAGAAACCCTAGAAGTCCCACAATGGGCAAAGGGCGTGATTGTTGCCACACTCACGGACTATGACGCTGAAAGCAGTGAGCCGTATGCGGGTGAGTTTCATACTAAGACGTTAAAGACAATCATTCTCGCTTGGTCGAAACACTCTCGAAACCTATTCCCTGAGCTGCGCAAAGCATGCCTTAATCACCCTGAAACGGCTTTTCTTAACGATCCAGAAAAAAGCGTTGAACACCGTGAGCGCTTTGCCATGGGAGAAGGCTATTACCTAACTGACACCAAATATATCCGTTATGGATGGCAAATCAAGAAGCGAAACTTTTACAGAGAGGAGAACAAAGCACGGTATGTGCCTTTAGGTGAGATCGCGATCAGCGAATAAAAGAAGAGAGGCGATCAATTCGCCTCTCTGGATGGTCTTATTTTTTTCTGTTATCAACGACAGAACCGCTTGGTGATCACAGAAAAGCGCTTCATTGACTTCACGTCGTACGGACAATTGCGAATCAGTGTCTTTGCTAATTTAGCAAGTCGTAAATAACTACAGATATTGCAAAGTGAGATGTGGAGAGCTAGTGTAATGAGTAAAATAGCACTAGCTAACAGGCTTGATTGAACTGTAATTACGTTAAATCAGATACAGAACGAGCCACATCATCAGCCCCTTTTTGAATTTCATCTATCATTACTGAGACAGACTCCAATCTTTCACTCGTATCTGCTGATGAGCGAGATATATCCCCCATAGATTGAGATATTTCATTGGTGAGAGATAAGTTATCTAAAACAACTTTACTTATCTCTTCGGTTGATGTGGATGTCTTAGCAGCCAAAGCTCTGACCTCATCAGCAACAACAGCAAAACCACGTCCATACTCTCCAGCCCTAGCAGCCTCAATTGCTGCGTTAAGAGCCAGTAAATTAGTTTGATTTGCAATATTACCTATAATTTGAACAATATTTTCAATACTAGCTGAGAGCTCTTTTAGTTGGCCAATTAACAACTCTGAATGTTCAATCCTTTCAACTACGGAGTTAGAAGCATCTTGAGCTAGAGTTAACGATGACTTTCCATCCGCTGCTACCTGGGCAGTTTCAACAGCGGTACTATAGGCTACCGATGTGGCATCAGCCGTTGCCTCTTCCTTTACCACCTCTCCGGTAATGTCTGAAGCAAATTTAACCACTTTATAAACATCACCTTTTGCATTAATAATTGGGCAGTATGATGCCTGAATCCAGACCCGCCCACCCTGAGAGTTCTTCCTTAAAAAGCGACCGCTAAACGATTTACCAGATTGTAACTCTTTCCAAAAAAAGGATTCTCTTGATAAAAATCATCAAAGCAAAACATTTTATGATGTTGAGCCTTCACTTGGCTTTCCGAGTAACCTAGCGTATTTAGAAATTGCTTATTTGCTTCAATGATATCACCACTAGGCAAAAAAGAAATAACAGCAAAAGTACTATTTAGTGCCGACAGTAACTCATTATTAGCCAAGCTTAAGCGATGATTGTAAGTTACATCAGATGCAACCTTTACCACCTTAACAACTGTGCCATTCGAGAATATAGGGAAGTAGGTAGCCTCAATAAAAACTTCATCCTTCGCCTTGGTTAATCGAGTAAATACCCCACCTTTTTTCTTCCCTAAAGACAAATCACTCCAAAATTGAGCATATTCTGGAGTTCGAACAAAATAATCCGAGCAAAATATAGAATGATGCTTACCTTGAATCTCCTCAATGGAATACCCCACAAATTCAAGAAAAGGGGCGCTTGCCTTTAGAATCGTTCCATTTAGATCAAACTCAATCACAGCTAAAGATTGGTAAAGAGAGTCAACCAGTTCAAGATTTTCATCTGGCAAACTTTCAACCTTTTTTTTATTCTTTATAAAAAACAAACCAACTACCTATTAAATATATGTTCGTAATGTTAAGCACAAATAGATAATGCTGAAAATTCATTTGAGATAAGAGTGCCACAAGGACACCCATTTTTTATCAGCAATGATTTTAATTGAAAATTCAGTTATGTAGCGTTCGTATAGAGGTCGAGTAAGACTGAATGCTCCTTTATCAACGCTTTTATTTTTTTAGAATAATGCTCGCCAATTTCATTATAATCGACAACAACGCTCGCTAACTTTCCCCTCTTTTGTCTAATCAATTTCTGTAGTCCCTCGCTCATGGATTGGGCAGTGAGAAGCTGACGAGTCAAAATCAAATCAGTTTCTAAAAAGAAAATAAATAACAAAGCAATTTCTTCAACTTGGTTGTTAGGAGAAAACCTTTCTATATTAACTAATTGATTAGCAGTAGCAATACAATCACAACAAGCTCGAGCAGAGCCTAATAGAATAAGAGTCACATCGCTACGCGAGCAAAAAGCACATTTATACTGGCTCATTACTTCTTCACCTCAAAGATGCTTAATTCTGAACTTAATTCTTGCGTCACTTCAACAACTGATTTATTTGCCAGCACTGACTTTTCAATACCTTCAAGATTTTGTTGAACCAATACGCTCATATTTTCAAGCTGCATAGATATATCCGCAGTCACCGCACTTTGCTCCTCTGACGCTGTAGCTACGATGGAATTAACATCAGAAATACTCAAGACTTTTTCTGATATAGCATAAAATGCTTGTTCCAACTCATCAGTTGTAGATTTAGTTAAATTCATCAATTCAACATTTCGCCCCATGGATTCATCTGCTTGCTGAGATTGGTCTTGAAGTTGAGATATAATTTCTTGGATATCAATAGTTGATTGTTGATTGTTGAGTTTTACCCGCTAAAGCTCTAACCTCATCAGCAACAACAGCAAAACCACGTCCTTGATCACCGGCCCTAGCAGCCTCGATAGCAGCATTAAGAGCCAATAAATTAGTTTGCTCAGAGATATTATCAAACACAACGACTACGCTACTGATGCGTTCAGAGTATTCTCTGAGTACATTAACAATAGTCTGGGTTTCTGATATTGATTTAGATATCTTCTCAGTTACATCTGTAGAGTTTTTAAGAGCAATCTGGCTCGACTGGATAATATCGCTTGCTTCAATTGCCGATTGTTCAGCTAGTTGCGCATTATCAGCAACATCTCTGGCTGTTGAGGACAGCTCAGTTGATGCTGTTGCTATTTGCTCAACTGAAGAGAGTTCGTTTATAGAATTACTCTGGTTGGCCTCGATGAGCTCCAAGGACTCATCTTGCCTTTGGTTAATAGACTCCAAATTAGCGTTAACTTGTAACAATGTGGAATTCAATTTAAAAGATAAACGCGCTACAGAATCAGAAATAACATCTAATTCATTGTTCCCTCTTTCAAGCTTAACTTGCGATAATTTTCCATTATCTAATGCTTTAATCCAACTTACGATCAAGGGGAGGTTCCTTAGCTCTCTCTTAACTAAAAAATAAGATACACAGGTAGAAATAATAGATGCGAGAAAGACAAGCCACCATGCAAAAGAAGATGTTGATTTGAGAGCTAATTCAGAACTCAATACAGCTTCTTTACTAATATCTAGTTGTAATAAAATCAACCCGTTCAAGTCTTCCCCCATAGCATCAATAATTGCATATAACTGAGCAATCATTTCTATGTTACTTATCTGATTAGACTTATGATTTTCTATAAGTAATGAGATATCCTTTTCGGCCTTACCTATTTTTACGTCCAATCGCTTTGCGAGCATTCCCTCCCTAGATATTAAAGATTTCTGGAGGTATTTAGAGTAAATATAACGAGCTTCCTTCATCGCACTAGATGCACCAGAATAAAAGCTAGCTCTATCAATCATACCCACATTGTATTTATTAGCTGCATCAATAACGTTAACTGCATATAGATCTGAAATTCTTTTTAGTTCAGAAAGAGGGACTACTCTATCGTCATACACCGACTGAAACCTCTGCATCACATCATTAGAAATATTGTCGCTTTGCAAGTTAAGAGCAACTAAAACGATAGAGAATAAAACAGGAACGACAAGGAGCTTGATCTTGATGGATTTCATAATAGACATTAGTTCTTTATATAGAAAGGATTTATATTCCAGTAAACATTAACAAAAGCTAGATTTTGAATTCAAACTAACATTCTAAACTTCAAGCTGAACCATCAAAAATTGAGAGCACCATTCTTGATGTTTTTTATAACAACAACCTTCCTTGATAGATGCGTCTATTGTATATGTTATCCATATTTTCTTCTGTTACTTAAGGTACATAATTATTTATTATTTTCAAACTGCACAGCCACGAACAAAGGGCGGAAGGCCATGTTGGTTCAGTGATTTAACCATCACGACGGCACTCATGATGAAACGCGTGTTTTCTATACCACTGAGAGCGCTGCAGGATTTATCGACTCGATATTCAGACAGGCTCATGTTCCATTAAGTTGTCCGCGTTGCACCAGCATCAGTCGTAGAACCAAGCAAGTTGAGAGTGTGCGTCTGCGAACCGACTCATTGACTTTCTAATATCGACACAGATACCGCCAACTAAGGCGGTATCTGTCATTCTGAACACTATCCGGGGAAGGTGGACTATTCCGTTTGGGCATACTCCAAGGAAGAAGATGACCATGGTCATCAGCAAGCTTAACAGGTAAAGCGGTCAGTTATATGCTAAATCAGTGCTCAAAACTGATGGCTTACTGCGGTGACGGTCAGCTACGCATCAGCAACATCATGACTAAAAATGCAATCCACCTATTCGCAATGGGGCGAAGAGCTTGGCTCTTTGTTGAGACACCATCAAGTGCTCAAGCGAGTGCTACTTGTTAGAGCTTGATTAAAACGGCGAAATTAAACAATCTTGAACCTTACTCTTATCTTCACTCTTTCTCAGTAAGCGACCAGATACAGAGGTGGTCGCAGATATAGAAGCGCTTCTACCATGGTAGTCAACGGCTTTGGTTCCCCACCTTCATAGCGACAAATCACGGCTGACGCCATAATCAACAATTAAAGCATCGACACTTTTCCATCGAGTTACACGTCGAAATAGAGAAGGGGATTTCAATAAGGCCACAGGTTTGACACTCTAAATTATACTATTTCATTCTCATATCAAAGTGAGGGTAATGCTGACGCACCCACAGTTGCTGCTCATTCATTCGAGCTAATGAAATATGGTTAAGCAACTTAAAAACCACACTTTTCCCTTTAATAAAAATGATGTAGCCATACACATCTTCTTCATCACCGTTCGGATAGGTAATCACGCCATCAACAATCGCTCCCATTAACTTTTCAGACACACCTTGGGTTAAGATCACCACAGCACTTTCAGACAAGACCGTTATCGGTCTTGAGCGCTCCTTAATAGAAATAACAGGACAACACTCGTCAGGGTATTGCATTTTAATGTATCGCTTACCTTCACTTTTTACTTTCATTACTCCTCCCATTCTAAGATAACGCTACTGTAGAAAAGTCGATTTTCGGCTTTTATTGGCGACACCCCGTCATTTACTTGATGGACCATTGCCGATTGTAGTCACTCATCAGGTAATGGCTAATGTCTTTCTTAGCTGAGCTTGTGTTAGGTAACCTGTTGCTGGTATCAACTCGGCTTTCAAGCTTCTAAATTACAGCTCCATAGGGCGCATCCCAACGGCTCTCTCAATTACTCATACTTTTCTTTAACTTATAACCCGCGATGATGTTTCGATAGTTTTTTGAGCAGTACTGACGACCTCGATCACTATGAACGATAACTTGCTCAGGGAACTCGCGACGGAACAATGCCATTGGTAGTGCATCACAGACCAGCGTAACTGTCATTCTGGAATTCATAGACCATCCGATTACTTGTCTTGAAGTAAAGGTCAATAATTACCGCCAAGTACAGCCAGCCTTCGCTTATCGCAACATAGGTTTTCTCCCGCCCATTTTTCATTCGGAGCCGCTGCGTTAAATCTTGACGCTTCATACTGGTCGCTATAGTTTAAACCTTGTGGTTATTACCGCTTTCAGACAGTTCTTTTGGGATTCACCTTGAACCATCTCGGCCTTTGTTGTTTTCAAAAGCTTCTTTGACCTTGGTATCAAGCTTTTGACGTATTGCCCCGCATTGGATGGCCTTATGACTATGTTTAATCCAGTAATAAAACCCACTTAGGGATACCCCGAACACCTTAGTCATACGCACAATATTGAAGCACAGTAGGTGTTCTAGCATAAATTCATAGCAATTTATTTTAGATTTTTCGCGAAGTGGGTCGCGACCTTTTTTACAATTTCTAGCTCTTCTGCTTACTCAGCTTTGGCAACCTCTGCGGCTAGCTCTTGCTCTTTCTTGCTAGTATTGGTGTCTTTCTTCGAGTTCTTCCGCCACCCATAGATTTGAGATTCATGTAAAGAAAGCTGTGTACCTGTATAGGTATATTCTAATAGTTATCTTCCAGCGCCTCTCGACAGAGAATTATTCACACTGCTCAGGGGAGTCAATACTTTTATCTAACTCTCGTTTGACTTGAAACTCAACCAATGGCATAAGTTGACAAATTTCATTAATGTCGACCTCATTTACAGGGCCGTTTACTCTAGATTGAGTCTCAATGTTAGTAAGCAGGGCACTTACTTCCGTTTCTCCAAAGCTAGTCAAGATCCCTTTTAAAGAGTGAGCCAGCATAAATAGCTGAGGCCAGTTCTGCTCTTTATAGAGCTGATTTATCGTTCTCTGGCAATCCCGATACTCTTCAAGAAAAGCCTCCAATACTAGTTGTATAGATTCAGAATTATTGTCTAGTTCTTTAAAAAAAGGTGAAAAATCAATCATAATAATTACCTTTAAGAGTAAAGCTAAAGAGCGTCTGGTAAAGGAAGGTTTATACCGACTCGTTTTATATCTTCTAACCATAAGCGCCAGTTAGTAGGTAAATAATTGTAACTCATTAGTTTATCGAGTTGTTCACTCTGATATTGAGTCTCTCGATTAAATAAAATGCTCGCTTTCATCAAACCTAGTTGAGCCTCAACACATAAAGGATACTCATCAAGTAGCACTTGGTAACAAGTGTAGGATTTTGGATCATTCGTATTATTTGCCTCTTTTGCAACTTGTAGTTTTTGTTTTAAACCTCTTACTTTATCGGTCCGATACTTCTCTGAAGTCAAATTCATCAACTCATTTTTAGTTTGCTTATCAATAAGGTCTCGTGTAGCCGCCAAGGTTAATAAGTATTCTGAGAGCCAGATTTCACCAAACTGTTCAGCTAAGTGAATCATTTTTACCATTAAAGCAGTTGGTAACTTATCAAATAAATCGTAATGAGGACTAATAGCCTTAAATAAACACTGATGCGCTTCATCTGGTCGATTTTTCATTAAATAAATGTAAGCGGAAAATAGCTGTTTATAGCATATTAAGAATGGGCGTTGTGAAACAGTAACTTTTTGATTCACAATTTTAAAAAAATGGATCATACATGAAACCAACTGTTTTCTCTCGCTTGAGGGTAATTGTTTTTGTAGTTGCTCTAATACACAATCACTATAACAGATCACACCACTGAGCCATGATATATCCATAATAGATAAGTTCTGTGCGAAAGCTTTTCCAATACTTATCAACGTAGAGGTATTATGGACTTTAGCTGAAAGCTTTGCTGCGGTTAACATTCTTCTCTGAATACTAGGTGTACACTCAAATGCTCTAATTGCTACTCGTAATGCATCATGTGGCCTCTCCAATTTATCGTAAATATATGCCAGCTTATCGAGGGCTTTATGTGCTAAAGGATTCGAAATTAGGAAATTTTCTAGTATTTGACTCGCTTCATTAAATCGCCCTTGTTGGAGAAAGTCAGAAGCAATTGAAGAAACTTTGCTCATATGCATTGGCGTTGTAGACCGTTGTAACATTAAGGATAATAAAGCCCACTGCTGCTGCTCTTCGAGTGTGTCAAGTATATTTGATTCAATTACAATCAATGAAGGACTTATATCAATTATTGAGCTCAACTCATCTGCCTTTTCGAATAAATCAACCTGCTCATTAGCTATTAATTTTTGAGCTTGAGCTATACTCTTCTGATCATCACGAACGTTAATAATTTTCACCGCTAACATTTGTGTTTGAATTGGTTTTTTAATGAAATGTTGCACTTTACTTGATAATACGGTGAGTACAGTTTCTTGGCTAGAATCTCCAGAAATAACGATAATACCAGTTTGGTAGTTTAATAAATTTTTCTTACGTAGCAAGTAGACTAATTCATTCCCATTAATACGTTGCTCTAAATGATAGTCGACAATTAAAACATTATAAAAACATTGGCTCACACATTTAACAGCTTCCTGATATGATGAGCAAATATGGATATTATCATGTGGTGTCCCTAATGAATGAATTTGTTGACGAATTAACATTGCCGACGTTTTTGAGTCATCAACGATCAATATATTTAGACATTTAAAATTATCTATATTTTTTATTTTATCATCCATACTTACTCCCTGCCTAGCCTATCCCATAAGTTTTCACAATAGCCACTATTTAACAAAAAAGTCAAAAAAATGGCTAATTACACTTATAATATTACCTTATTCCTCCATAGCTCTAAGCTTGTATAATTTGAATATAGACACTCCTTACCAAATAATAATTCGACCACAGACACTGAACTTGTCATATATTTCCCTGCTTTAAGACACTTGCCGTATTTTTATTACCATATGAATTAGAGCTCTTATTAAAAACTCTAACATCATCATTCAACAGTGAATAAATTTCCTTATTTATAATGCTCTTCTGCTCTTCTGTACACCTACAATAAATTTCAAATAGGTTTTTGACTTTGACATCTGTTGTCATATTGCCCCCTCAACTTGTGCACCTAGTTCACTATAGCTCATTGAATATTTAAATGTCGAGGCCATTTCAATTCTTCCTACAACATAAGCCTCTTTATTAATTGGAAATATTTTTATCAATCATAAGGTTGAGTAGATGTTCATTTTTTAACTATCAATAGTTAAAAGGGATGACTTACTTGCACTTCTGTTACCTGTGAAACAAGGCATGCTTTATATTTGACGTTAGAGTCCCCCCGCCTCTATTAAGCCGGAGGCACCTAGTAAAACTAACGTTTTGTACAATTGTTGATGAACCTATTTTGTTCATATTCCCAGCTCTCATAATCCTCTGCATGAAAGCTGATTTTTCTATCTCGAATTATAAACCCTCTCCCTTCATACACAATCAACTTGAAAATACAATCTTAAGAAAATTATTATTGATTCTAAACGCCAATTAACCGGTAACTCGATAATTTAAGTAATGACTGTACACCAACAATTTTCAGTGGCCTTTGCTTTAAAGTAAATGTGCTTCTACGGGTTCGTCTCTTACATAAGCCATCACGCGTGACAGATGAAATTGGTCTGCATATTTCAACTCAGCTCTCTACCGTAGATGTGCTGCGTACAGAAGACTCCGATGTAGAGTATTAGCTATGAATGGTAATGGAGCACTTCTACGCTAACAGGTACTTCGATTACATTGCGCTCACCAAGTGATTCTACTCTTTCTCATTCTAACTCCATCAGCTTTCCTCTCTAACCTCTCTCTAACCTCTCCCTAAACCTCTCCCTAAAGCTCTCCCTAAAGCTCTCCGCTTTCAAGAACACTTATTCCCTTGTAAACGTCCAGAGATTCTCACTCTAAAACAAAAAATATTCAGGCATATGTCATCAATGTGAATACCCATCATTGAATCCGACAGGAGCCCGTAATGACTACCCCTAACTCTGATTACAAAAAACAACAGCGCTATCAGGAAAATGAAATCCTAGAGCATGCCGCTGAGATACTCGCAACGCGCTATGTGCGTGGTGACGCCTTAATCAGCCCAGATGCCACCAAAGAGTATGTACGCTGCAAACTCGGCAGCTATGAACGTGAAGTGTTTGCTTTACTGCTACTGGATAACCAAAACCGACTGATTGAGTTTAAAGAGCTCTTTCATGGCACCGTCGATGCCGCCAGTGTCTACCCAAGAGAAGTAGTAAAAGCTGTGTTGGAAGTGAATGCAGCAGCAGTGATTATGGCTCACAACCACCCTTCAGGTGACTCAACCCCCTCACAAGCGGATAGACGTATAACCGAAAGACTCAAAGACGCGCTCGCTCTGGTGGATGTGCGCGTATTGGATCATGTCGTGACGGGCGAAACCTGCACCTCATTTGCTGAGCGAGGCTGGCTATGATTGAACAACACTATGGTGATATCAGTATCAATGATGCACTGCTCTCGTCACTAGAAAATCTTCTTATTGGTCATACACTGCCTGAACAGGCTGAAAGACTGGTATTGAACTGCCGTCAAATGAGTTACTACCGCCATCGTCAAGGATTGCACCCTATAGAGATACAGCTCAAACGAGAGTCACGCTCAGAGCCTTGGCTTATCGTGTTCTTTGCGAGCTTTTCTTACCCTAATGACAACAGTACTTCAGTAGAGCCAGAGTTGTACTTTCATCTTGCTAATCGTTGGTTTTATCAACCCGATACAGGAACAACGGATTTATCTCATCCAGAAGTGCAAGAGGTGCTCACCGCTTGGATGAATGCATTAACTCGCCACCTAACCCGAAACGTCTTTGATAGCGTGCAACTCTCGCTAGTCAGCTCGTTTAACTAATCCTCTACCTACTTTCTGATTTATCCCTAAACAAGGAGGACTGTCGATGTCCCAATTAGCCTTTACGTCATTACCCTTACCTGTCTCTAAGAAGCTGTATGCCTTACTCAATGTGCGTTACTCGGCACATTTGTTTAACAATAAAACGCTCTCCACCAGCCGTCATGTGGTCTTTAACTTTCGTGATAAAACTTACAGTGCTGATGCTGGTGGCTTTCACCCTGTCGAAATGTCTATTTACCAATCTTCAACAGGAGAATGGTGTATTGAGTACATCACAGACTTTGCTTATATGGGGAACTACTACCCTGAGCTTGAGCGGAATTTGGATTTTGACTTTCGCGCTCGTCAATGTTTCGCCAGCTACCACGGCTGGTTTTCAATGAAAGATAACCGTGAGGCTGTCGAGCTGTATCAATTGTGGGAGAGTAACTTTCTCACATACGTCGAGATGGAGGCATTCGACGATATTACCCTCACCCCGCAATAACTCATGACTTCCCTTCTTCTACAAACCATCAAGCTTATCTCTGCCCTCATCACGTTACTTTCTCTTTCCCCTTTCTTTGGTGCCATTGGGACCCTAACGACCTTAGGCTTTCTAGTGGTACTGCTGATTGGGTTACTGGTAGCCATCTCAGAGCTGAGAGATAAAAACAACCGTCGATAATGTTAATCGACT
>NZ_MCZK01000106.1 GCF_002875945.1 Vibrio lentus
GTGGACTGGCTTAGTCCACACATTAGGTACACATAACAAGTCCACATAAATTAAAAATAAGAGCAAAGAAAAGAGCAGCTTAGAAACATGTTTCTAAGACCTAGGATGCGTAGCGCTACGCGCGACTGAGCCCCTTTTAAAGGGTGAAATAGTCCGTTTCTTCGCCCCGTCAGTTTCACTCTAATAAAACGCTCTCAGTCTCGCCTACTCAACGCATCCAAGAGCATGCACTAAAATTAACAATTCCCCTCTCTGGTTCGGCACTTTTCAGTGATTGAATTTCTTAACGCTTATAGAGCACTTTCATTCCCACATAACAATTAAACCCCGCAGAGGGGGCGCATGGGCGATTGATTTAGGAAACGAAAAGCAGAGCGTCACACGCTGATGGTGTTTCGTAGGTAACTGTCACTGTAATGCAGTGACAGTTACTTGAAGTTTCGATGTCTATTGGTTTCAAAGGGCGTTTTGATACGGGACAACGCAGTGACAGACCACACATTTGATGATTAGCAGGATTCGGATTTTGTCCGACAAGCGCCAAAACCCCCGATCTACGATGTGACTCAGCGAGGCTTTGGGGTGTTTTTCTGACGCACTCACTCCGTTCGATTGTCGGATCGTTCTTCCTCATGAAAGGACTTCGCCCATTTCACGAGAAATTACGATCTTAGGGGGAAAGTTTCAGTTATGAGCGTTACGGTGTGGTTTTGGGGTGAGTTCAAAAGATGTTAATTCGCACTGTGAACCCCTCAGATAGTGAAATTAACTTTCAAAGCGGATTTGTGTGTCTATGGGTGGTTTTGGTTCTTAAAATGGCTTACAGGCTGCGTGAGGGGCTTCTAGTCGGTGTTTCCTGATAGAAAAGTGGCGAATTTTACATAATAGGAATAATAAACACCCGTTTTTGAGAGGTTGAACATCATTTTTCTTTGG
>NZ_MCZK01000107.1 GCF_002875945.1 Vibrio lentus
AATTACGCAACAAAGCCACTCGACGTAGCAAGATCAGTCCGATTAGGTTCGGAATTGCCATTAGGCCGTTTACGATATCAGCCATCAGCCAGATCATGTCGAGCTTTAAGAATGCACCAGAAGCAACCAACGCAATGAAGATGATCTTGTAAGGTAGAACCGCTTTAGTACCCAGCAAGAAAACAACACAGCGCTCACCATAGTAGTTCCAGCCTAAAATCGTGGTAAATGCAAAGAAGATTAAGCCAACAGAAACCAGCATAGGGCCAAGCGTGTCTGCATTCAGACCAACAGCAAATGCATGAGTGGTCATCGCAGCACCAGAAAGGTCAGTCTGCCAAGCGCCCGTTAAGATAAGCGCTAAACCTGTCATCGTACAGATGATGATGGTATCGAAGAAGGTACCGGTCATAGAGACGAGCCCTTGCTTCACGCATGAGTCCGTTTTTGCTGCTGCTGCTGCCATTGGCGCACTACCTAGGCCTGATTCGTTCGAGAATACACCACGAGCGATACCTGACTGGATAGCAAGCATGATGCTCGCACCAAAGAAACCACCGGTTGCTGCCGTGTTGGTAAACGCAGAGGTCACAACAAGGGTAATGGCATTGAGCAGTTGGTCAGCATTGGAAACCAGCACGCTTAAACACGCGACGATGTACATGATTGCCATGGTAGGAACGACTTTTCCTGCGACCTTAGCGATAGATTGAATACCACCAAGGGTGACAACTGCCACCAATATCGTAAGAACGACAGCAGACATTTCACGAGAAGCACCAAATGAAATTTCAGTCGCGTCTAAGATAGCGTTAACTTGTGGGAAGGTACCAATACCGAAGCAGGCAACCCCCAAAGCGAACACAGCGAACATTACCGCTAACACTCTTGAGCCGACACCGTATTGCAAGTAATACATTGGGCCGCCAACCATTTCGCCATTGCTATCGGTTCTACGGTATTTAACAGCAAGTAGACATTCTGCGTATTTGGTTGCCATACCAAAGACAGCGGCAAGCCACATCCAGAATAGGGCACCAGGGCCACCAATCTTGATTGCGGTCGCTACACCTACGATATTACCTGTACCAATTGTTGCGGAAAGCGCTGTACACAAAGCGGCGAAGCTTGATACGTCACCCGTGCCGGATTTGTCTTTGGTGAACACCATTTTTAACGCAGTTGGAAGGTGTCTAAACTGGAGTAAGCCTAAACGAAAAGTGAAGTAAACACCGGTGCCAACTAATAGGATAAGTAGCGGTGGTCCCCAAACGAATTGGTTGATGGTTTGAAGTGTAGCTTGTAGGTGGTTCATAGTTTCCCCTTAATAAATTAAAAATTTAAGGAGAAGAGGGAAGGCAGTGCAGATCACAGGGATCGATAGCACTACTTAATACATACGGATTTCTAGATAGAATTCTTTTGTTAATTAAGGCTGTTGCTTTCCACTCCTCTGTCCTTTTGCGTGAGAGTTTCACTTAGCGAATCACTTATAGATAAGTAACGGGCACTAAGCTTGCTCCTTCGGCGACCGATCTAACGGTTCTCTCCAGAGGTTCCTCCAACGACAGTCCTCACTTTTCTGGATTTCCCCAGCATAAAGCGCCTGAAAGATTTACTTCTTCGGCGGGTTTATCTAACTAAATGTTAATATTTAGTTAAAAAACCACTCTCCTGCAGTCTTCATCGGAACAATTACCTAAATAATCAGGTAATCTGTAGGCGTATCCTAGATCATATAAAATGTGATGTCAGCTACAAAATATCTGTTTGCTCAAATGTTGTTCAACTAAATGATCAAACAACGAGTCTCTGACGTAACTTGCTTATTTAAATGGTATAAAATAGAGAAACAAGGAGGAGTTATGACTCGATTAATAGCGATTGTTTTTTTATTGGCTTTGGCATTTGTGCTGTTTCGTTACCGGACAAACGAAAAACTGCAAAAATGGGTAGTGATTGTTATCGTTAGCAGCTTCCTTTTGTATACTGCCAGCCTGATGATTTCGGAGTTAACTCGTTAAATCTGTCTGTGAGCAGATAGGATAAACGTGTTGGCAAAGCTCAAGTGCTTCTGACTTGAGCGATAGGTTTAACTGAACCTACATTATCAGTATCAGTATCAGTATCAGTATCAGTATTGGTATTAGTGCCAGTGACCGCGTAACGTTAAACATATTTTTGGGAGTACCCGCTAGTGAACCAGCAATCTGGACAAGGCGAACAAGATGAAGTGGTTGTTATTGAAGAACGCGATAAGCGCAGTCAGCTTTATATCGGCATTGCTGCGGTTATAGGTTTAGCTCTAGGTGGCTTAATCGGTTCGACATTGACGGCTTCGAAGTGGGAGTCCACTTATCAGGTACTCGAAACTCGTTATCAAGAATTGCGCGACAGCAAAACCGAATTGATGACATCAGTTGAAGCTAAAGTGGCAGAGGTCGATACCGAGATCGATGCAAAAGTAGAAGCCGCTTTAGTGAAACAGACAGAAGCGCATCAAAAAGAACTGAAAGATTTAGAAAAGCAGTCTGCCGTTTTAGAAAAAGCGAATTATTCATTAGAGCAACAGCTTAATGAGCAAAAACAAACACTAGAAGAGACTCAGCAAAATAATCAAAAGCTGAATCGTCAAGCTGACATGCAATCGACCCTTTTTGAACGTTCACGTGAAGTCTTCCGAAAAGAATTACAGATATCTCAAGAACTTGAGAAACTTGAAAAAGAAAGAGATGAGCTTGAACAGAGCCTTGGTGCATTGAAAAAGGCGTGTGATGTTTTCTTAGATGGCACATCGTGGGATGCGAAATCGGACGCTTGTGAGAAACAAGATAACGCGAACTCTCGACTGAGTGACATCAGACAAATGATTGAAGTTCACACTATGGATCTCAAGCAGATCAAAACACTAACCGAAGAAATGGGTTTATAGACCCAAACCTTTAACTCATTCGTCTTTAGCTATAGCTATTCAAACGCCCACATCATGAAAATGATGTGGGCGTTTTTCGTTCCAGATGGTTTATTTCTGCTGCTAATTGGTTTCGTAGCATGGCTCATAACCGTTTTCACACTATTGCCAAGCTATTCGTGATTAAAGCTGTAAAATAGTCCTAATATGTGATTAATTGAATATTTGGTGACTTTGCACGCATATTTATAGGGTTGAGAAACAGCATAATAGCGGTGTTCTAGGATGAACACGCGGTCTGTTGTCATTCTTTGATTAGACCATCTCAATGGACAGGGATTAAACCATGAATGAATATCTGTGTGAGAACTGCACCGTAGCCTATTGTTTTGACGATTGTAATTCGCCATTGGCGCAACGAGAAATGATTGAAGTAGAAGAAGCGGTGGATCGTAAAAAAGTAAACCAAGAACCTGAGCGGCTTGAACAAGAAAAGCCAGATACAAAAATCCCTACGAGCTAAATCATCAGCCAATAGGGATTTTAGATATGTTGCAGTACTGTTCTCGCTTTCTCAAGCAAAGGGTATTACAAAAATTTTTAGAACAGTGTTATTAACGACAATCGATAAGCTATTTATCGTAAGTCTTGATTTCGCCTGATTTCACACGAGCAACAAATGATTGCAGTTCTTTCTTCACAACAGGCATTAAGAAGTACAGACCAAGAATGTTGAAGATAGACATCGCAAAGATAGCCGCATCAGAGAAGTCGATTACCGCGCCAAACTGAATCGTCGCACCAATAACCACAAACACACAGAACATCACTTTGAAAATCAGTTCCGTTGTTTTGCCTTCACCAAATAGGTAAGTCCAAGCCTTAAGACCGTAGTACGACCAAGAAATCATTGTCGAAAACGCAAACATGATTACTGCAAGAGCGAGTGTGTATTTAAACACTTCTGCAGTTTCAGTAAACGATGCAGCAGTCAGTGTCACACCTGTTAAACCTGTTCCATCGAATGGACCTACGTTTAAGCCAGCGATAGTGATAACCAATGCTGTCATTGTACAAATGATTACCGTATCAACGAATGGTTCTAATAATGATACAAGACCTTCGGTGATTGGTTCTTTTGTTTTTACGGCTGAGTGAGCGATTGCTGCTGAACCTACACCGGCTTCGTTTGAGAACGTAGCACGTTTCAGACCTTGGATTAACGCACCAATAAATCCGCCAACCACACCTTCACCAGTAAATGCACCTGTAAAGATTGCACTGAACGCGGGACCCACTTGATCAAGGTTAGAACCGATAACAATGAGAGCCATACCGATATACAGAGCAGCCATCCAAGGAACAACTTTTTCTGTTACCGATGCAATAGAAGGCATACCGCCAACAATAACGGAAAACACTAAGGTAGCAAGTACAAGTCCTGTGATAACACCGTATTCACTTGGGACATCAAATGCGTAAGTGAGCATGGCATGTGCTTGGTTCGCTTGGAACATGTTACCGCCGCCCAATGCACCTAAAATACACATTAATGCAAAACCAATAGCAAGGACTTTACCTAGTCCGCCTAAACCTCTTTCACCCAAGCCTTGGCTCAAGTAGTACATTGGACCACCCGAAACGACACCTGAAGGTAAAATGGTTCGGTATTTCACACCTAAGGTACACTCACAGAACTTAGAAGCCATACCAAGAAGGCCACACAAGATCATCCAGAATGTCGCGCCAGGGCCACCAATCGCGAGTGCAGCACCTACACCTGCAATATTACCAAGTCCGACAGTTCCTGAAAGCGCTGTTGTTAACGCTTGAAAGTGAGAAACTTCGCCATCTTCTTTGGAGTTAGGGTCGGTATACTTACCTTTGATAATGTCTATCGCCATACCAACACGTTTAAATTGAACAAAGCCAAAATAAACAGTGAAGATAATTGCAGCGAGCAAGAGCCAACCAACAATGATTGGGAAGTTTGCTTCACCAAGCGGAACACTTTTAAATATTAATCCAACGAACCACCCTGTGTAGTCATTGAAAAAACCATCAACACTTTTACTTAAGTTACTGATACCTTGGCTAAATGATCCTTCTTCTGCAAATGCACTGGAACTAAACAATAATATAAACCCAAAAAATAATTCACGTATGTTTTTCATGGTTTTCCCTGTCTTTTTATTAAATTATGTTTGCTACTGTTGTGTTTGTTTTCTATTTGATTTTTATATTTTAGTGATTTATCTACTTCATTTGACGGCAACACAAACGGCTGTATCTAAGTCTAAAAACGAAATAAAGATAAGTACTGATCTTGTTTTATATGGATATCCTTTTGGTATGTGGACCAATAAGACTATGGCATTCGGTTAGCTAAGTCCTACTGATAATCCTATACATAAAAATAATACCAACAAAGAAATTTTTACAATAAATTTACATTTGTTCGGGTTTTGTCATTGTTTTGGAATAAGTCGGCGGATTTTTTCTTGTAAATGGCATATGCAGTCGCAGCTATAGCAACTGGTGCATTTCGTTATGTAGGCGTTTTTATCCTTGCTTAAAACGCTTTTTATTAAACCTTGAATCGTGATTTTGTAATCAAAGCGATCTAAGTTGGAGAGCGATGGAAGAAGAGGCCTGAGAGTGATAGATAATAGGAAAGTAGGCGATTTTGAATATCTAATATGTTCTTGGCGGTTTTAAACATTCGATACTGAGGATGTAATCGGAACTGAGGGCATTAAAAAAGCCCTTTATCAGAGCTTTTTAATGGTTTTTGATCAGCGGGAAGTCTTGTGCTTGCTACTAGAACCTAGCGTCTAAACAGCTCGATGACTGGAACCGGCACTATTACCAGCAGTACCTTTACTCGATTTGTGGTAGAGCTTGAGTGCCAGCAACGAACCCCATAGCAGAACTTGTCCCCATAATAGGGTCCATTGAGGGGCGACTTCTTGCCAAGATGCACCCATTTGATTAAGTGCCAAGAAACCTTGGATAGCTGGAGTACTTGGGAAGAGCTGCGACAACAAGACTAACCATTGAGGCATCATTTCAACGGGCCAGATAAACCCAGACGAGAAGATCAGTGGCATTGAACTGATTAACACCACCACAGTGACCAGTTCTCTTCTTGGTACTAACTCACCAATAAATATCCCGATCAAACAACTGGCTAATAAGAAGGGCAGTAATAAGGTCAAAATTTGTGTTGTTGAGGCGAGCAGGTTAATTCCATACATCGAAAAGCTTGCGCCGAAATAGTACATGGACAACAAGTAATAAATGCCCACTAAAGTACAGCAGCGAGCAAGCATCAGTTTCGCGGGAGATGTTTTGCTCCAATAGCCAAACGTTGATTGAGCGTTTTGTGTTGCGCCAACCAAACCAGAAGCCATGGCTAAGGTTTGTTGTAGGATCAACACAAATACCGCGGGAACCACGTAATCGATGTATCCCATGCGACTATTGAAGGTTGGCTTTAGGTTTAAGCTAAACGCGCTGTAGCCTTTGGCTGCTGATTCTAATGGCAGACCTTCGACCAACAAGTGACTGACCTTAACTTGTGCGGCTAACGTGCCTCCAGCCTTAGCAAGCCCTTCAACAATGGTTCCGTACACTAAGAAGTAAGAGGCATCGCCTGCATAAGAGAGCGTTGGGCTTTTACCAAGAAGTAAGTCTTTATAGAAATTTTCAGGGATGACGATAAACCCGCCAATCTCTTGGTCAAGAACGGCTTGTTTGGCATCTTCAATAGCAGAATCTCGACGCACTAAGTCGATTTGAGACGTGGCATCGACCATTCGTTCCAACTGGTAGCTGCTTTGACTTTTGTCCAAGTTCACAACCGAAGCTTTCAATTGTTCAGGTACTTGGTTTGCGTAAGGCAACGGATACAAGAATGAATAGAAGACCACACCGCCGAACACGGTGAGCAATACAACGGGATTACGCAGAACAGCTAAGAGTTCTTGCTTGAGCAGTTGAGTAAAGCTCATTGTTTTACTCCTTGTTGTTCTGATGCTTCTGGCTGTGTTGACGGCGTTGTTTTTGCAGATAAAGCGGCTTTTGCTGAAATAGCTGCTTTTGCAGATAGTTCAGCTTGCGCCAAGTGTTTCTTAATTAACATAACCACCACGAACGCAGGAACTGCGTACCACAACATGGAGGTGAGGCTGATTAGAGAGTGTGCCGCGCTCACGCCATAACTGGACTGCGCTGTTTGTACTTCGATGTAGTGGCTCACTGGCAGTAAGCTTCTCCAAACTTGAGCAGCCGTGTTCATGTCGGTTACTGGGAAGGTAATTCCCATGAATGCGAAACTTGGTGCGGTGAAAGCGCCCGCGAAACTCATAGCCCTAGCTGGATCAAGCGTTAAGAAGAAAAATAAACAACCCATGATGATGCAACTGATGACAGTAAGCAGCTGGGCGATCGTCAGTGCCATAAAGCTACCGTTGAATGGCCAATCTAATAGGCCATAGAACCAGAAGCTAAAGGCAACACCAAACGCCAAAAACAAAGCCACATAAGGCGTTAATGTTGATGCCAGTGATTTGATAGGAGAGTTCGATAGCCATGCTTTCAAACCGCGAGCTCGTACGTTCGCGGTTAAAACCAATATCGTGCCGACCACTATCATGATCTGCCATAACGCAGGAATAACGGCTGATACCAAGAACTGCGCATAACTGGTGTTCTTATTAAACAATGGCGTGATCTGGCTTTGCACCGTGACCGCTTGCCCCAATGCCGATTGCACCGTGGTATCACCGTGTGAAAGCTGTTTCACCACTTCGAGTTGCGCGTTAAACGTGCCTTGAGCCTGCAACAGAGCCGAATTCACTAGTTTGCCGATCAAGATAAATTGGCTGTTGTAGAACACGGAAACTTGAGGGTTTAACCCTAAGTAAATATCTCGGTCAAAGTGTCTAGGTATGACGACATAGCCATAGATATCGCGTTCAATCATCGCCTTAGCTGCTTCGCTCGCCGAACTGTATTTCTGACTGACTTGCAGCGTCGGTGAGGCATCAACTAAGCGCGTGAACTGTTGCGAAATTTGGCTATGTTCAAGGTCAACTACCGCAACAGGTAAATCACGGGCGATGCCTTGTGAAAAAATCAGCCAAATACTGGCAGCAAGAAGCAAGGGTATCCAAGTTAGGCACGACAACAACCACTTGTCTTTGCGGACAATTGCCCACTGCCTAAGCAAGGTACTCTTCACTCTATGATGCTCAGGTGATTGCGAACCTTTAGATTGCAAGCCTCTAGATTGCGAGCCTCTAGGTTGAAAGTTAGCAGACATAAGTCACCTAAAGCTCAACCACAAGGCTCATACCCATTCTCAGCGTTTCGCTGGTATCGACAGGGCGAGCTTCTACTTCAAAGGTACGTAGGTCAAAGCCTTGCGCAGCATCAGTTGAACGCCAAGTCGCAAAATCACCCATGACGGCAATATGAGTGACTTTAAAGGTCAGTGATTTGTCTAGAGCTGGGAGGTAGGCTTCAAATTGTGTGCCTTTCTCGAAATGCTTCAACATATCTTCGCGAACGTTGAGCACAGCCCATGCGTCTTGAGTATCGATAACAGTGACAACAGGGAAGCCTTGTGGGGCTAACTCACCGCTGCTTAGTAGCACTTGAGCCACTTCACCGCTAAACCAGCTGTGGATCTGAGTGTCCTTTGCGTACGCTTCTACTTCTGCCACGGCACCGGCTGCCATCAATGCTTTTTGAGCCGCTGCGACTTTGGTTTCGTCACGCGCGCCTTCTTGTGCCAATTGGTACATTTGGAAAGCGGCACTTTCTGTGTATTTCGCTGCTTGCCATTGTGTTTTGGCTTCGTCACGTTTTTGCTCGGCAACCACACCATCATTGTAAAGGTTATTCACACGTTGGTAGGTTTTGTTCATGAGGTCAGCGGCCGCTTTGGCTTTCAACCATTGGTCTTTAGCGGCTTGGATCTGTTGACTACGCGCGCCATTCTCGGCTTCTTTAGCCAATGCACCTGCGGCTTTCTGTCCTGCTTTTGCTTGTTCTAGCTTCGCATCAATTTCAGGGCTAAGAAGAGAGAAGATCAATTCGCCTTTCTCTACAGAATCGCCTTTACGTACAAAGACTTGGTCTATTCGGCCGGGTACTTTAGAAGAGATGCTGTATTGCTGGGCATCGATCTGGCCTTGAAGCTTAACCGGCTGAGGTTGATACGCTTGGTAAAAACTGTATCCGACCCAGCCAATAATGCCGATACCAACTAAAGATAGAAGAAGGGGCTTAATAGGTTTCATGAATTATCCTTTTGACTGGCTAGCGGTGTCTGTTTTTGAATCGAAACCAGACGGAACAGAAGAAGTTAAGTAACTCGAATAAGCGTTCATTTCGCTGGTTAGCGCCAAAAGCTTGTTGAGAGAGATTAGGTATTTGAATCGCGCAGCAGATTGCTGAGTTTTGATGCTCGCAAGATAAAGCTCTGCATCAACCACTTCTAACGAGTTAGAAAGCCCTTGAGTGAACGCCTTTTTACGAAGCGACAGATTCTCTTCAGCCAAAGAAAGGCTTGAATTGAGGCCTTGAACCTCTTCAATCGCTTGGTTTGCTTCAAGATAAGTCTTTTGAACCAACACGGTTAAGTCTTGCTTAGCTTGAGATTTAAGGAATTGAACCTGTGATACCGCGCTGTGAGCCGCTGCGACTTTGTCTGAGCGACCAGAAGTATCGATAAGTGGCACGTTAACACCAATGCCAACCAACCAATCGGGTTTCATTTCACTGGCGAGCGAGTCATCTTCGTAAAGACTGTAATCACCGTAAAGGTAAACCTCTGGGTAGTACTTACCTTTTTCTGCCTTGATTAAGCTGCTTGCTTGTTTCTCTTTAGCATCAAGGATCTTAAGGCCAGGGTAGGTCATGAGTGTTTGATCAATGAACACATCCATATGAGGGAGGTTCTTATTGATAAACAATTGTTCTGAAGGTTCAACACTTTGGCTTTGGCCGAGTATTTGAGTCAATGCTAACTGAGCAATCTTGAGGTCGTTCTGAGCTTTAGTTCGTTCAACAACGGCTTTATCTAAAGAAGCATCCGCTTGCAGGCGTTCTACTCGTGCTATTTGCCCTTGCTGCTCCAGCTTGATCGCGAAATCACGGTGCTGAGTTAACCCTGCTTCAACGGCTTGACGTGTTTTCACAACGTCTTCCGCTAAGATCACCGAGAAGTAGTATTTGCTTAGGTCTTCGTAGCGAGCTTGTCTTTCCATCAACAGCTGGCTCTGCGCTTCTTCGCTTTTACCTTCAGCTGCACTTTGTGCTGCGGTAATTCGACCGCCCGTAAATATCGGCCAAACCGCGCGAATGGAAGAACTGAAGATGTCTTGCTCGGTGATGGTTGAGGTGACACCACCAAGTATTGGCTGGAGAATACCTCCTATTGCACCCAAGTTAGGTACGCCACTTAAGCTGTTTGAAAACTGTTCACCATTAATGGTGACGTCACTATCAAGGTGAGTGTAGTTAGCACCTAAGGTCACAGAAGGAAGATTAAGGCTTCCGGTTGCGTTTTGAAGATGTTGATAACGCTCAACATTGGCTTGTTGAGCAGCAAGAGAGTTGTTGTTCTCTTGTAATATCTGCCACGCTTCAGGAAAGGTCAGCGGAGCAGCGTAACTAGGCGAACTGATAGTACCGATAAGAATACTGGCAATCGCAAGGCATCGGAATTTTGGTTTGGTCATCTGAACTCATTACCAGATTAGAGTATTAACTCTAATGTTAACAGGAGGATCATCGTTTGTCTTGAACAGATTCTCTCATAGGAACAGAAACTCTCATAACTCGTTAATTATATGTAATAAAATACGTGATGCAGGTATTAAAGATTAATGAGACGAAAAGAGCACGACAAGGCGTGCTCTTTACGTTCAGTATAGAAGTGTTTATTGCAAAGTGAAGGGTGCTATTTGAAGCTTGGGCAATGGTGATCGGCACGCCACACCAATTGTCTTGAACCTTGCATGGTTTGTAATAAATCTCTACCTGACATTTGCGGGAAAGCTAACAACACTTTTAGATCGAGCGGGGAAGTCTCGTTCTTCTCATAAGCCCTAACATGAGTAAAAGTAGATTGTAAGTTTCTGAACAACATAGCCTTAGTAAGGCAGATTCCAAAATTATCGCGTTTCATTGCCTGGTTTCCTTTTCAACAATGTTTATACGTTATGTTTTTTATCCTGTTTAAATTCGACAGTGCCACTCTTGGTATCAGTGGTTCGTATTCGGCGTTATTCCCTATTAACACTTGAGCATCTTCACCTAGCGTTAGATGAGAATGGGAGGAGAGCTTGCCCATCCGCACAACGTTTAAGTCTGGTGATTCAAAACTGCTCATACTGACAAGTGCATTATTGGAGTGATTGTTGCTGACCTGTTAACCGATTTGGCTCGGTTACAAAGCTGTCTTGAAAATGCGACTCATCACTCACCATCGACGAACTTCTTCATATGCAACCATTATAATTGTATTTATTTTAAACAACCTAAAAAACACCTAAAAGCTTAGTGATCTAGCTCAATATTTACTCGTTTATTTATCTTATTAAGCTAATCCGTTCTAAAAGTGAGCGATTGGCTGGGCTGCATAACGTAAAGCAATATCAATTAATAAGATGCTCAATTATTTAGTTGAGTAACAGTCACAAATCCGTATAAGCAAAAAGGCCATAAGATTAACTTGGTGTTAACATTGTCCGCTAAGCACTAGGGACGGTCTTATATGAAATGGAGTAATATCAGTTTCCGAAAAAGGTTACTGATTATCATGACGGTAACTGGCCTCGTTGAACTTCTGATTCTTTCAGCAGCAGGTTTTTATTACATCAAACAATCTCAAGAACAAGAGATGGGTTTGAAGGCTTTGGGCGTTGCAGAGTTTCTTTCTGAATCACCACGCGTTATCCAACTTATTCAAAAGAACAATGCTATATCCGATGGCGAACCTTACGTTCTTGCTACTCTGATTCAAAATAAATACCGAGGTCTAACTAAGCTCATTGGAGCGGCCTTTATTGTGGTTGGTGATGAAAAGGGCATTCGACTGATACACCCTTACGATGACAGGCTCGGGAAGCCTATGCGTGGTGGTGACAATCAGAAGGCTTTGGTGTTGGGTGAGTCTTATGTATCGACGGCTAAAGGATCACTCGGCTTTTCCGTCCGTGGTAAATCTGCCGTAAAAGACCAAAATGGCAAAGTGATTGGCGTGGTCTCGGTGGGTTATCTACTGGATTCTCTTCAAGACAGAATTGAACCTTATTTAGCCTTTTTGATCGTCATGGCATTGCTTGTGGTTGCGGTTAATGCGGTGATTTCAAGCTATGTGTCTCGTCGTTTTCAACGCGCTATTTTGGGCTTTGAGCCAGAAGAAATTGGCCGCTTATACGTAGAACTTGATGTGACCATGAGTACCGTGAAAGAGGGCATTTTAAGTATCGATAAGAACGGTATTTTGCGCTCAATAAACAAAAGCGCCTGCGATATTTTGTCTATAGACCGAGATAAAGCACTCAATCAGCAACGTCTATCAGATGTGTTGGTGGGCAGTGACTTAGAGCAGTTGTTATCGACTGGCGATACCGATCACGACGTTGAGCTGTACTTGAATAATAAGCGAATCATTGCTAACCGAAGCCCAATTATAGTGGCGGGTGAAGTGGTCGGCGCGGTGTCTAGTTTCCGATTACGAGATGAGATAAACGATTTAACCGATCAGCTTTCTCAAACTAAAGAGTATTCAGACTTACTTCGTTCGCAAACGCATGAACATCAAAACAAGCTCAATACGATCAGTGGCTTGATTCAAATGGGTGAGTTGGACTCTGTTCAACAACTGATTGGTCAAGAAACCGCTCATTACCAGAGCTTAATTGAGTTCTTGAGAGAGACGGTGAAAGATCCACTGATCGCGGGCATGCTTTTAGGCAAAACAGAACGAGCACGAGAGATTGGTTTAGAGCTTAAAGTTGAAGAGGGCTCAAGGCTTGAGGCATTACCCGTTTGGTTAAACGCAGAGGATGTCGTGACGATCCTTGGCAATCTCATTGATAACGCTTTTGATGCCACCATGATGGCGATTAAACAAGAAGGGCAAATTGCACCAGCGCGCCGCGTAATCGATGTGTCGATCAGTGATTTCGGCAATGAAATCATTGTGGAAGTAGAAGACAAAGGCTGTGGTCTGCCAAAACACTTGGCAACCAATGCACTTACCGAAAAAGGCGTATCGAGCAAAGCGAAGCAAAACCGAGGTGTCGGTTTGTATCTTATTAAGCAGCTTGCTGACCGTTATCAAGGGCAGCTAGAAATGATTGATAACCCTGATTTTGGGTCACGCATGACGGTGTATTTGCCGAAAGAAGAACAATAATAATTGAGCACGGAGCGATCGAGTGAAGATCAACGTGACAGGAATACAATGGTTAAAGGAAGAACATAAATGAACGCAATCACGAGAGTCATGGTCATTGAAGATGATATTGCGATTGCAGAGCTTCACCATCGTTATTTAGAACAGATGGGAGGCTTTGATGTGGTCGGGATTGCGACCACACAGTCTGAAGCGTTAATGCAGTTAGATATCTTAAAACCTGATTTAGTTTTATTAGATGTATATCTACCAGACGGATGCGGACTTGATATTTTGAACCACGTTCGCGGCAGTAATCAGGGCTGCGATGTGATCCTGATTACCGCAGCCCGAGATGTCGACACCCTTCAACAGGCGATGCGCGGTGGAGTCGTCGACTATCTACTCAAACCTGTGATGTTTCCTCGCTTGGAAGCGGCACTGAAAAAGTATCAGTCCCAGCAGCAAGAGTTTGAAAGCGTGTCTGATCTTAACCAAGGTTTGGTCGACAAGATGCTGCAAGCGAATGCTAAGGCCGACTCTCGAAAGGTCTCTACGTTACCGAAAGGGATCGATGGCGTAACGCTTGATAAAATTAGAGCCATTTTTCAACAAGCCGACATTGCTGATATTACTGCGGATGAGGCGGGTGAATGTATTGGAGCGAGCCGAACCACGGCCAGACGCTACCTAGAATTTTTGATTACTACCGGCGAGTTAGTGGCAGACTTAAACTATGGCACTGTAGGGCGACCGGAACGTTGTTACAACAAGCCGAGAAAGTAGTCGCGATCAACAAACGTGACTTCCACAAGACAGATAACAACAAACACAATCCCGTAGTATTTCAAATGTAAAACAAGTTGAATAAGAACGGTTTACTTTTTAAGACCAATCTACCATTCACTCCACAGACCAGATGGCATTCTTTCTTTACTACAATGTTTGAGAATGCCGATTTACTGCTATTTCTACCTTTGTGAACTTCGCTATCGACTAGAATTTGTTCGAAATGAGTCAATATTTAATCGATTGCTTTCACAGTGGTTGATGTAAATCAAATACTCATAGACAATACTGTCCCGAATAGAGGTGATAGCATTCACCCTCGTTTACCAAACGCATTCTCAAGTGTAATAGGCTCTCGCTATTGATGTAATAGCCAAGACCTATTATCTATTTTCGTATGTCGCTGATACCTTTGGCGAATACTAAAAACCTTGTTTTTATAGGAAAGATGATGGTAATACCTGAAAACAGCAGCATCGTTATTTTTGGTGCGTCGGGAGATCTAACTTACCGCAAGTTAATTCCTGCTTTGTACCACCTGTATGCTAGCAATCAACTTCCAGAATCCTTTGCGATTCTTGGAGTGAGCCGTACTGAGTACAGCGACGAGTCTTACCGTGAGAAGCTGAAGAAGTCTCTTCAGGAAATGGAAAAAACTGAGCCAGAGACGCTGAATGCATTTATTGAACATCTGCATTACCAAGCGATCAACACTTCAGATGTAGACGATTACGCTCGTCTAGCCCAACGTCTGGATAAGCTTGAGCAAGACTACCAATTCGAAAACCATAACACACTGTTCTACTTGGCAACCCCGCCAAGCCTTTACGGTGTGATCCCAGCAAACCTTGCTGCACATGGCCTAAACGATGAGAAGAACGGCTGGCGTCGTCTGATCATTGAGAAGCCATTTGGTTACGATCTAGCATCAGCTCAAGCTCTGGATGAAGAGATCCATCATCACTTCCAAGAACACCAGATCTACCGTATCGACCATTACCTTGGTAAAGAAACGGTACAAAACCTTCTAGTGCTTCGTTTCTCAAACGCGATGTTTGAACCATTGTGGAACCGTAACTTTATTGAATACGTTGAAATCACAGGTGCTGAGTTCCTTGGCGTAGAAGAGCGTGGCGGATACTACGACGGTTCTGGCGCAGTTCGTGACATGTTCCAAAACCACCTGCTACAAGTGTTAGCAATGGTTGGTATGGAGCCACCTGCACAAATCAATGCGGATTCAATTCGTGACGAAGTGGTTAAAGTACTTCAGTGTCTGAAACCACTGGAAGAAGACGACCTGCGTAAAGATTTGGTTCTAGGCCAATACACGGCATCAGACGTTCGTGGTCAGCATTTGCCTGGTTACCGTGAAGAGCCGGGTGTAGCAGATGACTCTCGTACTGAAACGTACATTGGTCTTAAAGCACACATCAACAACTGGCGTTGGAATGGAGTTCCTTTCTACGTGCGTACGGGTAAACGCTTACCAACGCGCGTAACGGAAATCGTGATTCACTTTAAGAACACACCTCACCCAGTATTTGGTCAAGATGCACCAGAGAACAAACTGATTATCCGTATCCAACCGGATGAAGGTATTCAGATGAGCTTTGGTTTGAAAGAGCCAGGTGCAGGTTTCAAAGCAAAAGAAGTGAAAATGAACTTCTCTTACTCTGACTTGCCTGAAACTCAAATGCTAACGGCTTATGAGCGTCTTCTTCTTGATGCACTGAACGGTGATGCGACTCTGTTTGCACGTACCGATGCAGTAGAAGCATGTTGGAAGTACGTTCAACCAATCTTAGACTTTAAACAAGATCCTCAAGCACTGTTTGGCTATGCTTGTGGTACTTGGGGCCCGCAAGAAGCAGATGAGCTTCTGCAACGTGATGGCCGCGCATGGCGTTTCCCATGTAAAAACCTAACAGACACGGATTACTGCGAACTATGATCAACCACAAGATCTTTGCAACGCCTGAATTGGTCGTTGAAAACCTAGCAAACGAAATGAAAGCATACAGCGAGCAGGGCAAACCTGTTCACATTTCATTGTCGGGTGGCAGCACGCCAAAAATGCTTTTCAAGCTTTTAGCTCAAGCTCCATACGCAGAAGGCATTCAATGGAATAACCTTCATTTCTGGTGGGGCGACGAACGTTGCGTGGCACCAGACGACGCGGAAAGCAACTTCGGTGAAGCGAATACACTGCTGTTTACAAACGTAAACCTTCCTGCAGAGAACATCCACCGCATCCGTGGTGAAGATGAGCCTAAAGCAGAAGCAGAACGTTTCGCGAAAGAAATGGCAGATGTGATTCCAACAGAAAACGGCACGCCAGTTTTTGATTGGATTCTGCTAGGTGTTGGCGCAGACGGCCACACAGCTTCACTATTCCCGGGTGCAACTGACTACCAAGATGAGAACCTATCTGTATTAGCTTCTCACCCAGAGTCGGGTCAAATCCGTGTTTCTAAAACGGCGAAAGTTTTAGAAGCAGCAAAACGAATCAGCTACCTAGTACTGGGTGCAGGTAAAGTTGAGATCGTTAAAGAAATTCATACAACTCCTGCTTCAGAACTGCCTTACCCGGCAGCAAAAATCCAGTCTAAAACTGGCGAAACAGAGCGGTTCCTAGATTCAAATGCAGCAAGTGCTATCGCATAAGTGCGAATAGCCGCAAGGAGATAAAATAATGAAAGGTGATATCGGTGTAATTGGCCTAGCAGTAATGGGTCAGAACCTTATCCTAAACATGAACGACCACGGCTTCAAAGTTGTGGCTCACAACCGTACTGCTGCTAAAGTAGACGAGTTCCTAGAAGGCCCGGCTAAGGGTACTAACATTGTTGGTGCTTACTCTCTAGAAGAGCTAGTTGAGAAGCTAGAAGCGCCACGTAAAGTGATGCTTATGGTTCGTGCTGGTGACGTCGTAGACACGTTCATCGACAAGCTTGTACCACTTCTAGACAAAGGCGACATCATCATTGATGGTGGTAACACTAACTTCCCAGACACTAACCGTCGTGTTGCTGCTCTTCGCGAGAAAGGCATCCACTTCATCGGTACAGGTGTTTCTGGTGGTGAAGAAGGCGCTCGTTTCGGTCCTTCTATCATGCCAGGCGGTTCTCCTGAAGCTTGGGAAGCGGTTAAGCCTATCTTCCAAGGTATCTCAGCGAAAACTGACGCAGGTGAGCCTTGTTGTGATTGGGTTGGTAACGACGGTGCTGGTCACTTCGTTAAGATGGTTCACAATGGCATCGAATACGGTGACATGCAGCTTATCACTGAAGCATACCAGTTCATGAAAGATGGCCTAGGTATGAACCACGACGAAATGCAGGCTGTATTTGCTGACTGGAACAAAACTGAGCTAGACAGCTACCTAGTAGAAATCACTGCTGATATCCTTGGTTACAAAGATGAAGACGGTGAAGCGCTAGTTGAGAAAATCCTAGATACTGCTGGCCAAAAAGGTACGGGCAAATGGACAGGTATCAACGCACTAGACATGGGTATCCCACTGACTCTAATCACTGAGTCTGTATTCTCTCGTTGCCTGTCTGCACTTAAAGATCAACGTGTTGAAGCTGAGAAACTGTTCGGCAAGACTGTTGCTCCAGTTGAAGGCGACAAGCAAGAGTGGGTTGATGCAATCCGTCAGGCTCTACTTGCTTCTAAGATCATCTCTTACGCTCAAGGTTTCATGCTAATGCGTGAAGCGTCGAACGAAAACGGTTGGGATCTAAACTACGGTAACGTTGCACTTATGTGGCGTGGCGGTTGTATCATCCGTTCTGCATTCCTAGGCAACATTCGTGATGCTTACGAAGCGAACCCAGAGATCGCATTCCTAGGTTCAGATGCATACTTCAAAGGCATCCTAGACAACTGCATGGGCGCTTGGCGTAAAGTTGCAGCTAAGTCTATGGAATCTGGCATCCCAATGCCATGTATGACTTCTGCACTAACGTTCCTAGACGGCTACACAACAGCTCGTCTTCCAGCGAACCTTCTACAAGCTCAGCGTGACTACTTCGGTGCTCACACTTACGAGCGTACTGACCGTCCACGTGGTGAATTCTTCCACACAAACTGGACTGGTACAGGCGGCGACACTGCTTCTACAACTTACGACGTATAATCGTTAGTTAGAATCAGTTAAGAACACGTTCGTTCTTTCAGCTGTAAACTAGAAAACAAAAGGATGCCAATAGGCATCCTTTTTTGTTGGTTCGCGTTTTCTTTGGTCTACACAAGCAAGACGTTTAGGCTCAAGCCGTCATTATATGAGGTTGTGTGTCGTCGTTGTATTGCTCCCTAATTGCCATAAATCCGTCTAGGTTCTGTTTAAGGGCCTCAACACATTCTGGGTCGAACATTGAACCGTTGTGCGCTTCAATGTATTCCATCACTTCATCGAGTGTCCACGCGTGCTTATAGGCTCTTTTGCTCATTAGCGCATCAAACACATCGGCTAATGTCACGATGCGGGCTTCGAGTGGTATTGCTGTGTTATTCAAAGCATCGGGTAACCCTGTGCCATCAAACCGTTCATGATGATGACGCACGATATTTTTAATGAACTGTATTTCGTCAGCACACATAGAGCTATGGCAAGATAGGGCAACGACATCATTGATCATCTCTTCCCCGTATAAGGTGTGATTGTTCATGATGGCTCTTTCTTCTTCATTAAAGCGCGCACTACTGAACAACACTTTATCTGGAATTCGATATTTACCTATATCGTGAAAGGGCGCATACAACCGAATTCGATGAATGAATTGGTGTGTAATTTCTCTTTTGGTTTGTGACAGAGTACGAGCAATTTGTTCACTGTATTTACCCATGCGAATCAGGTGCTCTTTGGTTTCTGGATCTCGAGCATGACCCATATTTAAAGCGATCGCTAAAGAGGATTGAAAGTGACGCTGCCGCTCAAACCATTGAACGAAAAGGCTAGAGATGACTTGAGTGAGATAGGCAATATCACACTGAATAGTTTGGTTAGCAAAAAATCCCGTTGATGAAGCATTGATAAACACAAACCCAAGATTACTTTCTTGATGATGAATAGGTGTTGTGTAACTGCTTTGATGACCGAGGTCGAGCAGGTGAGATATTTGTTTGGTTGGGCTAATAGTGGTGAGGTCGTGGACGATTCGAGTGTCTAAAGATTCTGCCATACGAGACAAAGCCGATTCTGGCTTAAGTTCTTGCTCAACGTAGCGATGTTCTGCTTCTTGGCACAGAGTGTCCGACACAAAGTAATTCGATGCTCTATTTTCATTGCACAGCACGACCGAAAGCCTAGACAGTATGGGGTAATGTTCGCGAGCTAGCCGAAAGAGATCATCAACGATGGCGATAATATCTTTATCTTGGGCGGCTACTCTGCTGATTTGGGAGTAGTCAAACATGGTCAAAGCCAACCTTTATATATAGTTATATCATTGTTTAATATCGTTATTTGTAGGTTTCTATACCACTTCTAACATAGCACCGTGCTGTAAATTCGCAACACTGCGTTCTAATAAATTTAAATTTCATTGGTTTAAATAGGGATATTTCATGCTTCTATCATGGTTTTTGTTAACTTACGCGAGTTTGCTGGATCTCTGAGAAGAACCTTCGTTGGGAGAGGGGTGGCTGTATTACACGCAACATCAGGATGGTAAGTGACCATTTTAAAATTAAATTGAAAGATAAATAGGATCACGAGCATGCTTTATGCCATCATAAAGGCATAGATAAGGGCAATGGATATAATGCCCAAGTGATTGAGCTAGAAGCGGTCAGTGATGACGGTGTTCTAGAGTAAATTCAAGGCCTTTAGTTGCCTTGGAAAAGGTAATGTTATGACTGAAGAAGAAAGAATCGAACTGCAACAGAATAACCCTCTGCATGGCTTGAAGCTAGACACTATGATCACTGAGTTAGTGGATCATTACGGTTGGGAAATTTTGGATGCAGCAATGCGCATGAACTGCTTTAACACTAAGCCGACAGTAGCAAGTGCCGTTAAATACTTGAAGAAAACAGAGTGGGCTCGTGAGAAAGTAGAGAACTTCTACCTTTACCGTTTCAAGCGCATGCCTAAAGCTTCTGATATCGAATACCAGATGCCTCCGCGTTCACGTACATTCCGTCACGGGTTAGAGCCTCGTGAGCCAATGGAATTAACGGTTGAATCGATTCTAGCATCACAAGCTAAAGCGGCATCTGCATTTAAAGAGCGTCGTGGCGGCAACGGTCGTAACTTTCGTCGTTAATAGAAAGGCGTCGAAATAGCCTAATCAGCTAAAACGATAAGTATAAAATACAAAAGGAGCCTAAGCGCTCCTTTTTTAATGCGTGTCGCTTTAGTCGTTTGCCTTAAGCTTCGCGATTCTTTCTTTGATTCTTCCAAAGGTCAACGACATAGACAATGGCGCTGATCAGTAGGAATAGCGCTGACACAGAAAACAGAGCGGGCATTTTTAGAATCCACGCGAATGTGGCAGCAAGAAAAGCGACAAAGCAAATGAGTCGACTTGATGACATGACATGACCGAGTTTAATGTTCATAACGCCTCCTAATGAAGTCTCACTTTCGACAGGAGAATTATCCCACCTTTGGCAAAATAAAGGCTAAAAAACAGTCTAAATTGTTATCAAATTTGCTAATTAAAGGGCTCGTCTCACATATTTTGGCTTGGCTATTTTATAGTTCATAAAATAACCAGCGGGGTGTTTGAGGTTTCTTTGTCAGTTCTTCAATGCTTAACGATTTACGCTGTGTTTGGCTAACGAAAGCCGCGATCACAGCACGAAGTCGTTCGAATAAAAGCTAGTTGGCCTAGACTCTATTTCGCATAAAACCTAGCTGGCATATAACCTACTTAATTAAAATCTAGTTGGTATAGAACCTACTTAGCATAAAAAAAGTAAGCGGTGATCAAAAAGCTAGCAATGATCACTGTGGTACGAACATATTGTTGAGGAATGCGGCGCGAGACTTTTGCCGAATAGTAACCACCGACCAATGTCCCAAACAAAACGGCCATGCCTGACGGCCAATCAATCGAACCATTCACAACAAAGAACACGATTGCCGCGAGTGATGCGCATGCCGATACCAACAATTTGATGCCATTCATCACGTTGATATTGGTATACCCTGCCAGTGCTAAGTAACTCAATGTCACAATGCCTAAGCCTGCATTAAAATAACCACCATAAACACACACGATCAAAAGTAATACAGCTGAAAAGAACGCGCCTGCGCTGGTGGCGTGCTTATGTTTAGCGGTTGCTTTCTTTAGCCATTTATTGAGTGTGCCACCAAAGGTAAAAAGCAGAGCGGCGAACAGCAACAACCAAGGGACGGATTGAGTAAATAGAGCTTCTGGCGTGTGTAGTAGTAAAAATGCACCAATGCCGCCGCCAATTACACATAGCCCAACAACGAGTTTGAGTTGTTTGGTGCCAGATTGAATTTCATGACGCAGTGCATAAGCACCACTGATGTAGCCTGCACATGATGCAAAGGTATTGGTCGCGTTGGCTGCGATAGGAGGCACGCCAGCAAACAATAGAGCAGGGAAGGTGATGAAGCTGCCTCCACCAGCAATGGAGTTCAGTACACCGCCAATCACGCCTGATAAGAACAGAATCAACCAATCCATAGTTTTAGAATCCAATGCGTTAAATGATGAATCACCTTACTTGATTTTGTTATTAATATCAGGGATATGTGTTTTTCAAGAGTCGGATTGTGAGTTTGCTACCATCTTAGAGCTGTGGTTTTTTGAAATGACTGATACGAAAAAAGGAGCCTGAGGCTCCTTTAATTTAGTTTAAGTAAGTGATGTTCTAAGCCTAAACTTCAACTGGTTTTGCTCTAAAGCTCTTGAACAGCTTAACGAGAATCGGACTAGAGAGAACCAATACCGCCAAGATAGTGAATGTCATGGTGATAGGGCGTTCCCAAAGGAAGCTGAGTTCACCATCACTGATCATCAGTGCGCGTCTCAAGTTCTCTTCCATCAAACCACCTAATATGAAGCCAAGCAGTAACGGTGCGAGTGGGAAGTTGGCCAGCCTTAACGCTATCGCCGCCATTGCCACAATGAGCATTACAAACACATCCATCGTGTTGAAAGACACCAAGTACACGCCAGTGATTGAGAAGAAGATAATCATTGGCAGGAGTACCGTTCTTGGTACAGCAAGCAGTTTAGAGATATATGGGATCAACGGTAGGTTTAAGATAACCAGTACAATGTTACCGAAGTACATAGAGATAATTACCGACCAAAACACATCTGGATGCTCAACGAACAGGCGAGGACCCGGTTGGATGCCGTAAGCAATCAATGCACCTAACATGATTGCTGTAGTACCAGACCCCGGAATACCAAGAGTCAGTAGTGGAACGAATGAACCACTTGATGCCGCGTTGTTTGCTGATTCAGGTGCAACAAGACCACGAATACTGCCTTTACCAAATTCTTTCTGTTTGTCTTTTGGCGCGAGGCTACGCTCCATGCCGTAACTTAAGAAAGCGGCAATCGTTGCACCAGCACCAGGTAGAACACCAGTAAAGAAACCAAGTATCGAAGAACGAATCGAAACGGGCGCGACTTCTTTGAACTCTTCTTTGGTCACTTTCATGCTGCCAATATCGGCCATCTTTTGGCTTTCTTCGCCGCTGGTGTCTTTCTCAGGTTTCAAAATACCCATTAAAGTTTCACCTAAAGCGAATGTTGCCATTGCAAGAAGTAGGAAACTAAAGCCGTCCATAAGATCCGTTAGACCAAATGTGAAACGTTCTACACCGACGCCTTTGTCGATACCCACTGTTGATAACATCAAACCTAAGATAGTCATCATCCAAGCCTTGATTACCTGACCTGGGCCTGCAAACGCCGCTACTGCTGATAAACCTAATAACATCAGTGCAAAGTAGTCAGAAGACTGGAAGCTTAATGACACGCTTGCTAGAGCTGGTGCTGCGATCAACAGCATAATTGCAGAAAGTGTACCGCCAGTAAAAGAAGAGTAAGCTGCAAGGGCAAGGGCTTTACCAGCTTGACCTTTTTGCGCCATTGGGTAGCCGTCGAATGCTGTTACTACCGTAGAAGAACAACCCGGAGCATTGATTAAGATTGATGATGTTGAGCCACCAAATACCGCACCATAATACACACCCGCCATCAAGATAAGACCTGAAGAAGGGTCAAGGCCGTAAGTAATAGGGATCATTAGCGCGATTGCTGAAATTGGACCGAGTCCTGGCAGCATCCCGATGAAGGTACCCACGAAACAGCCCATAATTACCATCATGATGTTCATTGGCATCACAGCGGTAGAAAGTCCTTGTAAAATTCCATCTAACATAATGTTATCCCTACCAAAGAGTGAAGATTAAACCAGGCTCTAGGTAGATATCTAAGCCTTGAGTTAAAAGAAGAAAGAACGCGATAACGAAAGGAAACGACGCCCCAAATAAAACCGCTTTACGGCGTTCACCCAGCAGGTAGAAACCTGCAAGTAAGAAGAAGCTGGTCGCTAAAACGAAGCCAAGATAAGTCAGTCCAACACCGTACAAAGCCATTAACACTAAAAAGCCAATGAGGAGCTTCCAGTTCAAAGGTGTGGTGTCACATTTGATTTTCTGATCGGGTTGCCCTGTCACGAGTAGGATCAACGATAGCCCGATGCCAATAAAGGTTAGCAGGGTAGGCAATGTTCTTGCGGTAAACGGTTCATACTCGTCACAGGGGAATAAAGGAATCAGTGTGGTTTGGTAGCCATAGCACAAGCACGCCAACATAAAGATCATTGCGCCGAGGCGATCTTTAGAAAGCAGGGATTCCTTACTCAGAAATTTGGTTGGTAAGTCCGACATATCCAACTCCATTTGGGGTGGTATAGAAAAGTAAAAAAACCGTACATGAGCGAGTCAATGAAATGTCTGGGATCACTAACCAAAGGTAAGCGGATTACGGTGCTTAGGTTTAGTAAGCCACTTGCGTTTTCAACGAATCGGCAAGCGCTAGTAATACGTCTACGGATAAACAAAGGAGTTTGAAGTTAACTCATATACGGCGAAACAAGGAAAGAGTGAGAGGGTACGGATACCCTCTGCCATTGTTGGTTATTTCAAGAAACCAAGCTCACGCATTAGGTCGCCCATTTGTTTTTCTTGGTCTTCTAGGAAGGCGTAAAAATCTTTGTCTGCTTTGTAGTTGTCAATCCAACCGTTACGGTCACGAACGACTTGCCATTCATCGGTCTTGTACATTTTGCCAAGCGCTTCATTCCACTCGTCAATTTTCGCTTGGCTAGTGCCTGGTGCAGCGAAGAAACCACGCCAGTTGGCAAACACAGTTTCATTGCCGTATTCCGTTAGTGTTGGAATGTTTGGGGCAGCATCAAGACGTTTAGGTGCCGTTACTGCCAATACTTTTACTTGGCCAGATTTCGACATCTCTAATACTTCACCAAGGCCTGTTGAAAGCAGTTGGGTTTCACCTGAAAGCAGTGCAGCCATCGCTTTACCGCCAGCATCGTAGGCAATGTAACGCACTTTCTTAGCGTCAAAACCTTCGCCTTTGAACGCTGCTGCCACAACAAGGTGATCCATGCTGCCACGAGCAGATCCGCCAGCAATTTTCACTTTACGTGGGTTGCTTTCGAATTCTTTTACTACGTCTTCCCAAGTGTTGTACTTAGAATCTGCAGACGCGACGATTGCACCGTAATCGGCAATGGTTGCTGCAACGGGTGTTAAGTCGCGGAAAGACTGTGGGAAGATACCGGTTAATGAGCGCACAACGATAGGCGTTGAGTTCACCATTAGCGTGTCTTCTTGACGTTGAGCCGTCTCGATTAGGTGAGCAATTGCTTTACCGCCGCCGCCACCAGACAAGTTTTGGAAAGAGACATTTTCTACGATGTCGGATTTCACTAATACATCACCCGTACCACGAGCTGTCATATCCCAACCGCCACCAGCACCGCCAGGGATTAGGAAGTGGATTTTCTCTACATCAGCAGCAAAAGTGTTAAAAGAAAAGGTTGCTGCGATGATAGAAGCCGCAAGAGTAGGTTTCAGTGCCTTGAACATGGTTCACGTTCCTTATGTAGGGGATCTCTTCAATGGAGAGAAACTTATGTTTTATATCCAGCTGCTAAACACACGAGTAGTGTATTGCTTAGCAGATGAGGTTAAAGTTAACGGTGTGTTAACGAATTGTCTTTAATGCGGCGATATTGAGGATAAAGAACATTGGGTGAATAAAGTTCATAAAGTTCACGGCGAGGTGATGGTGGCGCTACTATCAGAGACCGATGAAAAAAGAGAGCCACTTGGGCTCTCTTTAATTGTTTGTAAACTAGAACAAATCTCGTCTTTTCATTTTCACGATGAGCTCGCGAGTGTTGAGTTTTTTAGCCGTTCAGTGGCGGTATCGAAGTCGAATTCCTCTAGTGCGCTTTCTAACTTTTTGAACTCAGAAGGAGATAAACCCACCACTGCACCATCTTCAATGTTAAGAATGATGTTGAGTGCTTCTGTATCATCGTTGGCAACGGCTTCCAGCAATTGACGGTACAATTTGGCGTTTGGCTGATTAGGCGAGGAATCCGAGTGTGCCTTTTGTTCTTCAGAATCTTTATGGGTTGGATCTGACTCAGAGAGCGAGTTTGCGATCTGTTGGCTCAACGTGATCGTGGTTTTGATGACCTTCTCTTTTAGTTCGTCATCGGTAAGTTCGGACTCCAGTTTTTCACACAAGCTATGTAGATCGCTCGCACCTAGGTTACCAGCAACACCTTTAAGGGTGTGCAAGTAACGCTGCTGAGTACTGCTTGATAGCTCAGTAGTTAAGATATCTTCGTCAGAGTAGGCTTCAACAAATCGTTTCAATAACTTCATGTAGAGTTTGTGATTGTTACTTGCCCGCATCAATCCCATTTTGGTATCAAGACCCACAATGACAGGTAACGCCTCGGGTTCTTTTTCTGCGTTGTTTTCTTCTTGCAGAGTATTGGTGGAGTCTTGCAACGAAACATTGAATTGCACGGGGTTAGACGGTGAAACCCAGTTTGCTAAGGTTGCGAACATAGAGCCGACATCAATTGGTTTCGCGATAATGTCACTCATCCCACAGTTGAGCGCTTTCTCTTTATCTCGCTCCATTACGTTTGCTGTCATCGCAATGATTGGGGTTTGAGTGTCTTTTATCTCATTACGGATATGCTCTGTTGCTTCGTATCCGTCCATGATTGGCATCTGACAGTCCATCAAGATGCCATCGAAAGGGGTATCATCAGCAATGGCTTGTTGATAAAGCTCTATCGCACGCTGGCCATTCTCGGCAATGGTGACTGTAATCTGCTGGCCTTCTAATAGCTCTGTCGCGAGCTCTTGGTTTATCTCGTTGTCTTCAACCAACAAGATGTTAGCACCAGCAAGTTGTTGAACATTCGCAAGCTGACTCTGTTGCTCTAATTCGCTACGAGAGACGCGATCTGAATCAAGTCCATACAGCGAAACGATGGAGTCATAGAGGTGAGAGGAGGTGATAGGCTTGTCTAAAATACTCGGGACCTCGAATCCTCTTTTGGTAATGGCCTCGGCTAACTCTTCTCGGCCATAGGCGGTGAGCATCATTATTTTCGGATCTTTACTCAGTGATAAGCCGTGATTGAGTGCTTCCAATAGGTCAACACCGTCGCGTTTAGGCATTTTCCAATCCGAGATAATCAGATCAAAGGGCTTATTGTTAGCATCTGCGGTGTGCAATTCCACTAACGCTTCATCAACAGAGGCGCTTAGCGTTGGAGTGAGTTTAAGAGATTCTAAAATATCGCCAACGATCAAGCGTGCACTGGAGTTGTCATCAACAACTAGCACTTTCAAATGATTAATCGAAGCAGGGACCACCACTCGGTTTTGGGTAATCGAGTGACTAACGCGAGTTGCGATCGTAAATGAGAAGGTTGAACCTTTACCGAGTTCCGTTGAAACGTGAATGTCTCCACCCATCAATTGGCTGAGCTCCTTACTGATCGCCAAGCCTAGGCCTGTTCCGCCGTATTTCCGTGTGGTTGAGCTGTCTGCTTGAGTGAACTTATTGAACAGTTTAGCGGCTTGCTCTTGTGTCATACCGATTCCGCTATCAGAGACAGCAAAATTCAGTTTTATGTCGTCACCATCTCTTGCTTCAACAGATATAGAAATTTTCACTTCGCCTTTCTCTGTGAACTTAACGGCATTGTTGCTGAGATTAATCAAGATCTGACCAAGCCTTAGCGGATCACCAATAAGATTGGTTGGTACATCTCTATCGACTTGGATAAGTAGCTCTAAGCCGCGCTCAGAAGCTCGTAGGCCAACCAAGTTAGTAATGTTGTCTAGTACGTTCTCGAGATGGAAATCGACGTTTTCGATGTCTAATTTACCTGCTTCGATTTTAGAGAAGTCGAGAATGTCGTTGATCAAACCGAGTAGGGTGTCCGAAGAGAGCTTCACTTTGTGGATGTAGTTACGTTGTGCCTTAGTTAAGTCGGTCTTCAGCGCCAAGTAGCTCATACCGATGATGGCGTTCATTGGGGTTCTGATTTCATGGCTCATGTTGGCTAAGAAATCCGATTTGGCATGATTGGCAGCATCAGCTTCGTCACGTGCGGTAGCTAGGCTGCGCGCGACAGTTTCTAACGCTGAATGGGCTTTGTTGGCAAGCAAACCCATCAACAAGATGATGATGAAGAAAATCATACCACCAACGGCCAAATGGAAAGTCATACTGGACGAGTCTTTAACATTGACACTTTCAGCCAAGTGACGCTGGGAAACGAAATCTCGCAGTTCTAAGAAACTCTTATCCATCGCCTCCAGTAATTGGTGGCCTCGTCGTTGCGAACTTACTAACTCTGTGAATTGCGCCTCGTAGACGCTGATATGGTCATCGAAGGCGGTAGTTTTCACCTCTGGTGCGTACAAGATAATAAGTTGTTGTGCATTGCCCGACTTGGATTGCATCTCATTGATGACACGTGACACCTTGCTGGCGATGAGCTCCTGTTCCTTTGAATTTGCGAGTAGGAAATCTCGGTTGAATCTATTTGAACGACTTAATAATGTGCGAATTGCCAATAAATCTTGCCCTACAAGCAATTGAGAAGACAGCTCGGTTTGATACGTTGAAACGAGATGATTCAATTCTGCGACTTGACTCTGTTTGGTCTGATAGAGCAAACCAACCGAACGCGAAAACTCAGAGCCACTCAGGGTAACTTGGTTGATAAGTGAAGCTCTTAATTTTGCAGAAGTAATAGGTACGCCTTGGAGCTGAACTAAATTGGTGTAATAGCGATTTTTTGCCTTATCAACGATGTCTAAAAATTTCTGCCCTTTGTCATCTAATATTTGATCTTGTAACTTCCAAATTAACTGAGATGCTTTTTGCATCTCCAATTTGACTAACGAATAGGTCTTTAGGTTGCCATCTAGCAAATACTCTTTCTCAAGGTTTTGTATGTTGACGGCGAGTGTGGCGAGTTGACTGGTTTTTAAGGCGACGTTAGTCAGTTTTTCACTGGTTAATCGTAGCCCTCTGATGTTTTGACTGTTTTGGTTAATCGCGTGATTGTGCAAGCCTCTCATTTCCAACAACAGCTCTGTCGCTGCATTGGAACGTTCATTCATAAGCGCCCGGGTCGATTGGTTCAATTCAATAATTTCGGCATATTGCTTAAATTGAATCAAATATTCCGAGAGTAAATTGATTGGAAGTGGCGCTGAATATTGGTCGGCATAGTCATTGGCTAAACGAACGGTTTGCTCTGCTTCTTGATTAAAGTTAGCGATGAGTTGTTTGTTGTAATCGTTACTGAAAGACAGCTCATAAACACGCAGTTTATCGAGGGAGGTCAATAAGCGAGTACTGGAAGCGTATTCTTCGACTCCGATAAAGCGATTATTGAGATTAATCCAAGCCCCAACAGCCACAGAAAACACAACGATCGCCGCGACGAGAAAAGAGACTAAGATTATTTTCGAGTCTGTAGCAAATCTGGAAACAGTATTCATAAAGTACCTGTATTTAAAAAGTACCAGCGAACTTAGTGGTCTGGTTCATCAGTAAAAGAGCCTTTGATGGTTAGCATCTCATCGAGCTTGCTAATGAAGATCGGAACTAAGTTAGGATCAAAGTGAAGGCCAGCTTGTTCTTGTATTAACTCAATCGCTTTTTCAATTGGCCAAGCTTCTTTGTAAGGGCGTTCGCTCGTTAGGGCATCGAATACGTCTGCAATTGCAACAATACGAGCACTTAAAGGAATGTCTTCGCCAGACAGTTTATGAGGGTAGCCACTGCCATCCCATTTCTCGTGGTGGTAAAGGGCGATCTCTTGAGCGAGTTTCAGCAATTTGGAGTCGTTGTCTCCAATGATATCCCCGCCAATGGTGACGTGTGTTTGCATGATTGCCCATTCATCTGCATCAAGCTTTCCGGGTTTGCCTAATATGCAGTCGGGGATGCCAATTTTTCCAATGTCATGCATCGGTGCTGCTTGGAACAGTAACTCAACCCATTCTTCACCCACGTCTAACTGCTGAGCAAGGATCTTTGAGTAGTAACTCATTCTAACAACGTGCATTCCGGTTTCATTGTCTTTGTATTCAGCTGCTCGGCCAAGCTTACGAATGATCTCAAGTCGGCTCATCTCGAGCGCTTCTGTTCTTTGTCGGACTTTACGTGACAGTGCAAGGTTTTGGTCATACAAAGAAATATGTGTCGCGACACGAGCTTTCACGATCGGCGGGCTAACGGGTTTGGTTATGTAGTCCACCGCCCCTAATTCAAACCCTTTTTGTTCATCGATCACGTCTGTTTTCGCCGTAACAAAGACGACGGGAATATCATAGGTGACAGGGTCGCTTTTTAGCCTTTGGCAGACTTCGTAACCGTCCATTTCAGGCATCATGATGTCGAGAAGAATGAGGTGAGGTTTTGGCGAGGAAGAGGCTATCTTTAACGCTTTTTCGCCTGATGTAGCGGCTTTGATTTTAAAATCGTCGTTGAGGATCCCAGATAGAGTGTGGATGTTGTCTGGGATATCATCAACAACCAAAATAATGGGTTTATCTGTCGTAATTTGATTCATTTTTCGTCCCTAAAAAATTTAATCAGATTGCTATGTTCTATGCTAGTAAAGCGTAGTGGAATTTGGTGGAAATGCATGATTTCAGGAGGGTTAATTATTGGTTTTGGAATCCAAAAGGAAATAATGGTACACCTTTCTATGAATAGATATTTTATATGTTAACCTTTATTTAACAAAGAATAACTACATGGATTGTGTAGTAGTGCGATCAAGGTTGAATAGTTCAGGGTTTAGTTTGCTAAGACCGAATGATTCAGAGGGACTTAGTCGTTCAAGTAACTTTTCAAATCTAACGTGGACTTGTTACAGGGAGAACGTACGATGCCGAATACAGGGCTGACCATCATTCAGAAAGACATGCTATCGCTATTTGCGAATGCAGATTTGGTGGGTGTGACTAAAGTAGATAAGGTTAAGATTGCGGTTGCCGCCGCAACAGAAGTAGACAGCTTAACAGGTACCATTACCGAGGCTGTGACAGGGAGTGGAACAAGCCTTGCTGGTATGATTGAAAACATCACCGAGCAGATAAAAGAAAAATTCCTCGATTACGCAAAGAGCATTACCAGTATCGCGATGGATGATATTAAAGCTCAGATATTGAGTATGATTCCAAGCTTGGTAAAGCGAATCTTTGCTGATTTAGCGCCAGCAATCGATGATATTAAAGAAGCGGCGACGAGAATTTACTCGGCGTTGGGTAAAGCCGTTAACAACCATAAAACCCGTCACCTGAGCTCAATGACAACGACGCGTGTTGGTGCTGATGTGATTGATAAAATTCGTGGTGAGATCCGCGCGGTTGCGATCGAAGATTCAATGATTGCACTGGCTCATGGTGGTGTCATTGCGATTAACTTAGCCAGTTCAGGAATTGGCGCTACGGTAACCAGTATTGTTAAAGCGGTCCTTTCTATCTTCAACTTTTTCCGCGGTTTATACGACAAATGGGTAATGGAACGTAAATTTCGCAAGTTTAAGCAAGAGTGCGTGATGCTTAATCAAAAGCGTGACGTTATCGGCGAGAACTTCTTTCGTGACTGGTTCAAAATGAAGATGGAAGAGATCCCAGTTATCGCTTCCTACATGGTTTGTATGCCTTGCTATAGTTCACCATATAATTTCCTTTCAATTACCGATATAACGCCACCACCGCCTAATATGAGGACTCGCTTAACTCGAAGAATTAAGCGTAAGTTTGGCCGTAAGGTGAATACCGATCCTTCAGTGATCAAGTTATCTTTCCAGAAGTCGACCTTGAGTGCTTATGCCATATTGCAAGAAGAGGCCAAGGCGTTTATTGCCAACAGTGAAATTGCGCTTGAGAGTAATAAACCGGGTGTGAAACAAGCGTTAAATGCGGCGCGTGGTGAACCGAACTTTATCCCGGGAACGGATGAAAAAGCATTTTCTAAGGCGGTAAGAAAGCAGCAGGTTAAGAACTTCTTTAATGGCACAACTATCAAAGATAGCGTGAAAGAAAGCCTTGCGCCGAAAGCACTCGCAGCGACTGTTGCTGGTGGATTGGAATCGCTTCTAATACCTGAATAACAAAGCTATTTGAATAACCAAATGAACAGAATAAAAGAGCGACCTAAATCACTCAGCTCATTGTCTTCATAACATAGGCTAAGTGGCTTGGCTTGATGCGAACAAAAAAGCGGATGATTGATCATCCGCTTTTTCTTTACCTGCGGATAGATATAGATATGACTGGTTTATCTATGCTGTTTCAGGAGAACTTGATAGCGGCTGGGTAGGGCTGCATCATCTAAAACTTCCTCTAACGTAACCGCAAGAGCGAACCAATCGTCAAGCTTACTTGTGACCAAGTGCTGTTTAGAGTACCGAGGCGTGTAACTGTCAAAGCGAAGTTGTTCGCGGTCAGTACCAATGGTAGTAACAGAGCCAAAGTCGATGAGTTGAGCTTGTCCTTGTGGGCTGAATACGATATTGGATGGCTTAATATCACCATGGACGAAACCTAACTTGTGGACTTGGTTAATTGTAGATTCTAAAGCGCTAATCCAGTGAGAGGGTAAGTATTCCGCCAAATCTGAATCTGCTTGTATTTCTAGCAGTGTTTTACCATTCATGTAAGAAAGAACTAAACAGTCACTCTTGTGGTTAGAAAAGTAATCGCAATAGTTCGGCCAGATATCTTTTTTACTAGAGTCGGTATTGAAATTGGTATTTGAATAGATAAATTCCGCCTCTTGCTTTAAGAAGTGACGGTGTTTTAACTCTTGAGCAAATTTTATCGTAACCAGCCCCCAACTAGGGTGTTGGGCTTTGATAACCCGCTTGCTTAATCTAGTTAGATTAGTGTATCCATGAGCTTTGAACACTGGCAGAAGCTTTTCATCGTTCAAGTCCGTTGTTGAGAATATATCATCCTCAGAAGTTTGAGCTCGCCTGGATGGACAAGACGAGCTGTTTGAAAGTGCGTCATCAGATACCACTTGGTAGTGAGAATCCAGAGAAGAAACCGGGAACAAATGGGTTTGATTGACCTTGAGTTTTGATGGTCAGTTTTACTTTGCTGTCACCGTATACAAACTCAACCTGAGTGTCTTGTGCTGAGGTAAAATTCACGTTTGGTTCGAACAAGCGGAACCAACTCCACGTGCCTTTTACGGTGTTCTGGCCAATTGTAGAATCCTGAGCATTAAGTTGAATGCCTAACTTCTCGATAAACTTCGCGTCACCTTGCCATGATTGTTGGCTCCATAGTGTTGGGCCATGACGATAGGTAAAGATAGGCTTATCTGAAATGATCGAAAATTCCGTGATGTTTGGCGTCATATCGACGGCTTTCAGTTGGAAATTGATCAGAATGTTCGATGGATCCGCTAAGAATAGGGCGTTCTTTATATCAGCAGCCTTATCAATCATTGTCCAAACTTCAGGTGTAATGGATAACCCTGTACCTGGCAACAGTCCTGGTAAGTAGGGGGATTCGTCACTGTTTTTAATAAATCCGTTTAGACGAGTTTGAGAGAATTTATCGACGATGCCATTAGTCACGAAGAAGGCTTTAACATCCGCGACACTCACGTCTGATTTAGATTTTCGGTTGAACGGATAAAACGAAGCCAATCGCTGTTGGTAAGGTTGATACACTTCTTTCGACCACGCTGTATTCAGGTAGTCGTGAGCCAGTGACATCACGGTCTCATTGCTCTGATGTACCACCTTATTAATCAGCTCTTCAGCGACCACTAAATGATTGTTGGATAGGCTTGATAGCGACGCAATCGGATTACCAGCTTGCAACGTCACAGACAGTGTTTCAAAGGCGACCTTTTGTGGCTCTTTGGTCTCGTAAAACTTGTCTCCCCACTTTTTAGCGTTAATAAATGCGGTCAGTAGGTTGTCGATGGGCTTCTTACCTTGGTCATTGGCAGAAACCTGTTTTTTGTATGCTTGGAAACTAAGAGATATCTGACGAGCGGATTCTTTTTTATCAGGATCTTGAATCGGCATGCTTGCAGGATCTTGCTCCTTGTCATCCTTGGCTGGTATCTCTAGTTCTACATAGGTGTACTTAGCGATCGTCGAGTACAAACTGAATAGTGGATTATTACTGGCTTCCGACAGGCTTGTTAACGTATTTTTTAATTGCGTAGGGTCGGCCACTTCTTTGACTTCGACATTACGAACCAAATCACGCCAATAGTTGATGTAATCATTTTGGTAGGTTTGCTTCAACTCTCGGCTGATTCGATGAAGTTCGAGTGCGCTAGGGTAAGCGCCGGCAACGCCTTCATAAGACTGCAAAGCCGATTTAAGAGTCGGGGAGTTGACCGATAAATCGAGCTCGTTAAAACCCGTCGGTGTGTAGATATAAGGAACTAAGTAGCCGGCGTAACTTGGCGAGAATTGAAGTACTGAGCCAAAGTTATCACCTAATTCACCACGAATATCGACGCGCTTTGCGTAGGTCGTAGAACTTTGGATATGTTCGTACAACAGGGTTTCAATGCCCGTCTGGGTGATGACTTTCTTGGCTAGGCTCTCTAAATCATGGTTCGATTTAATTGGCGTCAGGTTACGCGCAAAGATGTCATTCAACAATACTTCTAGCTGAGCAATGTTGACGCTATCTGCCTCTCCTTGGTCTTGTAGCGTACGAACGTAGTAGTTTTTAAGCTCTTGAACATTGGTTCTGTCTTTGCTGAAAAGTAAACGGTAGTTATTAAGCAGAGACAGCGTTTGAGATTGATCTTCAAGGTTTACGTACACAAACAGGTCTTTCTCGATCGTATTTTCCATCGAAGGGATAAGCACCTGTTGTAGCTCTGTGAAATAGGCCTCTTCCACTTCTTCCTTGATGCTAGGGTTCGGCATAAACGGCAAGCTATACCAAGGCTCGGGCTGCTTGTAGAGGTTATAGATTCGCTGCAGTGAGAACAGGTTCGGAATATTGTCAGCCATGTTCTCGATGTCATAAGGTGATGCAGATATCGCTTCTTTGTAGCGTTCCAACATTACATCCGCTCTGGTCTCACGTTGATTTTGGAAATCAAAGTCGAACTTAATCACCAATAACACGGCTGCGAGTAAACCAATCCAAGAGAGTGTGAATAGAACTTGGTTAACCAACAAGGTGTTCTCTTTGCGTTTGTTTACGCCGACTAGTTCGTGTTCCGATAGGATCACGTGTGTCATGAGGTATTGGGCAAACAAAGTCTGATTAACAGGGATTTGCTCGTTCTGTTGGTAGTGTTCATGTCCTACAGAATAAGAGACCGCACTCGCTAGTAAGTCGGATTGCGAAGCGCTTTGGCCGTCATGAGTGAAATAGAAGCCTCTGAACTGCAGTGCGTCACTGAGTTGCTCACCTCGGTATAATCGATTGAGGAATAGCCAAAGATTTTGTTTCAATAGTCCAAACTGGAAAGGAGCACTGGCAATAGAGTTTCGATAATCTTGATTCAATTGACCTGCTAATGCATTGCTCATGTTCGCGATCAATTCACTGATTAAATGGTCGTATTCATCATTGAACCAGTTCGCATCGATGCCACCGTGTGCAGAGTAAGGCGCAGTAGCACCGAATACTTCATCTCTTTTCGACTCGTCAAAAGCAGAGAAGAACTGACAAAAGTCGCTGATGCTGCCCATATTCGAGATGACGTTATAAATCGGTAGGCTGACACCAAAAGCTTGATTGAACGTCTTGATTGTCGATTTAAGCTCGTCAGCTTGCTGTGTTATCTGTTCGTTGTTTTCCAGTAGTGACGAGACGTCCGTGGTGAGCAACAAGCCATTAGCGGCTTGTCTCGGGCGCCATGCAGTTAGAGATTGACTGAGTGTTTTTAGATATTCAGGATGTTGGTCTTCTCCCATACTCACCGACACCAAAATAGAATGCTCACTGACCCAAAACAGAACAGGGAATTCAATGTCATTACCGAAATCGTCAAGCTTATAGGCTTCGTAACCCATTTGAGTGATGATGCTTTTGTCTTTGTCTTTGTTTGGGTTTTGACTCAATAGTAAATAGATCGGTTGATCGTAGCGACTGGTTAAGCGAGTTTTACGCTTCTGCCCGCTGATCATTCGTTTAAAATGATTTGCTAATTGCTTTTGTCTTTTTTGAATCAGTTCTTTGTCTAAAGACTCTTCTTGTGATTTTGCGCTGCGTTTGATGAGCACCCAATAGCAAATAAAGCCGATAAGTGTAGAGACGATGGCGATAGTCGTCAGCGCCCACACCAAATAAGCATTGAGCGGTGTTAACAGAATGACGCTAGAGGCGACGGTAAAAAAGGCGACAGAGGCTAGGGCAGAAATGCCTACTGTTTTCTTAACGTTGCCTGACTTGTTTGATTTGGCATCCGGCATAATCAGTTAGACTCTTCCTTGTTTAAGTCATGCGCAGAAGTGCGAACAATAATGGCGTTTATTTGGTCGCTTTCTACGTACCAAGCTTTGGTTGTTCTCGCTTCTTCTGAGGTGTTGGCTCTCAATATCACTCGATAGTATTTCTTGTAAGGTGAGATGATTGGCTCATAAGCTGATGGAGATAGATTGTTGATGAAAGCTTGGGCATTTTTCTTACTTGAGAACGTCGCGAGTTGTACCAACCAATTGGCTGAGCTTGGCGTGAAGTTAGTTGTTTTTGAGGCTTCTACTGCCTCAGCTTTGCTCGCGTGACGAGGAGGGTTTTCCAAGTCGTTATCTTGGCTGATGAAGACAATGTCTTTGATTTCTCCAGATAGAACGTAGCGTTGGCTAAAGTTTGGTAAAAAGGTGAAATCACGCGACCGCTGTGCGTGAGTTTTGTTGTACCAGAACTCTGTTAAACCAATGCTGGTTGCTATCAAACAAAAGAAAAACAAGCTAGTAATGAAGTAACGTTTACGTCTTGTTGGTTTTCTTACGTCAGGTAGCTTTACCTTCGTGCGGCAGTGAACGCCACTGGCGGTACGATATTGACTGATGGTTTGTTCTAATTGATGAACGAACGCTTTTAACTGTTCAGCGCCGCCTTCACGATATTGGCCTTTGAACCCAATATTGATGAAGAGGTAGATGATCTCCAGCAGATCGATCAGTTTGTGTGGTTGTCTTGCGGATTTTTCAGCAACAGAGAAGAACAGCTCACCGCCATTACGCATGCCAAACAGTTCGCTAAGTAGGGTTTTATTTTCCCAGCCGCGTTCCTCTCCCCACTCGGTGTAGATGATGAATTCATCGATGACTACAGCGTACAAAAAGCACAGTTTATCGATAACGGCAATAGGGTAGGTAAGCTCGGTTGCTTGAGCCTTTATGTCGTTAATTCCCTGAATAAACTGCTCACGGAAAACGGTTAAATCCTCGGGTTCAGACAGCGTTGAGATTTTGAGTGTTTTGGTCAGCAAATCACTACTGATGTTGATCAGTTGATTCTCTGCCTTATCAAAGTGACGCAGAAACTCTTCTTGGGTGCTGGTGGAGTGCACCGCAACCAATTTAGAGAAAGCGTGGTCAGACTCTGTATTCGCAGAGTCCTTTGATGCTTTATCTATGACCAGTGTTTCTTCGTCTAAATAATCCATGGCCATTATCTCAACGCGTAAAGAACGACTTCGAGAGCGGGTATGCGAGCATCGACGTGCAGCGCAATCGCATCACGCGTATCGAGCATATCTAACCAATTTCGGTCTTTGGTGTCGACTTCAAAATAAGCGACACCTTGCATCGGTTTGAGCTCACTCGGTGCGATCGGAAGTGGCGTTAACGAAATGCCAGACAGCGAACTTCTCACTAACTCAACAATCTTGTTGTTACTGCTCAACTTGGCCGAAATAGGGAACAGCTCATTCAGCTCTGTGCTGCTGATATCGGACTTAACACTGAGAACGAAACGACGGTTATAAACGCTGCTAGGGTCTTTGATTAATGTGCGAAGTAGGCGGCGTTTCTCAAACAGTGAAATATCCCATTTGAACTCAATAACCGAGTCTTGTTGCACCAGGGTGAGTAAGTTTCTTAGGCTCGAAAAGAGTGGGTTAAAGTTGTCATAAAGCTTGTCATATTTTAAAGGCTGACATTCATCTGGAATCGCGGGTGTTAACGCCATCACTTGAGCTTCAAACTGTTTCAACTTTGAATACAGTTCGTGTGTCGGGTATTTAGTGTTACTGATGGTCAATTCAAACCACGGTAGCCAAGTGTTGAGCGTTTGAAGCCATAGGAAATCTTGCATCATCGACTGAGGACTCTTTTGACCTTGGCCAGCCTCGATGCGTTTAAGAAGATTTTGAGCTCGGTTACTGACCAGCGCATGAATTTCTTTGACTCGTTCGCTAAGTAGCGTTGAAGCGCCGTAATGTAAGCAGGCAGGGATAAAGGCTCTATCGAGCATCACTTCATCAGAGTCACTAATTTCTAAGATCTTAGCGACGGGAATTAGGGTAAAACCAGACGTGTCTTCTCCAGCGAATTTTAGGCCGATATTAAGCTGCGCGACATCAACTTCAACACTGGCATTTTCAGAGGTAGACGTGTCGAATACATTGATTGAACGGGTGATGTAACGGCTTTGTTCCTGACCATCTTCGCTGTAATCATTGTTGCCTTGTAAGGAGATTGGCAGAGCAAGGTAAACAATGGTTTCAATGGTGCCTTGAGGAATGTCGACTACGATCTCTTGCTTGAGATTGAATTGGGTTCCATCGGGGAACACACCAGAACAACTTGGAATAGACAGCTTACCGATCTTCAATAGATCGTGGTTAAGCACTAACTCGGTGATGCCGAAGAAAGGGGCAAAACCAGCCAGTGTTTCGATATTCTGACGAATGTAGTTTTGCACGTAGCGGTCTTGCTGCTGAAAGTGCTGAGGGGCTTTGTTGCGTAATTCA
>NZ_MCZK01000108.1 GCF_002875945.1 Vibrio lentus
GAATTACGCAACAAAGCCGTTATGATGGTGAAGATTTAGTTGGAAAATATCATAATGTAATTCGCCATATTGATATGCCTAAAGCAGCTTTTAAAAACCTATGGGGCCATATTGAATCTGGAAATAATTGGATGGGTATGGTTAAAAATCAACGAAAAGATGGAGGCTACTACTGGGTTGATGCTTTTGTTAGTCCTTTAAAAGAGAATGGTGAAATTGTTGAGTATCAGTCTGTGCGCGTTAAGCCAAAGAAGGAATATATTGAAAGAGCAGATAAAGCTTATAGCACCTTAAATAGAGGGAAAAAACCCCTTAAGTTAATATTTCCAAAAACCCGATTGTGGCAGCGTCAAGTATTACTATCAAGTACTTGTTCTTTTGTTGCGTATAATGTTTACTTTTCACTGAACCTTACAATATTTCAATTGTTGCTACTTTATCTTTTACTTAGTTCACTATCTATCTATGCTCTGACTCGTCGACTAGATAAGATTTGTAAATCAGCTCGCAGTGAATACCATAATCCTCTTATGGAACAAATATATTTTGGAAAAGTCGATGACTTATCTGAAATTCAATTGGCAATGAAAGCCCAAAAACAATATTCAAACTCTTTATTAGGTAGAGTTCGTATTTCAGTAAGTGAATCCTGTGATTTTACACTACAACAGGCAAACGAGGCTCTAATGTCAAATGTAGCCGTATCTGAAAACCTTGAAAATCAGAAGGCTGACATCGATATGGTCGCAACAGCAATTCATGAAATGCAAGCCGCCTCAAGTGAGATCTCTCAAAATGCACAAGCTACATTAGAGTCGACGTTCAATGCGCAACAAGATCTTTCATACTGTCAACAACAACTAAATCTAGTTGAATCGAGTTTTGTGGGACTAGCTAACGAATTAAATAGCATTTCAACAATGTCACAACAGGTCGCATTCGATACTCAAAAGATAAATTCTGTTGTTGATATGATTAATTCTATATCTGAGCAAACTAATTTACTTGCTCTTAATGCAGCTATTGAGGCCGCAAGGGCTGGTGACTCAGGAAGAGGCTTCGCAGTTGTTGCTGATGAAGTCAGAGCTCTAGCTCAAAAAACACGAAAATCGACTAATGAAATCCGGATCGTAATAGAGAAGTTATGTCAACGAAGTAACCAATCAGTGACTGCGGTAACTAAAGGGCAAGAGAAGTCCCTACTTACTCAAAGCACAATTAGGTCAACACTTGAAAGCATATCTTCTTTGAATTGTAAGGTTCAAGATGTCGTTGATAGGAATAATCAAATTGCAGTAGCTATAGAAGAGCAAGTATGCGTATCAGAAGAAATTAACAAGAATATTATTTCAATTTATAGCAAAGCAGAGAATTCGTGTGATGTAGTAAAACTAAGTAAATTACAACATAATAATAGTGTTGATAGCTTAGTCGAGCTGAAAAAAACGATAGAAAGATTCTAAATACTTTGAAAGCTAGTGTTGGATTTATTGTGGGCGGGATGTTGTTTAGAATATATTTATAAGGTGTTGATGATCTATTTATGCGTGAGCTTATAGCAGTTATTATTTTTCGCTATACAAATTATGAAGGTGTAAATAGAATGTTTATTGTAAAATTAGGGGAGTTCAAACATGGCTTATCGATGGGCTACATTTACTAATCGACATCCAATATTAGGATTTGGATGTGAGGTTTTCGTTATTATACTTTCAATTGTTTCCGTATCATTGCCGCTTATATCGGAAAGTTTATCAGCGATAGGGGTGTCCGCATGCCTGACAACTTTATGTTTTATCCTGTTTTCGTTATTTTTAAGGAGTGATAAGTTACGTAGAAATATACATGGATGAATATAACTCGGCTCTTTACTTGATAAGATTCCATACAGTACAGGATTCAAAGTCACCCTCGGAACTAATGCTATTTTGCAACTGGCTATCTCAACAACCTTTTGGTGCTTTGGTTCTTCTGGTTGGTGATGGGCAGGCTATTCATCGTAATGAAATGCAGTTAGATCAAATGCTAGCGGATCTCGATGTTGCCGTTAGTACGCAAGATCGAAGAGTGACGCCAGTAATGCCTTCATTACATGCCAATAAGATGAAGCTTATAAGTCCAATCAAGAAGGACGTATTTAATCTAAAGACACCGATTCGCCAGTCATATACCGAAGACTTAGATAAATGGATTGAAGCAGTTCTCTCTAATAACCCAGAGCGCGCACGTGAAGTTTGTTTAACCATTCAAGCTCACTATCCATTGTGTGTCACACAAAGCAAAGATTCGGCCGAAAGTTACGCATCTGAGTTACAAAACACTTTGCATGAGGGAAATTGTAAACCTGACGCTTTTAGAAGTGGCTGGTTGATGTCGAGCCGTGGTGGCAAGTTCATCGATGAAGTACAAAAAGACAAGTTTAAGGTAGGGAAGAACATTGGCCCGTGGTACGTAGAGCCTCCAAGCTCTAAGAACTCATGTTGTCGATTTGAGGCTGCGTGTACGGAGTTTAGTTGCCAGGGTTTAGAGTTGTCTTTGGCGCTGTTTAATTGGGGGAACGACTTGCTATATCGAGATGGTCTACTCGTTCTGTCCGAGGACAATCGTCATCGTCGCCAATATAACCATTACACAGAAGGGAGTTATCGAGTACTACTTAGTCGAGGTCGTAGTGGGCTAGTGATTAAGTGCGATGATGGTGAAACTTTCGAATACTTAAAAAGCTGTGGAATGCGGGTGATCTAATTTACTTTTTTTAAGATCTAATTACGGAATGGCATTTCTTAAATTTAATGTTTATGATTTAGAACAGCTTTTAACTGGCCGATTCATATTATTATCCAATGGTTTGCTTAGTTTGTAGTCTGAATGTCATTGCCATTCTTAATGACTAAGCTGAGTTTTGACTTTTTAAGACGAGAGTGGGGTAAGAGTGAGCCGACAAAAAAGTCTAATTGGCTGGATAGATTTTTCATCTACAGAACGAGAACGCGTATCTCAAGTACTCTCAATGTTACAAGAGAAAGGTACACTTGATGAGTTGGGTATAGGACAAATCAGGGATGCTTTTGCCGATCAGCTTTTTCCGGGTTTTTCTACTATCCAAACCCGCGCTAAGTACTTTGTCACTATCCCCTATATATTTCATGACTACCGTAAGTTAGAGCCTAATGAGCGTCCTCTTCTGGCTGAATATATTAGCCAGCAAGAAGATAGATTAGCTATATGTTTAGTTGAAAACCATCAACACGATATGCCTTATGGGATTATTGGTAAAGACAGTTTAGAAAAGGGCGTTGCTCGAAAGCCATCTTCGGTTTATTGGAACGGATTACGCCAGTTATCTATCGCTAATACGGAGCTGTCTTTAAAAGAGTTTGTTAACCAGTACCAAGAGCTAGCAAACAACAAGAGCGAAACCCATATTGATGACGATGGGCAGCATTCTGATATTGCGCAACTGATGACGAAACCCGATGGTTACAGTGAATCTTGGTTAAACCAAGTATCAATAAAACTTACACGTAAAGAAGCTGATTACCTCAAAAATAAACTACAGCTATCGAGTAAGATTGAACATAGTGTCCCTGCTCAGTTATTCAAGCACAACCTTGTTGGTGAAGCTTTGCAAGTGGCTGATATGGTTGTCCATAATGGATGGCAGGCCGAAGCCCTTTATGAAAAGTTAAAAGGTTTTCCTATTTCCGATCAAACGAAAACATGTTTTGAAAAAGCGCTGGAATTTAGCTTTGTTCTTGAAGGCGCTCATATTCGTTACAACATCCTCATAGCCCAACGTGCCAAAAATATCGTACTGATTGAACAGTTAAATGAAGAGTTTGATGTTTGGTTGAACCAAGCTCATAAACAGCCTACGAGCTTTGAACAGCAGAGCATCGACAACTGGTATGAGTTTGCTTTCGGACCACATAAAAGCGCAAACAATCGCACACGTCAGTTTATCGAAAACTGGTGTACCTTGATTCGCGAGAATGTCTCTGTCGATAAGTTGGATGCATGTGTGAAGCAGCAAGCGGTAGCAAATAAAGGGGCACGGTGTTTGCTGAAAAAAGCCCTCAGTGAAAACCAAAAGTGGGTTGGAATGCGCAAACTAGAATTTCGTTGGCCTTCTGCCAGAGTCATTTTACAAGATATCCAGGAGGGGCTAGATGTTAGTGCCGGATAAAAATCGCTTAGATTATGGCGAACAGCTTATCGCTCCCGAAGGTTATGAGCTTACTCATGCTATCGCAACGACGTATAGCTTGGACTTGAATACTTTACTGACAGTGCCTATTGCCATGTGTTTTGGCCATACCTTAGAAGGTTCGGTTGAGCACATGAGAATTGCGCTGTTGGAAGCGTTAGGAATGTTGGGAGATAAACTTACGGTTTTCTACCAACAAGGCAATATTAAGTTGCCAGATAAGTACAACAGCTTATTTGGCTTGTTGGAAAGCAGTCTTATTCCAGTAGTTCCAAACGCAGGAGAGTCGAACTCTGCGTTTTCATCATTTCACCCAAAACTGTGGTTACTTCGATTTGAAAGCCCAAATGAAAATCAAAACGTAAAATACCGTTTGATAGTTTTATCACGTAATTTAACTTTTGATCGAAGTTGGGATCTTAGCGCTGTAATTAACGGAGAATCAAGAGGGAAGCGAAAACCAGCCAATCGTCCGTTGATTGACTTTTTTGATGAGATTTACAGTAGTTCATCAACGAAATCATTTGACGATATGATTGACCCGCAAGAGTTAGTTAGAGTGCTTTGGGATAAGCCAGATAACATCAGTGAACTCGGTTTTCTCTCTACCATTTTTGATGAGAGCAACAAACGACGGCATCCAATCCGTTTAGAGAATGGTAATCAAACTATGCTTGCAGTCTCTCCTTTTATCCGAGGTGGTGGCAAAGTAGGAGCTTTAGACTGGCTCAGTACCTTTGCTCCTGAGGACCAACGTTACTTATTTAGCCGCAAAGAAGAGCTCGACATGGTTGGTGAGAAAGTCTTGGATGGTTGGCACTGTTATGCACTGAATGAACACCTGGTCGATGCAGAAGAAAATGAGGAAATGGACCAGTCCCCATTTGTAGAGAATGACCTCAATTTACATGCGAAGCTATTGGTTGTAGATGAAACTGACTCTACTTCCAGCTGGCACCTTGGTTCGGCGAATACAACTCAAGCTGCTATGGGCGACAACTCTAGTTCCCCGCGTAATAGTGAATTCATGCTTCGTTTAACGGGATCTAAAGATCAAATTGGTGTTCATTCATTGATTGAACAATGGGTTAATGAGTACGGAACTGGCTTATTCACAAAGCATGAGTTCAGCGAACTAGAACAAATTGAAGAAGAAGACTCTGATCGAGTCCTCCGTCTATTAGAGTTCAGCCTAATTAAGACCGATTGGAAACTTGAAGTTAATACGAACGGTGACGATGAATATCAGTTGACCTTAAAGGGGACTCAGGTTGATATTCCGTCGAATTTTGAGGTTAAGGTTTCTACATTGAGCGCGTCTCAGCCTCGTCCACTAGCTTGTGAAGTTATCTGGGACGGTCTTAAACCTTCCCAAATTAGTGCGCTAATTCATTTTGAAATATCAGAAAACGATTCAGTGGCTAAGAACTTAGTCGTTCAAGCTCAAATTACGTTTAATTGTAACTTGGATCGTGGAAAGGCAATTACCAATGAATTACTTGAAAATCGCGCGCAGTTTATGAGTTATATCGCGATGCTGTTACATATCGACCCAAGTAAGCAAGATTTGATGAACAGTTTGCAAAAAGGGGGCGTTGAGGGTGCTGGTAGTGTGTTCTTCACTAAAGACAGCGTGATCTACGAAAAACTGATGCGAGCAGCTGCGTTAAGTCCAGAGTTGCTTGAGAGAATTGATCGTTTGCAAGCGCAAGTCGATGAAAGGATTATTCCAGATGAGTTCAAGACGTTATGGGGCGTGTTCTCATCATTTGTGCCATCCAAGTAGTACTTCATAAATAGTCGTAAGAATAAGAAGATAATTAAGTTATGACACACGAGATTGTAGAACAACTAAACGGTGTATTAGCGGGTCTTAAGGACTTTCAAAAGGCAACCGTTGATCAGACTATTAATAAGTATCAACTAGTTGAACATAGCCATCGAATACTTGTTGCTGATGAGGTGGGGTTAGGAAAAACTATCGTCGCCAAAGGTGTCATTGCTCAATTACTGAAAAGGCATGTTGGGGTCAATACGATTAAATCGATGCGTGTCATCTATATATGTTCCAATCTTGCATTGGCAGATGAGAATCGCCAAAAGCTGGCGCTCTTTAATGGTGAAGATGCAAAGCGATGGGTGAAGCCATCAACATTTGGGCGTCTGGTTGAACTGGCTCTCAAGCCCAAACATTCAGAAATAAACGATGAGCACGTAATTGAAGTGTGTACATTAACACCTTCGACTTCCTTCACATTAACAGCGGGGGCGGGTAACTGTCGGGAAAGAGCGATCTTAGCTGTTCTGTTGTCTCAAACGACTAACTTATGTGAAGTCGTGAAACCAGTTCGTGAGCTATTCAAAACCAACCAGATTACCAGAGAGGATCGATGGGAAGATGAATTGAGGTATCTGGATCAATATTTTGATACAGATCCGTTAGTTGTATCTCAGCTTGAAAGCCGCTTGACTATGCCTTGTGAATCTAGAGTGTTAAACGAACGCTTTGCATCACTTCAAGAGGCTGCACTCTTCCTCGTTAATTGTTGGATTGAAGACTCAGGTGAAACCGATGAAACTAGCCATCTATTTTACCATTTTAGAGTGGAAATTCGTCGACTGGTGGCGCGTTGTTGTGCTGGAAGCTTGCAAGCAGACTTGTTCATCCTAGACGAGTTCCAACGTTTTCAATCGTTAACAGACCAAAGCTCAGACTCTGAAGAGTCATTAATTGCTAGGCAGGTATTTAATGATAAGGGCGAAACCAAAAAGGAAAAATCCAAAGTACTTTTGTTATCGGCAACGCCTTTTAAAGCGATGACGACAATTAACGATGAGGACGATGAAAGCAGTCATCATGAACAACTGCATAAGTTACTAGATTTTTTATCACACAATGACGTGGATTTTATATCTCAATACGAAATGAGTCGTAATCTTCTTCATGATGATATGTTAACCCTGTCGTCAGGCTTTTCAGATTTTGAATCTATCAGTGAAACCAATGCACGTTCAGTCGAAAAGTTATTGCGGGAGTATATTGCCAGAACCGAACGAAGCCAAATTAGCAAAGGTTTTGAGCAGCTTATTCATTCCAATGAGCTATGTTGCGGTTCTGACTTTGGAGTTGAAGAAGTTCAAGGTTACAGAGCGATCGAAGCGTTAAACACTGCCTTGCCTAAGGGGCGAGGAGGCGTATCTCTTATAGAGTTTGCTAAGTCAGCACCTTGGGCTATCTCTTTCCTCAATGGTTATGCTTTTAAAGAATTGTACCACCGTAATATCAATAACCCTGATGTACGAAAGTTGCTTAGAAAGTCCCGAAGCAGCGAGCAAACTCAAGCTTGGCTATCTCAAAGCGATGTTCAAAACTATAAATTGAACGTTGAACAAAGTGCCCCGAATGCGAAGATCAAAGCATTAAGTAAAGTTATATTCGATCGATCGCCTGAGAACTTGCTTTGGTCTCCGCCTTGCAAACCTTACTATCAATTCGGCGGTGTTTTTAAAGGAAATGAGAATTTTACCAAGACGTTGCTATTTTCATCGTGGGCGCTTGTACCTAAGGCTTTAAGCTGTCTTTGGACTTATGAGGCTGAACGTCGAGTATTAAAGGGGAAGGGTAAAAGGCCGCAGTATCATAGCGGTAAGACTGCTTCACCTTTACTTCGATTTGAAGGCCAATCTACTCTCAACGTTTGGCATTTACTTTATCCTTGTAAGTCTCTAGCTGAAGTGTCGTATATCGATGGGAGCCTTGATGAGATTTTGGCACAACAAACATTATTAATTCAGAGTAAATTGGCTTATTTAAAGCAATACGAAAGTTATGACAAGACAAATAGCGATTGGTATGTACTCGCACCTATGCTGCTGGATCGACAAGCTGGGAAGATAGATCATTTCGAGAATTGGTTAGAGGTGATTGAGTCTCGCTTGAACACAGAAGGCCGTATTAAGCATTTTGCCAAAATTAAGCAGTACTTTGAGGACTGTGATTCATTGTCTTTAGGTAAAATGCCTGATGACTTGGCCACAGTGTTGGCATACTCCAGCTTAGCGAATCCTGCTACCTGCGCATTGAGGACCATTCAAACTCTGTGGTCAGAAAGCACCGATGAACTTAACTTGGTTAATTACTCTGTCCAGTTTGCTGAGCTTACAACCAGGCTATTTAACCATGAGTACGCTATCCCAATCGTGAAACGTAACATTAAACACACTCTGATATCAGGGCAGACAGCTTCACCTGCTTGGTATAAGGTTTTGGTTTATTGCGCGCATGGTAATTATCAATCAATGCTCGATGAATATTGTCACTTACTAGCGACATCAGGCAGTGATTTACATGCAGCAACGAGTAAACTTGAGCATGCGATGGGAATACGAAGCTCATCTGAACAAGTTCATTTCTGGGAAAGTAGAACAAAAGCAAAAGATAAATGTTCATCGTCGATGCGTTGTCATTTTGCTGTTCCGCTCGGTAATCAAAAACTCAATGATGATAGTGGCTTGAAACGAGTGGTGAGTGTACGTGACGCGTTTAACTCCCCGTTCCGACCATTCGTTTTGAGTTCTACATCGATAGGTCAAGAAGGGCTCGACTTTCATTGGTATTGCCGTCGAGTCGTTCATTGGAACTTACCCAACAATCCCATCGATATTGAGCAACGAGAAGGGCGGGTGAACAGGTATAAGTCGCTTGTCGTTCGTCAACGTATAGCAGAAAACTACACGCTAGATATTGGCAATAAAGCGGATGTTTGGGGGCAGCTCTTTGAACAAGCAGCCAATGGTGATACGAACAAAACGAGTGATTTAGAGCCGTACTGGTTTACTCCTAATGGGACGGCTCAAATTGAACGAATTGTACCGACTTACCCAATGAGTAAGGAAGTTGCAAAATACGCAGAAGTAAAAAAAATACTGGTGCTCTATCGCTTAGCATTTGGACAGCCAAGGCAACAAGAACTTTTGGAAAGCTTCACAGCCTGCAATATAGAAAGTGAAGGATTTAATCGAGTAAAGGACTCGTTGATCATCGACCTTGCCCCGTTGAATGCTATTTAATTTTTCTCCACCAGCTTTTACTGGTGGGGACTGTATTATTTTAATGCACTCAATCTCGTATTGGGCTCCAAATCATTGTTCATTCCCCAATTTTCCCATATTCTCTCAACATCAGTTCTGATGAATAAAACCAACATGAGATAACACTCTGAATGGTAGACCAAATTTTAACCTTGAAAGAGGTGGCTGCTTACCTAAAGTTGGCCGAAAAAACAGCATATAGATTAGCAAGCGAAGGAAAGCTTCCTGGTTTCAAAGTCGGCGGTTCTTGGCGCTTCAAACGTGAAGACCTTGAGGCGTGGATAGAAGAGAATAAGAGCAAGTAATGACATTAATAAACCTCAAAGACTTAGAAGCGCACCTTTGGCATGCGGCCCACATCATTACGGGGCCAATCGACGCTTCTTCCCTTCAGTGTCATCAGAGCAGGTCTCAGAAGCTTTGGTAAGCATTGGTTATTTACCTGAGTCATCAGAACTCATTGCGAACTTATGCACACTAGATAACGTTTTACCACAAGGTTCTCCGGCAAGTCCCGTCTTATCAAACCTTGTCATGCAAGGTATAGACAGAGAACTCCTATGCTTGGCAGACAAACATAGCTTGAAAGTTTCTCGTTACGCTGATGATATTGTGTTTTCTGGAGCAGGTCCTTTTAATGACGAGCTTCCGCAAGCTCTTGATAGCTTATTTGAACAAAGTTCTTTTTCGTTAAACCGAGATAAAACATTCTTTGCCGATGCAGATAAGGGGCAAAGACTCAAAGTCCACGGGTTGTTAGTCAAGGAACATAAAGTTGTTCTAACCAAAGGTTATCGTAATAAAATTAGGGCTTTTAAATATATGCTTGAACAAGGAAAAGTCTGTGAAGATGATCTGCCTCGTTTACAAGGACACCTTACCTGCTTTCATGTAGGCACTAAGGTTTATTAGCATAACAAATATGAGTAGGTGAGAAATACAGCTGAGCTGATTGATGCTGTCGATTCTTGGTATGCGTGAAAGTAATAAGGCCGCGGTAGGTAATTGTCGCAGGGAATGTTCTTAGCCCTTAATATTGGTTAAGTGTTTCATGTAAAAATGGGCTTTTAATGAGCCCATTTCAATTTATACTAAATATATGTTTTACAGATACGGTCTTCTTCGTACCTATCAGATACTGGCGAAAGGTAGTCAGTCAATGAGTCTATCTGAAGTGGCATAGTGAAT
>NZ_MCZK01000109.1 GCF_002875945.1 Vibrio lentus
CCAGTGGGTAGTGACAAGGCTAGCCCACCTGTACTAGAATGATAGCGTCAACTGAGCATTCTTAGTACAGCTTCTAAGCTAATACTAGATTACTTCGTCAAAGGGGATGATCGCAAGGTCATCCCCTTTTTCGTGTCTGTAATTTAAGGGCAATTGAACATAATAGGAATAATAAACACCGATTTTAAGTAAGGTCAGTATAATATGAAATATTTTTTAGGGTGATGTATGAAAGTTTATTGCATAACAACGGGTAAGGAAGAGCGACTACATAGTATTAAAGATCAGATTACTTTTGATTTCGATTTTTATTACGCCAAAACAGAAGATGTTTGTTTAAAAGATTTATCCTTTGACCAAAATAAATCTAAGAATTGGAGGCGTAAGGGGTTAAATCGGAGGGAGGTGTCTTGCTTTCACTCTCATTTAACTCTGTGGAAAATGTGCTACGAGGCCAAGACCCCATTTTTTATTTTTGAAGATAATGTTGAGTTGGTAAGGCACGTTGATTCACTTGATATAGAAAAGGCGGCGGTATATGGCCTTGTTTCATTTGCTCAGAAAACCTCTTATGAAACGATAACTCCACATTATCGGAGGATGTTTTATACGAGAGCTTATGTGATTAGCCCAGGTGCGGCATTTAGGTTGTATAATGCCGCAATGAGACAGCCTGTGTTCTTGCCCGTCGATAGTTTTATTTCGTTGTGGTATTTAACTAAAGTTCGAGGGTATCTATCGGAGAACCCTTTTTTTACAAGAAAAAGCCGTAGTGAAATTGCATCTTTGGTTGGGAATGATAAACCTACGCGGGAGAGAATTGGTAGAATGTCATTTTTCCGATTTGGATTTATTACAACTCGTATATATCGTTTGATAATGCCTCTACTACTAAGTAAGCACGTGATTTAACTTAAATAACGTTGTGCGTTGGTGATCGGTTTACCATAACCTCACTTAGTGTGAAGTGAATGAACGATCATTCATTTTCCATAATTCACTTAGTGCGAAGTGCAGTGTTTCGGTAGAACAATGATTCTCTAAAGGTCGCTATAGCGGCCTTTTTTGTGCCTGATATCAAGAAGGTTTAAGAGGAAATTGCGAAGTAAGGTATTGAGGAGTAAGATAAACGCCAGATAAAACAAAGCCCTGAACATCTTAACTAACTTGGTGGTAAGTGGATAATTCAGGGCTAAATTTCTAAGGTAATTTTAACACATGAACAGACAAATACAATCAGCAGATAACCGCCATAAGCGCAGTTATGTGTGAAAGCTAAACGTTCAGACGCTTTTCAACTCGAACTAATCGAGACACTTCCTTATAAGCCGTATTGCACCGATGAACTCGGTGTCACTTACATACGCCCGAAAAGCACAGCGACCAAGAAGAAGTATCTACAAGTGAACCAACCTAAGTTGGTCACTTATCTACTCTTTGATATTGACCGACAAGGCGCGGTTCTAGCTTGGTACGACAACGACCTACCACCGCCATATTGGTCTTCTAAGACTCCTGAGAACGCGCACGGTCATCTTAGCTACCGTTTGAAAGTTTCTGTATGTACATCTGATATGGCTCACCTTGAGCCGATGAAGTACCTAGCAGCCATTGAGTCAGCCATGACTGAGAAGTTACAAGCTGATAGAGGTTTTTCAGGGCTATTAACTAAAAACCCGTTACATGGTCACTGGCAAACTGAGATCTGGACAGAGCACGAATACACGCTAGATGAACTTGCGGATTATCTCGATTTAAAAGGTCATCCAAAGAAAGGAATTGAATCTTCTGGCTTAGGTCGTAATTGTGAATTGTTTGAATCTGCAAGCAAATGGGCATACAGAACTATTAGGGAGTATTGGGCACCGAACTATAAGCGTAACTGGAACTCGGCTGTCTACGACTACGTAGAAGCCCTTAACGCTCAATTTAAAGAGCCTCTTCCTGTCTCAGAAGTGAAATCTATTTCTAAATCCATCGCTAACTGGACGTATAAGCATTTCACACCTCAAGCTTTTAGAGCTAGCCAAGCAAGGAAAGGTGCTAAAGGCGGTAAGGTTTCTAAAGGTGGTGGTCGCCCAAGTAATGATTTTAGTGAAAATAAGCTAGAGCCTTGGTGTAGCTTAGGAATCAGTCGTCGAACTTATTACAACTGGAAAAAGTCGGGAAAGATTTAAAAGTTGCACTAAAACAAGCCTTATCAGATAACAGCCCGTTTTTGGGCTGTTTTGCTTTCTAGCCTTAAGCGCGATTCTTTCGGATTATCTCCTAGAGTTCCTTTGCCTTACGTTCATCCTTTGAGACCATGTTATATTATAGGAGGTTGAGATTACGCTAAAAGAGATTCCTATCTTTTGCTGTTTAATCTACACCGTTCGGCGCAGTGTGTGAGTAAGCGAAGCGTCCGAACACCGAGCAAGCGGAATACACTCGATCTTAAACTGTGGCACTATCACTCATCATTCCATTCAGATTTTCTTCATGTTTACCTGTAACCCTTTCCTGTAACTAACACTTGTAACGACAGTTACAGCTAGAGGTTACAAGTAAGAGTTACAGGTAACATTGAGTCTTTTTTAATTTAATAAAAGTGATTTTATCTGGGACTAGGATCTGGTACTGCCTTCTGGGACTCGATGAGTCCTAGATCTTAGTCCTTGTTGTTAGTCCCAGAACGTAAAGAATAAGAGCAAAGAAAAGAGCAGCTTAGAAACATGTTTCTAAGACCTAGGATGCGT
>NZ_MCZK01000110.1 GCF_002875945.1 Vibrio lentus
AACATAATTTAAACCCATAATGCGCAGTGGTAGTGTTAGAGTAATTTAGTAATGTCCTGTTTGAGCCATTTTAAAATATCCTCCTAAGCTTACCTATATTGGTCTGCTTAGGAGCTATCCGGATGCTTATTACTATGAGTGAAAAAGATATTCAGCGATTCAAGGTGCTTACTGACGTACGTGAAAAACGACTACGCCAAGTTGACGCTGCTATCATTTTGAATCTGTCTGCGCGTTTGGTAAACAAACTTGTCTCTCTTGGCGCTCAAAGTCTTACACAAGCAGCGCGTGGACGCCCAAGTAATCGACGCTACTCAGAACATTTCAGAATTGAAATACTGAAACTTATCCGTGAGCATTACTCTGACTTCTCACCAACGTTCACTATGGAAAAACTGACTGAACGACACAATCTATCCGTCTCTAAAGAAACACTCCGTCAATGGATGATCGCCGACGGACTGTGGCTTCCACATTCACAACGCAAACCTCGAGTCTATCAGCCTCGTTACCGTCGTGATTGCTTGGGTGAACTTATCCAAATTGACGGCTCCCATCATGACTGGTTTGAAGGCCACAGCGACAAATGTTGCCTATTGGTGTTCATTGATGATGCGACTGGCCGTTTGATGAACCTAAGATTCAGCGAGACAGAATCCGCATTTGACTACATGTTGACCACGCGTGAATACCTCAATACGGGCGCGTGCTGAAAGAACTGGCCATAGAACTCATCTGTGCCAACAGCTCCCAAGCCAAAGGCCGCGTTGAGCGAGCCAACCTCACGCTGCAAGACCGGCTGGTTAAAGAGATGCGCTTACAAGGTATCGACACCATCGAACAAGCCAACGCCTGGCTTCCCTACTTCACCGCCGATTTTAACCATCGCTTTGCTAAGCCCGCTCAATACCCAAAAGACATGCATCGTCCGGTTCGAGAGTCCAAGCAAGAACTCGACGAAAACAGCCGATTAACACACGAAACTGTGAAAATACTCGACTACCCAAACGGTGAAATCGCCATCCAATACGGGCATCGAAAACTCGAATTCAAAACCTTCTACAAACTCGAGCACGTTCAACAAACCCAAATCGTCGACAGCAAACGCCTCGGCCAAGTTCTAAAATGGGATTGACATGGTGGCGATTACTTAATGTTAGTGCTTGAAGTAAACGCTGCGGAAATGCCGAAGTCTAAGCACGACCAAAACGATTTGTATGACATATTAATTCTAATTAGTATATGCGGCTTCTCTTTTAGCCAAGCCGAAACCACTAGTTTTCGCTATTCAAACAAATCAAATTGGTAGTCATAATTAATGAAACATCGCTCTAAAATACTTTTCCCTGCAGCATTAGGTCTCTTTTCATCTATGTCTGCCTACTCTAATGAAGCTACACTTGACCAAAATACATCATACGACAGGATTTATGTAGGTTACCAAGCTTTAGATGATAAGTACTCAGAGTACAATGGTGTTAAGATCGGTTATACGAACCAAATATCTAACACTGGAGCTTTACTTGGTGGTGAATTTAGCTATAACAAGTCAACCAACACCCATTACGACGCAACGTTAGTTGACTTAAACTTCAATGCTGGATTTGATGTTTTATCGTTGTGGGTTGAAAGTGAATACAAAATTGTTCCTTACATTAAACTTGGCCTTGGTTCTTACAAGGAAGATTACGGAAGTGCAGATATTTCGGATTTCGGTATCAGTCGTGGTTTAGGAATACGCTATTTAGGAAAACATGGCCTGTACCTTGACGCTAGCTTACAGAAGCAAAACGTTGATGTAATGGGTTTAACTACTGTAGACATAAAATGGACTGGCCTATCGCTCGGGTGGTCATTCTAAGATCATCTACTATTGAAAATAGTTGAAACAAGGTAACATCGTGGAGCTTATATTCTATGTGATGCGTTTTGGTACGAACGCTCTCATAGACAACAAAGTGTTTCGATAAAATTGAGCTTGAAAAGTGACACTGCAACATAATTACCCTCCACTTTAATTGATGAACAGTAACAGTGGCCTCGTGACTCGTTATCACGCGATAAAACCTGCACACACCACTCTGATTACAACAAACCGAGCCACTTTAAATATAACTGTATAAATATACAGTTATATTGTTACCCCCGTAAAAACCGCACTTATCGAACAAATAACATTCAAAATCAAGGGTCTGCGTTCAATTTTTAAACTTGAATTTGGTCTAATGGTGCGCTTTCCTGTATAACCGTCAATTCTGGATCAGTTCTGGGTATAGCCATTTTATCAATGCTAATACTCTAATCTCCGATTGCGCCAACTCTAAGGCATTGTACATAAGGTTCGAATCACGTGTACGGGTTAGTATCATGAGCGACAAAGCATTCCGAAAACTCAACATATTCCTTTCGATTTTTTGCCTAACAATCACGCTAGTGTCGTTGATCTCATTTAATACGCTCATGAATAAGAGCCACGTTATTACACCAGACAAATACCCTACACGCGTTCACACAGACAGAGACCATGATGGTGGCACCGTAGGCTCGTTACACAGGTCAGAAGATGGAATTGAGTTACAGTGTGACTTTAAACGAACCTATAGCTTGCCCTACTGTGAAGGTGATGTATGCCATCTATTATATAGGTTGCGCATTACATATCGCACAGCGAAGCAAAACGCGTGCAGCAGAGCAACAACGCTATTTAACCCAAGAAATTGAAGAGCTAAAGGTAAAGGCCACAACCGATCCGTTGACCGGATGTAGGAACCGAACCGAAGCATTAGATACTTTCTATGATTTCGAATGGTTGGCGCAACAAGGAAAAACGATTCACATCGCGTTGTTTGATTTAGACCATTTTAAGCAGATCAACGATCAACATGGCCATGAAGTGGGTGACAAAGTACTTATTCAGTTTGTCGCAACGGCGAACGAGAGCCTTGGTGAGCAGTACTTGCTTTATCGCTGGGGTGGTGAAGAGTTTCTACTCGTTTGCTTGGAACAAACTGCGCTACAGTGTAACGAATCTATCGATAATTTTTACCTAGCAATGGACCAAAGCCTTTGGCCTAAAGCCCTTAAAGTAACGGCTTCGACCGGAGTAACGAAGCTTAAGGAGCATGAATCGATACGTACTGCCATCAAACGTGCAGACAAAGCTCTCTACCAAGCGAAAGACAACGGACGAAACCAAGTCGTTACGTTTTACTAAGACTCGCTAGACTGGATTACAGTTACATAATCAACTCTCTGCTAAGACTCAATCAACACGCAATCAATACCCTGTCGATATCGACTCTCCACTTGAGCAACCGTTAGATTTTTAACCGCTGACTAAACAAGCCCATAAGCTTTGTTGTCTCATCAGGACTCTAATCGATTCGCACACTTCTAAGCGTGCTCTCATCATCTGTAATGACACCACCTGTAAAACGTCATCAATGGCATTCTCATGTTGATACGTATCGTTCCTGAATCGCTCTATAAACAGCTCTTCCTTGTGCCTCTAAGCTTCCAAAGCACTTGTTCTTAAAGTCACATATTTGGCTCGTAAAGCTTGTTCTAAGCGGTGGTAAGCCTTTCGCGGTATCGATTTTGAACATCACCGTCGTCACTTATCTCGCACTGTTCTTAGATGAAATCCTCATTTGTTTGCTTCTGAACATTCATGCACTCGTATCCGCTAAAAAAAGAAGTCACAACGTCACTAGCCTTAAAAAACGCCATATATTGAACCACTTAGACACAGTGACATAAATACTGACACCTAAAGTGGCGATTGTTCTACTTTCAGATCTTGCTGTAATTTAATTACAAATAGAAACCGAGAAAAGCCTATAAAGTAGATTGCTCTGATGTAAGTTATTGAATAAGCTAAATTTGAGAGTTGTGGGCGGGTTGAAATTTAGGGTGACTAAAGAGTGGGTATGTACGAGATAATATACTAGAGGGTAATATATTTAGTTATAGTGCGCCAAGGTGTTAAAAAAGAAGGGCTGATGCCCTACTCTTCTTTATTACTCATTTCTTCACGAATTTGCTCAGCAACGATTTTGATAGCTTGTGCTGTGCTGATGCCCTGAGTCATCATTTCTTGAATTCGTTCAACAGCTTTCTGTTGTTCTTCGTGAGAAAGGGTTGGTAAGTCGTTTAGCATGCTCTGCTCCTTTATTTAGGAGCAGAACTATATAAGGACTGTTAGTAACTAGCAAGGAAATTGATTGAAGCGCCCATTGCATTTTCGTTCGTGTAGTTAGCACTTAGATCTAACTGGAACAAGTTGAGTGGCGAAATACCAATACCGGCTGTGACTGTTCCTTCTGAATCAGAGTAAGCCAGGTTCTTGTAGTACCCTCCCCTTAGCTTAAGCTGACGAAGCAGATCGACTTCAGTACCAACACGAATCATCTGTTCGTTGTCTTCGAACGAAGTAAACTTTTCAGTCTCATTCAAATCGTAATCGACACTAAACGTAAAGTAGTCAGACACAATACCCGCACCAACGGTATAAACGGGCTCAAGTTGGTAAGTGTATTTACCACCGACTTGGTGAGTCGCTCCACTTGTGCTGCTGGTTAGTGTTCTCGTTGTATCTTTAGTTTCGATATCTCGAGAGATTAAGTTCGTTGCCGCAACACCGACTCGGAATGGACCGAAGAACCAAAGTGCACCAGCGTCCATGTTGAAGGCTGTTTCACCGTCACTGTTTTCTCTTACGTCAGATAAGTCGTAATCATTAACTGAAGCAACGTAGTTGTATGTGTAAATGCGTTGGATCTTAGGTGTGATACCAAATGAAATGTGTTGGCCCATGAAGGTTTGGTATTTTGCAAGAGAAAGACCAACCTCTGCTACTCCGATAGACACAGCTTCAACGGTAGACAACTCAAGCTTATCGGTATCTGAACCCGTGCTGTAAACATTAGGTGTCGCAAATGATTCTGTGTAGGCTTTCGCGAAAAGGTTTGCAGCGACAAACTGATTAGGAAGAGCGAATGCAACAACACCACCCAATTCAACGTTGGCTTGGTTACCATCCAGTTTATTCAGTGCGGCATCTAAGTCTGCAGTGTTTGAAGCATCAACAACACTATCGATGTTCGACTTCATGTCGTCTGGGTCGTTATAGCTACCACCAAAACTTGGTGTAATCATACCCATATCATCGTTACGACGATAGATAGCAACCAATGCTGGATTATAGAATGGAGCGGTTAAGAAGTTTGCAGAAACAACACCAACACCACCCATCGCATCACCACGCGCTTCAATGGCGTAGTTTGCTGCTGAAAGAGGAAGACTGGCGAATGCAATTGACGTTGCGAGTAGTTTAGTAGTTTTTTTCATGCCGTTTATCTTTGTTAGATCCCTTACATAGTTAACGGCACAATTTTAAATTACTTTAACTCTTCTTCGCTAGAAATATCATAAGTTTTACTGATAGTTTGTGCTTGTTCTATCGCTATGTCACCTTGCCAGCGCGAATGTATCATCGAAACTGCCAAAACGTAGCGATCATTAGGAACTTCTTCAGCACTTAAACTGATGGGATAATCTGACTCGTAGCTTTTTCCCCACACCTGCTCATAGTGTTCGTCGATGTAATCGTACAAACCGACGTCTAGCTTTGGTAATGGGCAATATGGGTTAAGAAGCTCTTTTTTGTCGATTCTCCAGGTGTCTTTGGATGCCCAACGCACTTGTTGTCGCATCGTAATTTCACCAAGAATGATCCAAGTGCTCCAAGCTACGCCACCTTCGGCCTTTACATTCAAACGGTATAAGCCAGAGTCTAATTGAGAAGGTAAATTGTAACGTTGCTTATAAAGACTGACTGAAGCGTTGTTCACGACTTCGTTGTCTTTAGTGAGTTCGCTGTCTGATGATACAACTTTATCGACCCATTTCTCGAAGGTGATGTCTTGGATATTCTCTTCAGATTCTACTTCGATTACGACTCTAAACGTGTCTCGTCCAGGGCTTTGAATGGTGTGTCTTTTGACTACCACCGAATTAATCCATTCCGGTAAGGTCTTTTTGGTGAGGGGTTTTCCACAATCCTTATTCAACGCTTGGTCAAATAATTCATTGAGGTGATCTTCTCTTACTTGAGAAGAATTAATTTGCCAAACTTCCACTAATGAATCAAACATCTGGGATAAGTCGTTATCCAGCAGATGTTTGTGCACTTGTGTCAGAGTATCACTATTCTTAAACCAATCGGCCGCTTGTGCCGGGCTAACGATACTTGCTAACGCTAACAGTGGAAGTAAGGCTTTTTTCATTACGCTTTCATCTTATAACCAACGCCACGAAGTGTTTCGATCTCAAGACCTGGTAGTTTCTGTCTTAGTTGAAGAACGTGTGTATCTACGGTACGTGTTGTTGGGAAATGGTTGTAACCCCATACGTGATCAAGCAATTCATCACGTGTGAATACGCGACCCAAGTTGCTAGCCAAGAACAAGAGTAGATCAAATTCAGTACGTGTTAGCGTGACTTCTAGCTCGTTAAAAAACACTTCGCGAGTAGCTTTATCGATAACAAGGTTCTGAGCCATCACTTTTGATGCATCTTGCTCTTCAGCGTCTGGCAGGCGTAACTGCGCACGGATTCGAGCGAATAGTTCCGCTTCTGCGAAAGGCTTCGTTAGGTAGTCGTTTGCACCTGAATCTAGGCCCGCGACTTTGTCTTTCACTGTTACAAGTGCCGTCAGCAAAATGACAGGAATGTCTTTCTTCTTCTTCCAAGCTGGTAGTGAATCTACTGAGTCACCGTCTGGCAGTTGGCGATCTAGAATCACTAGATCCGCTTGCTCCCAGTAGCCTTCAACTTCAGAGATTAACTCTGCATGCAAACATTCATATCCAGCTTGCTCAAGGCTAACTAATAAACCGTCAGCTAAATTCTTATCATCTTCAACGAGAAGCAATGTCTGTTTCACAAGGTATCTCCAAAATAAATGTTGTTGGGGGGCCTATCAGCGTCATGTGACCGCCCATTTTTCCGACCATAGATTCCACTATCGTCAGACCTAAACCTAGTCCACTTTTACTTACAAATGGCTTTCTTAGTTGCCCCCAATCTTTACGGGACAAGTCTCCATTATCTATAACTTTGAATGTCAGCTTCTTGTCAGAAGTATTCAGTTCTAGTATCACTGGAGCCACACCGTATTTCACGGCGTTTCTGATCAGGTTATCAATACACGTACCTAACCAATATACGTTCAATTTTGCAGCAATGTCTTTGTTTACTCGGAGTTCGATACCCGGAGCAAAATCTTCTTCGACTTTATATTCAAGCCATTCTTGTACACTCGGCACCCACTCAGTGGCCAGTGGTTGATTATCCGACTGCAGGTAATCTTTACTCGCTTCAGCTAACTGCCTTAAACGACGAGTGTCTTCACAAAGTCGACGAAATTCATCATATACCGTTTCTGGTAAGTGTTCGAATTCACGTCTAAAGCCTTCAACCGTTAGAGATAAACTCGCGATCGGTGTTCTTAGTTCGTGCGTTAAGATCTGAAGGACAAGCATTCGACTTTTCATCTCTTGCTTCTTACTGTTCCAACGGTATATCGCCCAACCCACCACAAGCATGATATTGGCAAACACTAGTATGAACATCGCGACTTGCAGAAGTTCCGAGTGATCTTCTATCTCCCAACACACGTTACCGCGTTGAACGAAACAACTGTTGCCTTCTGAAGATAAACTGAGCGATAAACCCGCTAGTGTGGCATTTTCAGACCAAACCGGTTCTTTGTATAAATAGTATCTGTCGCCGCGTTTAACCCACATTTCATCAAGTTCGACAAACATGCTCGCACCAGCCAGCAATGCCGTAATCGCTTCGCTGTCCATATCCTGCAAGCGAGATAACAATTCATCATGTTCGACGTTTGGGCGTTCTTGAATATGCATAAAGCGCTTCAAGGAATCGAACTTATCAGGGTACTTTTCAACGTAACGCGCGGCATAAGAACCACCACCCGGGTGGATAAGGCCGCTACGACTAAACCAACGATCAGAAAGCTTGGTGCCTTTACACATTGCGCGAGTAAACACCAAAGGCTCAGTGATTAACGGGCTAAGTGGTAATTTTCCGCTACACGTCTTAGACAGCTGGTAGAGGCGCTGAATGTCTTTTAATGGGTACTCTGCTGTTTGTGGCAGCATTGAAGACGGCATGATCAGGCGAGTTGGATAATCCGCCTGAAGCAATCGAATATCATAAGACTCGATGGCCGTTTGATGATCAAACAACTTAGTAAAGTGATCGATACGCTCAGGCAAAGAATCAGCAAACGCATTTGCTGAAACGACTAACGAAGCGATGAACAGAGTATATATTCTTTTGATGATCACAAACCAAGCGCAAATTCATACAGATCAATCAAATATATACCATTCGCTATCAAAGATAAATTTTTAACCGCATGAAAAGTGGTGTGTATTTGAAGAGAAAACGATTACGAGCCTTGATCGGCGGCTTCACTAATCAATTTACCCGTGAATACTCAGCATTTGTTGCCAACACAATAAATGCATCTGTGTGCACAAAAAAGATCGCCCAATGTTAAACAACTGGGTACGCTAGAATCAAAAAAAGGAGCTCATATGAGCTCCTTATTTTTACTGCAGAATAATTGCGGTTTATAGATGTTCTAAAATGCTTAAGCAGCTTTTCTTCGCATCACCGAACAACATCTGAGTATTGTCTTTAAAGAACAACGGGTTTTGCACACCTGCATAACCTGTATTCATCGAACGTTTGAACACGATAACATTTTGAGCGTTCCAAACTTCAAGCACTGGCATACCAGCGATTGGGCTGTTTGGATCTTCCAATGCTGCAGGGTTTACAGTGTCGTTCGCACCAATAACCAATACAGTATCTGTCTCATTGAAGTCATCATTGATTTCGTCCATTTCAAGAACGACATCATAAGGTACTTTCGCTTCAGCAAGCAGTACGTTCATGTGACCCGGTAATCGACCCGCAACTGGGTGGATACCAAATCGAACGTTAATGCCTTGCGCTCTTAGCTTCTCAGTGATTTCATGCACTGGGTATTGAGCTTGAGCTACTGCCATGCCGTACCCTGGAGTGATGATGACTGACTTAGAGTTTTTCAGCATGTCAGCCACATCTTCAGCTGATGTTTCGCGGTGTTCACCCTGCTCTTCATCGCCATCAGACACAACCACTTCTTGGCCAAATCCACCAGCAATTACGCTAATGAACGAGCGGTTCATCGCCTTACACATAATGTAAGACAGAATCGCACCCGACGAACCTACCAATGCACCGGTTACGATCAACAGGTCGTTTGCAAGCATGAAACCTGCTGCCGCTGCTGCCCAACCAGAGTAAGAGTTCAGCATTGATACAACCACTGGCATATCTGCACCACCAATCGATGCCACCAAGTGGTAACCGAAAGCAAATGCGATAAGCGTCATCAGCATCAGAGCAAACATGCTGCCATCAGCTTTAACGAACATAATCATTAGCAATGTAGAAGCAACGATAGCCGCTAGGTTCCATTTGTGCTTATGAGGGATGTTCAATGCAGACGATGAAATCGTGCCACGAAGCTTACCAAAGGCAACAATAGAGCCAGTGAACGTAACCGCACCGATAAACACGCCAAGGAAAACTTCAACAAGATGGATAACGTGTTCTGCGTGCGTTGCCGCTTCTGGCGCGTCAATGTAGCTGTTGTAACCAACAAGTACCGCAGCCATACCTACGAAGCTGTGCAAAATTGCCACCAGCTCAGGCATTTCTGTCATTTCTACTTTCTTCGCGTAGTGGATACCAATACCACCACCGATCACCATAGCAATGATGATCCACACAATACCTGCAGAGTGAGGGCCAAAGATCGTTGCGATCAATGCGATTGCCATACCAGTGATACCGTAATAGTTACCTGCGCGAGCAGATTCCTGTTTCGATAGTCCGGCTAAGCTCATTATAAAGAATACAGCAGCAATGATATAAGCTGCTTGTACTAATCCTTCAGACATCTGCTACTCCTTAGTCTTTACGGAACATTTCAAGCATACGTTTGGTCACGGTAAAGCCACCAAAGATATTGATACTTGCAATTAATACGGCAATAAATGATAAGAACGTGACAACGCCACTTCCTTGTCCTATTTGCAACAACGCGCCCACAACAATGATCCCTGAGATTGCGTTTGTTACTGACATCAAAGGCGTATGCAGAGAATGACTTACATTCCAAACTACGTAATAACCCACCACACAAGCGAGAACAAAAACGGTAAAGTGAGATAAGAATGCAGCAGGTGCAACCGAAGCTATCCAAGCAAAGGCACCAACCGCCACTGCCATACCCGCCGCTTTCTTAACAGGAGAAACAGGCTCTTGAACTTTCGGTTGTGGCTTAACGGCTTGAGGTTTCGCTTGTTGAGGTTGCGCTGAAACTTGAATTGGTGGAGCTGGCCAAGTGACTTCGCCCGCTTTAACCACGGTAACACCACGAATAACAACATCTTCAAAGTCGATATCGATATTGCCGTCTTTCTCTTTGCAAAGCAGTTTCAGCAAGTTAACCAAGTTGGTTGCGTACAGCTGAGACGACTGAGTCGGCAAGCGACCTACCATGTCGGTATAACCCACAACTTTTACGCCATTAGCGGTCGTGATCACTTTATCAGCAACGGTATATTCACAGTTACCACCATTGGCCGCTGCAAGGTCCACAATCACGCTACCCGCGCTCATGCTATCTACCATTTCTTTTGTGATTAGCTTAGGCGCAGGACGCCCTGGAATCAGTGCCGTCGTAATGATGATATCAACGTCTTTCGCTTGAACCGCGTAGAGCTCTTCTGCTTTCTTGTTGAACGCGTCAGACATCTCTTTCGCGTAGCCATCACCAGCGCTTGTGTCTTCTTTGAAATCGACTTCCAAGAATTCAGCGCCCATAGACTCGACTTGCTCTTTTACTTCAGGACGAACATCGAATGAACGAACAATCGCACCTAAGCTACCCGCAGCACCGATAGCCGCAAGGCCAGCAACACCCGCACCAGCAACCAATACTTTCGCTGGTGGAACCTTACCTGCAGCCGTAATTTGACCTGTAAAGAAACGACCAAACTCATGAGCGGCTTCAACAACAGCACGGTAACCCGCGATGTTTGCCATAGAGCTCAGAGCATCCAAAGCTTGAGCTCTAGAAATACGTGGTACCGAGTCCATTGCCATCACATTAATATTACGACTAGAAAGCTGTTCCATTAATTCTGGGTTTTGGGCAGGCCAAATAAAGCTGACCAGTGTTGCGCCATCTTTAAGTAACTCGATTTCATTTTTAGACTCGTCAACGATGGGAGCGTTAACTTTAAAGATAATATCGGATTTCCAAGCTTCATCTGCGGTTACAACTTTTGCTCCAGCTTGTTCATAAGCTGTATCATCAAAACTTGCTAACGCACCTGCTTGTGATTCAACACAAACTTCAAATCCTAATTTTAGAAGCTGTTCCACCGATTTCGGCGATGCAGCGACTCGCGTTTCACCTGCGAGTGTTTCTCTTGGTACACCAATTTGCATAGCGATTCCTTGACTATTGGCACAATGACTTATTCGTTTGTATCTAACGACAACTAATACTTCAAGCGTTTTGTTCAAAGAACAGGAAAAGTTATTACTTATAACGATTTGGATGGATTTTGAGCACTTAATTTAGATAAATGACGGCCCTCTCGAATAAAGAGGTCAAACCACTTGCCAATAATCCTTTTAATAACAACCTACTAGCTGTTCTTTATCCTTAAAACTAAAAAGAGCTTTCAGCATATACACTGAAAGCTCTCTAAATTATGACCAACATCAATTCTAACCCTAATTGGTTAGCTAAATATATTGTCGCCCATTTGGTCAATGAACATTTGCGATTTTTTAAGCATCAATTCATCGGCGTCTTGTTTGTTTGAAACAACATCAGAACGAATAAAACGATGAGTTTTAATTTCACCGTCGATTTCTTTCTCGATACGACCAGCCACACGGTACTGACCAGATTCTGCAATGGCGTCTTGATAGATATTGAAGCCTTTGTATTCCACTGGCTCAATCTCTACTTTTTGTTCGGTTTTTTCTTTGCCACCAAATAATCTAGAAAAGAATCCCACGTTTTTTACTCCTTAAATGACCGTACTGACACTAAACTATCACGACTGTTTAGTGTTCAACAATGGCTTTTCATACCATTGTAATTCTACGTCATCGTCAAAATTGTGTTGACTAAATATAACGGGTACATTGTCCGTTCGATCTCGTCTTCGATCCTCAATAATCATGCTTTCTGCATTTTTGACTGCGATCTCACTATTTCTTTTATAGAGCACCAATTTGTCTTCCGGTAATGCCGAAAGAAAATCAATATCAAAACGGATATAGATAGGTTTCAGTTGGCCCAACGCAAGGCACGCGAGATCGGCAAGCTGCTCACTTGTATAACTCGACACATACTCCTCGGTAGCCAGTACATGGCCAACAAGTGTTTCCATATAATTGTGTACATCCACACTGATTTGCATACTACACCTCCATTTGTAGCTATCACGACAGATCGTGTTCTAGTCTGATTGGCAACGACCTACATATTGTTACCTTACTATACCCTACTCATTACTACAGATTTACTAACTGCATGTTAACTAATTATAACGACTAATTAATTTCTCATATATACTATGTAGTTCGTTCTATGGTTAATAGCAACTCAAATACATATAAAAAGAGTTGCACCAATAGCGACCTATGACTATGTTTTTGCTCTGATTTACGCAAAAAGCTTGGCAATCGCTTGTTTAACCGTATCCTACGTATAAAATTAAATTATAAGATCATCAGTACACTTAGGCTCACCACATAAATGGCATCTTCTTTTGTAACGTCGAGCATGTTTCGATTTTGCTTTCCCTTACTTCTATTAGCAATGTTACTCGTAGGTATGAACAACGTCATTCTCGTGACGGATTCAAACTTAGGGTTTGCTAGCAACCTTCCGTATATTTTATTGAGCGTTGCCGTTTTGCTGTGCCACACATTCAGGCAAGGTCGTATGGCTATGGTGTCTCTCACCATGCTCGTTGCCTATTTGATCATCCAAATCCGCTTACAAACCCCATTAAACACTGGAACCACATTATTGGAGCTGTCTCTGCTGGCCGCTTTAGTGCCTGTTACTTGCTTATTGGTGTATGCCTTCCCTGATAACGGGGTTAACTCAAAGTCCATGTTCCTTTACGCCTTAGTCGTGGTGCTATTCATGATCTGGGCGCAACTTATTGTTTCTCACTTCCATGCCGGAGGTTTTGAATCATGGAGTGAAGGGATTCTGTTTATAGTCAGAGACTTCTCCAAACTGCCCTTTGTATTGGTTCTCTATAGCCTTTGCTTACTCGGTTTAACTTCGATTTTGGTCTTGGTCTATAACCGCTCTATCGATGTCGTTGTTTACAGCGCGATTTTGTTGTCTTCGAGTACCTTCATATTCTTTGATATCCAATACATCTCAAGCACCATGTTCTCTTTGTCAGGCATATTGATTATCGTCTATGTAATGTCCGCTAGCCACGATATGGCGTTTAATGACCAACTGACTAACATCCCTGGCAGACATGCATTAGAAGTCGATATGAAGCACCTAGGCCGTAAATATTCGATGGCCATGGTCGATATCGATCACTTCAAAAAATTCAATGATACCTATGGCCATGACATTGGCGACGATGTGTTAAAGCTAGTCGCGCGTATATTAAGAGAAACGACAGGTGGCGCAAAAGCTTATCGTTATGGTGGTGAAGAGTTCACGATCATTTTCAAAGGTAAGAACACTGAGCAAGCCAAAGAGCATCTTCAAGTTCTAATTTCTGAGATCCAGAATTACGATATGATCATTCGTAATACTCACGAACGCCCTGATGATCATGAAGTGGGCATGCAAAAACGCGGCAAGAATGGCAAGCCAAGTGAAGTGGTGAATGTGACGGTCAGTATTGGCCTGTCTGACAGTACAACCACCAAACAGCCCGAAGAAGTGTTGAAGCTTGCCGATAATGCACTTTACAAAGCGAAAGAAACTGGGCGAAATAAACTGTGCGTTAACAGTTAAACGCTACGGCTAGAAGCTTTAAGCGCTATAGTTAGAAACTTAATCACTATGGTTAGAAACTAAATCGCTATAGCGACAAACAAGCCCTTGGAAGAAGCGTTGTATCTTAGTAGAAGCTTTATAGCCGCTATAGCGAAAAACAAGTCATTAGAAGAGAGCTTATATCCAAGTAGAAGCTCAGTTTTGATTGAAGCTTAGTCTTGGTTAAAGAAGATAACCAAGCTCCCGCCTTTTAAGCTGCTACCGTAATTGATGGTAAACCCAATGCCCACATTATCGACCCAGTCGTTAAATAGGTTTGGGTTAAGCAACCAACCTACGCTGCCCTCATAATATGATGTTGTCCCCATAGGCACGACAGTATCGCCACCAATATCAATTCTCTTGATGCTCGAGTACATGGAAGTGATGTTCTTATCCCAACGTACTAAGTCATAAAAGATCTTCGCTTCATTGGCGATATACCAACCTTCTGGGTGGCCGATGTTACCGTTATTGGCTTCTCCCCAACCGACACCATTAAAATAATGCCAACTGGTACTGAGTTTGTATTTACCCCAGTTATTCTTGTCTTCATAGATCAATTTAATCTTAGGCTCGATGATGTAAGCCCAAGCGTCAGTATTGAGATAAACGCCATCAAGTTCGTCTACCAGAGGCTGGGGTACATTACCTCGATAATCGTAGTCATTGCGATAATATGAGATGTGATTGCCAATACCGGAATGAAAGCTCCAGTATTCATCTAATTGGGCGACATTCGAAAACTCAACATACCCCGAAATGACCGTCTCTTTTTGGAGGTCAGACACAGACGCTGATGAATAATTGACTTCATTCTCAGTGCGCAACGCAGACAAACGCAGCGTCACCTCTTGATGGTTATCTTCAATAATGGCGGGTAATTTGAACGTGTAAGGAAGACTGAGAGAGGCCATGTTTTGTCTTCGGCTTACCGAGTCACTCGAACCGATCTCTTCATTGTCCAAACGAAAGACTTCATTTGGGTCAAAGTTATTGATACCAAAAGTGAATACGTCGGTGTCATTAAGAAGCACGCTGGTTGCAAAGTTTCGCTCTATCTCCTTACGAACAAGATCAGATATCGTGTTTGCAGAAGCAACGGTAGGAACAGATAAACAGAATACAGGGACAACCAGTGTCCAACATGTATTAGCCATAGAAAATGACTTTGAATGTGGCATTTCTCTTATCACTTAAAGTACTTCCAAGCTCAAACGCTAATAGAAGTATAAATTCAAATATCCAGAAGAGCTCGCCAACTAGCCTGCAAGCTCCAAAATGTTGCGCAGTATAAAGGTATTTCTGCCGCTTTGTTTTGCTTGGTAAAGTGCTTGGTCGACCTTTTCATAAATAGAAGCGATCGACTCACCACCTTCAGGTACAAATGAAAGTACACCTTGTGACGCTGTCACTCTATCAGATACGCTTGAGTGGTCGTGGGCATAGTTCATGTCATGCAATGCTTCTTTTATTCGAGTCGCATGTAACTTAGCCGCGGCGCTGTCCGTGTCACTTAAGACCAAAACAAACTCTTCGCCGCCATAACGGCCAACAAACTCTCCAGCTCGAACAAACAGCTGTTTCAAAGTACTGGCAAGCCCTTGTAGGCACTTATCCCCTTGAATATGCCCGTAATTATCGTTGTAAGGCTTAAAAAAGTCTACATCTAGAAGTATCACTGTCATGGGTATATTACGTCGTCCGTGCCACGCAAGGCTCTCTTCAAGCTTAGTATCCATATATCGACGGTTATACAATTTTGTTAAGCCATCTTCATTGGCTTGTTGTTGCAGGAGTATGTTCAATTCTTCAAGTTTGGCGGTGCTTTGTTTTAACTCTCGCCTCATATGAGCAATACGCTGCATCGCGATCAGTTTTGAATTCAGCACCACTTTGTTAACCGGTTTGATTAGGTAATCATCACCACCTGCATCAATCGCTTTCGCGATCATTTCAGGTTCTTCATGGCCACTCAGAAATATGATGGGAACCCATTCGGGGAATTGTCTACGAACCTCGTTAGCGACCTCAAAACCATCCATGTCTGGCATGCTGATATCAAGTAATACGAGTTCAGGGTCAAAATCAGAATAGATATTTAGAGCTTCTTTACCGCTACCTACCGCTTCCACAATATGTCCCAATTGCTTAAGTCGAATAGCAAGTTGCATCCTGTCTAGTTGAACATCATCAACCAGCAAGATGCGCATCGAAGATCCCTTTTCTATCATCACATCACCTTTATCTAGCGTTGAATATTGAAAGTAGCTCAATTTTGGGCTTAATTCATGCCCTAATCTCTATATTATATTGACTTTTTTACAGATCTTTTTAGCATTGTTTCTTTTTAAAGAGAAATACTATGTCAGACGCTACAAACAACGAAGTACAAGAAATCGATTTAACCACTATCTCACCAGAGCTTCGCCAAGTTATCGAATTTGATGAAGTGCCTAAAGAGATGCACAACATGGTTACTTCTATTCATGAGGTGTCTGAAGAAGCAGTGCGTGAAACTTGGAGCAGCCTTCCAGCAAGCGCACAAAATGTTTTGGACAACTTTGAGCAATTCCACGCTCTAATCTCTGTTAGCCAAGCTTTTGCTGGCGTAAACATGATGGAAGAGTTCCCTACTCTTAAACTTCCAGAAGGTATGTCTGATGAAGAAAAAGAAGAGTACCGAGCTCAACTGCTTGACCAAATTTTACATAACTGTGTAAAAGACATGGCTAAGCAAATCAAGAAAGCACGCCGTGATGCTATCTTGAAGCGTGATTTTAAAGAAGTTTTCATCCGATAAGCCATTCATCTCACCTTAATTTAGGTTGAGTGCTTAACGAAAACTTATGATTAAGCCGTATGTTACTTCAAACATGCGGCTTTTTTGTGCCTGTTGCTTTTTCTATTCGCCACTTATCTGTTTACTCGTCGATATGTCGTTGCGTTTCGTCGTTGCACAAATAATATGACTTTGCACTCATACAGTGTGGCGCAAAACTGGCAGTTATACCGTATAAAAATGACGCATGTCTCCATTCATGGAATCAAGATCGTATTTTCAGTGCCTTGAACCGACAACATCACGACAATATCGAAAAGCTGACCTTGTCAGATCTAATGTGTCACCGCGATGTCTCGTTGAGCAACACTCACACCTTTGATCTGCGCATAAACACGTTGGCCAATTTCTAGATTAAGTTCATCCAACGCCCACAAGGTTATGGTCGCCCACAAGTAACAACCAGGTTCTAGCTCCAGCTCTACCGCAACACTCTGCTTATTTGAACCTTGCTGGTGCGTCTCTACGCTTTTAATGGTCACAGGAAGGATATTACGTATCGAAGTCCCTTGCGGCTGTTCTAGCGTGATAGAGACATCATTTGCCCTAACTTGTAACCTCACTGCAGCCCCAATGTCGCTCGATACCTTCTGAACCCACAACGATGTCGATTTGCCGAGCTTCAAACGAGATAGCGCGTAATCATCATTGTGCTCAGCCAACGTTCCCTCAAACAATGAACTTTGTTCTGAGAATGACTGCCACGGCTGCATCGCTCGTGAAGCCCATACTTCCTCAGTCACACCCGACGAAATGACTTTGCCTTGCTCAATGATCACAAGATGATTGGCCAAGCGTAGAATCTCGTTAAGGCTGTGCGTCACGTAAATGATCGGAATCTGAACGGTTTCAGATAGGTTTTCTAAAAACGGCATCACTTCACGCTTACGAGGCAAGTCGAGAGACGCTAATGGCTCATCCATCAACAAAATGCTCGGCTTAGACAACAAAGCGCGTCCAATCGCCACACGTTGCTTCTCACCACCCGACAAACGTGCTGGGTAACGGTCTAGCAATAAACCGAGAGATAACAATGAGACAATCTGATCGAAATGCGTTTTATCGAAGTCTTTGATGCCATATTTAAGATTGCCGGACACCTTCATGTGCGGAAACAATCTTGATTCTTGAAACACATAGCCGACATTGCGTTTGTGAGTCGGCAAGTTAATGCCATTATCACTGTCGAACAAGGTCGTTCCCGACACGCTGATCAAGCCCTTATCTGGCTGTTTAAGGCCACTAATCGCATTAATAAGCGAGGTTTTACCCGCGCCAGAACGACCAAAGATCGCAGTAATGCCGCTACTTGGGAGTTCTAAGTCGATATCAAAGAAGGTTTCACCCAACTGTTGCTGATATTGGAGGATCAAAGCACTCATGCATTGCCTCCTAGTCGCTGTGCAGACTTCTTATTGAGCCATTCAGATAGCATCAATGAGCCAAGCGCTATCACGATAGAAATAACACACAAACGTGCCGCTTCCATTTCAGCGCCCGGGGTTTCAATAAAGGTATACATGGCCAGTGGGATAGTCTGAGTTTCACCGGGAATATTTGAAACGAAACTGATCGTCGCGCCAAACTCACCCAAGCTTCTTGCGAAAGAAAGCATGGTGCCGGTAATGATCCCGGGGATCATAAGAGGCAGAGTGATAGTAAAAAACACACGAATCGGTGAAGCGCCCAATGTGGCAGCCGCCTCTTCAAGTTTACTATCAACAGTTTCTAAGCTCAGTCGAATAGAACGAACCATTAATGGCAACGCAACAACAACACACGCCAGTGCCGCGCCCTTCCAACTAAAGCTGAATACGATACCAAACACGTCATTAAGCCATGAGCCAATAACGCCTTGTCTACCCATCATCACCAGTAACAAATAACCGATGACCACAGGAGGAAGCACCAAAGGCAGGTGCACAATACTCTCGACTATGCTTTTGCCAACAAACTGTTTCTTTGCAAGCAGCCACGCTAAGCCTATGCCGATGGGAATAAGCCATAAGATGGCGAACCCAGCGACTTTTAAGCTCAACATTAAGGCTTGGTATTCGTACTCAGATAAAAACATCATTTAATGCGCTTCAAAACCAAAACTGTTCAGAATGCCCTTCGCCTTTTCATCGTTTAGAAAAGTATAGAAGTCATTCGTGGTTAATTTGTCGTTCAACTTAGCTACAGGGTAACGTATTGGTGTGTGGAGATTTGAAGGAAACGTCGCAACGACATCGACTTCTTTCGATAATAAAGCGTCGGTTTTGTAGACAATGCCGAGCTTCGCTTCACTGCGTTCCACCAAGGCCAATGCCATACGAACATTGTTACTTGGTGCCAATCGAGGGCTCACATTATCCCAAACACCCAGAGCTTCTAACGCTTCCTTAGCGTAAATACCGGCAGGCACCGACATCGTATTACCGACAGCAAGTCGTTCATTAGTCAGCAGTTTAGTCCATTGGTCTCCCTTTGAGAGTTCCAATGATACCGACGTCTCTTTCGGAGAGATCAACACAAGTTCGTTTTCACACAAGTTTGTGACATTGTCACTATAAACGTATTTTCGGTCGACTAAATGCGTCATCCACTTTTCATTTGCTGAAATAAAAATGTCCGCAGGCGCCCCTCTTTCAATCTGCCTTACCAATGACGATGTGCTGGCATAAACGGGAACAATATCGACCGAATGTTCTTTCTCAAACTCTTCTATCAACAAATTAACCGCGTTAGTCATAGACGAAGCGGCATAAACTCGTAGCTTTTCTTCCGCCAAAAGATGAGTCGAACTCAACGAAGTCGTTAACGCCAAGGTTACAAGAGTGACTAGCTTTTTCATTGTTCTCACTTATCTGTTTTCGTTTGATTTCTTAACCGATATTTCCAGTTCAAACCTAGGCTTTAAGCTCAGGCCAAAGCAGATCAAGATTTAAGTGCTCTTCGATGGCATCGGCGATTCGGTTAATACCCAACTCTTTCAGTTGTTCGTGGTCAATCGCGGTTACATCATTGGCCCCTGCCCATTCGCAAATAAGCGATAACGCATCACTGTTATCGAATACGCCATGCAGGTAAGTACCAAAAATCGAGTTGTCTTGATTCACTGCACCATCAAGGTTGCCTGATTCTAACTGAACCGGTAAGGCCGTTTCATTGACATCAGTCCTACCTACGTGAATTTCATAACCTTTTACTTGTGCTGATTTTCCATCCAGCGTCATGGTGCCGCGCACATTAGTTAAGGTTTTCTGTTGCGTTAAAGTCGTTTCAGTATCGAGATACCCTAACCCTTCACTGCTGCCGGGTTCACCCTCAACTCCATCCGGATCGTGGATGATCTTTCCTAGCATCTGGTAACCGCCACAAATACCCATCACCTTGCCGCCTAAACGTAGGTGGCGCTGAATATCTTTTTCCCAGCCTTGCTCTTTTAAGTAATCCAGATCGGCTCTTACTGATTTTGTGCCCGGCAAGATAATCAAATCCGCGTTGTTTACACGCTCGCCTTTGCCTACATAACGTAAATCAATGGAAGGATTGAGCCTTAGCGCATCAAAGTCTGTGTGATTGCTGATTCGGGTTAGAACAGGCACCACGACTTTGAGTTTAGCTTCTCCGTCAGACTCTTGGGCTGAAGTGATAGCATCTTCCGCTTCAAGGTTAAAACCATGCAGGTATGGCAACACACCAATCACTGGCTTGCCGGTTTTCTCTTCTAGCCAATCAAGGCCAGATTGAAGCAGCGCGATATCGCCTCTAAAGCGATTAATCACGAAGCCTTTTACGCGAGCTTGTTCAGATTCAGATAACAGAGCCAACGTGCCGTAGAGGTGCGCAAATACGCCGCCACGGTCGATATCCGCCACGATAATCACAGGGATGTCCGCTTTCTCAGCAAATCCCATGTTAGCGATGTCATTTTCACGTAGGTTGATTTCAGCTGGACTACCCGCGCCTTCGATCATGACACTTTCGTATTCAGCAGAAAGTCGGTCGAATGAATCGATCACCGTATTCATCGCGAATTTTTTATAATCGTGGTATCCCGTCGCTTCCATATTACTAATAGCTCGACCTTGAAGGATGACTTGAGCGCCCGTGTCTGAGTTAGGTTTCAACAATACTGGGTTCATGTGAACAGACGGCTCAATATTACAAGCTTGTGCCTGAACCGCTTGAGCGCGACCAATTTCGCCACCATCTTTTGTCACTGCACTGTTTAAAGCCATGTTTTGTGGCTTAAAGGGTGCCACTTTGATGCCTTTTCTGGCCAATACACGGCATAAACCTGCCACCAAAACACTTTTCCCGGCATCTGACGTTGTCCCTTGAACCATAAGGGCGCTTAATGGTGCTCGCATCTGTACTTCAATCCTTAATATTTTAATTTCTTAATATTCAATTTTTAGCTGTGGGCAATATTTCTCTGCCTCCATCTTAACGTCATTGTCGAGTAGATGCTCAATAAAATGAATGGAAAATGAATACCTTACTCACTCTGGATTCAACCCTAGTGTTGTTTAATAGCTCCATCGAAACAAAGCTTACAAACAAAATAAGCGTATCAACGAAAAACTTACTAACGAAAAGAAATGTTTCAAATTCAGAACAACGTTTCTACCAAAAACAACATTAAGGGATTCATCATGAAAAAAACTGTATTAGCTATCGCAACCACTATTATTCTTGCTCCTACTTTCGCAATGGCTGGTGACCACAACAACAATAGCGGCAACAGCAAGCACGAGAGCCCTATTGCTTACACAGGACCAATCGAAACCGTTTCTGTTGCAACACTGCTTGCAGATACAAGCATGTTCTCAGAGCAGGACGCGATTGTAGACGGCAAGATTGTTCGTCAGCTTAAAAATGACACATTTATCTTCTCAGACGGACAGAGCGAAATTCAAATTGAGCTAGATGACGACATCCACCTAGCACAACCGCTCACTGCTGATACTAAAGTGCGTATCTTCGGTGAGTACGAAGGTGGCAAAACACCAGAGATCGAAGTTGACCATATCCAAGTTTTGTAAGCTTCAAACCTCAAACATCTCGCTTTAAATAACGAGCTTCAATAAATTGGCCTGCATATTGCAGGCTTTTTTGTATATACTGCCGAAAAATACAATTTATATGGAGTCACCATGCTAGGTCGCACAAACAAGACTGTCCTTCTGGGGTTAGCTGCACTGTGTTCATTCTCTGCGTCTGCAAACAACTTTAACTACAACACATTCGAGCTGCGCATGGGTACGAGCCCTAGTACTTTCGGTGGTGAAGTAACGACAATGTTCACCCAGAACTCACACATCGTTGCACGTATCGATTCTGAATTTGAAAGCGATTGGGATGCAGCTGTAGGTCTTGGTTTCAATGGCCCAATTAGTCAATTTGCTGACGTTACTGGCCAAATGCTGTTACACAACATTGAACGTAATGACGACAACCACATCAAAACAGAGATCAACATCGGTTTAAGAGCATGGCTAATGGCAAACGTTGAAGTTAACGCACGCCTAGGTCAACTGATCGATAACGATGATACGCGTTCAATTGTTGGTGTTGGTGCACGTTTCCACTCTACGGATCAACTTTCTGTTGGCCTTGATATGCGAAACAACGGCACTTACGGCCACCAAATCTTAATGTCGGCTCGATTCGGTTTCTAATAAACCATTCGATGCTTAAATCATAGTAAGCAATTGATATCTAAACCATTAACTTACTATGTTAGACCTCAAGGCTAATCGGTTCTAACACTGGTTAGCCTTAAAAACCCTTTCGTTTCGCCCAGCTTCACATCTCTCTGTTTGATACAAAAACCAAAGATCTTCGCGATCAACAGCTTCTCTATCTCTCTGTTTAACGTTCCTTTCATATGATGAATTTATCAATAGGTTCTGATTGATAAAACCACTTTACGATAGTATGGCGTACTGATACCCTCTCCAGAAATTCAAATAGAGTGAAGTACCGTAAATGGGTGTTAGCAACATTTCAATCAAGAACAAATTAACATTGATGTTTGTTGTCGTTATTTTCGCGATGACAATGATTCAGACGTACATAACAGGGAAGCAACTTCTTAACGAAACGTACCGCTCTATCCAGCAGTATTCGACAACCCTTACCAATGCCAATGTTTCTGGTATTGAGAAATGGGTTGCGGGACGCATCAACGTGGTAAACGCCGCCAAAGATGCGTTCAAATACACAGACGACCCAACCAGTTACTTCACACAAAGCACCAACGCAGGTCAATTCCAGATCGCTTACGCTGGTCTTTCTGATGGCCGCTTTCTACAAGGCGTTGATTTGCCGGTTCCTCAAGGCTACGACCCTCGCACCCGTGATTGGTACAAAAAACCAATGGCAACGGGGCAAACCGTGGTCACCGAACCTTATGTTGATGTGGCAACCAATGACCTTGTGGTGACCATCGCGAGCCCTTTTAGCACCAACGGTTACTCTGGTGTCATCGGCGCAGACCTTAACCTGACCACCTTGATCAAAGATGTGGTGAACATCGAGCAACCTGGCGTTTATGCATTTCTTGTCGACGGCGAAGGTAATATCGTTGCCCATAGAGATCGAAACCTAACGCTAAAGTCGATTTCTAATATTTCAAGTAACCTTTCAGCACATAAGATCCAATCGCTTGCTCGAGACCCAGCATTTGAAGAACTAATGATTGATGGCGCTGAATCTCTACTCTCGGCAAAGAAAGTCCCACACACCGATTGGTATTTCACCGTCGTTATCGATAAAACCAAATCTTTTGCCTCTTACCGCTCGTTACTACGTCAATCGGCGATCTTTGGCCTAATACAACTTGCCGTTATCGCATTTGTTGCGATGTTCATTATCAAGAAAGCACTTGCGCCATTAACGACGCTAAGCTCTGCTATGGAAGCATTGTCTAAAGGTGATGGTGATTTAACACAGCGTATTACCGTGAATAGCAAAGACGAGATCGGCACGCTTGCGCACCACGTCAACGCGTTCATCGCTAAGCTACAAGAGATCGTACGTGATATTGCAGACTCTTCTCATCAGCTCAATCAGCAATCTGAAGTCAGTACCAATGTTGCGCGTCAGACCAATGAAGGCCTGTCGGTTCAACTTCACGAGATCTCACAAATCGCCACGGCGGTACACGAAATGTCGGCAACGGCAGAAGAAGTGGCAAGCAACGCTCAAATGACGGCTGATTCAGCGATTGGCTCGACCGAAAACTGTGAACAAGGCAAACAAGTTATTATTCGTAACCAAGATTCAATCACTAACCTTGCTCAACAAGTAGAAAACGCTTCTGGGATCATTCAAGAAGTTGAGAAAAATGCACTGGATATCAATGCGATATTGGCAACAATTTCAGACATCGCAGAGCAAACTAACCTACTCGCTCTGAATGCCGCCATTGAAGCAGCACGTGCTGGTGAACAAGGTCGTGGATTTGCGGTTGTCGCAGACGAAGTTCGAGTTCTCTCTCAACGAACTCACAGCTCTACTGATGAGATTCGTGAAATGATTGAGACTCTTCAGAAAAACAGCGTCAGTGCAGTGGAATCAATGCAACGCAGCCAAGACTTGGCGCAGTCTAGTGTTGATGATGCAAACAATGCGACGACAGCGCTAGAAGAGATTGCAACGTCGATTCAACAGATCTCAGATATGGCGTCACAAATCTCAAATGCAGCATCCGAGCAAAGAACCGTAACTGGTGAGGTGAGTAAAAATATTCAGTTGGTTAATGACGTGTCAGATAACATGTCGACTGAGGCTGACAACTCTCGCCACCTATCAGAAGAGCTGCGCGGTATCGCCCAACAATTGAATACCCAAGTTCAGTTGTTCAAATACTAAATCTGGTGATTAGATTCTAGCTGTCGTCGATTACAAACGCAGCCCAAACAAAAAGCCCCCGACCACTGTTGTGTTCGGGGGCTTTCTTTATGTTCGTATCAGGTTACCTGTGCGTAGCTTAGTTTATATACAAAGCTATTTATATACCCGAGTTACTTAGCAGCTAATCAACACGATTATAAGTTAACCATCAGCATCTTTTTCTGGTGGTCTAAGTACTCTTCATAAGTACCTTGGAAGCTTACTAGCTGTTGATCTTTCACATCAATGATGTGGTTTGCTAGTGAAGAAACAAACTCACGGTCATGACTTACGAAGATGAGCGTGCCAGTGTAAACCTTGAGCGCATCGTTAAGAGCTTGGATTGCTTCCATGTCCATGTGGTTAGTTGGTTCGTCCATAACAAGTACGTTGATGTCTTGCATCATTAGCTTGCCGAATAACAGACGGTTTTTCTCACCACCAGAACAGTTACGTGCTTTCTTGTTTGCATCATCAGCAGTAAACAACAGACGACCCAAAATGCCACGTACCATTAGGTCATCGTGCTTCGCTGTGCGCCATTGTGAGATCCAATCGAAGATGCTCAAATCATTGTCGAAGTCTCTTGTGCTGTCTTGTGGGCAGTAACCTACAGAAGCGTTTTCAGACCATTTAACGATGCCTTCGTTTTGCTCTAGCTCTTGAACTAGGCAACGTAGCAACGTGGTTTTACCCACACCGTTCTCACCGATAACAGCAAGACGTGTACCCGCTTCAAGCAGTAAGTTGCCACCAGCAAACAATGTTTCGCCATCGAAGCCGTGACCAAGCTCTTTAAGTTCAAGCGCTTGACGGTGTAGTTTCTTGCCTTCACCAAAATCAATTGATGGGCTCATACGGCTCGAAGATTTCACTTCATCAAGCGTGATCTTGTCCATTTTCTTAGCACGAGAACTTGCTTGTTTCGCTTTAGATGCGTTCGCACCAAAACGGTTTACGAAGTCTTGCAGTTCGCTGATCTCAGCTGCTTTCTTAGCGTTGCTCGCTAGAAGTTGGTCACGAATCAAACCTGACGCTTCTAGGAAGTACTCGTAGTTACCTGGGTAAACACGAAGTTCGCCGTAGTCGATATCCGCCATGTGCGTACACACAGAGTTCAGGAAGTGTCTATCGTGCGAAATGATGATCATTGTACATTTACGCTGGTTTAGCTCTTCAGCAAGCCAGTTAATCGTGTGAATGTCCAAGTTGTTGGTTGGTTCATCAAGAAGCAAGATATCTGGGTTTGCGAACAGTGCCTGTGCCAATAGCACACGCAGTTTCCAACCCTGAGCAACTTGTTGCATCAGGCCGAAGTGAAACTCTTCTTCAATACCCGCTTGGATCAGGATGTCACCTGCACGGCTTTCTGCTGTGTAGCCATCCATTTCCGCGAATTCGCTTTCAAGCTCAGCGACTTTCATGCCATCGTCTTCGCTCATTTCTGGCAAAGAGTAAATACGGTCACGTTCTTGTTTTACTTCCCACAACTTTCTGTCACCCATGATCACAACGTCGATAACGCTGTACTGTTCGAATGCGAACTGATCTTGGCTCAAAACACCCAGTTTTTCGCCTGGAGTGATAGAAACGTTACCCGAGCTTGGCGTTAATGCACCACTTAGGATTTTCATGAACGTTGATTTGCCGCAACCATTAGCGCCGATCAAACCGTAGCGGTTGCCGTTACCAAATTTAGCAGAGATGTTTTCAAACAGCGGCTCTGCGCCAAATTGCATTGTGATGTTCGCGGTAGATATCAAAGAACTAATTCCTAAGCGTGTACTGACAGATAATTATTAGACTATTTCAATAACCTAAATAAGAAGTACGAAAGTATGGATTAAACAAAAATCGAAGCGCGGATTATATAGAGATCTCGATCACGTTGTCGAGGCTAAACAGTAAACGAATGGTAAACATAGACCATTTAGATGCTTTTCATACGTTATTAACGTGTAAATAGAAAAATCCCCGCCAGTTGAACTGACAGGGATTCTATTTATCGATACTAAAAACGTTCTAAGCTGATCGCTTTTAAAGCTATCTCTCTTCAAGACTAAAAGCCTTGACGAGGAAATGTACCGTTACTTAGTAATTTTCTTTTGAACGTACTTTTGGCTTACATCTACTACCGCAACATCTCTAAAGAAGCTTCTACCCAAAAGAAGTGGGAAAGAAAGATGCGTTCGGTCTGCTAACGTAAACTCAGTTTTGTCTTTTAGATCGCCGATTTGAATTGAAGCGACAACAACAGCACGTCGTTGTGTGCCTTCAGCACTTGATTGTTTGATCTTCACCCAACGTTCTACAGGTAAGCTCACCTCTTCCGTTGTGATGCCATCATGTTCAATCTTAAATTTAACCCAATCTTTGCCGTCACGTTCGAAATCGACAATATCGACTGCACTGATTGATGACGTCGTCGCGCCGGTATCGACACGAGCTTTAAATGCTTCTTTAAGACCAGGAACAAACACCCACTCTTCTTCACCAAGGATCAGTTTACCATCACTTGTTTTTCTAGCCTTCTCTACTGGCTTTTCAACAGGTGCAGGTTTTACCTCAGGTTCCGCAGGCTCTACTGGTTTTACTTCTTCAGGCTTTTCTGTAGGTTCCGTTACTTTCTCGCCTTCCGTTGCTTCAGTCTCACCCTTCGAAGAATCATCAACAACAGGTTGTTCGATTTGAGGCTTTTGCTCTGGCTCGACAGGAACTTGAGTCGTCGTCGAACAAGCAAACAGGCCACCACTTAACATCAGGGTTATAATCGCTTTCCAATTGTACATTCAGTCACCTTTTATTTTGATACGTTAGCTATCGCCTTTGCTACGTAAGGAATATGAGATTCGGAAAGGCCTGCAATATTGATGCGTCCATCACCAACACCATAGACTCCATATTCTTCACGTAATTGATTCATTTGAGTTTCTTTAAAGCCTAGTACACTAAACATACCTTTATGGCTTTCAATGAAGTCAAATTGTGACGTGTTATAAGTATTTCGCAATTCATCACACAAACTTTGGCGCAGATTTAACAAACGTTGCTGCATTTCACTCAACTCTTGCTTCCAAATCTTCGTTAGCTCTTGATTCTGAAGAATTGTTTTAACCAGAGCAGCACCGTGATCAGGCGGCATAGTGTAAGTTGAACGAGCCAGAGTAAGAAGCTTACCTCTTGCATTGCCAACGTGTTCGCTGTTCTTGCCGATAACGATCGCAGCACCCGTTCTTTCACGATACAAACCGAAGTTCTTCGAGCAGGATGTTGTGATCAGCATTTCTTCGACGTTGTTTGCCATGTGTTGAAGACCTTTCGCGTCTTCTTCTAGGCCATCGCCAAAGCCTTGGTAGGCAATATCAACGAACGGTAAGAAACCATTCTTTTGCGATAACTTAGTAATTTCCTGCCACGCTTCAAAATTGATATCAGCACCCGTCGGGTTATGGCAGCAACCGTGAAGTAGTACAACGTCTGATGGACCCGCTGTTGATAGGTCTTCCATCATTCTTGCAACATCAACTTGCTTCGTTTCAGGACTGAAGTAATTGTAGTATCGAACTTTTAGGCCTGCTGCTTCCATCACCGGTTTATGGTTAACGTAGCTTGGGTTTGAAATCCAAACCGTGGTGTCTGGTTGAGAAACTTTCATTAAGTCACCCAACATACGAAGTGCACCACTTGCACCCGGTGTTTGAATCGCGGCTACACGACCCATTGCAGAAGTCCCTTTAAGCAGCAGATCAACCATGCTCTGGTTAAACTCTTCACAGCCAGCAAGGCCAACGTAAGCTTTGGTTTTCTGAGTCTCGACAACAATATCTTGAGCCATAGAAACGGCTTTCATGATAGGTGTTTCGCCTTGGTCGTTTTTGTAAACACCAATGCCTAAGTCGACTTTGTCAGTACGAGGATCGCCGCGGTAAGCGACAGAAAGAGATAAAATTGGATCTAAAGTTGGTTTTGGTAGATGTGAAAACATGAAAGTCACAACCCTTTGAAATTCAAGTAATGGATTTCACGTTAACATTTTCGTACTAAAATCAGAAACATTTTTTAATAGAAGAGCTTAGTTACCATAAGTAATCAGAGATTGGTCATTTTAAGCCTAGATATAGTTTAAATTTCGAACAGTTAAGAGCCAGTTGCGCAATATATAAGCTTTATTGTTTAACCTCCCACAGCTACATCGATCAAACACTCTGTTTGAATTGCCTTGGTGTCATTCCCGACCACGCCTTAAATCGGGTGCTAAAGTTGGCAGCATTGGGATAACCGACTATCTCACCGATATGTTGAATCGACCAATCACTCGACCTGAGTAATCGCGCCGCGTACTCCATTCTCATGCGCATAATGTGGGTCATCGGGCTATGAGAATAATATCGTTGACACAAGCGATGGAAATGCGGCTCTGAGCACGGGAATAAGCTCGCGAGTTCATGAACGTTCCACTCTTTGTGAAGCTGCTTTTGTACGTTGTCGAACACGCGTCTTAGGCGAATCAAATTTCGTGACTGCTGTTGTGGGACCGGCGCATTAATCATGAATTCTATTTGGGCTACGCTATGTATGGCAATCGCTCCACCCAAATCGATGGGTAAGGCAATGCTTCTCAATAGAGTGTGAATGCACGACGAAACGACTTCTGCTGCCGGAGACAGCGTATAACTCACTTCATCACTGACAACATTTTCCCACTGTTTATCGGGCGAGAGAAAGATCCAGGCTATCTGCCATGTTTCTTCTTCAATACCAAAGCCATTCTCAATACCTGCTGGAACGGTAATGCACGAGCCCGGTTCTAGAATGTAGCGACATCCTGCGCTTTCGAGCCAACCCTTGCCTCTCACGGTATACAGCAGCATGTGTTTCTGTTGATTCTTGCGATAGACGGAAAAGAAGTCTCGGCATGATGCCGTCCCACACTGAACGATGCCGAGCTCTTCAAATGCTAAGACATGGCTTTGATCGACAAACTCTTGATGCGTCTTGTCTGAAATCTCATACCGTTCTTGTTTCTCATTCATTCAATTGCTAGCTCGTATAAATTGCCAAACCACTAAACTGGATAGTTTGGCAAAAGTTTGTGATGAGCAGGAACAATACAGACAAAACAAATGCCGATAAACTTCTCGCATATTCACTAGAGGGGAAATGCGATGCTCTCGACATATCGTCATTTAGACAAAGAATTTTGGCAAAAACTATTACACATCGGTTTACCTGTCTCACTGCAAACCATGTTGTTTTCATTGCTTGGCGTGGTCGATATTTTTATGGTCAATCAGCTTGGTGATTCTGCAACCGCCGCTGTTGGTGTTGGCAACCGTATCTTCTTCTTCAACTTGATCATGGTGTCGGGGATTAGCGGAGCAGTGAACGTGCTAGCTTCGCAATATTTTGGCGCAGGTGATTTCAACGGAATTCGACGTACGCTAGCGCAATCATGGGCACTGTCTATCTTTGCCATCATTCCCTTTGTGTTCATCTATACATTGGTTCCTGAATCAGTGGTGTCTGTGGTGGCCTCAGACCCTGATTACGTCCGCTTGGCAACGGATTACCTTTGGATAACAGGAGCCAGCCTTTTTGGTACCGCGATCGTTGTGCCGCTAGAAAGTGCATTGCGATCGGTTGGTGAAGCAAAATTACCTACCAAGATCAGTATCTGGGCGATCATCGTGAATGCGATTCTAAATGCACTGCTGATCTTTGGGTTATTTGGTTTTCCAGAACTCGGCGTGCTTGGCGCAGCGATTGGCACCACAGTTTCTCGATTCTTTCAGACGATTGGATTGCTTGTTATGGCGAGAAAACATTACGCGCATCTATTTCCTACAATAGAGAGTTGGCGTGATGCAATCTTACCCAAGCATAGAAAGAAGTACTTCACGATAGCGATACCTATGTTGATTCATGACACAGCATGGGCAGGCGGGATTCTTATTTATAACGTGATCGTTGGGCAAATGGGTGTTGGAGAGCTTGCGATCATTTCGCTGTTATCGCCTGTCGAAAGTATCTTAATCTCCGCGTTCTTGGGTTTTGCGGTTGCCGCTTCAATCATTCTTGGTAATGAGATTGGGGCGAAGAACTACCAACGCGTCGAGAATACCGCTTGGGGTTATGTGTTCGTCAGTTGTGCGCTTGCTGCTTTACTCGCATTACTGTGTTTTATCGCCAAGCCAGCCATTGTCCAACTGATCGGTTTTACGCATCTAGAGCTTAAAGACACAGCGGTCAACGTCGCATTAGTAATGGCCGCGGGGATGATACTGAGAGTATTCAATATGGTTGGCATTGGCGGTGTTTTAAAAAGTGGTGGAGACATCAACTACAGCATCTTCATCGACATATTTGGCCAGTGGGCAATTGGTATTCCCCTCGCCTATTTCACCGCTTTAGTGTTGGGTTGGTCTTTAGAATGGGTGTTGATGATTGTGCTACTGGAGGAGTTAGTCAAGATCGCTTTGACCAGCCAACGTATTCACTCTAAGAAATGGATTAACAACCTAATAGAAGAACCTGACCAGCTCACTGCTTGAATAATAGTTTGAGCTAATAAACGAAAAGAACTCACACCCAAGGGCCGATTGGTTGCATTGCGCTAACCATGACGCCCTTTTTCGCTTTACGAGTATGCTAAGTCACGACAACAGTTATATGTCAGTAAATCGATGAATGATTTGGTTTGAACTACCACGCCAATCTAACATTGGATCCGCTTTGTCTTGCTCGAAACGACCATCAATCAAGGTATCAACGTATTCCAATACTTGCTTCTGTTTTTCATCAAGCTCATCTAGCTCGTAGCCCGTCCACATCCAAATGTCTTTGCCTTCGCATTCCGCTTTTACACGCTGAACAAGCTTAAGCACTTCAGACACGTTTGCCGGATGCATTGGGTCACCACCAGAAAGTGATAAACCACGACGCTTGATTCGCGGGTCATTGAGATCAGCGATAATTTGATCTTGTAGTTCTTGAGTAAACAAATGCCCAGAGTCCAATCTTTGTGTCGACTGGTTATAGCACCCGCGACATTGGTGTACACAACCCGACACAAACAAAGTGCAGCGTGTTCCAGGGCCGTTTACGACGTCGATTGGGTGATATTGATGATAATTCATAAGGCAGTATTGAAAACTCGTTATTACTTAATAGTTTGAAGCGAAATGCAGTAAGAACTGAAACAAAAGAATTGGTATCGACATAGCGCCGATACCAATCTTATTTCTTGAAACGTAGCTCTTCTAAGTGAGCTAGCTAAAAATCGCAGACCTTACTAAGATCCTTCGTTAGATCAAAGGTGCTTCACGCGGCGTTTAACTTCTTCTTGCTTACCGAAGTTAAATGGTCGTGCATCTGGGCTACCAAGGTAACCACAAACACGGCGTGTTACCGATACTTTGGTTGAGTCATGGTTGCCACACTTAGGACATGTAAAGCCCTTACTTGTACAGTCAAACTCACCGTTGTAACCACACTCGTAACACTCATCAATCGGCGTATTGGTGCCGTAGTAAGGAACACGTGTATAGCTGTAGTCCCATACGTTTTCTAGTGCTTCGATGTTCTTCTGCATGTTCGGAAACTCACCGTAACAGATGAAACCGCCGCTAGAGATTTCAGGATAAGGCATCTCGAAATCGATCTTGTCGTATGGGTTCACTTTCTTCTGCACGTCTAAGTGGAAGCTGTTTGTGTAGTAACCACGGTCTGTTACGCCATCAATCACACCAAATTCTTTGGTATCGATGCTGCAGAAACGGCTACATAGGTTTTCACTTGGTGTGCCGTATAGGCTGAACGCGTAACCTGTTTCTTTCGTCCAAGATTCCACTTCACGCTTCATGTACTCCACCAGCTCAAGCGCTTTAGTACGCATTTCGCCGTCGTCGTACAGATGAACGTCAGTGCCGTAAAGTGCGGTCATTGCTTCGTGGATACCAATGTAACCAAGAGAAACAGAAGCACGGCCGTTCTTGAAGATGTCTGCGATTGAGTCGTCTGCTTTCAAACGAACACCACACGCACCTTCCATGTATAGGATTGGAGCAACACGCGCTTTCACGTTTTCTAGACGAGAGATACGAGTTTCTAGAGCACGACGAGCCAGCTTCAGTTTTTCATCAAGCAGTTCGTAGAACTTAACCATATCTTGCTTCGCGTTAATCGCGATACGTGGCAAGTTCAAGCTAACTACACCTAAGTTGTTACGTCCTTCATGAATCAACTCACCGTTTTCTTCATAAGTATTCAAGAAGCTACGGCAACCCATAGGCGTTTTAAATGACCCTGTCACTTCTACTACTTTGTCGTAGTTAAGAATGTCTGGGTACATACGCTTAGATGCGCACTCTAGCGCTAATTGCTTGATGTCGTAGTTCGGATCTTGCTTCTGGTGGTTCAAGCCATCTTTGATTGCAAAAACCAGTTTCGGGAACACGGCTGTTTTACGGTTCTTACCCAAACCTGCAATGCGGTTTTTCAAGATAGATTGCTGGATTAGTTTTGAACCCCAGCTTTCGCCTAAACCAAAACCAAACGTCACGAATGGTGTTTGGCCATTAGCGGTGTGCAGCGTGTTTACTTCGTACTCCAGAGATTGGAACGCGTCGTAACACTCTTTCTCAGTACGAGAGATAGCAAAAGCTTCTGGGCTATGAATGTCCCACTCTTTCGCTAGCGATAAGTGCTTCTCATAGCTCGCCATAACGTAAGGCTCTAGAACCTCATCGATACGGTTAATCGTTGTGCCGCCGTAGATGTGGCTCGCTACTTGCGCGATGATCTGCGCGGTTACCGCTGTTGCCGTAGAAATAGACTTAGGAGTGTCTATTTCTGCATTACCCATCTTGAAGCCATGCGTTAACATGCCTTTCAGATCGATAAGCATACAGTTAAACATTGGGAAGAACGGTGCATAGTCTAGATCATGGTAATGAATGTCACCACACTCGTGAGCTTGTACGATGTCACGCGGCAAAATGTGAGTTTTCGCATAGTGTTTAGCCACGATACCCGCCAGCAAATCACGCTGAGTTGGGATAACTTTGCCATCTTTGTTGGCATTCTCATTGATCAGATCAACATTGCTTTCTTCGATCAGGCCTTCGATTTCACGCGTTAAAGCGCTTTGCTTTTCACGTGCGATGTCGCGGTCATGACGATATTCAATGTAGGCACGAGCCAGAGACTTATAAGGTCCCTGCATTAGCTCGTTCTCGACCATGGTTTGAATTTCAGAGATATGAACTTCATCGTAGTCTTCGAGCTTCAACTCAACTGCTAATGCCACATTCAGAGCATAAATAGCAATTTCCTTATCGGCTTTGTCTGATGCTGCTTCCACTGCAGCTTGAATGCGATCTCTACTGAATGGAGCTCTTGAGCCATCACGCTTGATTACGATTGATTTCACCACTTCTCCTTACTCTTGAGGTATTCACAGACTTATCCACAAACACACTATATAGAGCGATTTATCGTTTAACTAACACTAGATATTGTGGCGTATTTAACGAGAACCACCAACTTTGAGTATTGATTTGGATCAATAAAACGCGCACGCTGAACAAGATAAATCCAATATTATTACGTGAGTTCTCAAGTCGAAAAGAAACAATGTAACAATAAAAAAACTGCTAAAAAGAGTTGAATTTTTGGTAAGTGTTGTAGGATAACGGCTCAACTATATTGGACGACAAAATTAGGGATATTTGGAATGAAACGACTTCAAAAGTGGGTAATGCTAAGTTGCTTACTCAGTAGCCAGGCATTTGCTGAACCTTTGACCATATCCAGTTGGAATATCGAATGGTTATCAACCAATGTGGCTGTGAATAAGTTTTCTGCCCAACGTGATCAAGCGGATTTCGATAAACTCGAACAGTATTTCCAATCCTTAGATGCGGATGTGGTTGCTTTTCAAGAAATCGATGACGTCAATGCCATCCAACGCATCGCTGGTGATCAATATGAAATCTTGATGTCTGATCGTTCATTGCCCAAAAATAGTAACCGACAATTCAAAGAAGTGAACCAATATACGGGCTTCGCGGTTCGTAAAGGAATCGCTCTCACTGACTACGCTGACTTTCCTCTAGAAACGAGTGCTAACAGCAAGCTTAGGTTTGCTAGCTATATGGTTGTAGAAACGAACACAAAACCAATTCACATGTTGTCAGTGCATTTAAAGGCGGGTTGCAGCGGCGCGTATAAGTCTAACCGAGACTGTTCAAGGCTCAAAGACCAAGCTCAACAACTCAATAAGTGGATACAGCAAAGAGAACGTAAAGGCGAAGACTACGCGATTCTGGGCGACTTTAACCACAACCTCTCCTATTCAAGAGATTGGATGTGGAAAGACATGACGCAAAATACCGATGCTCAGTTGGCAACACGAAAAACTCGAGCAGATTGTAAGGTGCGCTCAAACCGCAACAATCACCGTACGCATCAGTTTCGTTCAGTGATTGATCATATTGTGGTGAGCAAGTCCTTGGATGCTTCTCCTGCGAAGCAAAAGGTATTTGAAACGCAAGATGTGCTGGACTACAAACTCAGTGACCACTGCCCAGTTTCAACGACTATTAATTAATAGATTTTAGATAACGGCAGATTGTAGATAACTGCAAATAGTAGAAACAGTAGATATAAAAGAGGCTGACTGGCTTTCTTGTTGAAAGCGAGTCAACCTCTATGGTTGGTCAGCTCAGAACGAATAACATCAAAGCCATTGTAATCAGCTATACGCTTGCTACTAACAGGTTTTGTTCATACGACCCGCCAGCCACATTCCCACCAGCATGCTTATCATAAACACCCACACCGTCGGGTTGCCGCCACTTAGGCTGGTTACCGCAGGGCCTGGGCAAAAGCCTGCAATCCCCCAGCCTAAGCCAAACGCTGTAGATCCAAGAATCAGCTTTCTGTCTATCAACGGATTGTTACGGCTATCTAACGGCTCGCCATTGATGGCTTTAGCGCGCTTTTTAATGACCAGGTGATAAAACGGTGCAAAGACCAATAGCGCGCCACCCATGACGAATGCCAAACTAATGTCCCAGTTACCGGTAATGTCTAAGAAGCCGAGTACCTTCTCAGGATCAACCATCCCTGAGATGATCATGCCAGAGCCAAAAAGAATACCTGCGACCAAACCGATAACGATAGTAAATGAAGCGTTTTTCATTATGCCCCCAAGCCAGTCAGATTCTTGATAAACACGGTTACGATTGCCACACCCATAAATACACAGGTCGCAACAATAGAACGTTTAGATAAACGAGCCATTCCGACAATGCCATGCCCGCTAGTACAACCGTTCGCTGTTTTAGTACCAAAGCCCACCAGAAGGCCTGCAATAATCACTAAAGCGAGATTCATCTCTTCTAACTGCGGAAGTTGGTAGCCCGTCGGAATTAATAGCCAACCACTTGCGACCATTCCCACAACAAAGGCGATACGCCAGTGTTTCTCGGTGTTTGCTGTATCCGCATCTTTACGTTCTTTGTTGCTGGTGCCAGTTGGCAATAATCGGCTGACAATGCCACTAATGCCAGCAACTCGACCAATCCCCAACATTAAAACAATGGCCGACACGCCTAACAACATGCCTCCGAAAAAAGCATCCCAAGGAATCAAACTAAGCACAGACCTCTCCTATCCACAAACATCATAAACTCATAACAACCTTTAAATTAGAGTTTACTAATAAATATAAATTAGTCAATGCTAATGTACTAAAGGTATGTTTCGTTTTGTAAGTCTGGAATTAACAAGCACCCTGCATGAAAAAAGCCCCTAGGCGTTAACCTAAGGGCTTATGATTTGATTCGGTTGTATTGGTTGTATTGTGTAAGCTACTTAGTCTTGTTCTTTTCAGCTATCCACTGCGACATGTACTTAGTACTCGCCATACTATGGTGCTTAAGCATCGAACCAAAGAAGTTATCCAGTCGATGAGATTCAAGATCCGACTCTAACGCCGTTAATCGCTCAATCAATGTGTCGCCCAGTTGATTCTGTTCATAGTACGCTTCAAGGATTAAGTGACACTGGCTTTGAGCCTTAAGCCACTTCTCTTCATCTTTGTAGAGAGCAACCGCAGCTTCAACAAACTCGTCGATATCATCAGCAACCGCGCCCGGCCATTGCAGTTCACCTTGTGGCAACATGCCTTCGCTACCGATTTCACTGGTCACGTTCGGAGTCTGTAGCTTCATCGCATCAAGTAACTTGCCTTTAATGCCTGCGCCAAATCGTAGAGGTGCTACACACACACGAGCCTGCTCCATCACTTCTTGAGCGTCTTTCGCCCAACCTTTGATATGGAAGCCAGTTTTAGGGTTATGCAAAGCCGTTGCTTTCGGCGGCGGGTAAGATCCGTAAATATGAAGCTCAGATTCAGGTAACTGTTTACGAATCTTCGGCCAAATCTTTTGCAACTGAAGTACAGCATCCCAGTTCGGTGCGTGTCTAAAGTTGCCTATCGTCATGAAATGCTTACGTTCTTCAAAGCTTTTCGTGCTTTCAGGTAGAGTATTGAGATCAACCATGAACGGCAAGTGATGAAGCAGTTTTGGATCGATATTGAACTCAGATTGAAGCAACTCCATCTCATGGCTAGAAATGATCAACGAAAGATCACAGCGTAGAATCGCGGCAATTTCACGTTTAGCCAAGTCACTGTACAAATGCGCTTTAGTCAGTTCTGTCTCTTTCTTAACAGCTTCATGGCGCGCGTTACGTAGGAACTGCAAGTCTTCCGTATCCAGTAACTTAAAGGCATTCGGGCATACTTTCTCAACACGCCAACCAAACTGCTCTTCCATCATGAAACGGTCGAACATCACGACATCGGGTTGCAGCTCTTCGATGTACTGGTCAAAGCTATCGCAATTTAACTGTATAGATTGGCTCGTGATGCCCTCTTCAGAGAGATCAATCATGTGCTCGGTTTCTTGAGCTGGCGTTGCAAATTCAACTGACCAACCTTGTCTCTTAAATAGACGTAAAATTGACATCATATGGCTGCCAGCCGCCGATGAATTCGGTTCTGGCCAAACGTAGCCAATTGCTAAAACTTTCTTCAAAACACTTCCTAAGAAATAACAAAAGGGACTAGATTAGTCCCTAATTAAACGTTTATCGATGACGGTCGGTTTGTACCGCTGATTATAATTGGTTCTAAGAACTCAGCGATCAGATTCGCTCACCTACATTACGAGCTATCATAAGCACTTCGTCAGCAGAGTACAGGTTTGAAATCGTGGTTTCGACCTCTGCACCCAATGTCGACTGATACAGTTTCTGTGCAAAGTTATCCGCTCTGGTGGTCACTAAAACATGCTTTAGTGTTGAGCCTTGCTCCGCCAAATGCTGCTTTACCTGCGGCAGGGAATCTAGAATCAGCTTTTTACCCAATCCTTTGCCCTGCGCGCTTGGTAATACCGCAAGTTGTTCTAGCTCCAAAACAGCTTCAGGTCTAAACCCACTCTTCTGAACCCAGATGATGTAACCCACGATCTCACCTTCACTCTCTGCAACAAAGTTAAGAAAGCGTGGCGCGGCGTTCAAGTTACATTGTAACCAATCTTTTGAGTTCTGTTGTCGAACAAACGTTGCTTGGTGGACTAAAGCCGCCCCATCGAGGTCGGCTTTAGTCATAAGACGTACTTTGGTTACTGTGCCCATCAGCGTTATTCGCTCGCTGAATTCGGATGTGTTTTACAGTGTAAAATGGCTCTTTCTAGAAGCTCTAACGCAGATTTGTCGGCTTCTGGAAGCTTAGCATCTGATTGACCTAGCGGTTCAACACGACTACCCCATTTAATGTGGCCAGCGCCCCACGTTAAGCCCGCACCAAATGCCGCAACAAGAATGTTGTCGTTAGGCTTAACGAAACCTTGTTCTAGCGATTCACACAATGCGATTGGCACAGTCGCTGCGGATGTGTTGCCGTAGTTTTGGATATTAACAAACGCTTTCTCGCGATCGATACCTGCCATATCACACAGAGTTTGAATGATTCGGATGTTCGCTTGGTGCGGAATCACAACGTCAATGTTGTCGGTTGAGATACCTGTGCGGCTCAATACTGTGTGTGCCGCTGCGCCCATGCCTTTCACTGCACGTTTGAAGATCTCTTTACCAACGAAATCAAAGTCCCAGTAGCCGTTATCAGCCGCAAAGCGGTCCATAGAAGTACCGAATTTTGGTACAGCTAGAATATCGCGTCCTTCAGCATCACAACCGATCTGAGCTTCTTGCAAACCAACTTGTTCTTCAGTGCGAGATAGAACCACAGCGCCAGCGCCATCACCGAACAGAACTGCAGTATCACGTTTGGTCCAGTCGATGAAGAAAGAAAGACGTTCAGCACCGACAACGATCGCATTGCGGTAGTTGCCCGCTTGAATCAATCGAGTCGCGGTTTCAACACCGTAAATAAATCCAGTACACGCAGCGTTAAGGTCGAAAGCCGCTGCACTTTTAATGCCTAGGTTCTGTTGAACCTTAGATGCAGTATTTGGGATAAGAGAATCTGGGCTGCACGTCGCGATGATAACAAGATCGATATCTTCAGCAGTTAGGCCAGCACACGCCATTGCATGTTTCGCTGCAACAGTCGCAAGTTCAGAGGTATTTACATGACTGATACGACGGTTTTCGATACCAGTTCGAGTTCGAATCCACTCGTCAGACGTATCAATGAAAGTGCTTAAATCATCATTGGACAGCACGGCTGGTGGCAGACACTTTCCCCAGCCAGTAATTTCGGCGTAAAATTTTGTCATCATTTACCTGTTTATTGTTTGTTTTTATTTAAGTATCGTATTCTTGTTTTAAACAGTATAAGCGTTCCGTGCGCGATTCGTAAATCGCGTTAGACACGGAGTTGCAATAAAAAGAGAAAGTTATGTCTACATTCAACACACGTTGCCCTTCTTGTAATGGCGTAAACCGAGTTCCTTCAGAAAGAATTTCAGAAAGCCCAACCTGCGGCAAATGCAAAACAGCATTGCTCGATGGCGCTCCTATCGAGGGAACGTCACTTAATTTCCAATCTATCTTGAACAGTTCACAGCCTGTGGTTGTCGATTTCTGGGCGACATGGTGCAACCCATGTGTGGGCTTTGCGCCAGTGTTCAGCGACGTCGCAAAAGAGCGTTCGGGAGATGTTCGATTCGTTAAGATTGATACTGAAGCTCAGCAACAGCTTGCCGCGATGTACCAAATCAGAAGTATTCCCACGGTGATGGTGTTTAAAGACGGTAAGCGTGTCGATACGATTAACGGTGCGTTACCAAAAGGCCAATTTGATCAATGGCTTAATCAAGCTCTGACCAAATAGACCCGTGTTTATATCGCTTTTAATTTAGCTTGTGCTTTAAGAAAGCGTACAAAAAATAGGTTAGAGAGCCTTACCAAAATAAGACTCCCTAACCTACTGTAAAACAATCAGTTATATCTGTTTCTGTTAATTATACAACCATCTCGTCTTCTGCCTGTTCATTGTCTTGTTGCTTGGTTTGTTGCTTGCAAAGCCCGTATTGTTCCTTGATCTGATCTGCTATTTTTTCGGCAATCATAATGGTTGGCGCATTGGTATTCGCCCCCACTAATGTTGGCATCACAGAAGCATCAATGACTCTTAAGTTATCCAATCCATAGACTTTAAGATCGTTATCTACCACGGCCAGAGAATCATCATCGGTTCCCATTTTGCAGGTTCCGACTGGATGATACTGAGTATCCGCACGATTTCGAATATCTTGCTCAATAGCGTTGTCATCATTGGCATCGACCGGATAAAAAGCATTGCCACGGATATCATCAAACGCCGCGCTTTCTAGCATTTGATACTGCTTCTTCCACCCCTTAATCATGATGTCCATGTCTTCAGGGTGACTGAAAAACGCAGGGTCGATCTTAGGCGGATCATAGGGATCGCTACTATTGAGCGTTACCGTGCCTATACTTTTCGGTCGTAGCAAGGTGACATGAGACGTAAACCCATGACTGGTATGTATTTTTCGGGCATGATCATCAACCACAGCGACGACAAATACAAACTCTAAATCTGGCACGGCGATATGATCTTCGGAACAAAGAAAGCCTATCCCTTCTGCAAAATTGCTGCTCATCTTACCGCGGCGCTCTTTGTGCCATAACGGTAAAGCTTTGGTCATTTCAGAGGCCATTTGCAGCGAGATACCAAAAGTTTCACGCTTTTCACTGCATTTGTACGAATGGACTAAGTCGATATGGTCTTGAAGGTTCTTACCCACTCCAGACAATTCATGAACCTGTTCGATGCCATGCGTCTCTAGTTCATCTTTAGCGCCGACACCCGACAGTAACAGCAATTGTGGGGAACCAAAGGCGCCAGCGGATAGAATCACTTCTTTGTTGCACTGGATCTGATAACGCTTGCCGTTAGAACCATATTCGACACCAACCGCCTTCTTGCCTTCAAACAATACCTTATGCGTGGTTGCCTTGGTCACGACCGTTAGATTTGGTCTCGAAAGGTTTGGCGTTAAATAAGCCTTGGCAGCGCTGCATCGTTCGCCATTAATCTGAGTCACCTGAGTCGGCATCGCGCCAAATTGAGCCGCACCGTTGATGTCTTCATTACGAGGAACCCCTATCGACTCACACGCCGTTAAGTAACGTTCCAACATCGGGCTTGGCGATCGAAGGTTCGCCACATTCAATGGACCACCTTGGCCGTGGTATTCATCTTGGTGAACTTCGTTATTTTCCGCTTTCTTAAAGTAAGGCAGACATGATTCATAATTCCAGCCAGTGTTACCTAAGCTTTCCCACGTATCGTAGTCGTAACGATGCCCACGAGCATACATCATGGCATTGATAGAGCTAGAACCGCCAAGTGTCTTACCTCTCGGTTGGTAACCTTTACGGCCATTTAAACCCGGTTGTTCAACGGTTTCAAAGGCCCAGTTGTTGAGTTTGGTTGGCATCATTGCCACCACGCCAACCGGAGTATGAATGAACGGGCTGCTGTCTTTACCACCCGCTTCTAATAAGCAAACAGTGATATTCGGGTCTTCAGACAGCCGCGAAGCCATGACACAACCCGCAGAACCACCGCCAACAATAATAAAATCATAACTATCCATTGGTTGCCTCCGCGATTTCTAGTGGGTGTAACTCTCGCTTCAAAATCTTGCCTGTCGCCGTCATTGGTAGCGCTTTACGAATAAACACCTTACGAGGGTATTTGTAATCCGCCAATTGCTCACGACACCAAGTTATCAGCGCTGTGCTATCACATTGTGTATGTTCATGAAGCACAACATGCGCATGAATTTCTTCGCCTAGACGATCATGATGTTCACCAACCACCGCGACCATTTCGACATCGGGATGACACATCAAGACTTCTTCGATTTCACGCGGGTACACGTTGTAACCACCACGGATGATCATGTCTTTAACGCGATCGACAATGAACAAGTTGCCGTGCTCATCGATGCGTCCGATATCTCCGGTTAGGAACCAACCGTCTCTGATGGCTTCAGCCGTGGCTTCTGGCCTTTGATAGTAGCCTTTCATAACACTTGGACTTTTGATGCAGACTTCGCCCAATTCACCCATGGCGACTGAGTTACCTTGGATGTCTGTAATCTTGATTAGATGCCCACACAAGGGTTGGCCAACACTACCCGACAATCGATCACCATCAATATGATTAAACGTGGCAACCGGCGCAGTTTCAGACAACCCATAACCTTCCAATACCGGAAGTTCGAATCGGGATTCAAATTGTCGGATAACCTCAAGAGGCATAGAAGCCCCGCCTGATACACCAAGCCTTAAGCTGTGTTTAACCTGTTCAGAGCGTTTTTTTGTATTTTCTAAACTATCAGGAGACTCTTCTCCCGCCTTTAGCAGCGCGATATACATAGTAGGAACACCCGCAAACACGCTGACTTTATGGCTAATGATCTGTTCGATCACCAATGACGGTTCGAAACGCGGAATCAACACCATGGTAGAACCCGTTAACACACTCGCGTTCATCATCACGGTTTGGCCGAAACTGTGGAACAAAGGAAGCGTGGCCATTGTCGTGTCACTGTATTCCAATCTCATTAAATACTGAGACGCCATCGCATTGGTTTGCATGTTGGTGTGAGAAAGCTCAGCGCCTTTTGGCTGACCGGTTGTGCCAGAGGTATAAAGGATTACTGCGGTATCATCACCATGACAAGGCACGGACTCAAAAGGAACCAAAGGTTGTGCCATCCAGTCGATAATCGATTCATGTTGCTTATGTGCTTCTGAAGAAGCTCCTGAGCTTGTTGGAATTGGCATCTCAATAAAATGTTCACATTGATTTGCCTGCTCGAAGCCTTGCAATCCATAACGGCCAATTGGTAGCTCTTCATTGCCCTCAAAGCATAAATAAGCTTTCGCATCAGAATCGTTAAGGTGATAAGCGATCTCTCTGGCCTTGAATAACACATTCAACGGCACCACTACACAGCCCGCTTTTAGAATCCCGTAATAAGCGATTGGGAAATACGTGACGTTCGGACACGACAACGCGACCTTGTCTCCCTTCTTTAACCCGAGTCTTTTTAGATTCGCGGCCACGTTTCCAGAAAGTTGTTCTAACTGAGAAAAGCTGACTTCATCCGATCCCATACGCAGAGCAGCTTTAGTTGGAAAAAGCGAAGCGCTGCGCTCCAAGTTAACAGCAAGATTGTGCATCCATGATCTCCTTATTCGGCTTAGACCGGTTAGTCACGGTCACCGTAGACGTTCTAATAGTTGTAATCGTTATAAGTGTCTTTCTTCTAATCACGAGCTTGTACGTTGATGTGTAGCGAACACCATGCAGCGAGCTAATTCGCAAAGTGACGGGTACGACCCAATGTGCAACTTGTTAAATTACAACATTTTGATAACATTTCGAACAGGTTTCAAAAAGACAAAAACCGGTGATATTCGGACATACCTCTATCAGGCCTTGTAAAACCTTGCACACATAAAGCAAAAGTTTGAACAAGCTTGGGAAAGTGAGAACAGGCGACAAGCGTAAATGTTAAGAGTTCGGTTAAGATGGCAATACTCAACAAGAGGCATCCTATGGAATACACCGCAGTCTACGAACCCGATATGCAAGCATTCGGTATTCTCGACCTTCAATTGCTGCATCGTTACATGTCGCCTGCTCTCAGCATCGATGAACTGCTTGAAGGCAGTAACATCGATGATCTTCAACTCAACACGCCAGACACGCACATTACCTTGGCGCAAAAGTTGGCGGTGTTTAGTAATGCGCTAGCAAATACCAACGAAGAAGGTCTCGGGCTCAGAGTCGGCCAACAGGCACGTTTCAGTGATTTCGGTGTCTTGGGGTATGCGGTGTTCAGCAGTGAAACACTATTAGATGCCTTATTGATTGGATTTAAATATCTACAGCTTGCAGGCCCTGTACTAAGAAAAACCATGTCTGTTGAAGACAACGTGGGCCACTTTCGCGCAGAACAACTTATCGATTTGGATTCGCTGTTGCCTTTTTGCTGTGAATACTGGTTCACCGCGATTCAAAGCCTATGTGAAGAAGTGCTGCAACAACCCTTCCCCTCACAAGTGATCCGCTTCCCTTACCCAAAACCAGAATATGGCGATCTCTACACAGAGATTTTCCGTTGTCCGGTCGAATTCAACAGTGATCGCCTTGAATGGCAGTTCGACGCGACAAGCTTGTACTCGCCCCTTCCGACCGCCAATACCATCACACTGCAGATGTGTTTAAAGTCGTGTGATGACATGCTGGCAAAAGTCAGTGCGCCCACCAGCCTAAAAGAGAAAGTCTCTCAGATGTTGATTGAGCGACCTGGGTGTTACCCTTCCATAGAATCTATCTCTTCAGAATTGGGGATGTCTTCCCGAACACTGCGCCGGCACCTCAAAGCGGTCGATACGAGTTATCAAAAGATTCTTGATCATGTTCGTTTTCACCTTTCTCGACACTATCTTTCTTCAACTCAAATGAGCATTGAAGAGATATCCGAACGCGTCGGTTTTTCTGACAGTGCTAACTTTCGACATGCGTTTCGTAAGTGGAGTGGTAGTTCGCCAAGGCAATACCGTAAAGAAGTCGTCTAACACTAAATCGCGCACGAAATTAAAATCAGATAACGCCAATGACTATCCGATCGCTTTGTAAATTAAATAGCCCATGAACAAGGGTTTAACGGCTTTTTGACCGCATAAAATTTTGCCAAATTGCTAGGACGTGTTGACCTTTCGTGGTGAAATTTTGTTCGAAGTAAAAGCGTTTTAATCGCGGCGAGGGAGAAGTAGCCTAGTCATTCTAAGCAAATCTCCCTCAACAAAGAGTAAAGCGCTTTTAGTCGAACCCTTCGGGCAGCGTTTGCTGGTCATTTCTACTACGTTATCGGCTTCTCATGTAGGCTAGCTACACATCAAAGCCTCTGCCTTGTATAAATACCCAACAACTCGCTGCAAAAATCAGCTCGAAAGATCAACACGCCCTAAACATCGCAATGGTATTTTAGTTTAGATTGGCGATAAATTTCTTTTATCTTCACGACCATTTTTATTCGTTTTACCCAATTCAGTTTCTCCCCCATAGTCGCGGAAAATTCATCGTTTCTTTCACTATTTAGAGGCTCCTGCATTGGACAACATCCAACCAACAACTCGCATAACTGTTCCTGTTATTGCATTGTCTTTTTACGCGATCGCTTCAGGCTACTTAATGAGTTCATTACCATTAATGCTGTCTGAGTATGGCTTAGACAGTAACCTATCGAGTTGGTTGGCGAGTGCCTTTTATGCAGGTCTTTTAGCGGGAACGTTATTGATTGAGCGTGCAATCGCGCGTGTTGGTCACAGAGACGCGTTTGTTATCGCACTAACCATTTTTATCGCAACGATCCTTGTATTACCGTTGGCACCACATCAATCCGTTTGGCTGTTGGCTCGTTTCGTGGCGGGTGTGTCTGTCGCTGGTATTTTTGTGATTGTAGAGTCTTGGTTAATGAGCGGGGACGAATCCCAACGTGCGAAACGTTTAGGGGTTTACATGTGTTCGCTATACGGCGGTTCTGCCGTTGGTCAGCTTGGCATTGGATATCTTGGAATTACAGGCGGCGTACCTTTCATCGCAATGTTCACCCTGCTGTTTGGGGCAATCATTGTATTGATGTACGGACAAGCGACAGCACCACAAATTCATGATGCGCAGTCTCTATCACTAAAGCAAATCAGCAAGCTAAGTCATAGCGCTTTGATTGGTTGCATTGTTTCAGGGCTAACACTTGGTTCGATTTATGGCTTGATGCCTGTAGAACTGGCTCAACGCAACATTGCTCACCAAGATATTGGTGGTTTGATGGCGTTAGTAATTATGGGTGGTATGGCTGTTCAACCGATGGTGACATGGTTATCGCACCACATAGGACAAGTGTTATTAATGGCTCTATTCTGCCTGCTAGGTGTTGCAAGCATTGGCGTGCTCACTATTAACCATGATTTTTACGTTCTTGGTATGAGCCTGTTTGTGTTAGGTATGGCGACGTTTGCACTTTACCCAATTGCAATTAACTTGGGTTGTCGTAACTTAGATCCGAACTACCTAGTGTCAGTGACTCAGGTTATGTTGTTGTGTTACAGCGTGGGTTCAGTCGCAGGACCATTGGTTGCGGATAGCTTTATGGATTCACAAGCAGGACTATTTACTTACCTGTTTGCGTCTCTGCTAGCGACAACTATTTACATGTTGATCGCAAGCCTAAAGCGCTCTCCTATGCAGATCGCAGGCGAGTGACCGACTCGCAGTCAGCGAATCTTAGTCTACGAATCAGAATCAACTAGTTGAATTGTAAATTCAGGGGCTCTTCATTAAGGCTATTGGCCTGAAGGAAGCGCCCTTTTTGATGTGTCTTTGATACGTCGGGGGTTAACGATCAATTCGTTGGAATAGAGCTATTTATTAAAACTGCGCTACTGATTTGAACAACACCAAGTTTCAAGCGTATTAAGGCTGGAAAACATAGCCTTCACCGGTGATCGTTAAGATCAAACCATCGCCTAAAATTGAGCGTATTTCAGAAATAGCAACGATGACCGAAGAGTTAGTCACCTTCTCGCCTTCCCAGCCAATATTTTTAAGCTGATGAACACTGAAGAGTTGTCCACGTTGACGATTCATAGAGAGAATCATCTTTCGATAAGCTAATGGCATGGTTCCAACGATATAACCATTTTCTAGATTGCGTATGAGCTTTGTGTTCAGCTCAATAACCTTTCCGTTTACCTCTAAAACCTCATTCTGTTCTTTCTGTTTACCTTCAATCACAGGGTAGGTGTCCGTATTCATATAATATTCCCTAACAGAGCAACTAACGACACAACTTTATTAAGAGATGTGTTTAATAACGTCACTTATAAATGGACGCTTAAAATCGAAGATAATGAAAGCAGCGTATACGGTAAAGAGATTAAATTTTTATTATTAGATTATGAACAGAATATCAACAGCAGGGTCTTGGCTCTAACAAATAGCCTTCGTTAGGTATGGTATAGATACATTTACAGTCTATCATTCTGCGTATTTCATAGATAGCAACAAGCACTGAAGCGGATGTCACAGACTTACCTGGCCACCCTACGCGCTTGAGAATATTCTTGCTGATGACCACGCCTTTGTTCTGGTACAGATAAAAAAGTACCTTACGGTGAGGTTCAGATAATGTCCCTATGATTGACCCGTTGTCTTCCTTTCGGACCAATTTCGTTTTAGTATTTACTTCTCTCCTGTTAAGAACGATTATCCGTTCAGAACTAAAGTCTGGTATGTCCATTATGTCTTGTGGCATCACTTACCTCTTATTTTGTGAATCAGCCATACCGATTTGCATAGGCATGACCATAAAAGTAAGAGAAAAGTACATAACCCCGATCGGTAACAATACAGTAAATCTACTGCATTGCGACGTTATTAGATGTTGCAAATGAACACTGTTTTATATCGTATGTGGGTATGATTCTCAACAGCCCGGTTATTTAACTTGAGACTCGATGACTCTTACGATATTGGCTCGGCGATAAACCAAAATGTTTTTTAAAACGGTGTGAAAAGTTATAAGGATCTTTGTAACCTAAGCGGTAAGTAATCATCGACACTGACCAATCTTGCTGCTTCAACAAACTGGTCGCTTTATCCATCCTCAGCTGAATCAATTTGCTGCGCGGAGAAACGTTAAACAACGACTTCGTGACGCGATTTAACTGTTCTTCACTAATGAAAACACGCTCGGCCATCCCTGCGACTGTCCACGCTAAATGCAGACTGCTTTCGATTTCGTTGTATAGCGCCTGAACACGAGCCGTGGTGCTGGTCGATTTAGGCTCAAAGCCCGTCAAGGTTCGAATGATTTCGCTCATGAGCAGTTTTCTGTAACTTGCGCGGCCGCCAATTTCAAAGTGAACCAAGTTCATCAGCGACCAGATCTGTTCGCACTCTCCGAAAGGCACAATGCTCTGACCTAAACTCGCAATATGCTGCCATTGCGGGGTATCGGGCGTCAGCATCCACGCCATTTTCCAATAGTTATATTGAGGATCAAGCTCGAAGCGAAATGGTGTTTCCGCGGGCAGAACCACAAGCGTGTATGGCGTGATGGCTTGTACCGAGGTTGCGGTCGTTAGAATTCCGCCCCCTTCTTGAGTAAAAATGAGCGTATGAACATTCACTGATTCACGCTCAACCCAATACGCGTCATGCAGCTTTGCCATACCCCCCATGTAGACACCACAGCTTTTCATCTCTGGGATATCTTCAACGGTCAAAAAACGTTCTTTGCAATGTTCCGCGAGAAAAACATCATCTTGCCACGTTGATTTAGGCTTCATGGTATCAATGACGGATTCGCACAGGTTTTGTTGTTTTTTAAACATGTTGTTACTTCGCTCAAATCACTATAGTTCTGCCATAAATCGGAGAGCTTATGACAACTAACATCAACCCTAACTCATCTATGAATAACAAGCCAGAGAGCATCTTACCTCGTATCGTTAAACTTGGTTTGCCTGTTGCTTTGCAAAGTGCGCTGGTTGCCATTCTTGCCCTTGCTGACGTCTTAATGGTCAGTGATTTTGGTATGGAAGCAGCAGCGGCTGTGGGAATTGCATCAAAATGGCACTTCGTTGCGATTATGATTATGGCAGGGTTGGCCTCAGCAAACGGCACATTAGTCGCTCAATACTGGGGGAAGAATGACCGAAAAAGTGCACGCACAGTGTCATCTATCGCAATGGTATTTGGCTTAAAAGTTCTTCTGCCTGTGACTGCAATCATCACTCTTGGTTCCCAATTTTTAATGATGTTGCAAACCAGCGATCAAACCGTGATTGAGCTTGGTGCCACTTACCTTTGGTATGGCTTCCCTGTTCTGCTGCTGACTCACATTGTGGTCGTGGTAGAAGCGAGCATGCGCTCTTCAGGTGACACCGTAACACCACTATTGTTAGGCGGCGTTACCATCGCACTTAACATTGCGCTTAACTTCGTTCTTATTAAAGGGGCTTTCGGCATTCCAGCGATGGGCGTTGCAGGTGCGGCATTGGCGACAACTTTAGCGCGATTGATTCAAGTGGGCTTAATGTATAGCTACATGCGTGTGCGTAAACACTGGCTGTTAACCACCCCAAGCTCACCACATCGCCCGTCACTGTGGCTGTCTTACCGTCGTATTGCGTTACCGCTAACGATGAATGCAGTGTTGTGGGCAATGGGTACCATGGCGTATCAAATGATCTTCGGTCACATGGGTACAACAGAGCTAGCGGTTTTCTCGATGCTCGCGCCGTTCGAGTCGCTGTGTTACTCGATATTCTTTGGTATTTCTGTGGCGTGTTCTGTACTGCTTGGACACTCACTCGGCCGTGATGAATTTGATGATGCTATGAGCATGGGTCTGACGTTCATAAAGGCTGTGATTGGATTTGGCGCGATTGTCGGCCTTCTTCTCTTCCTAAGCAAAGAGCACGTATTGAGTTGGCTGAACTTAACAGACGAGAAACTGTACCCACTCGCCGCGCCAGCAATGATGATCATGTGCTTTGCCGTCGTGATTCGCATGCTAAACATGGTAATCATTAACGGTATCATTCGTGCTGGTGGTGACAATGCATTCTGCCTGCGCATGGATTTCATCGCGATGTGGATGGTTGGCATTCCAGTGTGTGTTTACGGCGCATTTGTCGCTGGATGGGATTTCAAATACATCTATGGTTTGATGTTGGTAGAAGAAGTGGTGAAACTCGCAATTTGTTCACACCGATACTTGAGTCGACGTTGGATCAATAACCTAACGGTTACCTACGAAGAACCACAAGCAGCTTAACCTCATAAAGCTTGCTGCCTTCTGAACAAGAAGATTAGAAACACAAAAAGGTCTGAGAAATCAGACCTTTTTTTGTTTCGTCAGTAATTGATTTAAAGCGCCAGTTACTTCTTGTTCATCCGGATATGGCGATTAGACACGTTCGGCAGTGGCTTCTCTGGCACTTTCCGTTTCTCATGAATCAAATGTCGAATAGCTAAAATCGGATGCTTGAGTAGCATTCTTGGCCCGGCATAGCGCATCACCAAACGCATCTGCTCTTTCGGGTCAGGCTTATAGCAATGAATCGGGCACTTGTTACAGGTCGGCTTTGCTTCGCCATAAGGGCATCGATCGAGTCGTGTCTCTGCATAACGCAACAGTTGCTCACACTCTTCACATAACGCGTTATTCTGACGAACCGTACCGTGGTGATCTTTGCAGTAGATGTGCACCATCGCAATAACGGTTTTGTACTCTGTCTCGAGTTCGCCTTGTAGAATGTTGTTATGTTGGAACATGATTAATTACCTAATGAGAAACCGTACAGGTTGAGATTGACGCTTTCATTGATCGCCTCTTCAACTCGTTCGAACACAAAACCTAACTTAGTCAGTAGTGCGATACTTCGAATGTTATCAGAGGTTGTGATGGCAACTAAATGATCGATATCAGCATTATGCTTAGCTTGTTCAATTATAGCTTGTGCCGCTTCCAATGCAAAACCTTGCCCATAGGCTTCAGGGACAAAACCATATCCAATATCATGGGACTCTAGGGTATCTCTTTTAATTAATCCGCAGACACCAATTGGCGTTGAGGAATCTTTAATTTCAACCATTAATAAGCACACACCCTTCTCTTGGTGCATTTTGAGAATGTTGTTTTCGATGTATTCAACAGCCTTGTCTACGTCGCTGATTTCCTTGTCTCCGATGTAACGCAGAAAATCTTCTGAGCTATATAATCGTTGGATAAACGCCGCATCTTGAGGTGTGATCATTCTTAATCGTAAACGTGCGGTCTCGACTGCCTGCATAGTGATATTTTCCTTGCTGAATACCATGTAAATATTGAGTTCTAGATCTAAAATGATTATCCTCCACCGCATAAACTAAATACAAGGCTATGCAGCAATGAACCGTAAGAAAAAAATCAATCAAATTCTAAAGAAAAGACAGAAACAGGCGAATTCTAAACTGCATGGTAGCAACAAACCTCGCTACATCTCTAAAGCTGACCGCGCAAAAATGGAAGCTGAAGAGCAAGCGAAAGCCGCTCTAGAACAAGCAGAAGGATCGGTAGAAGCGACTGTTGAATCTGAAGAAGCTGGTATCCAAGCTGAAGAGACAAAAGCTGCAGAGTAAGTTTTAGCTCGCAGTACTCTTGCCCAAGACTCTTACCAGAGCCAACGGACAAGAACAAAAAAAGCAGCCTCTACTTGGGCTGCTTTTTTGATCCTACCGTTTTAATCTAACGACTTGGCTATTTTATTAACCTTTGAAGGGTTCAACTTCCCAACGTGCGAACGGCGCTTTTGCGTTAATCCCTGCTCTTCCCCAGCGGTCTACCGAGTCAACTACCAGAATTCGCTCATTAGGCACCAGTGACTTAATCAAAGTCGTCGGCTTTTTCGCTGTGACTAACCAAAGAGCATCATCTTCCGAAAACATCGCTTTGAGCTTCGCTTTATCTTGCTCTGTCCATTCAAGCTCTGCTTTGAACATACGTTCTTCAACAAACAGTTGGCTACCCGAAGCGAAATCTTCCAAGCTTTCTGAAAGCAACAATACTGAATCTACGTCGTTATCCAGTAATACCGCTTGTTGCTTGTTAATCAGTTCACGAACATCAAGCATTACACGCTGTAAGTTGCTATCAATCGTGTTTGCTTGCGCTGGCCACAATAACTTAAAGTCGTCAGCCACAATTGCCGCCATACGCGTTAAGTTTGTCGGGTTTAACCACGCGTACTTAGACACATCACCACTCGATAACGTCAACGCTGCAACACCTTGTGCGCGTGGAGTAATCGCTTGAGCCGCATCTACTTCCACCAAACGGATGTTGCCCTGCCTTGCGTAGACAAAGGTAGGGTCAGCTTGCCAGATCGATGACAGCGTTAATGCAACGGTCGCCTTTTCTCCGGACTTAAGCACCTTGCTTGCGCCCTTAGTGCCAAACCAGTTAGGCAGACGATCAATACCGTAGCGTTTTGGTGGTAGGTATTCGGTCGTAATGTCGGTACCTTTGGTTAGCTCTGTCGCTAACGCGTAAGTCACAGGCGTACTGGTGAGGATATCCTCTGCATTTACGTTGAAAGATACCATTGAGGCACCTAACAACATACTGCCGACTGCACTCACTTGAGCCGTTGCTTTGAGTGAACTTGAAATACGATTCATTAAAGAAGTCATGATTATGCCTTTCTTACAATTCGGTATAGCGTTGCCGCTAGGAAAAACGTTGCAGAAACGATGATGATTGAAGCCCCTGATGGCACCGGCAGTTTTAGCTCCATAGGCAATACTGTTCCGACCAAACACGCGATGGTTGCAAGTAACGCAGACAGCAAAACAAAGCTGCCCATGCGTTTAGTCAGCAATCGAGCCGTAGCACCTGGGATCAGCAATAACGCGCCAACCAGAACCGCACCCACTATTTTCACCGCTGCAATCGTCACTAAGGTGATCATCATGACAAACAAGTAATCGTAGAAGCTGGTGTTATAGCCACGTACCTTGGCGATATCAGGACTAATACACGTCAAAAGAATGCGGTTGAATGTCGGTATCAAGAGTAAAATGATGATCCCGCAACTGCCTGCGAGAATCGCTAAATCTTGGTCTGTTACGGTAAGAATCGAACCAAACAACACGTTCTCAAGCATGTGGATATTGATCTTACGTGCCACGTACATCAACAATGCCGCGCCAACCGCTAACGCAAGCGCAAGGAAAACGCCGACTAGGGTGTCGTATGGCACGTTGGTTCTGTTTCTTACGAAGTGAAGAAGCAAAGCGAAGATCATACAGAAGCTAAACAAGCCAATAATTGGGTTTTCTGGTGGCTCACCGAGCAGAACACCGATAGCGATACCGGTTAAAGCCGCGTGGCCGACGGCTTCAGAGAAGAAAGCCAGACGCTTAGCAATCACCAAAGTACCAAGACCACCTAACAGAGGGCCAAGCAATAACGCTGCAACCAAAGCATTGACCATAAAGGCATACATAAAGCTGTCTGATAACCAACCTGCTTCCACGCCGCTAATGGCAAATTGTCGTAACCAATCCATTACGCAACCTCCTTCGATTTAGCGATGGCTGCACCACTGCTGTAATGCTGGAACAAGCTTTCAATTTTACTTGGGTGCAACACTTGTTTATGTGGACCGCTATCAACCAAGAATCGATTCACAACATGTACATTCGCTTCAAGGCGACGCACTGCGGTTACATCATGGTGAACGGCAAGAATCGTACGGCCTTCATTAACGCATTCACGAATCAGCGATTCAAGATAACGAACGCCCTGCTCGTCCATACCTGTTGTCGGTTCGTCCAACACCAGTAAGCTTGGGTGATCCAATAAGGCTTGAGCAAACAACACACGTTGTTGTTCTCCGCCCGATAGCTGCCCCATACGGCGGTCGCTACGAGTCGCCATGCCCACGCGATCTAACTGTGCGAGTGCAAGATCCAATTGCTTAGATTTGCGACGCCAAAACAATGGGATTCGCGTTTGATTAAGCAGTACGAAGTCCATTACCGTCAAAGGTAAGCTCGACTCAAAAGTCGCTTTTTGAGGAACGTAACCAATGCTTGGCTTTTCTGGCCAATGAATATTGATTTGCCCAGAGAAAGGCGTCAAACCAAGCACAGAGCGCAGCAAAGATGTTTTGCCTCCACCGTTTGGTCCCATGATCACATGACACTCACCCGCATTAAGTTCTAGTGAAATATCATCAAGGATTACATTGTTGTCGTATTGCAGACCAAGTTGATTGATTGAAATTGATGGACCTAGCATTATGCGTTCCCGCTTTTAGCTTGGTTAGCTGCAGCAAACTTCATTGCTTCGATTAACGTTTCTAGGTTCTTCTTCATTTCAACTGCGACTTTGTCGTCTTCATATTCACCGTGCGTCATGTGAGAGAAACGGTAAAGCTGAACGCCCGTTTCCGCTTCAATGGTGTCAACAAAACGGTTTGGCATGTTGAGCTCATAGAACAGAACATCAATACCCGATGCGCGGATCTTTTCGATCGTTTCTTGCAGTTGGCTAGCACTTGGTTCAACACCGTGTGCAGGCTCAATCACCGCCGCCACATCTACACCAAACTCTTGAAGGATATAGCCGTAAGCATTGTGCGTCGTCGCTACTTTCATGCCTGATGTATCGAGCTCACCTAATGACAGCATCGCATCACGCTTCATAAAACGAAATTGCTTGGCATATTTACGTGCGTTCTTGCGATAAAACGTCGCGTTGTCTGGGTCGAGCTTAGAGACTTCACTCGCGATGGTGTAAACCTTTTGAATCGTTGTCGAAAGCCCAACAAAGGTATGCGGGTTCACAGCACCTTGACCAACAGACTGGCCTAATGCAGGAAGCAAAGGCACTTCTTTATTTGCTTCGATAACCACTAAGTCATCACGTTGCGCGGCTGAAATCACTTTAAGCGCGAAGTCATCGTGACCAATACCGTTTACCACGATTGCATCCATCTGGCTCAATCGCTTCAAATCATTCGGTTGTGGCAAGTAGTTATGCGGATTAAAGCCAGCATCAACCAATGGAAGGATGTTCACTTTGTCACCGACCACCGCTTTTACGTAGCTGTAATAAGGCTGAAGGGTTATGCCAATCGTCAGCTTGTCGCTATCGATCTTATATTCTTTTGCCAATGCATTGGGTGTCATTAACACCGCCAATAACGACATCAATAGAGTCATAATTCGCATAGTAAATCTCTTATTATTAGTGAGCATTTTTGTAAGCCGGATTGTTTAATGAGAAGAAGCATCATGCTGATCAGCAACTTCTGACTCATTCACCACCACTTTCCAACCTGCTGATTCCAGTGTGTTTTCATCAAAAGTATCGGGCTGTTTTGCTACACCACCGAAGTAAATCCAGATTTCAGGAGAGACGCTGTTCGCGTTTAAAATAAACGAGTCTGCAAAGCCATGTTCGCTTTGTGCAGCATATTCGCTTGATGTAGCGTGTTCACTTGGCGTAGAAAAGTAGTAACCACGCTCGTCCAATAACCAAGTATGAGAACCTTTGCGCTTCCAACTCTGGTCTTCAACAAAAGGCGCGACCCATTCATCTTTAAGTGACATAACACTTGGCCATTCGCCGTCTGAGTCCATACGCAGGTCGCGAATCTCTTCATGCGCCAAACGTAGCTCTGATAGCATCGCCAAGTTTTCTTGTTCAACATCGGTCACCAGAATTTGATGATCAAGTACCGCTTTCACGTGGGATTCTGCCTGATGAAATGGAATAGCGACCGTGGCAAAGCTCAGGATGAATACAATGATCAGCCCTACCCATTTGCCTTCTCTGCCACCCGTGTCAGCACGTACGCCTTGAATCATCATTTCTCACTGATCTCAACAACGTCGACTTCAACAGGAAACTCATGACCTGAGTCGAATACAAGGTAGAACTCAGTATCAGGGTTTGGGAATTCAACGATAGAACGCTTATCCGTCATCTCTTTTGCAATCAAGTTGTCTTCGTAATCGTACATCTCAACCGCGTAATCAATCGCTTTACTACCATCAGAGTAACCCGCTTCACAGGCCACGGTTTTGCCTTCAAACCAGCAGCTCATCAGTGGAAAGTGTGCTTGCGCAGGTAATGCAGCGAAACCAAGTCCCAGAGCAAAGCATGGAGTGATTATCGATTTTAGTTTTGTTTTTATTGTCATGGTTCGTACCCTAGCCACAGTGCAAATTCTCAGAAGTAAACTGAGCGATAAAGGGCTCAAATGAGCCCTTAAGTTTTTTGGTTGCTTATATCAGGGATCGATCCCTATATCGCAGATTATTGAAGCAGTGCTTCGAACGTTAAGTGAACGTTCGCGCTTGCTTTGTCAGCCAGTGGGTTGTCAATCAACTCACCTTTGTAGTTCGCTTTCATTACGTAACGACCCGCTACGTCTGGAGTGAAGGTAATTTCACCGTTCTCATCGCTCACAACGTCAATCTGCTCTTGGTGGTTGCGGTAAAGTGTGCCTTCACGAGTGATTTCCGCTTTCACGTCTTTCTGGATTTCACCGTTGTAGAAGAACTGGAATGTCACAGGTTCACCTTCAATGATGTCTGAAGGATGCGTTATTGGCTTCATTTCAAGTAGCTTGCCTTCAATTTTGAAGACTGAATCCGATGGCTTGCCCACTGTGATGTAGCTTTCTGCACGAGTGAAGCTGATTTGTGTTACCACGTCACGCGACTTTTCAGGAAGAACAGAGTCACGCTCAGCTTTGTTTGCTTTGATCCATTTCACTGTGTCACGACGACCCGCTTTGTATTGCGTGTAGTAAGAAGGCTCATTGTTGATCGCAACTTTGTGCGTACCTTCTTCTTCGAAGTAGAAATCAAAGATTGAACGACGTTTGCCGCGAATCACAAAGTTAGGACGCTCGCTGCGACCATCAGGCATGATGACATGAGCATTTTCGCTGCCAGCTGGCTTATCAAAAACAAACGTACCGTGAGAAGCAGTCACGTCGAACGTTAGCCAGTCACCACCTTCTTTAGATACGGTGAAGTGAGATGGCAAAATCCAACGTGGGTGAGCTTGTGCCGTTGTCGTCGCTGCTAGGCCGAATGCCATCACACCCGCTAGAGCAAGTGCTTTGATTTTTGTCTGTTTCATCATGTTCAATTCCATTATTTATAATTGTTAGCCGTGTCGCTCTATCTGAGCCTACGATGACGACTGTCTACTCTGTTCAGCTTGGTTTTACTGTTCGCACTTACTATTTAGCGATGTAGTTCAGGGTGATTTCACCCGTCTCTTCTGTTGCTTTTAATTCGTAAGATGCGTTTGAATCTGTAAGTGATACTTTTTGGCGAAGGTAGTTACGGCCACCGTGTTCGCGAACCACTTCGATATGAACCGTGTACTCGCCCTGTTCTAGAGTTTGGCCATCATCGCTCTTACCATCCCAAACAAAACGGTATTGGCCAGCAGGGCGCGTTGCAGAGGTCACTGCATCAACCAATTCACGATCGTAACGTCCAACCTTTCTCCACCAACTACGTAAATCTTTAAGCCATTCATCTTTACCGACCCAAAGCTCAATGGTTTTCACTGACTTTCGTTCGCTGTTCTCTACCCATACCGCCACATAAGGACGCGCGTACATAGAGGTATCGATCTTTGGAAGCTTAAAGTTCACATCAAGTTTTGCCGTATCAGGGATCGCTTGCGCCATACCTAGGCTTGGCAAAAGAGATAAAGCAAGAAGCGCCTTGCTCCAGTTCATTTTTTTCATGTTTAACAACCTTTTAAATCCGTTTAACCTTTAGTTCGTTCTTCAAGCTGATTCACTAAACTGACTCATCAGCCTAATTCATCAAGCTAACGAGGGGTTAAGGCACGGCGACAAAATAGATAGCAAGTGAGATTGCAGACCCAAACACCGTCCATTTAATTGAGGTATTGAGCGTTTTTTTCTTAGGTAACAGTAAGCACACGCCAGTAAGTACAAAGAAGATCATCAGTAGCGCAGTGATATCGATGAACCATTTCCAAGCTTCACCGCTATTGCGCCCTTTGTGTAAGTCGTTCAAAAGTGCGATAACGCCGTAATTAGTGGTTTCGACTTCCACCATTTCAGACGTCACGTCAACGAATACAGAGGCATTGTAGCCTGGTCCTTTGAAGTCCATAGACACTTCGCCGATGAGCAACTCACCGTCTTCAATCTCTGCGTAGATATCTAAACCTGAAGGAACGCCCGATAGGTTGGCTTCTTCAAACAGAAACGTTTCAAAGGCCGTTTCATCGGCTTTTAATCGCCCGTCTTGGATTGAAAATAAACTTGTAGGAAGCGTTAACGTAGACCGTTGGATATTGGGTTGGGTTGATTCAAATAACTCAGGTCGATTAAGGGTGATACCTGTCACTGAGAAGAAAAGAACAACGAACAGAAGCGCCATTGAAATATAAACATGAAGTCGACGAGCCCATGATTGAACCGCCCTACTTTTTAACGACATACAAACCAATACCTATAAATTTTATGGCGACAATTTAGTTGATAATCATTCGTATTGGCATTCAATTTACATTGTTTACGTTTGCCGAGCAGCGTAAGGAAATTTACATAACATTACATGGGAAGCAATCGAACTGTTTGCATATTCTTGCTAACTTGTATTAGAGGCAATTGATAAGTTGTATTTGAGCTAACTGATAACAAGCTCAAGCCTCAAAAAATCTCAATCTCAACATGCTTAATTGAGATGGGTTTAAGGTAACAGTCGTAGCTTTAAGGATAGAAAGTTGGGACTATTTGATCACTGGTTTGATGATAGCTAATTAAGCTTAAAAGGATTTGAAATGCGTATTATTGTTTTGGCTTTTGCTGCGCTAGCAACAGCGTGCAGTAGCCAGATGGCCAGCACGGAAGAACATATCCAGAAGTATATCGGTTCAGATATAACCGATGTGCAAGAGCGCTATCTAACCGAACGCTCACGCCCTGTTAGTTTTTGGGCATCTCGAAACTATGCCTGGGCTGAAACGAAGAAATCATTAGATAATGGTTATACTCTGCATGCCTTTAAGAACCCTTATCGCGACTGCACCATTAACTGGATCGCTGACACCAACGGTGTGATTCAAAGTGCTACGCCAAGTGGGACGATGTGCGATCCATAATCGATCAATCCGACGAGTAAAACTAGACCAACTCAAGCCGACTGAATTATGAGATAAGTTACGAGACAAAATTAAAAAAGGGTGTCATTTGAACGATCAAATGACACCCTTTTACTGTTTTACTGTTTTACTGCTTTCTTTTGTTACTTATCTTCTGTTTCTGGCTATCAGCCGTTAGACGTTTCCGTTATCGCTGACTGTTCGCAGCTGAGTCAGATACTTAATCCAACCTTTTGCTTCAGAAGAGGGTTCAATGTTGTTCGCACGCTTAGCTTGAGCAAGGGCGTTGTCTAAGTTCTTTAACTTATACCATGAACGCACTTTTGCTAATGCAACGTCAGCCTGTTTGTTTTTGTCTTTCACTTTGTCTAAAACAACAAGCGCTCGGTCGTAGTAACCTTGCTGAACCAATAGTTGAGCCACATTCCAATGATATTGAGTGTCTTTTTTAGACGCTAACGTCCACACTTCAATCGCATTGTCCCACTCTTTCGCTAGCTGCCAGTAGGTTGCTTGCTCTGCTAAAAGTTGAACGTCGCTGCTCGCATCATCTAGCTTGCTAATTTCTTGTGCTGCGCGTTCTGGAATGCCGCGTTTCACGTAAAGCTGTGCTAACAAGCGTCGATCTGAGTTTTTCAGCTCAACACCTTGTAGATCAGCCAGCGCTAACGTGTTCAATGCATCGCGGTTACGTTCTAGTCTTAACTGAATACCCACAAGTTGACGCCACCAGTTGTCTTTTTCTGGTTGCAGTTCGATAAGGCTTTCCAGTGTTGGAATAGATTGCTTCCACTGCTTTAACTGTAGTTGTGCACCCAGTTTTAGCGATAGAGGAGACAACTCTGGTTTTGAATTAAACTTGTCATGATTACCAATGGCTACTAGTACTTTCGACCAGTTTTCAATTTGGTATTCAGCTTGTGCAATTCGCATCCAAAGCGTGTCTTTCTTTTCTGTTTCTGGCGCAGATTTTACTAACTCATAATAGTGCGGAAGCGCATTTTTAAATTGCTGATCGTTTAGTAATAAATCAGCAAGCATGCGTTTCGTTATCCAAGCCTGTTCATCAACCAGTAAATTACTGTCGACCGCATAAGTAAGCTGCTTAATTGCCGTGTCGGTTTTACCATCTTGCCAGTAAAACACGCCAAGCATGCGCGCTACGTACGCTTTATCGTAGCCTTTCGAAAGCTCCAAGCCTGCAAGCACATCAATCGCCTGTTTAACCTGTTCATCTTGAGCAAGCTTATGCGCCTTTTGAACACGAATAGCAGTATATTGAGTTAGCTCTTTTGCTTGTGTTGTAAGGGGCATTAACAACAAGCCCACTAATATCCATATCTGTTTCATCATTTTGCCAACTTAAACTCTAGTTTCACGGTTTGACCAACCTGAGCTATCGCTTTTCCATCGACGACTTTAGGTTGATATTTCCATTTTTTAAGTGCTCTCATCGCTTCACGTTCAAACATACGACGTGGGTTCGCGTCAGTGACTTGAATATCAATTGGGCGTCCCGTTTCATCGATGGTAAAAGACATAATCACATGGCCTTCAGCACCACGCTTAAGCGCTTTTGCTGGGTAACGAGGTTCAACTCGATACAAAGGCATTGCCTGTTGGTTCGACCCAAAATCAGAAAATGTCGGCGCGTTAATCGCTAGGCCATCAACCGATGTATTCAAATCCAATGAAGGCAGTGAAGACATCGAGTTCAGAGGCGTGACTTCAGCTTGTGACTGAGATGTTTGCGCTTCTGGTGGCGGCTCTGGCATTTCTGGCTGTTCAGGAACTGCACGTTGTCTTCTCTGGACTTCTTGTTCAGCTTCAACCATTACCATGTTGAAACTTAACGTCTCACTGTTGTCTGGTGAACGTTGGTGGCCATTATCAACCATCCAAGCCATGAAAGAAAACAGCGCTAAACCCAATGCACCCGCTAATGGTAAAGCAAGAAATAGGCGAATCATTTATGAAGATCCTCCAAGATCATCGCTTTTCAGCAGCAAGCGCAATGTTTTTAACACCCGCACCTTTAGCGGCGTCCATCACTTTAACAACGGTACCGTTGTAAGCGTGTTCATCCGCTTGAATGACCAAAGAAGCATCAGGTTGTTCTAGCAATAAATGCTCTAACGTCGCTTGAACACGTTCAACATCAACGACACGTTTATCGATGAAGATGTCATTCGCAGACGTAATCGCGACAAAGATGCCTGCATCTTTTTGGCTTACTACGTTAGAAGCTTGTGGGCGATTGACTTCCACCCCTGATTCACGAACAAATGAACTGGTCACAATAAAGAAAATAAGCATGATAAATACAATATCAAGCATCGAAGTAAGGTCTATTTGAGCCTCTTCGTTTTTAGAATGACGTCGACCGAGTCTCATCGTTGACTCCTTAAAGATTTTTCTAATTTCAATTCTAAGCGGTTACACACTTTCGCTAAGCGTGCATGAACGAACATGCCCGCTAAAGCAGCAACCATACCTGCCATTGTTGGCAGCGTTGCTAACGAGATACCTGAAGCCATCAATTTAGGGTCACTGCTTCCTTGCGTCGCCATGACATCAAAAACAGAGATCATACCGGTTACGGTGCCTAACAAGCCCAACATCGGACAAATAGCGACTAACAGCTTAATAAAATTCAAGTTTTGATTAAGTAAGATACTCGCTTGACCTAACCAACCTTCACGAATGGCTTTAGCATGCCAAGAAGAGTGATCTTCTCTTTCATGCCACTTTGCAATCCAAGCTTGGCGTTGCTTTGGAAAGTAAAACGCAAGATAAAGCACGCGTTCTACCACAAGCACCCAATACACTAGGACAACAGCCGCTAGCCACCACAGGACGAAACCGCCCTGCTCCATAAAGCTTGATAAAGACAGCAGCCAGTCACTCGTTAACCAACTCGCTGGTAATAGAGAACCCGACAAAATATCCATTAAGCAGCAGTCCCAACTGGTGAAACAACAGCTTTTGATTCAACTGTCTTTTCTGCCTGTTCAGCAACAAGACCAATGCCCTGCTTCTCAAGAATATTGCGAATGTTCTCTGACTGAGTGCTAAGAATGTTATGTGCTAATAGCAGTGGCATTGCTGCAACCAGGCCAAGTACCGTTGTTACAAGCGCCATCGAAATACCACCAGCCATGACTTTAGGATCGCCATTACCAAACTGTGTGATCACTTGGAATGTTTCGATCATGCCGGTTACGGTACCCAATAAGCCAAGCATTGGTGCAAGTGCTGCTAGAAGTTTGAGCATCGATAAACCTTTCTCTAAGTGAGTCTGTTCATCAACAACCGCTTCTAAAAGACGTAGCTCTAGTGCTTCAACCGTTTGGTTTTGCTCTTTGTTGTACACCGCAAGAACACGACCTAGAGGGTTGTCGCCCGCTTGTTCAGGGTTCTTAAGTTGCGCACGAATTTTCTGGCGTGCGATAGCAAGAGAAATACCACGAACCAATGCGATGATTAAGCCAATAGCCAGCAAACCAAGAATCACTTTACCAACGACACCACCGGCTTGAAGGCGATCAGTTAGGCTTGGTTCCAAAGCTAATTGCTCTAGCATGAATCCACGTGAGGGATCGACGACAACATTAGATACTTCGCCATCCACAAGTGAAGAAAGCGATGCCAACGTTGGGCCATTTGATGGTTGCTTCAAGTAAACAATCGCATCTTGATGCTTCGAATCCCACCATACGTAACCTGGTTCTGCAACCAAACCAATAGAACCTAAGCGATAAACTTCAGCACTTTCAGTGATTCCCTCATCATTAACAAGAGAGACGGTCGATTTACTTATCTCTGAACTCGCTTGGATTTGCTCCATCATGCTTAGCCAAAGGCCTGTTAATTGTGGCATCGATGGCAATGATTTAGCGTCTACAATGTCATAAACAGTTTCGGTATAAGCAGCACGATCGACATTAGTGACGGTGTCAGATAATTCATGATCGAGATCTTTCGCATTTTGTCTAACAACACCAAACAACTCACCTAAGCTGCCTGTCTCTAAGCGCAATTTTTCTTCTAAACGAGCCAGTTTATTTTCGTTATCACTAAAGGTTTGAGTAAGAACGTCTGTCGCGTTTTGAACCGATGTACGTTTCGCTTCAAGCTGTGCTTTGATCGCTTTGAGTTCTTGTTCTGTCTTTTTGAAATCCGCTTCACGGACAACATTATGAGAAGCTTGAGTACGATTCTCTGATTTTGCTTTATTAACTAACTGAGCAGTCGTATCAGAAGCAGAGAAAGCAGAAAATGAAATTGAAGTAATACAAAGCAATGCTGCTAATGGCTTTAAGTTCATTACTTAACCTCCGCAACAGTTAAAGAAACAGGTAAAGTAATCAAACTAGGTGACGCTTGCTTGTTAGCAATATCGAAGGCTTTATCAAGCTCAGATTTCATCGAAGAATCAAGTTCTTGCCATTGCGAACTGTTTTGGTCCCAAGACCAATATTGAGTGCCGTTTAAGTTACGTGCGACCAGTGAAATACGTCCAAGGTGTAAAACATCAACTTCAAGTACTTTGTCTTTACTTATCTCAACACGGCTAGCGTAAGAACTGAGCTTAATACCGTAATCCACTTCAATTTGATACGCCTCTAGAATTCGGCGATATTTTTCAGCGTCACTGACATCAGCGCGCGTCATTGTCGCTCTTAACTTTTCTACGCGATTCAGGCGACTCTGTCTTTTAAATGGAAGATCGTTTTCAATGGTTGCTTGAAGGCCGTCGATCATTTTGTACATCAAAGGCACAACACCTTGACGTGTCAGTTTAATTTCGTCGATTTGCGCTAGGTAGCTATCAGACTCTTTATCTTGGCTTTCTACTAATGCGGCAAGGTGATCGTGATAGATTTCTAGATTTTTCACTTCTTCTTGCAGACGCTCAATCTCAGCTTGCAACATTAAAGTCGCTTGTGAGCTTTTATCAATAACCTTTTGGCTCGAAGCCGACGCGTTATTGGTCTTGTTTTGAATTGATTGAGCTTGATCCAAGCTGTTTGCCATCGAAGACGTTGCAACCAAACTGATCGCAAGTGCTAGGCTAGTTTTTAAAAGATTCATAATTGTAGTCATTTACTATAAGAAGAAGGTCAAATGAATTTTATTGATAAGCAGTCTCATTATCATTAAAAGTCACTCACATTACTAGGGATATTTTACGAAATAGCAGAATCACGAAAGGGGAAAGCCGAAACTTTCCCCTTAGTATTTATGCTAGTAATAGTACCCTACTAACAAATTAGTATTTTACCTGTAAAGTCGCCATGTAGTTACGACCTTCGCCAACAACGACGCTGCTTGTGCTGCCACCTTCAAGGTAGTCAGTATCAAACAAGTTCTCTACGTTGAAACGTGCAACAAAATCTAGGTTTTCGTCATATTTCATTGTATGTGCGATACCCATGTCTACACGAGTGTAAGCATCTTTTTTGAATGTGTTTGCGTCTTCAGTGTAACGCTCACCTACATGGTAAACACCTAGGTTTACATCAGTACCGTTATTGAACGAGTAAGTAGACCAAATGCTGGCTGTAAACTCTGGCACATCTGCTGGAGTTTTGCCTTCAAGTGCAGGATCATTTTGATATTCAGCATCCAAGAACATAGTCGATGCACTCAATGAGAACGCTTCAGTCATATAACCAGTAGCCGACAGTTCTACACCAGTATGAACTTGTTCACCAACTTGGCTTGTGCGTGTCTCTTTGCCGTTATTACTTGCTGGATCTAGATCTTCAGTCACTTGCATGTTCGATTGAGTAATCTGGAACAATGCTCCTGATACAAACAAACGCTCATCAAACAGTTCCCATTTAGAACCTAGCTCGTAAAGTGTACCTTTCTTAGCATCTTGAGACTGACCAAAGTTCACGTCATCTTGGTCTGTAATTTCACCAACAGGTTCGAAGCTTTCAGAGTAAACCGCGTAAATCGAACCGTTTGAAGCCGGAGAGTAAATCACGCCAAACTTAGGAAGAATGTTGTTATAGCTCTCTTCTTGATTAGAGCTGCTCGTCGTTTTGTCGTAAGCGAAACGTACGCCACCAAGCACTTGCCATTGTTCAGTAAGCGTTACTAGATCTTGAACGTAAAGACCGTAGTGTTGGCTTTCAGAATGAGACACTTCATTGTCGTTCTTGTAGCTAACGTTAGAAGGCATATCAAAACCGTTACCACATGCAGCGGCAGCTTCTGCTTCTGTTGCGTTAACACATGTGTAGCCAGAGTCGTATAAGCGCTCGTAGTCGTAATGTAGGCCATTCACGCCAACAAGTAGACGGTGATTAACACCAAGTGCATCAAAGTCACCAGTAAAGTCTACGTAAGCCGTGTCAAACGTCCATTCATCGTGACGGTCTGATATCTTGTAGCCGTAACCGCCGCTCTTGTCGCTATATACTGTGTTGTTTGATTCTGTACGTTGACGCTCATAGAACTGACGGCTGATACCTGTCTTTACAGACCAAGCTTCGTTCAAGTTAGCTGTTACAGATGCACCGTAGTTTGCAACGTCGTTGTCCGTTTGAGCAAAACGTTGGTCATTAACCGTGTTAGGGTCGATAACTTTACCAGTAGAAGTATCGATTTTAGAACCGTTATCTAAGTCGCCCTCTTCAATGGTTCGGTCGTAGTGAACAGACAACATGATGTCTTCGTTAATATCGTAATCAACAAATAGGCCACCGACAAAGCGGTCAGTCTCTACATCAGTGCCATCAAAGCGGGTACGGTAAGAGTCTTGGTTTTCTTGTGAAACAATAAGACGAGCACGTAAAGTTTGGTCATCATTCAATGAACCACTTACATCTGCTGTAGTACGTGTGTAGCTATCAGAACCAATATCTTGGCTTACGTTGACTTGAGTTTCGTATGTTGGCTTCTTAGAAACCATGTTAACAAGACCGCCAGGTGCTGATTTTCCGTAAAGCAGACCTGCTGGGCCTTTCAATACTTCAACGCGTTCTAAAAGTTCTACCGGTTGACGGTAATGAGACCAGTGTTGAACGCCGTCACGTAAGTAACCAGAGCTACTGTCTAAATCAAAACCACGAAGAGTAAAACGCTCACGGTTAGTTGACTTAGAACCAGCACCAACAGATGCGTCGTTTTTAAGAACTTCACCTAACGTGCTAGCACGCTGTTCATCGATGATTTGTTCATCGATTACTGAAACTTGTCCCGGAGTCTCTAATTGAGTCGCCTCCATGCGCATTGCTGTTGTGTTTGTGTCGGCCTTGTAACCGTAGTCACGACCTTCAACAACCATGTGCTCGTCTGTTTTTACTGTTTCTGCCAATACTGCTGGTGAAGCTAATACTGCGCCGATCACTAAAGCCAATGGGCTCTTTGAAAACATGTCCTTTACTCCGCTTTATTCTTTTATTCGAGCACTTTTTATTTATTCGATGTGCTCGTTGAACCGTTTCCGGTACCACTGAATCATTTCGGGAGAGAATATAAGTGATAATTATTACCATTTGCATTAAATTTACATTCTTTGCATTCGTAAAGTTTTGTAAAGGCCTACCAACAAGTCGTTTCTTGAAATTCATTAAAGCCAATTTAATACAGACAGTTAACGCATATTTACGTCAAAAACTGGCTATCTGAGTTAAATCTTTTGAAACAGCGATATTGGTTCGGTCAATTTAACAAGAGAGGATTGATAAGAAAACTGTCTTATCTTATTTACTACCTTTGAAACGACGGATTTATGTATAAAACCCTCGATAAATGTAAATGAATGGTGAATTATTTTGTTTTTATTTGTTTAATTTACACAATTATCAGTGATTGTGATCACATCTATAATTTCAAACTCATTTTTTGTTTTTCGATTTGATTAACCGACTGCTAATCTCCCGCTCACTTTGAAAAGGTATCAAAGTTATAAATAATAAGGAGTGTTCTAAATGAATACCAAGAAACCTATGTCGCTAACTGGTCGAGTTATCCTCGGTATGGTCGTGGGCATATTGACGGGATTTGCCATTCAATCCCTTTTTGCAGACAACGGATTTGTTAACAACTACATCGTTAATGGACTCTTTGAAGTAGGCGGACAGATTTTTGTCGCCAGTTTAAAAATGCTTGTTGTACCTCTAGTCTTCGTTTCACTAGTGTGCGGTACGAGCTCTCTTAAAGATTTATCAACTCTTGGCCGTATGGGTGGCAAAACGCTTGCACTTTATATCGGTACTACAGCCGTTGCTATCACTCTAGCACTTACTATCGGTAACCTGTTCCAACCTGGAGCTGGTGCGGATCTTACTGCTGCGAGCTCTTTCAAATCAGCTGATGCCCCTTCTTTGGGCCAAGTAATCATCGACATGTTCCCAACCAACCCTATTCAGGCGATGGCTGAGGGCAAAACGCTGCAAGTTATCGTATTTGCTGTGTTGTTTGGTATTGCAATCAGTGCAGCGGGTAAACCTGGCGAGCGTATCGCAGCGGTTTTCTCTGACTTGAACGAAGTGATCATGAAGCTTGTTGCTCTTCTGATGAACCTTGCACCTTACGGTGTGTTCTTTTTGATGGCAAAGCTGTTCTCTGGCCTTGGTTTAAGCGCAATTTGGAACCTAGCTGAATACTTCTTAGTGCTTGCTGGTACCCTACTTCTACACGGTTTGGTTACCTACAGTGCGATGCTTAAAGGATTCACAGGCCTAAGCCCGATTACGTTCTTACGTAAGATGGAAGATGCAATCATGTTTGCGTTTTCAACTGCCTCTTCGAACGCAACGATTCCAGTGACAATGGAAACGGCTAAAAACCGCATGGGCGTAGACAACAAAGTCGCTTCGTTCACAGTACCACTAGGTGCAACAGTCAACATGGACGGTACTGCTATCATGCAAGGTGTTGCGACTGCGTTTATCGCACAAGCTTACAACATCGACCTGACTATGGGTGATTACCTAATGGTTATCCTAACAGCGACATTGGCGTCTGTTGGTACTGCAGGTGTTCCAGGTGTTGGTCTTGTTATGCTAGCGATGGTATTGAACCAAGTTGGTCTACCGCTTGAAGGTATTGCTCTAATCATGGGTGTTGACCGCCTTCTTGATATGATTCGTACCGCTGTAAACATTACAGGTGATAGTGCCGTAACTATCATCGTTGCTAAGTCTGAAGGTTCTCTTGATGAGTCTCGCTTCAATGACCCGGCAGCTGGTGAGAAAGAAGAAGAAGTTAAGCTAGCACGCCAACAGGCATAATCTGGCTTCTCTGTTGCTCTTACCTTCAAGCTGAGGCGTAATTAATGGCTATGCCTTAGCTGATAATGAAAAGCGTATAAACAAAAACGCCACTGCATCTGCAGTGGCGTTTTTTATTGGGCTATATTTCTAAGCTATATTACTTAGTTATATTTCTAAGCAATGTTTCTCAGCACGCTTTCAGTCATCGTTATCTATGGAGCACGACAGATAACAACAGGAATCTAATCGGCGATTGGGAACATAAGGTTCACTCTAAGCCCCCCACCATCTCTATTCTCAGCAGTAACCTGCCCATTCATCACAACCATCGCTTCTTTAACAATCGCAAGGCCTAGGCCATAGCCACCAGACTGTTTATCACGCGCTGACTCTATGCGAGTAAATGGGTCGAAGATACCTGCAATCTTGTTATCAGGAATACCATCACCGTCATCTTCCACAGATATGACACTGTAACGTTTATCTGTTAACAATTCGTAAGTCGTCACGACAACATGAGCATTCTCACCGGCGTATTTAATTGCGTTACCAACCAGATTACCAATCACCCTGAGAAGCAACCTCTCATCAACATGAACCATTAATGTCGGCGTCTCTAAATCGCCCACTAAGGTTTGATTTGGCTTTAAGTCGTTTTGCATCTGCGCAATGAGCATCGAACAATAATGCTCAAGATGCATCAAGCTTAACTTGGAGTCATAACGAGACGTTTCTAGGCGGCTGAATTCAAGGATTTCTCCCACCAGCTTATTCATCTCTTCCGTTTCGCTTTCCATTCGCTCAAGTAGCCCAATGCCCTTATCATCCACTTTGCTGCGCAAAAGGTGTAAGGCGAGGTTCTGCCTTGCTAGTGGGGTTCTAAGCTCATGAGAGACATCACGAATCAAACGACGCTGCTTTTCAGCCAGAGACTTAATCTCAACCGTCATATGATCAAAATCATGAGCAAGTTCGTTGAATTCACGCGTGGTAGAATCGAGCTCAGACACAACACTCACCGAGAAGTCTCCTTGCGCCAACCTTCGACTTGCCTCCCTTAAACGATCCAGAGGCTGCTGCAGGCTTTTCGCCATAATAATGGAGAACAGCGACAACACGACCAATGCAATCAGGGCTTTCAACATATAAGAATAAGGTGCAAAAGATTTAGCCGGATGAAACTGATGCGGCAGTTGAATCACTAACGTGTTGCCATTATTCAGTGGTAAACCGAAGATAGGCTTACTGACACGATCGCTCAGTTGATGATCTAAGGTGCGCAGGTACTTGAGCTTGAATTCAAAGTGCGGATGCATGTGTCGATGAGTAATTGGTCGATTGTTTTCATCAATAACAAACAGATAGTAGCCTTGAGCATTTCCCCAATCGGCTAACTCATCCATATCCCCTTCTTCGATCAACACGTTTGCTTGATAGGCAAGGTCGAGCATTTCGGCTTTAACGGATTCTGGTACCTTCAACAAGGCCTTCATCAATGCTCGTTCTGCGACACCTTGAAGGATTAATATGCTGACCAAAATCACCGTCAGGTAGCTGAATAATTGGAAAGTTAAGCCATCCTTACGCTTGGCAATAAAATCAGGGCAACGCAGCAGTTTTCGGCTCATACCCCTACCGACTCTAGGTAACTATAACCTTTACCACGAACGGTTTTGATGTGTTGCTTAGACAAGCCAGCTTGAACAAGCTTTCGTCGTATATTGCTGATATGCATATCTAAATTACGATCGAAAGGACAAAGTTCTTTCTTCAAGACATGGATTTGAAGGTCAGATTTAGATACAACAATCCCATCGTTTTTGACCAAATAATCAAGCAGATCTTTTTCAGTGCCAGTTAACGGTAAACGAGAGAGTTGTTCACACAAACCATGATTAGATGAAGCTAAAGACTGCCTCTGACGCTCAAAACCAACGCGGCGCAAGATCACCTTAATGCGGGTCAGCAATTCAGGAACGTTAAAAGGCTTGGCGATGTATTGGTCCGCACCCGCTTGATATCCGTCGAGCATCGAGGCATCGTCGTTCAGGGCAGTTAGCATAAGAATTGGAGTAGCAAATCGCTGGCAAATTCGCCTAGCAACTTGAATACCGCTGAGGTTAGGTAGCATTACATCTAGTAACACTAAATCAACAGGGTGAGACTGAATGAACTCAAGCGCAGACTCACCACAATGAACGGTATCAACGTGATACCCTTCATTTTCTAAGACTTCGCCCAACAATTCACATAACTGAATATCATCATCAACAACTAAAACGCGCGACATCATACAAACCAATAAATAGTAATAGTTTGCATTCTAATTATCGTTATTATTGATTTCAATTATAAAATACGAGATTTCTCTTAAAGTAAGAAATCTTTTTCAATCGGTACAAATTTTGACGCAGAATCGATAAGATTTTGAGCAGTTAATCCCGGAACACCATACACTTCAACAGGCTTACCAAAACGCTCCTTGATTCGCTCGACAAGGATTTCAAAATCGCCATCGCCAGATACCAAAACAATCTTATCAACCGTCTCAGCAAGCTCTATCGCATCTAACGCGATACCGACATCCCAATCCCCTTTTGCGCTGCCATCTCTACGCTGAATAAACGGTTTTAACTTTACATTAAAGCCAACACCGCGAAGGATATGGTGGAATTGACGCTGTTTAGGATCTTGGCTAGAAATCGCGTAAGCATTGGCTGCAACCACGTTACGCCCTTCCGTGGCAACATACCAAAACTGGTTATAGTCGAAGTTAGAACGGTATTTGTCGCGCGTTGTGTAGTAAACGTTCTGAACGTCGACCAAAATTGCTATGTTTTCCATAAATTCATACCTTTAGATTTTCCGTATACCCTATTCTATTCAACTCTAAAATGCGAGCCGCTTTCTTTAATAAAAATGAACTCATTAGCTATGCTTAACGTAGCTACTATTATCTTCATGTAATTGTTTTTAGCTTAACTCAGAGCTTGTTTGAGTTTATCAAGGAAGGTGGAACATGCAGTACCGACACATCATTAGATCATGCTTTGGCAGCGACACCAATGGTTCAATGTTGCCACGTTGCTGTGCAGCATTAGCCAACGCATTATCCAAATCACTGAAAACTCTATTAACAAGCGCGATCATATTTATGATTCTGTCAGTCAACTCGTTAAACGCCTACCCAGCCTATTCCCATTCCAAATTACTCCCCCATCGCAGTGTGATCTATTTCGCACCAACGGAAGACTCTGTCGTTAAAGCGTTTCTCAATGAAGTACTGATAAACAACTGTCAATTGGATGAACGTGATGTGGTCGTAATGGTAATAGCAGAGAGTGGCTATACCGTACCGACATGGCTTGATGAAGAATTTAATCTAGAAGCAGTAACCAGCATCTATGAGATACAGAAAGGGTCGCATACCGCTGTTTTAATAGGTAAAGACGGGCAAGAGAAGCACAGATGGAGCGGAAAAACAGATTGGAACCTTATCACTAACCTGATTGATGAGATGCCGATGCGTAAACAAGAGATGCAGCGACAAGGCAGCCGCTGCAGTATTTAGTCTTCAGATTGAAGTAAGACGCAGTTTGTTAAGCTAAAGCTATTCGTTCTTACCAACACTGTTTGATAAACCAACGCTATTTATTAAGACAGCGTTACTTGATAAGAAAGAGCTACTCAATAACAGAAAGCTACTTGTTAAACCAAGCGAGCTTTTCATGCAGCTGGGCAACGCTACCGACAACGATAAGTGCTGGGCTTTTTGCGACACTCGCAAGATTGGCTAGGTCACTCAAACCGCCTCGGAACACTTTCTGTTCTTGGCGCGTCCCATTTTCAATAATCGCAACGGGCATGTCTGCTCGCATACCGTTATCAAGCAAGTTTTTCTGAATGTTCGGGCTCTCTTTCAGTCCCATGTAGAACACAATCGTGTGGTTGTGCTGAGCAAGCGAACGCCAATCAATATCTTCACCGTCTTTTTTTAGATGACCAGTAATGAATTGAACGCTTTGTGCGTGATCTCGATGTGTAAGCGGAATACCCGCGTAAGCGGTCGCGCCTGCAGCTGCCGTGATACCAGGTACCACTTCAAACTTCACACCATTTTCAGCCAGAGTTTCACACTCTTCACCACCACGACCAAAGATAAATGAGTCACCACCTTTAAGGCGAACAACATGCTTATTTTCTTGCGCTTTAGTCACGAGAAGTTGGTTAATCTGATCTTGTGGTACACAGTGGTGGTCGAGCTTTTTCCCCACATACAGCATTTCTGCATCTGAGTTAGCCATTGCCAAGATATCTTTAGATACTAAGCGGTCATAAACGACCACATCAGCCTGTTGAATAACACGTGCCGCTTTTAGGGTAAGTAAGTCTGGGTCACCAGGGCCCGCGCCTACTAATGAAACCAATCCTTTGGTTACTTCTTTAACATTCGATGACGATACTTCTGACATGCTGTGCTCCGAAGGTTTGCTTGTTTTATCTCAAGCTTCAATCTATGTGATAAGTCACTGTATTCATGATGACTTATCCAAATCCTTAACCCTTAGACTATCAGGTGTTGAATTAAATATTCAGTCTAAATACTAACGAAGATAGAAGTAATTATAACAAAACAATCTATTGCAGGTATTTTGCCCAATCTCAATCAACGCATTGATGACGTTTAAGGCGTTCGAACTAAAAAAGCCCCAAACATGTTGTTGGGGCTTTCAATCTCATACTAAATTACGTTTCACCGTATTCAGAATTACTTAGCACCTAGAGAAGGAGCGGTTCTAGCGTGTGTTAGGAACAAAGGAACACATGTTAAGAAAAGACCACCAACGATGTTACCTAGGATTGTAGGGATAAGGTTGAAGTTCAACCATGTCGCGATACCGAAATCAGCGCCTAGAATCATACCCAGTGGGAATAGGAACATGTTTACTACTGTATGCTCAAATACTAGTGCGAAGAAGATGAAGATTGGGAACCACATCATTGCTACACGACCAGACACAGTACGTGCTGTCATGTTACCAATCACGCCTAGACATACCATTAGGTTACAGAAGATACCGCGTACGAAACACGTGATCCATCCGTCCATACCCATGTTTTCAAAACCTAAGCTACGAGCTGTAGAAACCGCAATGAACTTTTGTGCTACTGCGTTTGGATCTAAAGAGAAGTTACCCGTTAGTGAGATAGCAACCAGTACCGCAACGATTAGAGAACCGATAAGGTTACCAAGGCCAACAATGCCCCAACAACGTAGAACACGACCCCAAGTCACACCTGGGCGGTTATCGAATTTCGCTAAAGGTGCAAGGCCAAATACGCCCGTTACTAGGTCGTAGCCCATTACACTTAGAATCACGAAGCCTACTGGGAACACAAGAGCGCCAACAATACCAATGCCTGTTTGCACGATAGTCGTGATTGCCACAACTACAGCAAGAGAAAGAATGATACCTGCCATTGTGCTTCGAATCAGAAGATCACGAGTACTCGTTTTCGTTTTCGCTTCACCCACATCGATCATCGTTTGAACGAATTCAGCTGGTTTAAAATCAGGAGACATAAGGTTGTCCTTAAAAAGTTAAAATTAAAAGTTAAAATCGGATAGGAAAAGGCTCTAGTTGCCAAGCTAAGGCAATGTCGGGAACTAGAACCCTTGAACTATCAAATCTTGTTACGTATTCGATTATGCTGAGATTTCAACAGCACCTTTGGTAATACGAGCTTTATACGCTTTCACGCTGAAGTTCTCGTCTTCCATACACACACCTGTTGCTAGGTTAAAGCGTTGCTTCTTAAGTGGACTCGCCACCCAAAGCTCACCTTTGTGCTCAACCGTTAAACCGCGAGATAATACGTTTGATTGGAAAAACGGGTCAGTATTACTAATAGCAAACACTTCTTCGGCTTTAGTTGGGCGGAAAATAGCAACTTGCTCACCACCAACCAATGCACAAACACCGGTACCTGGAATAATATCTTCGATCTTACAAACTTTGGTAAATGCCATGATGTCGTCTCCCAATTAAACCAGTTCAACGTGAAGGATGTCGCCCTTCGCTTCTGGGTGTTTTTCTGTAAATGTTGCTGGGCGGTGTTGTTCACGGCCATCGTTAACAAACACAACGTTTTCATCACGGTCATCAGCATTGATGAAGTGTGAGAAGCGCTTAAGTTGAGCTTCGTCGTTGATAGTGTCAGTCCACTCACAAGCAAAGTTACCCACTAGGCCAGCTACGTCAGCTTCAAGCTGATCGTTGATGCCAAGTTTATTATCAACAATCACTTCACGTAGGTAGTCAACGCCGCCTTCTAGGTTGTCCATCCATACCGAAGTACGTTGTAGTGGCGCAGCCGTGCGAATGTAGAACATCATGAAACGGTCGATATATTTCAGCAGTGTTTCTTGGTCTAGGTCGCTTGCCAGTAGGTCTGCGTGACGAGGCTTCATACCACCGTTACCACACACGTACATGTTCCAACCAGCGTCTGTTGCGATGATACCCAAATCTTTACCTTGAGCTTCAGCACACTCACGAGTACAGCCAGACACACCAAACTTCATCTTATGAGGAGTACGAATACCTTTGTAACGGTTCTCGATCATCACGCCTAGGCCAACTGAATCTTGAACGCCGTAACGACACCAAGTTGAACCGACACATGTCTTAGCCATACGAAGGGCTTTTGCGTAAGCTTGACCCGTTTCGTAACCTGCAGCGATTAACTTCTTCCAGATTGCTGGTAAGTCATCTTTTTGAGCACCGAACAGACCGATACGTTGTGCACCTGTAATCTTCGTATATAGATTGTATTCAGCCGCAACATCCGCAAGAACGCTAAGTGCTTGAGGTGTTACTTCACCACCCGCCATACGAGGGATAACTGAGTAAGTACCGTCTTTTTGGATGTTACCTAGGAAGTTATCGTTGGTATCGTGCAGTTTTACTAGTTCAGGCTTAAGGATGTGTTCACCCCAGCAAGAAGCAAGAATAGAACCCGCTAATGGCTTACAGATTTCACAACCGTAGCCTTTGCCGTACTTCTCTAGTAACTCATCGAATGTTTTGATTTCTTCGATGCGGATTAGGTGGAAAAGCTCTTGGCGAGAGTAAGCAAAGTGCTCACAAACGTCGTTCTTCACTTCCACACCCGCTTTAGCAAGTTCAGCGTTTAGCACTGAAGTCACAAGAGGAATACAACCACCACAACCTGTGCCTGCGCCAGTGACTGCTTTGATATCACCGATGGTGTGGTGACCTTCAGCAACCGCTTGAGCGATCTTGCCTTTCGTTACATCGAAGCAAGAACAGATAACAGCAGTTTCCGGTAAAGAATCCGCGCCAAGTGTTGGCTTCTCTGCACCCGCGTGAGCAGGAAGAATCAATGCATCTGGGTGTTCTGGCAGGTCGATTTCATTCAGCATTAGCTGTAGAAGGTCGCCATAGTCAGATGTGTCACCGACCATTACCGCACCAAGCAGCTTCTTGTTATCTTCAGAAACGATAATGCGCTTGTAAACTTCAGACTCTTCGTTTTGGTAAACGTAGCTCTTACAACCCGGAGTACGACCATTTGCGTCACCGATAGAACCTACTTTCACGCCAAGAAGCTTCAGCTTCGCTGACATGTCAGCACCTTCAAATGTGCTTTCGTTACCAACAACGTGGTCAACAGCAACGGTCGCCATTTTGTAACCAGGAGCAACAAGGCCGTAGAACGTTTGGTTCCAAGACGCACACTCACCGATTGCGTACACATCTTTGTCTGTCGTTTGACAGTGATCGTTAATCTCGATGCCGCCACGAGGTGCAATACCTAGGCCCATTTGACGAGCAAGTTTGTCTTGTGGGCGAATACCAGCAGAGAATACGATGAAATCAGTTTCTAGCTCAGTTCCGTCTGCAAAACGCATCACGTTACGAGCTTCAGTGCCTTCAGGAGCAATTTCTAGCGTGTTTTTGCTTGTATGAACGTTTACGCCCATACGTTCGATTTTTTGACGAAGTTGGTTACCACCCGCTTGGTCAAGCTGCTCAGCCATTAGCTTAGGAGCGAACTCAACAACGTGTGTGGTTACGCCAAGTGCTTTAAGTGCGCCTGCCGCTTCAAGGCCAAGTAGACCACCACCAACAACAACACCAGATTTTGAGTTCTTAGCGGTTGCTTCAATCGCTTTCAAGTCTTCGATTGTGCGGTAAACGAAACAGTCTTTACCTTCGTGACCTTTGATTGGTGGAACGAATGGGAAAGAGCCGGTTGCAAGAACAAGCTTGTCGTATTGAATTTCACGACCTGTGCTTGAGTAAACAGTCTTTTTCTCACGGTTAACGTTAATCGCACGTTCGCCGATCAGCATATTGATGCCGTGTTTCTCGTAGAAGCCTTCTTTAACTAAAGAAAGTTCGTCCGCAGTATGGTGTGAAAAATAAGAAGAAAGGTGTACACGGTCATAGGCTACGCGAGGCTCTTCACAGAACACCGTGATGTCCATGTTAGCAACATCTGTCTTCTCGACTAAATCTTCGATATAGCGATGGCCTACCATCCCGTTACCGATTACGACTAGCTTCATCTTGCTCATAAGAATTCCTGAAGGTTATATATTTCTTAACTGCACGAATAATGAATTATGAAAGAAAATGAAAATATGATGTAAATCAATTACGAAATCGAACTACCCAAAAGGGGTAGGACAAAAGAGGTAGAAGTGGTCAATTTTGAAGCAAAGCAAACGAATAACCGTAGGTTTTATAAGGCTTAGAGGCGGTTTATATACAATTTCACGCAGTACGAGGTGTGTTGTAATATTTCACAATAGACTAGCAACAACGTAAGTAAATGACAATTATTTTCATTTGCAGGCATGGGAAGTGTAAGAACTCATGAAAGCGTTACAGGTTCATGAGTAACTATGTATAAATGTGAAGAACTTAATGACTAAAAACACAGTCAGATTACTCGTCGAAGTGTCTGTTTTGTTCACAAACATCACACCTGATTAACAGTAAGCTTGGCAGACTCGTAAATGGAAAGGTTTGATTTAAGTTTTATCTCAAAACCAGCCCTCACTCCGATCCACGCATCCAGAGTTTTTAAACAGCTAGGAAAGTAACAAAGCCATTAGACCGATTAGGAACTAAGGAACTAAGGAACTAAGGAACTAAGGAACTAAAGAACTAAAGAATTAGGGAGCTTAGAATGTCGATAGCAGACAGTATACGTCAGCAGTTTCAAGGAATCGTGAGGATATGGAATTTCAGATAGCAAAAAGGCCAGCATTTCTGCTGGCCTTTCAACTTTGAATTGTGGAGGCGCCTCCCGGAGTCGAACCGAGGTCCACGG
>NZ_MCZK01000111.1 GCF_002875945.1 Vibrio lentus
AATTACGCAACAAAGCCTGAACTATCTGTAACTATCTTCCCTTCCCAGCAATGTGTCAGTAATTCTTCGCGTCTTACAACCTCGCCCTTCGATTCTATTAACCTTTTTGCAAGTAGAATTTCTTGCCTAGACACATAAGTCTTTATTTTTTTATTAACATTATAAATCTCATTCTTTTTCAAATTAAAATTAACATCCAATTCCATTCTATGAAATAACTCCCAATTGATTAATACGATTTATAATTTTAACTATATTATGTATTACCACCTAAAGATGAGAAAGGCCAGTAAATATAAAATGACTATAGATATAATTGTAAGTATATAAACAAAGTAACGAGCTACTTTTCTGGTCTTATAGTTCAACGAATACGTCATATCTTTCGGTACTTTGAGTTACAATAATTTGTGGATAATAATATACACAATGAACACGGAAAATGTTCAATCTATCCGATAATTAACTTATTAATAATATTAATTATTGAATTTGTCATTAAATATATTCCGACTTGGCATATCGAGATAGGGAGAACCAGCCATGGTACACTAATATATTGATAGAAATCACATTATTATGTAATCAATCATGTGCTTTCATGGGTTATTTTTAAATAACTATATGGTTTGTTAATTTTTATATTTTTTTACATTGGGAGAGTTAACCGAATTCTAATAATTGTTTAGTGCTTTACAACTTATTAAGCTTTAATCATATTAAATTTAACTTATTGGATGTTATTTGCTAAAGCTGTATTCCACCAGATTAAATATTTACCTTTCCAATTCCTGAATATCGATTGTGTGAATTTTTCTGGATACAAAAAAACCATGCCTAACAACAAGTTGGACATGGTTTAATTTACTTCTAAATCTGCTGCTAATTTAAGTCATTTTTAATAGGAACCTTATGACAAGTCAAAGCGCTAAATTTAACGTTAAACCAGTCGAGCCATATGATAAGCCGCTACATATTCGCCGTTTCTAAAGGCAAATCCTGCTGACTCCCCTTCAATCACGAAGCCAAATTTCTTATACAGGCTGATCGCTCTTTCGTTATCGGTATAGACCGTTAATTCCAGTCGTTTGATGTTAATCCAGTTATCACACAAGTCGATTGCGGTCGCGAGTAGCTGACTACCGACACCTTTGCCTAATACATCGTCTTTAACACCCATACCGAATGAAGCAACATGACGCCTTCTCGGATTTACACACACTTCCATTCCCAAATTGCCAACGATTTCATCGTCGATTAACGCTACATAAGAATACACGTTATCAGGGATATTAGAGATTCGTTTCTGCCAGCTTTCCAGTGATGGATTTGGGAGTTGCAGCGTACCAGTATAAGCATTAGTGCATTCGTAGACTTCTTTTATTCCCTTCGCATCTGACGGTTCAGACCGTCTCACTATAATACTCATCGCAACTCCTACTATTATTCTTCGCTAAATGTGATGCACATCCTCAATGTGCACCTAGACACACTATCAAATAGTAAATATTTAACAATAGGTTAGATGAAATTGTTTTTATTGAGGCTGATGTGAGGAATGTATGTGGATGATCTGAAGAAGTAAATTTAAGGAATCAAGGTTAGTTAAACTGAAGGTAATTCGATACGGGCACCTCGGGTGTGCCCACACCGACAAATCTATGGCGTTAGTTAGCTTTGGTTCATCATGATCTAACTAATTCTGTTCTGATTAGTCACGCTCGCATTGAACTTGGAGCACTTTAAGATCGGTAGCATTTAGCTTCTCGGCTAACGCTGCGCCTTCTTCATTACATTGTTCAAGAGTCGTGAATTGAGTATTAATTTCCATTTCAGCCGTGCTGTCAACGCCACCCATCATTAGGCTTAGAAGTAGTGTTAGTTCGTACATTAATTAATCCTCTTTCGAGCTTTCAAAGCATCCATTCGAATTAGATAAAGTGACCAGAATAAGTACTAGCTCACTTGTTTCGTTTGAGATAATTCTAGCCATTCAGTCGAATCGAGTCTTACCATTTTGTGCCACTAACTAAGAAAGCAGCATAGCCATGATTTAAAGGTATAAAAAAGACCAGAGCATCATCTTCTGGTCTTTTTATGAATCAAACGTCAATCAGAGTTCTGTTTCCGAATCACTTTTTTCTAAACTGATGGCGTTCAAAACAGCGAATGCTGACGCTAAGAACAGACCTAGTATCCAAACAAAATACCACATGAAAAACTCCTTAATACAGTGTATGGCCGTTGCGTTCGACATACTCACTATCGAGTCGTCCAAGCATGGTGCGATAACTAAAAGCGGTGTAACACAGGATGATTGGCACCATCACAAACGCTACGCCTGTCATTATGTTCAAGGTCAGTTCGCTCGATGTTGAATCCCACAACGTTAAGCTATGGCTTGGATTAACACTCGACGGAATAATGAATGGGAACATCGAAAAGCCAGCCGTTAACACAATGCACGCATTAGTAAAGCTTGAACTGATAAAAGCCAGCGCATCCCACTTTAATCTAACACTCAACAGCGCCAACAACGGAATGAGCACACTGCCAATCGGCGCAAACCACATCCAAGGGTAAGTCTCGAAGTTTGTTAACCAAGCACCGGTTTCTGCTATCGCTTGTTTGTTTAACGGATTTGAGACAGCGCTATGGTTCAATTCACTGACAATCAGATAACCATCAATTTGACTTATCGATAAACCGCCAATGACCATAAGGCTAGCTACAAGTATCGCACTCGCCTGCGCAACCAATCTTGCCTTGTTGTATAGCGCATCTGTCGTTTTCATCATCAGCCAAGCACCGCCTTGCAACAACGCCATCAATAACCCAACGAAGCCACACAGCAGAGCAAACGGATTAAGCAAATCAACAAACAATCCGTGGTATTCAACCATAAGTAAGCTATTGAGCGAGAAAGGAAGCCCTTGCATCAAGTTGCCAAACGCGACACCAAATAAAATCGGCGGAAAGAAGCCCGAGAATGAAATCGCCAAGTCACACACTTTGCGCCATTGGTCGTTATCAATTTTGGCTCGGTACTCAAGCGCAAGAGGACGCAGCCACAATGAGATAAGCGCTAAGTACATCGCCACATATAAGCTTGAAAACGATGTCGCATACACTAAAGGCCAAGCCGCAAACAAAGCGCCACCTGCGGTAATTAACCACACTTGGTTGCCGTCCCAATGGGGTGCGATGGAGTTAATCATCACTCGTCTTTCAGAGTTGGTTTTACCGATAAACGGTAATAACGCTCCTACTCCCATATCGAAGCCATCAGTGATCATAAAACCAATCAGCAACACACCGATTAGCACCCACCAAATTAAACGTAATGTGTCATATTCGAACATGAGTCAGTCACCTTATTGTTGAACTTGTTGTGCCAATTTGGCTTCAAGTGATGTTGTTGTTTGTTCATAGTGATAGCGCCCTGTTTTCAAACTGCTCGGGCCTTTTTTGACGACGGTAATCATCAAGTAACTTTCAACAATGATGAAGACGGTATAGAGGCTAATAATTAGCGCGAGAGACGTAAGCAAGTTCTCAACGGTTTGCGAAGATGCCGCGACCGCAACAGGGAGAACTTCACCAACCGCCCATGGCTGACGACCATACTCAGCAACAAACCAACCAGCTTCGATTGCCACCCAAGGTAATGGAATCGACCAAAGCGCCGCCTTCAATAGCCAAGGCTTTTGAGTGATGTTTTTACGGTAGGTTTGTAAGAAAGCCGCACCAAAGACAAACAACATAATGAAGCCACAACCCACCATGATTCTGAATGACCAGAACAAAGGCCACACAGTTGGGATTGAATCATCGGCTGCTTGTTGGATTTGCTGTTCGGTAGCGTCAGTCACGGTGTCTGTGTATCGCTTAAGCAATAAACCATAGCCGAGGTCATGCTTGGTTTGATCGAAAGCTTGTTCTGTCTCATTCGAAGTGTCACCCGCACGCAAACGCTCTAGCAATTCATAAGCAATAATGCCGTTTCGAATACGCACGAGATGTTGCTCTCGCAAGTCATGAAGACCGGTCACTTGTTCATCCAATGAACGCGTTGCAATAATCCCCATCACATAAGGAATTTTCACAGCGAAGTCGGTTTTCCCTTCCTCTTGGTTTGGTAATCCGAACAAGGTAAACGCCGCAGGAGCAGGCTCGGTGTGCCATTCCGCTTCTATTGCAGCAAGTTTTACTTTTTGAACGTCACCCAGTTCATAGCCGGACTCATCGCCCAATACGATTACTGAGATAATTGAAGCGATTCCAAAGGATGCCGCCACGGCGAAAGAGCGTTTGGCAAAGGCAACATCTCGACCTTTCAGCAAGTAGTATGAACTCACGCCAAGGATAAACATCGCACCGCAGGTATAAGCTGAGGCGACTGTGTGCAAGAACTTAACCTGCGCAACTGGGTTGAGCACCACTTCGGCGAAGCTGGTCATTTCCATACGCATGGTTTGGTAATTGAACTCTGACCCAATCGGGTTTTGCATCCAACCGTTAGCAACCAGAATCCATAATGCAGAGAAGCTAGAGCCCAACGCCACCAGCCAAGTCACGACAAGGTGTTGGCGTTTGGAAAGCCTTTCCCAGCCGAAGAAGAAGAGGCCAACAAAGGTGGATTCAAGGAAGAATGCGACAAGGGCTTCAATAGCAAGGGGAGCACCAAAGATGTCGCCGACATAGTGAGAATAATAAGACCAGTTGGTGCCGAACTGGAACTCCATGGTTAAACCCGTCGTGACACCCAAGGCGAAGTTAATACCAAACAGTTTGCCCCAAAAGCGAGTCATATCCTGATAGATTTGTTTACCGGTGAGCACATAGATTGACTCCATGATCGCCAGTAAGCAAGACATACCGATAGTTAACGGGACGAAGAGAAAGTGGAACATAGCGGTTAGCGCAAACTGTAAACGCGACAATTCAACTACATCAAACATTTAAGCTCCAAACATCATAATGATGGCTTTCATATTAAGAATTGGAGCGTATTTCAGCACAGTTCGAACAAACCAAACTAGAACAGATTGATGGTTAAAAAACAGAACAGATTGTTTATCCAGTCAGTAGAGACTAGCGTTGAAGTATGAAGCAGCCGGTAACTCAGCTAACGACTTAGGCTTGTGATTCCATAGTTCTGATTAGGTTGCCGAGCGTTTGAATTGCCTCTGCGATTTTGTCGTCGCAAGCATACGAGCAATTAAGTCGAATGTGATGGGAGAATTTTTTGTCACTACTGAATATGATCCCTGGCGCGACAGAGATGTTGTGTTCAAGAGCTCGCTCATAAAGCTTCTCAACACAAACAGAGTGAGGCAATTCTATCCAAAGGAAGTAACCGCCTTGGCTTTTATGAATCAGAGCACTCTTAGGCAAACTGGATTCTAGAAGTGCTATATGCGCCTTCTTCCTTTCATTCAGCAGTTTACGAAGCTTTTTAAGGTGATTGTCATAGCTATAAAACGTCAGGTAGTGAGACAAGCCAAGTTGAATAGGAATACTGCTGGAAAGTGTCGATAAGTGCTGCAACCGCTGAATCTTTAGCGCTTGTTTACGTGCCACTACCCAACCAATTCGAAAGCCCGGTGACAGGGACTTGGAAAACGAACCACAAAGCATGATCTGCTCGCCAGTATCATAGGCTTTGGCGGGCAATGATGTTTGATTACCAACGTGAAGCTCACGGTACACATCATCTTCAATCATCGGGATCTTATGTTGATTCACCAACTCAGCCAGTCGTTGCTTGTTGTTGTCACTCATCGAATAACCGACTGGGTTTTGTGATTCGGTCATGAACCAACACGCTTTGATGTCCATCGACGCGAACACCGACTCCAACACATCAAGATCGATTCCGGTTTCTGGGTCTGTTGGTATTTCCACTGCCGTAAGGTTTAGCCGTTCTATGGTCTGCAACACGCCATAGAACGCAGGATACTCGATAGCGACCAAGTCACCCGGCTCTGTGCAAGATTGTAAACAGAGATTAAGCGCTTCCATCGCTCCAGAAGTAATCACAATATCGTCAGGCAGTACATTTAACCCATGCATTTGGTAACGCTGGGCTATTTGTCTACGGAGTGTTTCGCTGCCCGGAGGTAAATTGGTGAGCATGCTGTTATCCGACATTTGGCGGCTGGCATTGGCTAAACTGCGCGACAATGCTTGATGCGGAAACAAAGCAGGGTCTGGGAATGCCGAGCTGAGTGGAATGATGCTAGGGTCTTTGGCTCGTTGAAGTACATCGTAAAGCAGGTCACTGATTTTAACGGGATACGGTTTGATGACTTTTTGTTGCGCGTGTTCTGAGGTGAATACATTTCTACGCGGCAACACGAAATAGCCAGACTTAGGCTTTGAGCGCACATAGCCTTGATCTTCAAGCTGTTGATACGCCTGCAGCACAGTCTCGATACTGAGTTTGTAACGCTTACATGCGTCTCGAATTGATGGGATTTTCTCACCACTCAGCCAAATGTTTTGTTCTATCTGATTCTTGATTGTATTGGCGAGTATCTGAGATTTTTTCATCAAAAAGTCTTTTCTATCTAATGTGTAAAAGATTACTAAACCGTGAATATTCGAAGTACTCGGACATTCAGGTATAACAAAGCCCTACCCTAAACCCAATTACCTTCACGGTCGACTTGTTTATCTCTCCCATAAGAAAAGACACCACACTCGTCAATCAAGTGTGGTGCCTTAATTATATAGCTAGTTAGTTACTTAGTTACTTAGTTACTTAGTTACTTAGTTACTTAGTTTAACTAGCTGACTAGTTAGCTGGACGCCAAACGCCCCATTTGTCGTTTTCGTAGGTCGCCTTAGGGTTTTCACCACCCTGAACCCACCATTGTGCTTTCCACGACTGGTTCGAGTAAGTCACTACTTCACCGCCAAGGTAAGTCGCTGATGAACCCCAAGTGCCTGGGTCTGGGTCAGGTGTTGGATCAGGATCCGGCGTTGGATCTGGGTCTGGTGTTACGCCACCGTCATCAGCAATCACTTCGAACGTGAAGGTTTCAACACTTTCGCTTTCAATAGAGCTAGCAATGAATGACAAAGTTTCGTTCGCCGTAATCGCAGTCGTATCGACAACAATTGAAGCCGTGCCGTTGTTTTGAATGCTAACTGCAGAACCTTGAGTTTGTGTTAGGTTTGCTGCTTCGCTCGTTGCAATCACAACTTTATCGCCAGCATTAACAACATTGTCACTCTTCACTAATTCGTAGATGTCGCCTTTTAACGGCTCAACACCGCCGTCACCACCTTCAATCAGCGTTAGCTGACCTGAAGCGCGGCTATCTTTTGAGTTAAAGAAGTTACGTGAAGGATCGTTTTGGAAATACATGTAGTGCTGCATTTCAGCATGCCAGTCACCAATGAAGATCGCACCGTCTTTAAACTCTTCGTGCCAGCCGTTGATTTCTGAAGCCAACAAGCGAGCCCAATCGTTAACGTTTGTTCCATCAATAACAATGTCGAAGCTACGTGCTACTTCACCGTATTTGTTGATGATGTCGTACTTAACTGTGTCACCAACTTCTGGCGTACCAAACTGGTCAGAAACAAACAGGTCGCCACGTACTAGATCAGGCTGTGGTGTAGGATCTGGCGGAGGTGTTGTACCACCCGCGATAGTAATGTCGGAACAGTTGTAGAAGCCTTCGCCCGCAGCATCGTCACGCTGCCAACGTACATATAGGATTGCATCACCAGAGCGGTCAGATGGAATGGTCACGTTGATACGGTATTTGCCACCGCTTACAGGAACATTGCCCACTTCTTGGATAAGATCTAAGTCACCCCACGCTAGGCCTTTGCTCAGGTCTGCGTTTGGTTTCGTTAGGTAGAACTCCCAGAATGAAGGGTTGTGTGGCGCAGTCGCGTTGAATACATATTCAAATGTACCAGTGCTTAACTCGGTGCGAGTCCAACCAGTATGAGGCGCACCCATACCGCGCTTTTGCGAATCGTTGGCATAACATAGCGTGCCATCAGGAATCGCCGCTTTCACAGCGTTGATGTTGTTGAAATCCTGAATATTTTTTGCGTATTCGTTACGTTGAACAAACGGGTACGAGCCAGAAATATCTTTCGCTTGAGCACATGCTGCATTCGGTGGTGTACCCGACCAAATCCCGCCTTGCTCGTAACACGTGTTCTGACGTGCACTTGGAAATTCAGACCAACCATGAGCATTTGCCACTGACGGCACACTCGATAGCATAGCCATACCTACTGCTACTTTTAATATATTATTATTTATTGTTGTCACTTTCCCACTCTCTATTATTTTACCCTGAGCACAACGTCAATTGGTCACTTACCAATCAAGATTGCAGTTCGAGGGTTTATAGTTTTTGTTTGAAGAACAAGGAAAAATATATACGTCAATTTTATCAATAACAGAGGGTTTTATATTGATAGGAATCAGCATCACACAACTCAAACAAATGCATTGTAGATAGATGATGTTGCTTCGAATTATTGGATCTCAGTATTCCATCTTGATTGAGGAAACAATATTCAAAGTGAATAAAAAAACGGCTTAATGATTAAGCCGCTTTGGGGTTTGTATATCGAATAGAAACTAGAGCCTAATCGATTAGTGGAATATTAATCTAACTTTTTCCACTGCTGTTCAACCCAATTAGGGTCAATTGCAATTCCTGGCAGATAATCTTCGTTGTTACATTCTGCCGCCCATGGGCCGTAACACTGATAGACTCCTTCACCTTCAAATAGAACGATGTCTCCATCCACATAGCTACCAAAACCTTCTGGGTAAACATAATCATGTTCAGGCGGTGGTGTGCCGGCTTCAACCAAATGGAAGTTCAACGTCTGTTGCCCTACCAACTTGCCTTCGCTGTTTTTCACACTCACGACTAACATGTGGTGGCCAGCTTCTGATTTGGATAAAGGCAGTGCTACCGATTCTGACGAATCATCTTCTACTTCACCACTCCAGTGCGCCAATGACTCTCGACTATGGTTGTACACCGTCAGCTCAGCTTTAGCATCACCTTCAGCCACCAGTGTTAGGTCTAGAACTGTTGCTTCTTCACCAATTACGTATTCAGGCTCTAACCCTTCAACCGTGAGTGAGGTGTCTGGTTCCGGTACTTCGACATCGTAGCCTATTTCTACGCTCTGAATACCACTGTCTGTATTAACGTATATCGGGTTTACGCCATAAATTGGAGCAAAGCCGTTTTCGCTCAACACGCCCGACTTAATGTTCTTACGTTCTTCATTTACTTTGGTCGCTAATGCTTTTGACCAGTTCTTTGATTGGCCAGCTTCGCTGTCTGTAATCTCAATACGAGTACTTAGTGCTGCGTTCTCGCCAGAACCATCAAATACACGAGTATAAACCGCATCACCTTCTCTTAGGTTGGCGGTCGGTATTATCTGACCTGCTTTGTCCCAATCCGGTAGTTGCGAATCATCACCATCAAATACCACATCAATCGCATTGTAGAATGCCTTGTCTGTGTCACCGACATCCCAAACAGCCAAAATGACATGGTAACCTTCTCGCACAGGTACATCACAGGTATGAGTAGCCGTGTCTTGTGTCATCTCTCCGTGACCATCAACCTCACAGAAAGGTGTTAGGTCAAAGGCTGCTCGTTCCAATGGTTCATTCTGATCCCATCCTTCTTTCGTGATGTAATACTTGAAACCAGCCGCTATGTGGTTAGCCCTAAATGTCCATTCAAATTCTTGAGAGCCCGCTTCTATTGGGCGTTTCTGCCAGCGCTCTGAAGTTTGTTCATCTAGATTTCTTGCGATTGATATTTCAGCACTGGCAATATAGCCGTCAGCAGGTCCACCTTCTGGGAAGCCATCGAAGCCTTCCACACTTTGCGGCTCATACTGTATGTTGCCACAATCCATGTTTTTCGCCTGACCTTCAGAATCTTCTAAGTGGCACAAAGCAACACGACTGATGATGTTGCCTTCATCATTTAATGACACAAAGCCATGCGCCATAGCCCCACCACAGACGGTAAACAAAGCGAACGCTAAAGCCGTTTTCTCTATTCTAATTCTCATAACATTTCCATTTAAAGACTTCATATTTCCAATTAAAAGCCCACATGATCTTTTCCTGTCGACCTATCCAACGTTCTAAGTTGATCAAATATGCGATTCGTCATTAATGCTTACTCAGCACAAGCATTAATAAAGTAAATGCATATCAGTCAATTTGAGCATGGTTGAACAATGAGTGAATATTTAGTCAATAAGACTGATTGAGAATCAACAAAGCTCATACGACGTGGAAAGTGAATTATATATCTGAAAAATATGAGGTTTACCCAAGAAACCAAAGGAAGCTATGGCTAGATATTTAGTAATTCGTGGGGTACGTAAGAGATGTACTTTGGTGAAGCAGGGGTAAATTGAAAGTAGTTAGAAGACATAAGGGACAGTAAATATAGATGCGTCTCGTCAAAATAACGATTTTGACGAGACGAATTAGAGTTAAAGGATTTAATAGCGGCTATGCATTCCCATGCGATGTGACATGTCGTCGTCCATACGACCGCCCTTCCAGCCGCTTCCACCCAAGAGGTTGAGCACATCACGCGCGGTGTAACTCTCGCCGCCGAAGAAGTCGTTAGACACATCATTACGTAACAGTTGGATAGTGGGAACCAATTCAACATCAAGATCTTGTGGATCAGCAAACAAAGCCAATGCGATTTGTTGCTGGCGTTTACTTAGTTCATGAGCACTCGTTTCAACTTGTCCGATAGAGAAAAAATCGCGGCTTCCGTAACTCTTTACCATCTTTGCAGACAAGAGCTTAATTACTTTTTTGATTCTTCGTCGTTGGATATATCTAAACATATTTGATCCCTTTAATAGCTCGTCTTTAACCCAATAATCCGCTTAACCAAATGACCCTTACAGCAAATGCTCTTTCTAGCCAAACGTTCTCTCTAACCAAACAACAGATAAGTTTGATTATCGACTGAGATACTTTTGACTTCAGTGTTGAACACGGACTCTAGCAGCTCAGGGGTGAGCACTTGTTCTGCACTACCTGATGCTTGAAGCACGCCTTTGTCGAGCAGTAACACTTGGTCGGCATGTCTTAGAGTGCGGTTAAGATCGTGGTTTGCCATGATCACGGCAATGCCTTTCTCTGCCACTCGTTCGATGAGCTTGTAGAGTAAGGCTTCTTGGGCGATATCCAACGGTGCCGCAGGTTCATCGAGAATCAGCAGCTTCGCGTATGGGTTAAGCGTCGGCCAAATTTGCAGGCACATGCCAGCCAAACGAACGCGTTGCCATTCACCACCAGACAGTGTCTGAATTGAACGATGAAGTTTGTCTGTGATGGCCAACATCTGGCTTATTTCGTCCAAAGCTGCGTTGATTTCAGTATCAAGGCCGTGTGATGAACTTGGTAATGAGAGCGCGAGATATTGGAACACTTCTAAGTTGAAGGCAGGCCTTGCGCTTTGACACAGATAAGCACGGTGTAATGATAAGTCTTGTAACGACAACACAGATAAGTCTTGTCCATCGAGCTTGATATCGCCTTTATAGCCATCGCCAATGCCAGATATCGCTTCGAGTAAGGTACTTTTACCACTGCCATTCGGACCGATAACGTGAGTCACCTGCCCTTGCTTGAGCTCAAATGATAGCGGTAATAAACGTGCGCCAACGCTCAGGCTCTTAATTTGAATCATGATTTTTAATTAACATCCAAATGAAGATAGGCGCACCGATACTGGTGGTCATCACACCCAAAGGTAATTCTGCAGAATCGAGTAATGTACGCGCGCAAATATCAGCAAATACCAACAATGCAGCGCCTGCAACGGCAGATAAAGGAAGAAGGTATCGGTTGTCGGTACCAATCGCTAAACGGAGCAAGTGCGGCACAACCAAGCCAACAAAGCTGATCACGCCGCCCAATGCCACAGCGCAGCCCACTAAAATAGACACAGCGAAGATCAAACGCCAACGTAGCTTAGGTACATTCACGCCCAGTTGCGCAGCATGAGTCTCGCCAATCATCAGTTTGTCCAGCTTACTGCCTTGCAAACACAACCAAATAATCACGGGGATCATCACTAACGTGAGCGAGTGTTGGTACCAAGTTACACCACCCAAGCTGCCCATTAGCCAATACATCAATAAGCGTAGGCTGAGGTCATCACTAAAGTAAAAAGCCCATGTCACCATAGCACCGGAAAGAATGCCTAACGCGACACCCACCAGCAACAATTTGGCCGTGGTCAGTCGCATCGTTTTGACCATGCTCACCAAAATCACGGTAAAACAGAGTGACCCTAATACGGCAGCGACCATAAAGAGTTCAGGCGTTGGAGCAAACGGTAAGAAGAACAACACGATCACCATGGCTAAGCTCGCTCCACCGGAAATACCGAGCACACCTGGCTCTGCTAATACATTGCCTAATAAGACTTGTAAGCTTGCGCCAGATACAGCCAAACCAGCCCCGATAGCAATAGCAGCCAATAGTCGAGGTAAGCGTAAATCAATCAGTAGTTTTTGTTCTAACGTGGACAAGGTGCCCAGAGGGGAAATGAAGAGATCACCAACCATTAGATAAATTGCACTCAGCGCGACAAGCAGTGCTGCCATCAGATAAATGGCTCGCGTCCATTTGCGCTGTTTTTGGTGAAGAAGTTGTTGGAAATCCATATCAAGCTACTTTGAAAATGTTCGCGTAACCTTACCTGTATACCCAAATAAACTCAAGGCTCACACCGTAATGTGAACCTTGATATTTCAACCAGTTGAGCAGTTGTTTTAGTCGCTTAAACCCGACTCGGTATTAATCGTACACAAGCTGACCGTGGTCGAATCGCGTTTCAACTTCACACACCATTAAGGCAGCTCGTTGGCCGATAGCCACGTTTCGATTTGGGAATACCACGGCTTCGTTTTCATTCTTCGCCATTAATGGTTTATCACCATCATGACCGAATACTTCACCGTGCTTGAACGCGGTAAAGTTCTCTACAGAATCAGAGAACATGAAATCGAAGTCATCATGCAAGCGAACAATAGTGCGACTCACACGATACATGATGGTTCGCTTAGGTAGATGCTCAGGCTCAGCTTCAGCAATCAAGTTACGCATCGCTAAATCAAAAGCAGTGAGCTTATCAAGTTGGTTTTCACCAATTCTCGCTACCTGACCCAATTCCATTGTTAATGCTTGCGCTTCAAAGTTTTCAGCGCTGTACCAACTAAAGGTGCTGGTTGGTGCATTCGACAGCAACACAGCTTCAACGTGGGCACTGTTGATGAAATCAAAAAGCTCCTTGTTGCGCACTTCGTGGCGAACCTTAGGGCTCACAGCGAACGAGTAATGCTTAGATAAACGGATTGCGCAGTGCAAATCTAGATGCCAACGAGTGGCAGGTTCCGTTTCTTTGTAAAACTCAGTAACCAAGAACTTTAAGTTCTTCGCGATATCCACTTCTCGATTGCTTTCGTGCTGCTTTTCATCAAACAGACGATTCATATTCACATCGAGAAAACGCGTATGCGCATTGGTCGCTTCTGGGTGAGCGATAATAAACAAGCATCGAGCATTTACTACTTGAAAGCCTGTTTCAATATCCTCAACTAATTTATCTACTAGCTCCATCGGTGAAGTTTCGTCACCATGAACACCTGTTGAGAAGATGATGTTCTTAGTTTCAGAATTATAATCCGCGGGAATTACTTCCAATACACCACGTTGATGAAGCTTAATTTCAACACCGTTACTCAGTACGGTCTGTCCTGCAAACACTTCTTGCTCAAGATCTAGGCTGTCAAAAAGAAATGATTGGCGAAAGAGGGTCTTCGTCATGCGCTACTCCTTAATTGCACGGCCGTATGTTAATAAATTGTACATAGAAATTGTGTCGCTAGGATCGCACTTATCAACAGAAACTCCGTTATCAATCACAAATACTACCCATATATTTTTATATTACCTGCTGGCTTTACTAACCGACATCTGTTCCAAATAACTTTATCTAATTAAAGTAACTTTGGGTCGTCTCAGCTTTTCTAAAGTCATGTCAGCAAGAATAAGAGCCACGTAAGCTAACACAGCTCTGACTTGCTATGAACAGATTGAGATCAATTAATCTTCCTGATTGAGCAATCTTTCGAATTCATCGATTTGAACTTTGACCATGTCGATACTTTGTTGCCAAAAATCTGCTTGAGTCAGGTCCATTCCGAGATGTTTTTGCACCACTTCTTCCGCCATCATGCTGCCGGTATCACGAAGCAATGAGACATAATCACCGTAGAATTGTTCGCCCTTAGCATCACGCTGAGCATAAACACCTTTACTGAACAGGTAACCGAACAGGTATGGATAGTTATAGAAGCTCACTTGAGAGATGCTGAAGTGCAATTTACTCGCCCAGAAATAAGGGTCGGCTTCTGTCATTGCATCGCCGTACCAATCTTTCCAAGTGGTTTCCATCAAGTCGCACAATTGTTTAGCTGTCAGTTCGCCTTTCTCACGCTGCTCGTAAAACGCCTTTTCAAACTCAAAACGTACTGGAATGTTCACCATCAAAGCGAGTGAAGAAGAAAGCTCTTCCCACAGCATTTCAAGTTTCTCATTGCGTGTTTGTGCTTGTTTTAACAAGTGGTCACGAACGATGTTTTCAGCAAAAATAGAAGCCGTTTCTGCCAGCGTCATTGGGTAGCGTGTTTGACACAACGGCATGTCTTTCATTACCCAGTTGTGGAACGCGTGGCCAAGCTCGTGTGCCAATGTCATTAAGTCAGAGCGGCTACCGCTCCACGTCATGAATACAAGCGGTGTACGTGTCGCAGCAAACTTGGTGCAGTAAGCGCCTAAACGTTTGTTGGCAGCTGGTGCAGCATCAACCCAACCGTTCTCAACCATTAATGCGACAAATTCAGCCATCTCTGGGTTTACTTCGGCGAAGGCAGTTTTGATCACTTCGATCGCTTCATCAAATGGGTAGACTTTAGATTCATTGTCACCCAGTGGTGGCATCGCGGCTAAATGGTTCCAAGGCTTCATTTCGTCTAAGCCGTGAACTCTTGCCATCAACAGACCCGCTTTTTGGCCTACTTCGCGATTGGCTTTCGCTACCGACATCATAGTGTCTAGGGTTTCTGGAACGATTCGGCTTCCATGTAGGCTTGGATCTAAGAAATGTACGTCGCTTATTTTCGAGCGCTTTTTGTTTTCAGTCAGTCGCCATCCAGCCAATGCATTTAGGATAGAAGCAAACGACTCTTGATGCGTTTTCATAGCCCCTTGAACCGCGCGCCATGCAGGTTCTTGTTTGTCGAATTCACTGCCATACAACAAACTCGCTGCTTGTGAAAAGCCTAGAGCTTCGTCTTCACCGTCCAGCTTCAGCGACAGTTTCAAAGAACCCGTGAGGTTGTCGTATAAACGTCCCCATCCATCACGGCCATCAACCTTCATCGCGGCTAATAACTGCTCTTCAGCAACACTCAATCGGCTGCTCGATAGTTTGCGTGAGCTTTCAATAGCAAAGCGCTGTCCTGCTACATCGGCACTATCATGTTCTAATACGGCATTCACAAATTCAGGTTCTGCGTGAATTAACGTGTCTTCATAAGGGCTGAATGCTTGAGATATTTCAGAGTTCAGTTTCGCAACTCGACCAAGCAGTGCTTTGGCTTCTGTATGGGTCGCGTCGACCGATGCGTGACAATTCGCGAAGGTATTGATAGTGCTGAGTAACGTGCCAGCAGCTTCTGAGGTTTGGATTGCGTTTTGCATTGCCAGAATGATGTGACGCTTTTCAACATGCAGGTACAGCAGTTCAATACACTGTTGAATGAGTTCGATGTCTTGTTCGATTTTTGCATCATCAAGATCGCGATAAGCAATGCTTAAATCCCAACTTGGAGTTGTCATGACTAAATTCCTTTCACGTAGGTAGTAATACCAATCTGGTATAGCGACTGTTAACGCCGCTTTATACTTCTAATTACTTTTAATACTTCTAATATTTTTAGTAGATTGTTAATTCTTAAACTGTTTTTTGAACACTCAGATAACCGGTAGCCCTATCGCTTTAACGCTGATAAAGCTCTGCGCAAACTGAGTGACTTGAATATGGGTTATCGACGCATTCTCAATCGATAACTTCGAGTACAAGCTCGGATTTTCCCAATCAATATCAAGGCAATGCGCCAATAACATTCGAATTACGCCACCATGAGTAACCAGCAGTAGATTGTCACTTGGATCATTCAAAAGTTGCGACCAAGCTTGAGTTACTCTGTCATGGAAGCTCTGTAAACTTTCCGCACCAGTCAGTTGATGGTTTGCGGGATCTTGCCAGAAAGTGTCGAGCATCGCCCACTTGTCTTCAAGTTCATCAAATGCGACCCCGTCCACTTCACCAAAGTTCATTTCTTGGAAATCAGGAGCTACTGACAAAGGCACCGACATGCGCTCTGCATACAGCTTTGCCAGGTCACTGCATCGTCTTAATGGTGACGTAATAACACCATCGAAAGCGACATCATGCTGAGCCAACGCATCACAAATCTGTTGTTGAAGGTTTGGGTTAACCAACACATCAGATAAACCATTCAGTGCAGCTTTTCCTTCAACCTGACCATGTCGAAGTAGATAGATATTTTTGGTTGTTCCATTGACCATGTGTGCGACCTAGCCTTGAGTATCAAGCGAGTGATTAGATGGTTTTAAGTGCAGTGGCAATCCGGCAGCTATCAACGTAACTCGTTCGACAACGCGAGCCAATGCTTGGTTCATTCGCCCTGCATTGTCTACAAACAAGCGCGATACTTTACCCAGCGGAACCACGCCAAGCCCGACTTCGTTAGACACCATGATAATGTTTGCAGGGCTTTGCTCTACGCTTTTGACCAAGGCCTCAACCACAGCTTCCACTTGTGCGTTGGTTGCATCATCACCCAGTTCAAAGATGATGTTGTTCAACCACAGGGTTAGGCAATCAATCAGCACCACATCATCTTGGTTAAACGACTGCAGTTTCGTGGCTAATTCGACAGGTTCTTCATGTTCAATCCATTGCTCACCGCGACGGTCTTTATGATGGGCGATACGCTCACGCATTTCGTCGTCTAGATAAGTGGCGGTCGCAATGTAATGCAAACGTCCATTTGAACATGCTTCAAGCGCACATAATGCTTGTTGTTCTGCATAACTCGACTTGCCCGAGCGAGCGCCGCCTAAAACAAGATGGCGATAACTCTGATACGCTTGATTATTGGTTGTCATGTGTTGTCCCTGAAGTCCTGAATGCGTTACATAAGGCCATTATAAAAAGCAGCAACGAAAGCAACGTAAATCAATAGTTCCATCAACTGTTGAGCCGCACCCAAGCAGTCGCCAGTAAAGCCGCCAATTCTAGCCATTAACCACTTTTTAAAACCTGTTCTGAACAGATAGGCGACGACAGATAAAATCAAAGCGAACTCAAGACCAAACCACAGGCTAGGCAGAACACCAACAAGCAATAAAAAGACAAGCTCGCCCTTGGTTTGTTTATTGGCTAAAGGCTTACTTTTACTGGTGTCCAGATCGCTGACATAAGGCATGTCGTAGATAAGGGAAGCCGCAATCGCCCGGCTAAAGGTATAACTCGTGACGATAACCATAAACAGTCCGGTCATGCTTATGAGTTCATTCAATAACACCCACTTGCCCAGCAAAGCCATGATCAATGCAGACGCGCCATAAGTACCGATACGGCTATCTTTCATGATGGTTAAGCGGCGTTCCAATGTCATGCCGCCACCGATGCCATCCGCCATATCGGTTAAGCCGTCCTCATGGAAGGCACCAGTAAGCATCAAGCTAAAACTCATCATCAAAAAGATCGCAATCGTACTCGGTAATACCGCATCGAGGAGTAAGAACAGACCGCCACACAAGACGCCAAGCAACAAACCGACCATTGAAAAATAACGACCCGAACGGTTCATTCGCTCCGATGAATAGGGTGTATTCTTCGGCATTGGCAAACGAGAAAAGAAGCCCATCGCTAACGAAAACAGTTCCCATTGGTATGTGCAGCGATCTTTCAATGATCTTTCTGGTGCATCACTCATTAAACAGTGACTCCAGCACTCTCGAAACTCGCCATGTTGTTGTAGAACTCAGCTGCCGCACGAATAATTGGCATAGCTAGAGCTGCGCCAGTGCCCTCACCTAACCTCAGACCAAGATCAAGCAGAGGTTCAGCGTCTAGCAGTTCTAATAGAATTTTGTGCCCCGACTCTTCAGACCGATGAGCGAAGATCATGTAATCACGACAATTTGGTTCAATTAAGGTTGCGACATACGCAGCGACTGACACAATAAAACCATCGACCAATACTGGGGTTTTGTTTTGATAAGCGCCAAGGAAAGCACCGACCATTTGAACGATTTCATAACCGCCGACTTGGCTTAACACCTCTTCAGTGTCTTTAAGATCCAAGCCTTTGCAGCGAGCAACACCCTGCTCAACCACTGCAACTTTTCGTGCAAGCTGTTCATTGTTAATACCAGTACCTAAACCAACACACTCCTCTGCAGTTCGGTTTGCTAGCGCACTTAAAATCGCTGAAGCGCTGCTGGTGTTGCCTATGCCCATTTCACCAAACATGATGATATTCGTGCCATTCGAAATGGTTCTAGATACAAGCTCTGTGCCCAGTTCAATCCCACGTTCAACCGTTTCTAAACTCATAGCCGCTTCGTTGGCAAAGTTATTGGTTCGTGTACCTAAGCGCTGAGAGATCAGCATTGGGCTATCAGATTCAACTGGTAACAAAATCCCAGTATCCACCACCGTAATATCGATGTTGTTCACCGCACAAAAGCAATTAATCGCTGCGCCGCCGCTTAAGAAATTCAACACCATCTGTTGTGTAACGGCACTTGGAGCAATACTCACGCCTTCGTCAGCAATACCATGATCGCCAGCAAATATGATGATACTTGGCTTGTTCAATTCGATGTGTTCAACCGCAGCTTCTTTGCCTTGGCTCTGAATCAATGCCAGTTGATGGGCAACTTTTTCTAGTAGGCCAAGCGCACCGAGTGGCTTGGTTTTTTGGTCAATGCGATGTTGGATGGACTGTGAGTATTTTGTATCTAACATAAAATTAGTAGCACTTAAATTGAGGAAACGAGTTTGAGAGCGCTTATTCTTCTTGAGCTAAATAGGTAAAACTATTTAGGGCGAGCGACAGAGAACACATTGGACAGCGTGGCGTATTCGCCTCCGCCTAATCGAGATAAAGGATCAAGTGCTAACGCGTCGATCTTAAGACGCTCACTGTCTTTGTCGATGATATCTTCCGAGATGTACACGGTTTCGACCTGAGCAAATATCAAGCTTTGCGGAACCTCGCCGACTTCTTTTATTTCATACAATGTGCAACCGAAAGCTACCGAGCACTCTTTAACTCTTGGTAAAGAAAATCCCTCAAATTCAACGAGCTCGATATTATTCAGCGTCACTTCAGATTCACCATGATCCAATGTCGCAGCGGTCGCCGTCATCACCTCAGCAGAACTTGCCGATGCAATATGAATGACCAACTTACCCGTTTCAAGGGCGTTGCGAGTAGTGTCTTTGATTTCACCTGAAGGCTTTTTCCCAACCGATAACATCAGTAACGGCGGGTTGCTGGAAACAGGCGTGAAATAAGAGAAAGGCGCTACTAGGTTGTACTCTTGGTCAGAAGATTCCGTCAATGCCCACGCGATCGGGCGAGGAACAACGGTTTGTGTCATCAGGTGATAAATTTGAGTGGGAGCAAGAGTATCAAGCTTGAGGTTCATAGCACGTCCTTGGTCTATGTGAATTACGACTCAGTTTACGTGTTAAGCAAAGCCGTATCTATGCCTAAGTAACAGAAACCGTAGAGAGTGTTCTTAATTTAAACAGATCTCGCTGATTTTTTCTCAAATTGACAATCAAATTGACGAACTCGAAAACACCTACAATACTAGCAATAGATTTATCAATAACTTACATTTTGGCATCGTTTATGCTTTATATAAAATAACTTATTAAACCCTCTCCGTTGATAAGTTAAGTAAGTAACTTGTCGGTCTCTCTCCACCGAGAAGTTAGCAACAAAGCAAGTTCAGTAAGACGGTAACAAAAAGTGACTCCCCTCACTTAGTAACAAACAGTAGATTAGTGAAAAACAAAGATTTAGGAGGTGAAATGTTCGCAAACCAAAGCAAAAGGAAACCAATTAAATCGAGTAAAAAAGCAAGTAAGAAAGTGAAGAAAATCCCACTATCCTTCACATGATTATGACAAGCCCGTTGCCCAGCGGGCTTTGTTATATCTGGCACTACATTAATATTGAACATTAGATTTTAGACCACCAGCCCCGTCTTAACTTATTGTTAGACTTCCATCCAATCAACCTATCAACCTATCAACCTATCAACCTATCAACCACGCAACTGACCACTCGTTGTTCAAAAGTTTTATTCGCTTAAAATTCAAACACTGTTTATATTAAACAAGCACTTGCAAAGGGTTAAGGATAGCTATGAGTATTTCAGGAGACAAAGCATCGGTCATTGTTGCAGGAGCAACGGGCCTGATAGGTTCACACGTTTTGGATTTACTCATAGACGAACCCGCGGTCGAGCATATCTATGCTTTGTCCCGAAGAGCATTAGATTCTCAGTTTAACTCCAGCAACCTCCACACGCTCATTCACAGTGACCTTCAAGTAACAAGCTGGGACGATACCAAAGCGACGCCCAACTTAGGCGTTATCTGCCTAGGTACGACCAAGAAAAAAGCCGGTTCTAAAGAAGCATTGCGTAAAGTCGACGTTGAATTAGTCAGCCAGGTGGCACAGTCGATGAAGTTTATTGGAGTAGAAAGACTTGCTGTGGTTTCAAGCTATGGCGCATCACCCAGATCTTATTCTCATTACCTAAAATGCAAAGGACAAATGGAACAGAACTTGATGCGAATTGGCTTCAAGCAGCTGTTTATTGCTCGTCCTGGTCCTCTTGTTGGCGAAAGAGCCCAACCACGAGCCGATGAAAAACTCCTACAAAGTCTCTTCCCTCTGCTGTCACCATTTATGATTGGGAAATATAAAAACCTGCGCCCGATTCAGTCAAAAGACGTGGCACAAGCCATGTTGTTCCGATTATTCGAAAATAATTTCCAAAATATAGAAATTTACTCGTCAAGTGACATGCTCAATTTATTGGCAAAATATCGCTAAAAAGCTCATCTATTCACCAAAATGTTGGATATCCATTCATCCCATTGAGTGGATATTACTAATTGTTCTAATCAATTACTTTTCTTTATTTTACGTTTTGTAACAGAACGTTATCTTAGCTAACAGTACTTAAGCCTATATATCTAGGCCACCCATCAATCTGAAGTAATTCATAAGGACATTAAATGTCATTCCCAATTATCGCTGCCTTAGCGGTATTCATTGGTATTCTATTTTTTCTCTACGGACAGCAGAAAAAAGAAAACACACTTTCTCGCCTTGTTCTATTAGGTTTAGTTTTTGGTAGCGCATTCGGCCTAGGCTTACAGCTGCTATTTGGCGAAGGCAATCCGGCCATCAAAGAAACGTTGGATTGGGTAAATGTTGTTGGCAGTGGCTATGTTGGCCTACTAAAAATGGTGATCATGCCATTAGTATTGGTTTCAATGATTGCGGCCGTGGTGAAGCTTGAGAAAGGCGGTTCACTGGGCAAGATTTCTGGTATCACTATTTCAGTATTACTGGCAACAACGGCGATCTCTGCGATTGTGGGTATTGCAGTGGCTCAAGCATTCGGTCTTTCGGCAGAAGGCTTAACCGAAGGTGCTCGTGAAACGGCTCGTATCGCAACACTAGAAAGCCGCATGGGAAGCGTGTCCGACCTAACGATTCCACAAATGCTGGTTAGCTTCATTCCAACGAACCCGTTTGCAGATTTAACCGGTGCTCGCTCTACTTCAATCATCGCGGTGGTTATCTTCGGTGTGCTTACAGGTATTGCTGCTCGTAAAGTAATGGCTGAGAAAGAAGAACTAGAGTCACCAATTCGCACGTTCGTTGAAGCGGCTCAATCTATCGTAATGCGTTTAGTTAAGATGATTATGGCACTAACGCCATACGGCATCGCGGCATTAATGGCGAAAGTAGTCGCAACATCAAGTGCTTCAGATATCCTAAGCCTACTGGGTTTCATCGTTGCTTCTTACGTCGCAATCATCCTGATGTTTGTTGTTCACGGTGTGTTGGTCTCTTTTGTTGGTGTAAACCCTAAAGAATACTTCCAAAAAATCTGGCCTGTACTGACATTTGCTTTCACCTCACGCAGTTCTGCAGCAACGATTCCACTGAACGTTGAAGCTCAAATCACGAAGCTAAACGTGCCACCAGCAATTGCTAACCTGTCTGCAACTTTCGGTGCGACAATTGGCCAGAACGGTTGTGCGGGTATCTACCCTGCCATGCTAGCAGTTATGGTTGCGCCAACCGTGGGCATCGACCCAATGGACATCAACTTCATTCTGTCTCTGATTGCGATTATTACGGTTAGCTCATTCGGTATCGCGGGTGTAGGTGGCGGTGCAACTTTCGCAGCGCTTATCGTACTGCCAGCTATGGGTCTTCCAGTGACTATCGCAGCTCTACTTATCTCTATCGAACCACTTATCGATATGGCACGTACTGCGCTTAACGTATCAGGTGCAATGACAGCCGGTACGATTACAAGTCGTATACTGGGTAAGAAAGAACAAAAAGAGTTGGAGCAAGCGAACGCTTAATTCGACTTCCTTATCGATGAGCGATTAAAGCTCTTGGTATTAGTAAACAAAAACCGATGCACATGCATCGGTTTTTTATTATCTGGCTTTTATCAGAATCACTTTGTAAGCGACAGAACTTAAAGCACCAGCTGAATTACTTTCTCAGCTAATGCTTCATCGTCATCTTCACTCAATCCGCTGATACCAATAGCACCAATCACCTGCCCTCGACGTTGTATTGGAACACCGCCTTTGAAGCCAGTGATCTTTGAGTCTGTCCAGTAACTCAGGTCTTTCCCTGTTTCTCTTGCCCAAGCGCCTAAGTTGCCACTCGGTTGCCGATCTCGCGCTGAGGTATAGGCTTTGTTTTGAGCCAACAAACCTGCTTGCACGCTGACGTTGTCCATTCGAGAAAACGCGAGCAGTTCACCATGTGTATCACACACGCTCACCGCAATTGCTTGGTTGTTATGCCCCGCAATATCGAGCGCACTGTACACCAGTTGTTGTACTATTTTTTGATTCAACATAGTCATCCCCTATGGCAATGCCTGACCACGTGAATACACATATAAGTTGTACCACTCTTCACGACTTAAGGTAATTTGAGTCGCGGCTGCAGACGCTTTGATTCGTTCTAGATTAGTCGTGCCAATAACAGGCTGAATACTTGCAGGGTGACGAAGTAAAAACGCCAACACAATCGCTTCACTTTCAACACCATATTGATTTGCCAACTGAGCCACATAGTGCGCGGTCTTTTTCACGTGTTCATGTTCTGAATACAAGCCTTGCTCTGCAAAGCGACCTTGTGCCAAACAGCCCCAAGCTTGCAATTGAATCCCCTTCATTTGGCAATGCTCAAGTATGCCTGCAGCAAAATCAGAATGATGGTGACCTTGCGAATTAATCATCACCCCATCATTAAGCCAATCAAGCTTTGCCAAGCTCATTTCAATTTGATTCGCCACAATCGGCTGACCAAGTGCAGATTGTAGATACTGAATTTGATGACTGTTCATGTTCGACACGCCGAAGAAATCGACCTTACCCTGTGCTTTCAAATCTTCTAGCGTTCTTGCCAGTTCATCCAACTCCATGAGCGGATCTGGGCGATGCAAAAGCAACACGTCGAGCTTTTCTGTATTCAAGCGATTCAGAATACCCTCTACCGATTGACCTACCCAATCTGCCGAGAAATCATAACGGCCAACGTTGCCCTCGCCTTCAAAACGAATACCACATTTAGATTGAATGAACATCTGATCACGCAATTCAGGGGCTTGTTGTAATGCTTGACCAAAGACTTGCTCTGCTTTGCTGAAGGTATAAATGTCAGCATGGTCGAACAGATTGATCCCCGACGCTAATGCTGTGTCAATTACGCTGCGTGTTTGCGCTACATCAGCCGCCGTTACTGGATTGTCGTTCCAACCACCACCAAGCCCCATGCATCCATAGGCGACTTGCCCAACATTCGATAGATGGTTTGATAGTAGGATGTTCTTTTGATTATCATTTTTGTTCGTTGAATCCATGCTGTTCGTCATACCTGATCTCGCTTAGAAGGTTTGATGCCAATAAATATGCCTCTATCATATTGTTCTTTTTAGAAAACAGAATATGCTAGTTACGAATTGATTGTTTGATATGACGAACAATAGGATTGACCAGTTTTGAAGGAATACGCACATGAATGAGCACAAGAGAATAGAACGACTGATCCTATTTGTAGAACTTGCTCAGCAACTTAACTTTACCAAGGCAGCAGAGAAACTTGGCATATCGAAGAGCTACCTTTCAGAGCAAATCAAACGACTAGAGAGCGACTTGCAGTGTCCTCTTCTTGTAAGAACTACGCGCAGCGTTCGATTAACCCAAGAAGGCGAACGTGCCTTACAACAAGGCTTAACCATTCGCTCTCAAGTATTGCAGCTCGAGCGCAGTGTTTCAGAGCAACACGACATCGTTAAAGGTACATTACGGCTGACGGCGCCAAAGATGTTTACCGAGGTGTTTCTATTCGACATCTGCCAACAATTTAGAGAACAATACCCAGAGGTTCGCTTCGAGATAAACAGCAGTTACACCAACTTCAATCTTAATCAAGATGATATCGATATCGCCTTTCGTGCTACTAACACCCCACCTGAAAACATGATCGCCAAGCGTTTAATTACCTATCAACATGATTTAGTTGCGACGCCCGGTTACCTCGATCAGTTTGGACGCCCCACCAGCGCACATGAGTTAAATGACCACCAATGTTTGGCAACACTGCATCAAACAGAGTGGCCGTTAAAGTCTGCAAACATTGATGTATCAGGTTGGCTTTCAAGCAATGACAACCATTTGCTTAAACAGCAGGCGATGACAGGCAGTGGCATCATTCGAATCGCGAGTTATTACGTTGATAAAGAAGTTGCGTGCGGAGAGTTAGAACGAGTATTACCTGACGAGTGCCTACAGCAAGGCAACAGCATTTATCTGTTCTACCCACAAGTCATATATCCGGCAAAAAAACATCAAATGTTCATTAAGTTTGTTCAGAATTACTTTGATCGCTTGAGCTAAGTTGAGTTGAGTTGAGTTGACGAATTTAAAAAATGAAAAGTTGATGAATAAATAATTTAAATAACACGAAATAAGGTTTAAATAACCCTCCTGATTTATATGCCTATATTTCAGAGGGATTAATAGAACAATAATAAAGCGTTTTAGTTACTACTATCGCGAGTATTAATCGTTAATAGGAAGAAATCGTGCATTTGTTCAACAATACAATGAGTTAGCTATGAAGTATCATCATAATTGATATATCATGCAACGCTTCAACATGCTACACCACCTTGGCACCAGTTCGATAACGGGATCCTCATGAGCTTTATTATACTTTTACTTCTTCTGCTATTCGTTGGCATTACACGTTTACTTCAATGGCGAACAACTTCTACTTTTTTATCTCTTCTTCTTATATCGTCATTTGTGTTGATTGGTTCAGGTTTGATCCCTCGTTATTTATTAGACGACCTACAAGCGAATTATGAAAGTAAGCCTGATATCCAATGGTCTGACAATAACGCCATTGTTCTTCTGGGTGCAGGCACGCAACTAATTAAAAGCACGCAAGAGTTCGAGCCAGCCTTTTTCTCTTTTGGCCGAATCAGCGAAACCGCAAGCCAATATAAAGATTGTGCCAAAGCGCAAACCACATGCAAAGTGATCATCAGTGGTGGTGATGCTCAGAATAACGGCGTTACAGAGGCTGAAGTTTATGAACAGCAACTGCTTAGGCTTGGTGTTCCAGTAGCCGACCTTATCCAAGAACCGAACAGCGTCAACACTTGGAAAAATGCACAATTGACGAGCGACCTAATGAAACATCACCAATTCGACAAAGTTGTTCTGGTTTCATCTGGCCTACACATTCGTCGTAGTGAACTCTATTTCAACCACTTTGGACTGAATGTGATTCCAGTAAGAGCCGATTACATGGCGGCTCAGATTTCATGGTTGCCACTATGGTACAACTTTGCAGTGACAGACTTTGCCCTGCACGAACAAATAGGCTTCGCTCGATACCGTGTCTATAACTTGATGGGTTGGAACAGTAAGCGAGAAAAGCCAGGCGATGCTTAATCACGTTTAATTAAGTTAACTAGAGCGATACAAACAAAAATGCAGCAACAATCGAAAGGTTGTTTGCTGCATTTTTTGATCCTACCTATCACAACATCCTTTCTTATTCTGACTTACGCCTTTGCTCCCCCATCCAGTCAGCAATCAATCCTTTTAATCAACCTTGCTGACCTATTTTTCCAAGCCCATCCCCTTAATAACAAAGTTATAGAAACACAAACGTTCAATAATTAACCACCCATTAATTGGTTAGTTGAAACTAAATGAAATCAAGCAAAATAAAGCCTTATCAAGTAACAAGTTAATTACTGTAGCTATCTGATATTTATGAGGATTTATTTTCAATTCATTTCAGTACTTTTGGCTTTGTTTTATATGACAAAGTACTCGCCGCTAGGGGCCCTCGGCTTCACAATAATATAAATACAATTTAATAATCGATTCTAATAAAAATAGCCATAAAATGGCATTTAGGAAATTATTCATGCTTAACGTCAGTAAAACCATGCTATTCAGCGCTGCCCTATCTTTAATATCCTTTACGGCTCATTCAAAGATTTACTCTGACCAAATCGTCTTAGATAAACTCGGCGACGATAGTTGCCGTTCAGACTATCGCCCGCTGAATAAGTTTGAGGCTCAAGAACATAAAACGGCTCTTATCTCTCGTATGAACGTGTGGGAGATTGCTGGTCTTCAAGACGATTGGGTGATCATGGGTTCCGGCTATCATGGACTCATTAAACAAGGACAATCAACCGACAACACTTGGTGTTATCCAAACTCGCCGGATGCTGGTCTCCCTTATTACGATGAACAAGCTATTCAAGAGAACCACAACCTTGAGGTTCAAAGAGCTTTGGTTAGCGATAATGCTAGCTTTATCAGGCCATTAAGTTACTTGGCCCACAACCTTGGTTTTGCGTGGGTGGGCGGCGACAATGGCCGCTATGTAGGGCAAGACATGTCAGTCAAACAGCTTAATAATGGCTGGGAAATCAAAGGGAATAGTGACGGAAGTTGCACCAACAATCGTTGTGACGAAAAAACAAAAATCACGATCGATAAATTCTCTTACACCCTCGATGGCAACGCATTTTGGCATGGTTTAATTACAGAACCGGACCAAGAGCTGATCAAAACCGTTTCTGCCTACGCAATTAATGAAAGTAATGAGCCTAAGCAGATCATCGTTGACCTTCAGTTTGAGCAATCAACTCGTTGGCAAAAAACCAATAGCTTTGACCTTGCTGATTCGGTGATCATTTCTGATAACTTTAGCTGGCCACAAGTCGGAAAAACGGACGTAAGAGTGTTGCTAGAGGAAGGCCAACGTTTCTCTGAGAGCAATCATGGATCTCGTTCTGAAGCGACTGAACTGCAAGCTATCATTACGGTTCCCGCGAATTCAGTATTGCCCTTTCAAGTCGAGTTCTTACGCTCGACAATCTCTTACCCTTACCGCATAAAAGCTGAGATGAGTTACGACGTTAACTTTACTGGCTTCCTTCGCTTTAGCGGCAATGCACTCAGCAATCACCCGACAAATCGTCCAACTGTTTCCCACACCTTCACCATGGGCACCAACAGTGAAAAACAAGCGAACATCCGCTACCAATGGGATCACCGCTATATTCCTGGAGAAATGAAATGGTGGGATTGGAGTTGGGCTATCAACACCAATGGATTGAGCAGCATGCAATATGCCGCAGGAGCAAGTTTGCGTCCGTTCTACACTTACGTATCAGGTCAATTCAGTGCTGAATCTCAATATTCAGGCCTGATCGATATCGGTGAAGAACACTCTGTCGACTCATTCGATGCGATGAGCGCACTGAACAATCATAAAATCTACTATGTCGGTGATGTTCAGGTGGTAACTGACTTTGATTCTGAAATCCTCGCACAGCTGGGATATAAAGATGCACAACTAACGATAAACCCAACACAACGATAAGCCCGCCAAGCTAGCTTACGATAGCGATAGCAACAATGACTCTTCCAAGCCCACAGCACTCGCTTTGGGCTTGATTTTTCTTAACTGAATTGTTCTTAATTTCTTTATCTTCGGTTCACCAAGCTCACTCAATCACGTCTAAAACATCATGCTCTTGAATCATTCCACACTGACTTAAAAGTGAAATCACAACGAAACAAAAGTTTGAGTTAATGGGGCCGGTTATACACTGGGATTCCATCAGGAGGATCTATGAAACACTGCCCATCTTGTTCAACTGAACTGGTCGCAAGAGACGATGTACAAATTTGCCCACGCAATGAAATCGGCGACTGCTATTTTGATGGCTATGAGCAATATCAGATCGAATATCATCAACTTAAAAACAGCCAACAAGACTCAACTTTCGACATCGCAGACATTGTTGCCGACTAGCAGGCCAAAGCCTTAGTCGGTAACTTACTTGCTTACCTACTTATCAGTAAGGCGGTCGTAAGTGAGACACTGGCAACGAATTATTTCTCAAATATAGAGACGCGACCGGTTCAAATGAACCCGCAAATAATTCTATGCAGTTGCCAACATTGAAAAAGCCCCGGTGCAAGACGCATCGGGGCTTTTTAATACTTCTTCAACGCCACAAGTAATTGACGAATTAGATAGTGGTTTAGTCGAGGACTACCACATTAGATCATCTGGGATCACGAAATCTTTGTACGGGTCATCTTCGTCTACTTCATCAGAGCTTGAAGCTTGAGTATCAACAATAGATTCTTCGTCACGCATCGCGATCTTGTTCGCTACCGCAGTAGGGATAACAACATAGCTTTCGCCTTGACGCGCGATACTTAGGATACCTTTACTTAGTTGCTTTTGAGTCAGGTCTTCTACGTAAAGGTATTTAACTAACGTACCATCGGTGAAGTTGTATTTGATCTCACCATTCTTCTGTTCGATCTTGTTCATCTCAATCAGTTGCTTCACTTGAGCTTTAATTTCTTTGCTCAACTGCTGTTCTTTCAACTGTTGGTTTAACTCTTTGTCTTTCGCTTGCTGCGCCAGTTTAGTTTCTTCTGCTGCCGCTTTTGCTTCACGAGACTGAACGCGAGACTTTTTAGAGCCCTTCTTCGCCTTCTTTAATTTTTTCTCATTTACCAAGCCAGCTTTAAGCATTTGCTCTTGGAGTGTTAACTTTGCCATGACTTTCCCAGTTCAGGATTAAAAACGACACTATCATACCTGTTTTTGAGGAATCTGTTTACTGAACAATGGCAAAATTTATGCTGATAGAGCAAGGCCGCTAGCGTTATCCCTTATCGTGATTCATAGCATCCATTTCTGGTTATTTCCCGACCTATGATTTCCACAAAAACACACCGCTAGTGACTTACCCTCAAATCCAAATCGTTCCTCTGTTTGTTAGCGTGCGCGCGTATCACTTATCATTCCGACAAAGCAATATGTTAATTATCAATGAGTAAACGATTTTATAAAACCATGGCATATATCTAATATTTGGATAATTCTGATAGAGTTATAACTCCAATGTCATAACTCTTTACTACGTTATTCTTTAAACCAATCAGTAAGGATAACGTGAAAATGAAAACTCAATGGACTTGCCTGAGTGCATTACTTGCATCAGCTTCATTCATTTCAACCTCGGCTATTGCAGATACCGATGTGTATCTGACCAACAACACCAATCAAGTGATGACGATTCAAACCAATCATACCGGTACCGACTTACTGCAACTTGGCGATGAGTGGCAACAACACGTTGAGCAAATTGGTCCGTGGGAGACGAAAAAACTGATCAGTTTCAATCGCTGGACAGGCGTAAAGTCCGGTAAAACGTACGAGTTTGACACAGTGGTATCAAACTCTATTGGAGAAAGTGTCACGCTCAATCAAACCATGGAAGGACATTGGTACAACTCAACACTGCAACACGGCTTGAGCGCGGCAGACGTCGACTTAACGCTGCATGATGATCGTAATATTCATCGTAGTTCAACCGATGCTTTTGATGTAAATACTGAACTTGCCTTCAAAGCTGATAACACCGCTCGATACGATGATATTCACTACACCATCACCCCACAGAAAGTAGATGAGCAACCCGAACCGGATGCCAACACACTGAAAGTGATGACCTACAACATCTGGGCTCTACCGGCTATCGCTTCGCACATCGGTGATCGTTACGACCTCATCCCTCAATACGTTAAGGGCTACGACGTGTTAGCGCTTCAAGAAGTGTTTGCCAACGGACGCGATGAGTTCCTGCGTGAACTGGCAAAAGAATACCCTTACCAAACCAAGATGCTCGATAAAGATGGCATCAACATCTATGACGGCGGCGTGATCATTGTGAGCCGCTACCCTATCGTCAACGAAGCGCAATACGTGTTCCCTGATTGTACAGGCACAGATTGCTTCGCTGACAAAGGGGTGAATTACGCTGAAGTCATCAAAAACGGTCAGGCTTACCACGTGTTTGGCACTCACACCGCCTCATTCGATACGGACACAGCTCGTGACTACCGACAGCGACAATTTAAACAAATGCGTCAGCTTGCTCAATCACTGGAAATACCAACTTCAGAAACGGTTATTTACAGCGGTGACTTCAACGTGAACAAGCTGAAGTTCCCAGGCGACTACCAGCAGATGTTCGCTAGCCTACAAGCCGATGAGCCAGAGTATTCAGGTTATACCGCTTCCACCTTTGATCCTCGCATCAACAACTTTGCTGGCGAACCTATGTCTGGCGGGGAAAATGTTGAATACTTGGATTACGTGGTGGTGAGTTCGGAGTACGCACAAAAAGCTCACAACAATAACCGCGTTGATGTTCCTCGCTCTACAAGCAGTAAATTATGGAAGCACTACAACCTTTCAGACCACTTCCCTGTTAGTGCTGTCATCAAGTAGCGCGGTAAACGGATAATGCCTCGAGTTATATTAATCCTAATGCTCGTCGCTGTGACGAGCATTGTTGGCTATTCATGGTCATCAAAATCGATTGAAACATCGCAATCTTCTGTCCAACACACAGAAGCAAAAAAGCACGTTTCTAAAACGACTGATGACAATAGTCCCCCATCAAAGACAGCAAACTTTTCAGACAATCCCGTTTCGCAAGGCAAACAAGTCCAAGCTGACAACCTGCACGGAAAAGCGTATGCAGAAAACCTAATTGACCTTGAAGGTAAAGCGCTGCTGAATGAACTCGATGAGTTTTGGACACTTTGCCAACAAGTCGGCAATTGCACTGAACAACTCGCGCAGTTGAACACTGAGTTACCGATAGAATGGTTTGAACTATTAAGTGATTACCCCAAGCTCTCCGCTGATTGGCAAGTAAGGGAAAGCACGATTCCATTAGAATCCGTTGACTCCTTGGAGGCACGTGTTGAGCTGTTTAAACAATCTGCACAAGAGGTTTGGGGAGAGTTAGCCCACCAGCTATTTGCCGATCAATTTGCGCATCTGGACTTTACGCTCAGAGCAAACACGCTTGAGGAAGTTGAGCCTACTGAGTTTGTCTTGCACTACCAAGATTTGCTCGCGGAATGGGAAAGTAAAACAGGAACATTAAACGCAGAAACTCAGGCTCAAAAATACGAGCTTGCTGTCTCACTGCTGCCAAACAACTACAGCTCCACTGAATTAGCGACTATCAAGGCTGAACTTCAAAGGACATATTTAGATGCCGAACAAGCTAATAATATCGCCGCGCGTGAACAACAAGTGGCGCAACAACAGCAGACGGTAATGACCTATCACGACCAACTTGATCAATTGAAATCGAGCTTAGATTCTCAACGTTCTGCCAGTCATGCCAATTGGGATACTCAGGAATGGGACAGCTATTATCAACAGCAAGTAACTGAATTTCGCGAGCAGTTCTTTAGTAAATAGATCTCGATTATGGTCATAACCAGATTAAGTAAGACCGTCACGAAACTGCGCGGGCGTTTTACTCAACCAACCTTTAAACGCCCTTCTGAAGTTTGCAGGATCGCTATAACCGAGCCTTTCACCTATGTCGTCGATACTCATGGTAGTGCCGAGCAACAGTTCTTTGGCTAACTCGACACGGACTTCAGTGAGTAGCATTTGATAACTCGAATTGTGGGTAACCAGTTCTCTACGCAGTGTACGAGAACTGCAACCAAACTCTTCTGCGAGTTGTTCAATATTAGGAAAGTTGCCTGCGGTTTGGTAAAAGACCGTTTTGATCTGGTTAGTCAACAGATGCTCAGAGTCCAACGTCCCCACTATCGACTGACAAGACGTGAGATAGCGTTTTAACGTTGCGGCATCATGTGTAGTTAATGTTTGTGATAAAACCGAGGCGTCGAAGCGCAGCTCACAGGCACTATGTCCGAACGTCACCGAACACTTAAAGCGTTCATCATAGAGCTTGGCATAACTTGGTTCAGCATAAGGGAAAGACAACACTTTAATTGCTAACGCATCGCCAGTTAATTCTTGGAACAAAGAGAGGATTGAGCTTAAGAAATATTCGTTGCAGAACGGAAGTAGATCCCCAACCTCCAAGGTGTTTTCAATTTGAATTACCGCGTCTTCAACGTCAACAATCAACTTAACTGAAAAGATAGGCCCGTTTAAGCGGAGATACTTAAAACCTGACTTGATAGCCTCGCCTACATTTTGACTGGTCGATAAGGCATACCCCAACACACCAAAGTGGCTCAAGCTGGCATTTTCTCCCAACCATAAACCCAAACCATCATGTGGAAAACTTTGGTTAGCCGCACTGAAGATGGACAGTTTATCTGCGTAAGTCAGCTTCCCATTTGGGTTTTGCCAATCTAGGTTATCTAAGCCAACGCCAGCAAGCAGTTTTTCACTATCCACACCTCTTTGCTCTAGCGTATTAAGCAGCAGCACTACATCCAATGAACCCAATTGATGTCGATGCTCTGTTGGCATGTACTCCGCGATAACTTCCAATCGAATCTCCTTATATTGAGTCTATTTCCAAACTCATGACCACTTCGCATAAACAATCCATACTGACAAAATCGTGATTGATAGCCTGTTCTTGTCCGATTATGACCTCCCAATTCTACGTTACTCGTCGCACAATGCTGTTAATTGTTAAATTTATGTGAACCATCGCAATGATAGAAACCAACCCTGCTCCACACAGTTTTATTGATTCTAATGGTCAGCCGACGATTGGGCATTTCGATGGCATTCCAAAACATCTCAACATAGAAAAATTCGACTACCGAAACTCCATGGATGCCAAAGCCAACCCGTGGCAAAAGCACTTCCATTACAAGCAATTTCAATTTGTCAGTATTGTTACCGAGACTCACATAATCGGCGTGGCCATTGTAGACATTCGCTACTTGGGTTCGGCGTTTTGTTACGTCTACGATATCCAGAATAACGAGTTAGAAGAGTGTTCATGGTTACGACCATTTGGCTTTGATAAACAAGTAACGAGCTCACCCTTTGAAGGCATCACACACATCGCAGGGCAAAGAATTGGGTTTTATATTGAGAACGGACAATGGAAAGTGTTACTCAACACGAAACTCATTAAAGGCAAAATTTGCTTAGAGCCAGAAAGCGAAAGCCTACCCATGGCGATGTGCAGCCCAACAGGTTACTCAGGTTGGACCTACACCCAAAAGCATAACGCGTTAAAAGTAACGGGCAGCCTTGAGATTAATCAACAGCCTATCTCCCTAGAGCAAGCTCGTGCTGGGTATGATTTCTCTGCGGGATACATGAGACGCGAAACCAGCTGGCGCTGGGCGAGCATCAACGCGAAATCCAATAATACAAATATTGGCCTCAACCTTGCGGCAGGTGTCAATGAAACCGGAGGGTGTGAAAACGTATTGTGGGTGAATGGCACCAGACACTTGCTCAATGCCGTGCAGTTTACGTTTAGTCGTAAAGATACGGATTTACCTTGGCAGATAACCTCGCAAGATGGTCGTATTAACCTGACTTTTACTCCCCTCAATAAGCGCAGTGAGAAGCTCAACTTGTGGCTGCTAAAGAGTAACTTCCGCCAGTTTATCGGTCACTTTTCTGGATCGATTCAAGACAACGACAGCGTAACTCACCAACTCGATAATGTTCTCGGCCTGACCGAAGATCATTTCGCTCGTTGGTAATAAAACGCATGAACCAAGATTCCAACTCCGATTCTCAGGCTCTTAGGATATGGTTCTCAAATATAGCTGACTCTCAAATACAGATAGTAGAATAGGAACAAGAAATGAATATCGATGCACTAATCAATCACCCAGAATGGCTGCTGTTGGTATTAGCTCCTTTGTTCATGATCTGTATGTTGGCCGAGTACTTCATTGGCCAGAAACAAGGCCGATTGCCTGAGAATTCTAGCTACAAGCTGTCGGAAGTGATTTGTAATTTCACGTTAGCAGGCATGCATCAACTCTCCGATTTATTAACCGGACTCGTGATCGTTCAGCTTTATCTGTGGTTATTTGGTTGGCACTTATTGGACATTGAAATGGGCGTGTTGAGTTTCATTGTGTTAATGGTTCTGCAGGACTTTTTCTATTACTGGTTTCACAGGGCAAGCCACCGCGTTCGCTGGATGTGGGCGGCACACGTGGCACACCATAGTTCAGAAAGCATGAACTTCAGTACGGCTTTCCGTCAAAGCTTAATGTACCCACTTGCTGGGATGTGGCTATTTTGGGTGCCGTTAGTCATTATAGGTTTCGATCCTAAATGGGTGATCTTTGTGGTGCTTCTGAACTTAGGTCTGCAATTCTTTGTACATACTCAATGGGTACGAAGCTTAGGGCCATTTGAATATATCTTGAACACCCCTTCGCATCACCGGGTTCATCACGGTAGAAACCCGCAATACATCGATAAAAACTACGCGGGCGTTCTTATTATCTGGGATAAGTTATTTGGTACGTTTGAACCTGAAATCGAAATGGTGCGTTACGGCGTCACTAAACCTGTAGGCAGTTTCAACCCGATAACGGTGACCTTTCAAGAATGGAAAGCTATCTTCAATGATTTGCGAAACCAAAAGCTGACAATGAAGCAGAAAGTAAAATTAATGCTCTCGCCGCCTTCTGATTGACACCCTTAGTCTAGAAATAAAAAGCCCGCACAACGCGGGCCATCCATTAAGTTTATTTCCAACGCCACTGACTACCGTTGATATCAGCTCCCACCAACCAAGTACGTTCATTCCACTTTAGTGAGTTCGCCAAGCCATTCTTAAGCTGACCATTATCCCATCGCCATTGTTGAGTCTCGTGATTTCGGCACGCCTCTAAGCTGATATCAATGCCATTTTGGTCAAGACACATAGTTGGATCGGCTTTGTTGATCAACTTGCCATCCGAATTCATTTTCCACTTTTGATTGTCACCATCGTGACAGCGCCAACCATAAATGACTAAACCTGATTTAGAGCCATCGACCTCGGCATCTAAGCATTTCAATCCATCTTCTGACTCAGTAACAATGCCTCGCCATTCAACACCGGTCTCCGTGCCACTCGATGCTTCAAACAAAGCGTTTACGACCGATGTTAGTGGTTGAGTACTGCGTGATGCTCTGCGAGCGTTATCTTGCCAAGATTGAGGAACAGGCTGTGTAATATCCCACTGACCTTGGCCATCGTAGTAAGACTTAGCCACCGCTTGAGGAGTCGGTGTCCATAAAAAGTCTGGATGTCGGTTCTGATACCATTCACCACCGATTGCGTTGCCATTCTGGTCAAGTTCCAGATCGTAGTAATAAGTGACGTTGGTAATGCCATCGAAACGAGGCGAGTCACTGGTTCTATGGGTTGGGGACATCTCAACCACATAACTGACCACCATCTGAACGCCAACCACGCTTTGGGCATTTGAAGAACGGTAACTAGAAAATCTATCTTTACGGTAATCACTCAGGTCAATGGTTACTGCTGCTGGTTGAGAAGCAGTTTGGTTCGTTTGCGGGTTAAAATAGGTCACCTTATAACCAACAACAGGTTGATTCCAAACCTGATAGTCGTAGGTTGAGTCCATGATTAAGCTGCGTTTAGAAATCCCCAGCTGATTTAGGATAGATAAGTGCCAACTGGCTGGGTTGGTATCTACACAATTTGGGTCGACAACACGCCCATTTTCATCTCTCGCCGGGTCTTTTGCGTTGCAGCGACCACCAATAAAGCGGGAATTGAACGGCGCTTCAGACCATAACAAGGTCCCAAGTGCTTTGATATCTGAAGGGTAGAAAGTAATCGGCTCTCCATTCGCGTCAGGTACAATCAGCGATTGCTTTGGTCGAGGAAGCATATATGCGGCAGGTGCCCAACCATGACAAAGGCCCATCCAGCGCTCCACATGGCCACGAGACTCATAATACCCCTTACCCGAATCCCACGAACGTTGAGTCAGAGTAAAATCCCCATCTCCAACCAGGAGATCATATTTTTCTGCTGGCGACAAATCATCACGGTCTTTGCCCTGATAATACTCCAGTGGTTTTTGCGAATGACTGAAGTTGAAATAATCTTGCCAATTGTTCGCTCTAAGTTCCTTATCGGCATAACGCCAAGCAAGCGCACCAGAATACAGAGGCCAATAGGTATCTGACCAAGGTTGAACATCAAGTCGTGTTTGATTAGGTACCACTCGAGCCAATTGGTTTAAGTTGCGAATCAGATCATTCCCAGCGTCAACCAAACGAGCTGGATTATCGTTTTGTCGAATAGGTGACAATAAGAATTCTGATATTTGTGAATTTGCTTCCCCCCTTCTCATTATGGTGTCTCTCATCAAGTCTCGATGGCGACTCATATACTCAGAGTTATCGGCAGAGATAACATGACCACTTTTTTCAGGAACAGCATCCATGACTGCTTGGGGAGATTCATGAAACGCTTCCATGAATTCAGTTACTTGTGAATCACTCGCGGTTGCGGCATATGGGAGCATCGCTGAAAATAAAGTTACGATCGTTTTCATTAAAATTTCTACTCTCTCAGTTACTATTGTTATTGATAATAATTACCATTAACAGGAAAAAGTAAGCAGAGTGGTTCGCTTTATGGGATAAATCAATTTCACGATCGTGCAAATAAATCAAACTGTGATTCGCTTTCGAATAACACCTTCATTTATCTTCTTAACTAATTAGAGCGCGAATTATCTATAAATAATCAAATAGATAGAGAATAAGAATATTAAGCAAAGCGCATACTATGTATAATTAAAAGCTATTAAAACAACGATTGTTATTACTAAAATGAGTTACTCACATATTCACTACATGCTTGCCCTTTGCCTTACTGCAATACCATTTACCTCACTTGCCGCCCTCAAATATAACGCCCAGTATTACAGTGCTGATAGCATTGAAGCCGTTCTTGAAGATATGTCCGACCCAGGATTCGAATCGAATTATGGAAACTTCGCTAAGATTCGGTCGCAGCTTCACCAACAAGCAGGAATGCAGAACCAACACCTAAATTCTAGTGAGGTTGACGCGCTAGAAAGGTATCAAGATGATGCATATCAGCCGATAAGAAAAGGCTTAGCGCAAGGGAGAATGGACTCGGAGACAGAAGCCTTAATCAATGAAATAGACTCTGCGTTCGAACATGGCATCAAGTACAAAGGGACAGTATTTCGTGGGGAGAGCTTACTCTCCGCTTACGGAGACACCGTAAAAGTTGGAGATATCGTCAGTCCCAATTCCTACCTATCTACGTCTATCTCGAAAACAGCCTCTTATACTTTTCATAATGGGCAACTTTCTCGATTTGAGCTTAACCTTGGTCAACATGGCATCGTGATACCCACGGTGCGCGATGATGAACTAGAAGTACTCATTAATAGAAACTCTCTGTTTGAGGTCACTGCTATCAATACCACGCCGGAGGGAAATCAGGTGATTTATCGTGAAATGTCAGCAGAACAAGTCGGCATGCGCCCTATAAAAGATCTCCATTCAGGAGAAACCCTCACGGTCGCGGAAGCCTGTGTCTACTAGTGAGCGTTAAGATAAAGGCTGAGAACATCGATTCTCAGCCTCAACTAGCATTAATAGACCTTATGAAAGTCGATCAGCTGGAATGTTAAGTCGCTCACCCAAAAGTCACCGTCTAAATCGGCTCCTTGAACGTACCTTTTGTCGCCCATCTCTAGGGTGATCATGTATTTTCCAGCGATCAGTCCTTCTACCATGTAAAAGCCATCGCTCTCTATTTCGCTCGAATATTCAGTTCCTTTCTGGATATGTTTGAAGTGCAGATACGCATTGCTTTCGATTACGCCTTCCACTGTGCCATCAACACCAAATGACACCACCATCTCGATATTCGCGTGAGTCAATCCCACCTGCTTGGTATTGACAATCACAGGGTTTTGAATCGGTGTGAGGTTCAAATCGAGCGCCCCTTCATCAATATAGATGGGGAGATTACTTCGGGCCGGAACACTCGAAAACTCAAAGTGACCTTTTGAATCACTGACCGCGCGTTGATCGAGTATTTGTAGGCTTACCCCAGCTATCGGTTGTTTGTGGTGATCATAGACAATGCCAGTCAACTTAGAATGGTTGTATCGGTTCCATTCGACAAACTCTCCGATGTTTTCATCAAAGTACGTTTTGGCCCCAAATTCCGTGGTCATTTCCACGCCGTAACGGTCTTCGGTTCCTTCCAGCTTAAACAGTAAGTAAGGATTCACACGCGCTTCCAAGGAGGCCGTAAACGACACATCCTGTTTCTGATAGCGTGCTGATACGTTCGTGGTGAGTTCTTGGAATAGGTTAAAAGGATCAAGCACACACTCTTTGCATGCATTTCTTAAAGAGAGTTCGGTTCTTTCATGATGACCTGAACCATTAACCGTTCCAGAGATATTCCACGACGTATCAGAAAAGCCACTTTTGGCGAGTTCGACTGTGTGTAAATAACTGTCTTCATGAGAGTCTTTTATGTATTGATAATCGCCGGCATAAGAGAGGAACAAATTACGGGACACCTTGGCGTTAACTTTGGGTTCAACACTGAGCTCGTCTTCATCGTCTCTGACCGTTAAAAATGCCGTGAGGTTTGCAAGCGACAAGTTGTATTTGAATACGTCGTATTCCATCGAATCCAAGTCTAATTCATCGGTTTTATTGAGCTCAATTGACGCTGACTGGTCGCCACCTAACAAGATATCAAACTCCATTGGAAAGCGATTGAAATCAGGCAACCATCCGATATGACCTGCAAACCAATGTGTCGGTAAATATCGCCCCTGAAAACCAACCAAGTCTTTGCCATGTTGCCTCATGAAAGCGCTCCCCACGGTAAAGTAATCAGCAAGGCCATATTCCAGAGCTACGGCACCCGCTCTGTCTGCACCTTCATTACCGACCACTTGCACGCCCCACTCGTTGCGTGGCAAAAATGCATCTTCTAAACCGGCGACAGTAATCTCTTCTTCCTGCCAGACCCCTTTCGATAAGTAATAGCGAAACTTAATGGTGTCACCCGGTGAGATGTTGTCTTCTTCAATAACGAAACGTCCAAACTCATCAGAACGATAAGTCGTTTGATAGATGCCGTTAACCAGCACATCGATACTGATGTTGGGTTGGGTCGTCCGTTCCAGTTGCAAGTTGCCAAATTCAGGTTGACGCTTTCGGTTGGTGTAATAGAGCCCATCTTCGAGTGTTTGATTGACGGTAAAAACGCTGCCATCTAACAAAACATGGCCGATTTCAAGAGAGCCTTCTCCTTCATGCGCCTCAACCGCAATGTTGTAATAAACGATAGGCTGATCTTCTCGTGAATCAATAGACAGTCGAGACAAGGAGTGTTCAGTACTTAAAATGGTGTCAGAGATGGCGTAAACATCGCCGCCAGTTTCACTATCATGATAAACAGAAGCTGCAACTCTCGTCGCTAAACCCACAGTCGCAAGCGGTTCTATCGCTGGAATGTTGCCCGCGCGCTTTAAGTTTTCCGCTTTCTTACGGGATTCATTTTTGATCTTTGAGATCACCGCTTCTAATTCGGTCAACGAGCTAAATTCTGGAGAGACCGTTAACCGATAGTCATCAATGTCCCACCGGATTTTGGCGGGAATGCAGGCTTGTAAGCTGTACCAATGGATGTAGGTTTCCGAGTCGATCACTTCAAATTTGATTGACTGGATATTGTTGTCATCGCGATAACAGACGGCTTGCTCGGTATCGACAATATAGGGAGGAGACTCTCTACCCACATCTTGTGGCAGGTAGATTTCGCAATAGCCGTTTTCATCGCATTGCCCATTCATCTCTAACAGAGAAAATGCAGTATTCGATATCGAAATAAACGGTTCTTCGTAGTCATCCATCATGACACGATAAAAGCTATCGCCGACTTGCCCAACTCGAACTTCAATATGAGCAGGATAAAGTTCAGTCGCCTCGCTTTCCTCTTCTGACTGCGAATGAGCGACAAGTGGAAACAGGGAGCAAAGCAAGGCAACTCGACAAGCCAAATGTTGAAACATGGATCTTGTAGTCACTCAGTCGGGCGTACAATCACTGGCAACACACAGTTCAAGCTACAATACACATTCGTACAAGGATTGGTCGTTTTGCACCAATGAAACCTTTGAACCTTTCGGGAACGGCTTGGTTAACTCGGCATTACGAAGTAACACCACTTTTTCGCTATGTTCATCGACATTCAATTTAGCGCTGAACTGAAACTTGCCGTCATTAGTGATCTTGAGGTTTTGGTTATCGCATTGAAACTTCACATCTTGTACCTGTTCGCCTTTCTGAACGTAAACCGGTACATAGCTGTTGATATGGAAGTTAAGCTGAAACGCTGAACCGTTGTTAGAACGAACCTTTCGGGATAAATCAGGCGCTGCAGCTTCTGATGCTTTTGCGATAGGTGAAAACCATAAGTAAGCTCGGTATTCGCCATCAGGCATATCGGCTGGCAAGGCGTTCATACGTAAGCGAACGGTTCGTCTTTGATTGGGTTTCAGTTCACGAATAATCGGTGGTGAGACTTTAATCCAATTGGCGATGTTTTCAGACTCAGCAATATTGGCGTCGGTGCGAACCAGTCCATTGGCCTTTACTGGTCGATAGATAGGTTTGATCTCCAATCGAATCGGTTGATCTGAATTATTCTCCACCACGATTTTTTCCGTTATGGAGGTATCAGCGTCTAGAACAAAACGAGTGGGAGCGATTAGGAGTTGAGCATAGGCTTGTGCCGTGAAAAGTAAGCCGAGAACGCATGAGATAAACAACTTCATTTATAATTAACCTCAAAAGGGATAGTGCTGGTATAAACGCCAGCAGGATGATTGGCGCCGATTTTCACTCTCGCACCAATGCACAGTAATTTGCTTCTTCCATTGCCTTTTATTTTGGCTCTGCCTCGCTTTGATAAACCGCAGCCAAAATAGAACTTTTTAATACGAAGACGTTTAGATTTACGAGAATGGTTGAGGTACTGCTTAGAAGGGAGAGAAACCACGATTTTTTTACCTGGCTCGCCTTCAACATAAAAACGCACCACATAGATCTGACTACTAGCCGGATTAGCATCGGCATTTTGACCCGACCCAGAGATATACATACCCGGAAATTTCACTTCCATATTTTCAGGAATGATTTCTAGAGCATGAAATGGGCTTGAATAAAAAAATCAGGCCTATAAGTATCGAATATTTTAATAGAGACTTCATAGTAAAAGCGGCTGCTATACAACAGCCACAATATTATACTTGTTTCATTTAATTACTGGTAAGTAACATCGACTGCAACGTTTGCAGTATAAGTACCAGCAACTAGAGTTGCACTTGAAGTACGTGCAGTGCCACCAATATTAAGATTCGCAGTACCACCCGTAAGGGTTATAGCATTATTAAAGTCGAATTCTGCTGCAATCGTATTTACACCGTTAGCCAAGTTAGTATCAGAAATACTTACTGTTACCGCATCACCAGACTCTCCTGAAAGCGTAAATGCCGCAGCTCCTGCATCACCTTGAGCGATAACAACATCTGTTGTGTTATCTGAAGTGATGATACCGAAGTCCAAATCGCTCGTTTTTGTCATTGTAATTGCTTGTTTTACTTCTAGTGTTGCATCAAAAGTGTCACTCACAGCGAAAGCGTTCGCTGAAGAGATAGAAAGTGCAGATACAGCAACAACCTTAAAGACTTTGTTCATTTCTTTAATCCTTTATATAAATCGGCTTTATTATTAGGGTTACCTAACAGTCAATCAAAGTTAACAATTAAGTAACAACAATCCTATTTAGAAAATATATACATTGACACTTATTTATAAAGAAATGAGGCGCAGTGAGAATAAGATCACGCAAATTGATATAAATAACACTAGCAAAAATAATGGTATTTACTTATTTCCATCAGTCAGATATAAAACTGGTTTTACATTTAATTCCTTTGTTTTTGTACGCCATTATTTTTATAGAATATAATTTAATTAAAATAACCACAAAATAAAGGGGAGCAATAAACACTTATTTAATTAAGGTTATTTATTATATAGATCATCGTATTGCAATATAGTCTCAAAAATGAAACAAGGTAATATTAATCTCAAACTGTAATAAAAGTGAAATATTATCACCCCTTGTATTATCCAATTAAAAAAAGGTGTATATAAAGTATTAAAAATGAGACAAGTAGAACTCACCAATTAAGTCGATTTATACACTCATAAATACCCCGAAATTAATTAAGGCTAAGAGAATTATATTGCACACGGACACCTGTGTGGCAGAGCACCAGACAGGCAGATGAAGCACTTTAAACACTCGTACGATAGCTTATACCTGTCCAAGAAAATGAATGCACCTCTAACCCTAATCACAGCCTCTAACCCTAATCACAGCCTCTAACCCTAATCACAGCCGCTAGAGCAAACCACAGAAGCTAGAGCAAATCGAAAACCGAAAACCAGGTCGTTCGCGGTAACTTCAAACCCAATTCATAAAAGCCAGCTCATAAAGACCAATAGATAAAAGAGGCAAACAGACAGAAGAGTTACTAAGAAATAGTCACTATTGGATTTTAAAGCACACCTATCGACTCGATTGAATAGTAAACCACCGTTTTACGGCAATTTATTTGTGATCTGGGTTGCACGCGTACCGCATACTATCAGATACTGAACAAAACTAACCTTCAGCCACAGTAAACGGCTCCCGCTTGCTGTTCAGGAAATTCAATGAGTTCAGATAATCAGTCGACCTACTTCTTTTTCGATTACGAAACATGGGGCGTTAGCCCAGCGAAAGATCGCCCGAGTCAGTTCGCCGGTGTTCGTACCGACCAAGATTTCAACATTATCGGGGAGCCTTTAGTTATCTACTGCCAGCCTCCTGCTGATTATCTGCCTGGACCTGAAGCTGCATTAATCACTCGAATTACGCCTCAGAAAGCCATGTCACAAGGCCTACCTGAGCCTGAGTTTATCACTAAGATTCATGCCGAGCTTGCTAAGCCGAACACCACAAGCCTGGGATACAACAGTATTCGATTCGATGATGAAGTGACACGATACACCTGTTACCGCAACTTCATTGACCCATATGCGTGGAGCTGGCAGAACGGCAATTCACGTTGGGATTTATTGGATGTGATGCGAGCAGTCCATGCACTGCGCCCTGACGGTATTAACTGGCCAACAAACGATGAAGGTTTTCCAAGTTTCAAACTGGAACACCTATCTGTGGCAAACGGCATAGAACACGAAAACGCGCACGATGCGATGGCTGATGTTATTGCGACTATCGAACTGGCTAAGAAGTTAAAGGCCGCACAGCCTAAGATGTTTGATTACCTCTACAACATGCGTCATAAGCGCAAGTTGAACGATTTAGTCGACATCGTAAACATGACACCTTTAATGCACGTTTCTGGCATGTTTGGTCGTGATTGCAATTACACAAGCTGGGTAGTGCCGATGGCATGGCACCCAACCAACCAAAACGCGGTTATTGTGGTCGACCTAGCGAAAGATCCAAGTCCTTTACTGGAAATGGATGCGGATGAACTAAGAGAAAGGCTTTATACCAAGCGCAGTGAGCTTGCTGAAGATGAACTACCAGTACCAATCAAACTGGTACAACTCAACAAGTGCCCTATTCTCGCGCCAGCAAAAACGCTCACCGCTGAAAACGCGGAAACGATCGGTATCGACCGTCAACAATGCTTGAAGAACCTAGCCCTATTGCGTGAACATCCAGAGATCCGTGAAAAGCTGATCGGTTTGTATTCACAAGAGCGTGAATACGAGAAAAGCGACGACGTAGACACACATCTTTACGACGGTTTCTTCTCACCCGCCGATAAAACCGCGATGAACATCATTCGCGAAACTGACCCGAATAACTTGGCAGCACTGGAGATCACTTTTGGTGACGAACGTATTAAGCCTTTGTTGTTCCGTTACCGTGCTCGCCATTTCCCTTGGACGCTAGACGAAGCTGAACAACTGAAATGGGCTAACCACTGTCGTGAGTATTATGAGAGTCGTTTAGAGGATTATATGTTGAACCTCGAGAACCTCGCGCATGAACACGAAAGCGACGAGAAGAAAATGGCTATCTTAAAAGCGGTTTATCAGTACGTAGAAAAGTTAGCTAGTTAATTCATAATCAAGAGACGTGACACTTTGAAAGAAAGATTGATCAAACTCGTTTACTGCTTAATCTCCTTCACCTTAATCATAGGTGCTCTCACTGCAGGCAATGCGTTACAACAATATCTAGAGACCTCAATCCCAGGCAGTATTTTTGGCATGTTGATTCTGTTTACTGCCATGGTGATTGGTATCGTTCCTTCGCACTGGGTGCAGCCCGGTGCCAGTTTGATTATTCGTTTGATGATCTTATTGTTCGTCCCAATCAGTGTTGGGCTAATGGATCACTTTGATATGCTTATCGCCAACGCACTGCCAATTATGGCGAGTGCGGTTGGTGGAACGCTGATCGTATTGGTGTCTCTATCATGGTTCTTAGACCGCTTGCTTTCGAGAGGTAACTAATCATGTGGATTCTACTCACTATCGTGGTGTTTCTGTTTGCTCGTTGGGTCAGCCAGAAAGTGAACTCACCGCTGTGTAATCCGTTACTGATCAGCATTAGTATCATTATTCCTATCTTGTTGTTCTTCAAGGTCCCTTTCGAGACCTATTACGCAGACAACACTTGGATTACTTACATGCTTCAGCCTGCAGTTGTGGCACTTGCTTACCCTTTGTATGAGCAGTTACCTCAAATTCGAGCTAATTGGCGCATCATTACCTTTGCTTGCACGCTGGGCAGTGTAATGTCGATGACCACGACAGCATTGATTGCTGTTGCCTTTAAAGCAGATCTAAGCCTAATTGCTAGCCTGCTAGGTAAATCGGTCACCACACCGATTGCAATGGAAGTATCGAGCCACCTTGGCGGTGAAGCAGCGATTGCAGCGATTCTGGTGTTAATCGTTGGTCTGTTCGGAGCCATCTTTGTTTACCCTATCTATAACCTGATTGGAATTAAGAGCCCGATCGCCAGAGGTTTAACCATGGGCACAGTATCTCACGTTTTAGGTACCGCTACCTGTGCTGAAAAGAACCAAGAAGATGCGGCATTCAGTTCTTTAGCGTTGGTTCTTTGTGGGGTTATCACCTCAATCATTGCACCTAGCGTATTTTCAGTGGTGATTTGGCTCTACTCTTAACCAATCGACTCTGAAATTATTTTTATAAGATCATGTAAGCCCAAACATTACACTGTTATTTCAGCGTCTGTTTGGGCTTTTTCGTCGCCATTATTTAGCGATAACGGTACCAACTAACCTTTGATTTGCGATATCAACGATGATTTTTGTCCTTGCAATCGATTTCATCTGTGACCTCACTCTAATTATGCAAACCAATGTAACAACAACAACGCAATAGTGATCATTATCACAGAAAAATCCTGAGCATTGCATAGAATTAAAGCCTAAGGTCAATTAAGGATTCAACATGAACAGTCGTATTACCCTGGCGCTGGAAAGTGCTCCAACATCAATGAAAGCGCTTTTGAGTGACATCGTATTAGCAGACAACTTTGACGCCACTATCTCTAAAGAACAGTTGCAAAGCTTGCTAGATGCGAGCGGTCTTTCTGATAAAGAAGTTCGCCTAGCTTTACTGCCAATCGCAGCAGCATACTCTTATGCGCCTCTTTCTGAATTCTATGTTGGTGCCATCGTGCGTGGCCTATCTGGTCGCTTGTACTTCGGTGCAAACTTGGAGATCGCAGGTGCTCAACTTGGTCAAACAGTTCATGCTGAACAATCAGCCATCAGCCACGCTTGGATGAAGGGTGAAGAAGGCCTTTCTGACATCACTATCAACTTCAGCCCTTGTGGTCACTGTCGCCAATTCATGAACGAATTGACGACGGCAAAAGAACTGAAGGTTCAACTTCCACAACGCGATGAAATGTCACTGCAGGAATACCTGCCAGACTCTTTCGGCCCTGCTGATTTAGGTGTGACAACTGGCTTGATGACAAAGCTGAACCACCAATACACAACAGATGAAACGAGCCCTGTTGTTGTAGACGCTTTAGCTGCATTGAACCGCAGTCACGCTCCTTACACTAAGAACCTAAGTGGCGTTTCACTACAACTGGCAACAGGCGAAATCTTTACGGGTGCTTACGCTGAAAACGCAGCGTTCAACCCTAGCCTACCACCTCTACAAGTGGCTCTAATTCAGCTAAAATTGGCTGGCTTCGATTTTGAACAAATTGAAAACGCAGCGTTGGTTGAAATGGCCGAAGGTAGCATCAGTCACCTAGCGGATACGCAATCTACATTAGAAGCGATTAATCCCGACATTCCAGTGACTTACTTAGCAATATAAGTACATCTAGTTAACAAAAATTTAAATAAGCAGCCCTATTTAACGGGGCTGCTTTTTTTATGATTGTAATTAAAGCAGCAACTTGCGCAAACGTTTGCTTTTGTCATTTAAATAAGTATGATCACCCCGTTTTCAATCAATCGTTCAAAAGATCGGAAGGAATTTCTATGTTTGGTACCGCTACTCGTGAAAATGCAACTCGTGTACTTCTATTAGGTTCAGGTGAACTTGGCAAAGAAGTGGCTATCGAGTGCCAACGTTTAGGTTTAGAAGTTATTGCTTGTGACCGTTATGCAGACGCACCAGCTATGCAAGTCGCACATCGCAGTCACGTATTGGATATGCTAGACGCTGACGCTTTAGAAGCCATTATTGAACTAGAAAAACCAGATTATGTGGTACCGGAAATCGAAGCGATTGCCACCAGCAAGCTGGTAGAGCTAGAAGCAAAAGGGTTGAATGTCGTTCCAACTGCGAATGCAACCAAGCTGACGATGAACCGCGAAGGTATCCGTCGCCTAGCCGCAGAAGAGTTGAAACTAAGCACGTCTCCTTACCGCTTTGCAGACACCTTTGAAGATTTCTCAGCAGCCGTTGAGTTCGTGGGCATGCCTTGCGTTGTTAAGCCAGTAATGAGTTCTTCAGGCAAAGGCCAAAGCGTTATCAAAACAGAAGAAGATATTCAGAAATCTTGGGATTACGCACAAGAAGGCGGTCGTACTGGCGCAGGTCGCGTAATCGTTGAAGGCTTCATCGACTTTGATTACGAAATCACACTGCTTACCGTTCGCGCAGTCGACGGTGTTCATTTCTGTGCGCCTATCGGTCACCGCCAAGAAGACGGTGATTACCGCGAATCATGGCAGCCACAAATCATGTCAGATAACGCTCTGAAAGCGGCGCAATACACGGCAGAGCAAGTAGTTAACGCATTAGGCGGCCACGGTATCTTCGGTGTTGAACTGTTCGTTAAAGGTGACCACGTGATCTTCAATGAAGTCTCCCCTCGCCCGCACGACACAGGCTTGGTTACTTTGATGTCTCAAGACTCGTCGGAATTCGCACTACACGTTCGCGCATTTACGGGTATGCCAATCAAATCAATTACTCAGTATGGCCCTTGCGCATCAGCGGTTATCTTAGGCCAAGGCACATCGACAAACATCCGTTTTGAAGGCCTTTCAGAAGCGCTAGACGCGCCACAAACGCAAGTTCGCCTGTTCGGTAAGCCGGACATTGATGGTCGCCGTCGTCTTGGTGTAGCGTTAACTCGTCGCAACAGCACAGAGACAGCGATCGAAGATGCGATTGAAAGCGCTTCGAAAGTGAAAGTGATTTACTAACCAGCTATTCAATTCTGAACAATCAAGACTTCAAATCTGAACAATAAAAAAGACGGGCTATCGAGCCCGTCTTTTTGTTCGTTTTAGCTGTTGGCGTTAGCTGTTAGCTATTGGCTTAAAAGCAAACTCGGCTTAAGCGTCAGACTCAATCAAATACACTTCTTCACTGAATCGAGACAAGCCTTTCTTCGCAATCTTAGGGTGTTCATCATCTGCAATATCTTGATTCAACAAAGTGATCTTATAACCTGCAAATAACTGATCGATCTCTAGCTTAGGCACGCTAAACGGAGGCCCTGCCATTTCGCTTTGGTCGTAATCCAATGTAACCAACAAGATCTTGCCGCCTGGCTTTAACAGTTGCTTCAAACGTTCCACATATTGCACGCGCATCTCAGTAGGCAAAGCCACCAAAGAAGCGCGGTCATAAATAATGTCGACTGGCTGAATAGGCGCAGTGAAGTAATCACCGGTGTAAACACTCAGCTCATCAAATTGGTACAGCTCATGTTGACCACTGATTTGAGTCACTGTCGGTGTGTATAAATGCTCAGCGAAAAATGCGCGAACCGCGATCTGGCTTAATTCGACACCTTGAACCTCTTCATGCTTAGTCGCTAACCAAATCAAATCTTCACTCTTACCACAAAGAGGCACGAAGACACTCTTGTCGTAACTAGGGTTAGTCTTTTGCCAAAATTCGATAAGAAGCGGATTTACATCTTCAAGGTGGAAACCAATTTGGTTGGCAGCCCATTTATTGTGCCAAAATTCAGGATTATTCATCTTTCGTTCATGTTAAACAGTCATAATGCAAGGGTACAGTATAGAGAAGTAAGAGCAACCTTCGCTTGATTCAAACTTGAAAACGACATGAGTCAGAGTAGAAAATAACGCGAGTTAACAAAGAAGATTGCCGAAGTTCAAAGTTCTCAAAATTTGGGAACAAACGCTTAAATGATTTGTCTATATCTTCACATTTTAAAGCAATATTAAACGTTAGAGTTGGTTTCGGTCTTAACTAGCCCCATCTAATATATAGCGAGATTGGTTAGTGTAGTTAAGCTGTTTTTACTCTTATGCGTTACTGGTTACCCCTTTTGATTTACCCGTTTTTGTAACCTTGTATTTTGGAGTTTGAATGAGTGTATTTCTCCGTACGACGGCCCTAATGCTTCTAGTATTGAGCCGAGCGCCTGCATTCGCAGCAGCACCTGTTTCAACAAGTTCAACTGATCAATCGCGCACTCCTGCGCAAAACCAAGTTTCATCAAACGTATTCCGCCACAGCCTTAGCGGCTTATACGGCATCAAAGCATTCGACTCACGTCCGACTCAGCCTTATACCGACTTCGATATTCTGTACAGCAAAGCTCACCAAGCACAGGCTGAACTAGAAACCATCTGTAAAAGTACTGCCCTACTGACTAACTCAGACGCACTCTTCGCTGGCGTTAAATCTCAAGCACGAGCAGAAGAGAAAATTGACCTTGAGTTAGATGGCGATGTATCAAGAATTACCGACTTAGCCCGTGCAACCATCATCGCTAACGATGTAGAAAGCTTGGTCGAAGTTTACGAAGCTCTAAGCCGCGAAGCGGATGTGGTAAAAGTGAAAAACAAATTCAAATCACCGGCTGATTCTGGCTACCGTGATTTGAACCTTTTGGTTCGTTTACCTAAAACTAATGTTATTGCCGAAGTTCAACTTCACTTGAGAGCCATCGCTGATGTGAAAAGTGGTCCTGAACACGAGCTTTACGAAATCATCCAAGGTATTGAGCGTCACGCGATTGCAGAAAAACGTCCAATTAACGACATCGAAGCGGCGCAAATCAATAGCCTAAGACGCCAATCTCTAGAGCTTTACCAACAAGCATGGCAACCATACATTACAACGCACATTAAAGCGGCTTAACGCGAACTGCGTAATACCGATAGACACCAAAAGGGCTGCACTCGCAGCCCTTTTTAGTTCCTGTTTGATAAGTAAATCTTTCACTTGTCTGTCACAACCTCTCCGTTCCGAACTATTGGTGATAATACTCCTTAGAGCGGTTGTATAAATCCAAGGGTTTTAATGTGCTGTAAAATGCCGCCGCGTCTTGTAAATCTCTATCTGATAAAGATTTCACTACCGACTGCATGTACAAATCTTGGCGTTCATCGCTTTTAAAATCACGTAATTGCTTAAGAATGTAACTCGCCTTTTGCCCCTTTATATTTGGGTAAGATTGCACAAAAGGAATGATCTTATCGCCGTGGCACTGACTACAAAGGTTCTGAGCGAGTTTCTCACCTGCGACCAAATTTGGCGTATAGGTTTCTACCTCTTCGACCTTCACTTCCATTTGGGGCACTGTCTTGGTGTCAAATTCGGAATGTTCCTCAGAACATGCAGAAAGCAACATAACAGCCATCGCTGGCGCCAGAAATAGAGACACTAATGTCACTGAGTTCATCGTCATTTATGCGCTCCTGGCTTGGGTGGCAACAAGGCGCTATCAATAGGCTTACGACGATACTTGTTCATGTCGATGCCTTTGTCTTGGTAGTAAGTGCTCAAGTAATCAAGCACCGGATCCCATGTATCAGACAAGTCCCACAACCCCTGAGTATCAACCATCCATTGGATCGTCTCTCGCCACTGTTCTCTAGTGCCGCTGTTCTGAGCCACGATTAGACTGGTGTGGCACGCATTACACTGGCCATTCACCACCTCCCAGCCTGGAGCCATAATTAGCCCAGATGTCTTGTCTACACCGTAATACTCTTTCGGGTTTTCTGGAGTCTCATCGGCATGTACGAGCATCGAGGTTAATAGACTGCATACTAGAGCGGCTCTCATTATGTCTTTACGGTAAGAACGCTTACCTACATTAGTCAACCGGGTGTGGGCAGAGTTGGCGAGAGTAGAATTAGTATGAAGAGACTTATCGTTAATTTGCTTCATCACGACACTCGAATTGCAATACGGTGACAACCATTGAACAGATAACCTTTCGGGTTCCATTGTGGTTGTACGACTGGCTGGCTATCACCTTCACTGTCCGTCGCTTTTGCCCAAATCTCGTAATAACCGGTCATAGGAAGGTCTAAATCGGCCTCCCATTGCTGCCATGCGCCTTTGTTGACGGGTCTATTAAGCTTTGCATCATGCCATGTCGTCCCATAATCGTAACTCACCTGCAGCTTCTCAACCGTTCTGAGCCCGGCCCAAGCATGGCCGCTGACCGTGACTTTTTTACCAAGCGAAAACTCAGTACCGCTCTTTGGTGAAGTAATTAACGATTTCACGATCATCTCTTCAATGATTCGAAAATCTTTGTTATCGACCTTCTCACCCGGCGCTATCGGATGTTTTGGCACTTGATAAGCAGGTGCCGCCATCTTATGTCCGTCATGAATTTTGTTACGAATACTAATCCCTGTCGTGCACTTCTGAGAAACCGATGCTGGGCGCCCACCAAACACGGTTCGAAGTGGGAAGCCATGAAGGTACGGAATAGGTTCTCCATTCATTTCCCATGCAATCAGAGCGTTGTCGTTCATCGCAGCCGCAATAGGCACACCACGCGAGATGGCTTCGCCCTTACCGCTTAAGTGTTTATCAAAGCCGTGATTACCTACGTAAACTGCATCATCTTTAATGCCACAGTCTTTAAGAACATCACTGAGTAAGACACCGGTCCATTGCGAACAGTAAACGCCTGCGTTGCTCCATTGATTCCCCTTGGTACTTGGATAGAAGTTGTTGCGACTGTTACCCCCACACTCCAACACCAAGCTCTGAGTATGATGTTTAAACTTGGATTTAAGTTCTGCCAGCGTATAGGTTTTACTTTCTTTCACTGACTCGCCTTTCACTTCAAAAGTCCAAGTCTCAGGATCCATTTCTGCAAAATCTGGCATCAAGCCATTCCATCGAACAAACGGCACGTCTGCAGGTGTAACAGCAGGTGAAAGCATACTTTCTGGCGGATAGGCATTCAGAGGGTTGGTATTCAAAACGGTGTAGTAATCAGGAAGGTCTTCAGCTTTCGCCCACGTTAACGCGTTGATATCGAGTGCCGCCAAATCTTCAGGTCGATTAGCCGCAAATACCCAAGAAACCGGCAATGCAGAAACGGCTGTAGCGGAAAGCGCAGCTTTAAGAAATTGTCTTCTGTCTAAACTCATTGAGGTGACCCTTTGTGATGCAGTGTGTAAAAGTAGTTGGCTAGTTTCTCGATATCTTGCTCAGACAAAAGTTGAGCCACTTTAGACATAGTTTTGTCGGTTCGTTTACCACTCTTAAAGTTCGACAACTGTTCGGTAAGGTAAACCTTGTTTTGCCACTTCAAGTTGGGAATCGACGGATATGACGTATCTTCGCCGCTACCGTGACAGGCAATACACATATTTGCTATTTGCTGATATTCCGCTGCCGTGACTACCACAGGCAGAGCGAGCAATATCAAAGCTAAAAAGGCTTGTCGCAAGTTTCCTCCTTAGTATTTGAACGGTTAAATAAGTTAATTGGTTGTTAATGCAGCGCATTAAATCAAATTGATGCGTTTATTTAAATTCAAACATATTTAACCTTCGTTTATTAAAACTAAACGACAAGTGGCATGGCCAAGTAAGGAAGCAAAGGCAACGTTAGTGTTAGATTTAATGAAAGGAATACGGCTTAGAAAAGGATATGGAACGCAGGAATACCGCGAGTTGGATTAGAAAATAAGTACAAACAGCCAAGATAAAAGAGGTAAAAGAGGTAAAAGAGATGAAAGGTAAAGGATGAGATTCCGGAAGCGAGCAAGATGTGGAGAAACGAGAAGAGCTAATATACTTAAGATAGGCGTACAGGAAATAGCACTTATCTTCTGCTAAAGAGATGTATGAAGTTGACGATTACTGGAGGTGAAAATGAACCAGATACAAAAAGACCACGCTAGGCGTGGTCTATTGCTTGGCTACTTCTCGATTTTAATATTCTCGACACGGGCCTTTAGTTTTTGTCCCGGTCTAAAAGTAACAACACGTCGAGCAGAAATTGGAATGTCTTCACCAGTTTTCGGGTTACGACCAGGTCGCTCGTTTTTCTCGCGAAGATCAAAATTACCAAAACCAGACAGTTTTACCTGTTCGCCATTTTCGAGCGCTTTACGAACTTCTTCGAAAAACACTTCCACCGTTTCCTTGGCATCCCGCTTGCTGTATCCGAGTGTCTCAAACAGGTTCTCAGCCAAATCGGCCTTCGTGAGTGCCATAAAACTTTCCTCAAAGCTATGTTAAACATTGCTACCATCGCCAGTAGCGCCAAAGCATTTACCCTATTCAATCAATGAGATAAGGTCATTTACAAGGAAAGTGTATGCCAAGCTTCTGATTTTCGCCAACTTTTTTATCTCAACTATTGAATTATTCTTTCAAATCAGAAAGATAAGCCACTCCTAAATTCACATATATGGCTAAAAAGCATCTACTAACACGCAACCAAATAGAACTATATTCCATTAAATATAATTTATATGGAATTTAAAACTTTAGTTTCCTAAATATTAATTTATGAGACTTTTCTCCTATGTTCAATAAAATCAGCGACTTGATTTGATATCAAACTCAACAGAGGTTACTAAATAAGCATTATTAAATATGAGATTCGTATCATTTCAGGATTTAATTCGATTGGGTCAATACTGACTATTGATATGTTGCGCGCTCCTAGACGTTTTAAAACCGTATTTTCAACCGAAACTCAATATTCAGCTCAACAACCGCCTCAGCACCTTATCTCATCCACAACCCATATTACTCACACTTAGCTTAAACAAAGCAAAAAGTACGTTTCACACCTTAAGTTGTTATGTTATAACATCTCTATATTATTTCTAATTTTGTGGATTGAATGAGAGATCTTGAAGCGATCATTGAACATGTAAAACAGGGCTGCAAAGTCAGTGGCAAACAATTTACGGCCAAAAGACAGTTAATTCTGCGAGCCTTAATACACGCCAACAAAGCACTTTCTGCTTATGAAATCGTTGATTATTGTAAAGAGCACTTTGACCAACATGTTCAAGCAATGTCGGTTTACCGGGTGTTGGAGTTTCTTGAAGAGCAACACTTGGCGCACAAACTTAAAGTCTCCAACAAATACATCCTCTGCGACCATATCCTTTGCGAACATGAGCATGGTATCCCTCAATTTTTAATTTGCTCAAAGTGCGACAAAATCAGCGAGCAAACCATCGACCCTGCCATGATTCATGGGCTTCAATCCCACGCTAAACAAGAAGATTTCACCGTGGTCAGTCCTCAATTGGAGATTAACTGCGTGTGCGATGATTGCGCGGAGCATACCTAGCGACATTCCATTCAGCCCACCCTCTAATACATTCAAAATTACCTTAGCCTTAATCAGAAAGGAGACACTGAAACGCTATGTCAGCAACGCTCATCAAAAATGCCCGAGTGGTCAATGAAGGTTCTGTGACTAAAACCGACGTGTTAATCGTTGGTCACCGAATTGAAAAAATCGCAGATGATATCAAGCCAGAACCAAACGATGAGGTCATTGACGCGCAAGGCTTTTATCTAATGCCAGGGATGATTGACGACCAAGTCCACTTTCGTGAACCGGGATTAACACACAAAGGTTCAATCGCCACTGAGTCACGAGCTGCGGTTGCAGGCGGTATTACCAGCTATATGGAGATGCCAAACGTAAACCCTGCTACAACGACCATTGAAGCCTTAGAGAAAAAGTTTGATATTGCATCACAAAGCTCGCTAGCGAATTACTCATTTTATCTCGGAGCAACTGAAGACAACCTCGAACAGATTAAGCGACTCGACCCGACTAAACACTGCGGCGTGAAGGTGTTTATGGGCGCTTCGACCGGCGATCTGTTGGTTGAAGATCCTCAAGCGCTCAATGCCATCTTTCGTGATTCTCCCGTCCTTATTGTCACCCATTGCGAAAGCGGGCCAGTGATCGCTAAAAACCAAGAGCAATTAAGAAAAGAAAAAGACGTTTTCACGATTGAAGACCACCCAGTTCTAAGAGACGACAAAGCCTGTTATGCCTCTTCTTCTTATGCGATTGAGCTAGCCCAAAAACACAACAGTCAACTTCATGTGCTGCACATCACGACAGCCAAAGAACTCGCTCTGTTTGACGCAGGGCCAATTCAAGACAAACGTATTACGGCAGAAGCTTGTGTGCACCATCTTTGGTTCAGCAACAAAGATTACGCAGCGCTAGGTAACCAAATAAAATGCAATCCGGCCGTCAAATACCCAAGTGATAGAGACGCCCTATTAGCCGCTTTGAACACGGGGAAAATAGACATCATTGCGACAGATCACGCACCACATACATGGGAAGAAAAACAAGTTCCTTACGAACAAGCCCCAGCAGGATTACCTTTGGTACAACACGCCCTATTGAGCCTGTTTGACCATGTAAGCGCGGGAAACATGACGGTGGCTCAGGTTGTCGAGAAAACCGCACATAACCCAGCTATCCGGTATGCGATAGAGGAACGTGGCTATATTCATGAGGGTTACTACGCCGACTTAGTGTTAGTCGACCCACAAACTCCAACCTTGGTCAGCAATGAAAACAGCTTGTATCAATGTAGGTGGTCGCCATTCTCAGGACACGAATTCTCTGCTCAGATTAAGCATACATGGGTAAACGGCATCAAGGTTTATACCAACCCAGAATCCGCAGACAACAACACAAATACCACTCATGTACCAAATGAGATACCAAACGAAATGCCAACTTCAGCAATGAGGCTGTCATTCAAACGCTAGTTCAGCTGTCATTACCCATCAATAATAAGAACTCAATATGTTAAGAAGAAACCCAAGCGGCCATATGCCAGAAGTATCGGAGACCGCTTTCATTGATCCAACGGCCATCATATGTGGCAAGGTCATCATTGAAGATAACGTGTTTATTGGCCCTTACGCTGTAATTCGAGCTGACGAAGTCAATGAACAAGGTGATATGGAAGCCATCGTGATTAAGCGTGATACCAATATTCAAGACGGTGTGGTTATTCATTCAAAAGCCGGTGCTGCCGTCACTATTGGTCAACGCTCATCCATCGCCCATCGCTCGATTATTCATGGCCCTTGCGAGGTCTGTGACGACGTATTTATTGGCTTCAACTCAGTAGTCTTTAATGCGGTGATTGGTAAAGGTTGCGTCATTCGCCATAACTGTGTGGTAGACGGGCATGACTTACCTGAAAACTTCCATGTACCACCAATGACCAACATAGGTTCAGGGTTTGATTTGAACAATATCTCCAAAGTCCCACCTGAGTATTCAGCGTTTTCAGAGTCAGTTGTTTCGGCAAACCATGCCCTTGTGCAAGGTTATCGGAGAATTGCCAATGAACTCTGATAAAAAGCCTATCTTGGGTATTCCAACCAATATCATTACCGGCTTTCTCGGCGTAGGTAAAACCACTGCGATTCTCAACCTAATGAAGAACAAGCCCGCAGATGAAAACTGGGCTATTTTGGTGAACGAATTTGGAGAAATTGGCGTTGATGGCAGTTTGATCCAAGGGAACGACAGCAAACAACAAGTGTTTATTCGTGAAGTGCCTGGCGGTTGTATGTGTTGCGCGGCTGGTTTACCGATGCAAATCGCGCTGAATCAACTTCTGTCAGAAGCAAAACCTGATCGCTTACTGATCGAACCAACCGGGCTTGGTCACCCCAAAGAAGTGCTAGAAGTCTTGTCTTCAGAGCACTATCGTAAAGTGTTGTCACTGCAGAAAAACATTACTTTGGTTGATGCCCGCAAGCTTTCTGACACACGCTATTCTGAACACGATACCTTCAATCAGCAAATCACCATTGCCGACACCATTGTGGGTAATAAAGTCGACCTGTACAAAAGTGGCGATGCAGAAAAACTGGCTGAGTACGTCGCGCAGGTTTGTCACCCAGACACCAAACTCATATTTGCCCATCACGGTAAGATCCCTTCCGACGAGTTCGATGGAAACACCAATTTTTACCATCATCAAGCTCATGGGCACCATCACCACCATGTTCATAAACAAGATAAGCCACTCGCTTCTGAATTACCGATGCCAGAAAGCGGCATGATAAAGGCAAGCAACCAAGGAGAAGGGTTTGAAAGTATTGGTTGGCGATTCGCGGCTGACAAACTGTTCGACCGTCAGCAATTGCTTAAGGTATTAGTTGGACTCAAAGCCGAACGAATGAAAGCGGTGTTCATCACTCAAAGCGGCATCTTTGGTTACAACCTAACGGAAGATGGTCTAACAGAGTGTGAACTTGATGAATGCAATGAAACCAGAATTGAGGTGATTGGTCAGGCCATAGACAGCGACTTAGAAAGCCAATTGTTGGCGTGTCAGATTTAGCCAGAACAGGTTAACCCTTATCCCACCCTAAAATCAAAGCCCTATGAACTACTGCATTCATAGGGCTTTTTAACCAATCAGCTATGTGTGTAAGTCACTAACTCACAGAAACCAATCGCTTCTCGGCCAATGCCATTGCAATGTTGGCTTTAGCGTAAGCACTCTCATTGATGAAATGTGGATAGATATCTTGTTCGCGTTCCCAATAGATATCATAACCAAAGAAAGTCGCGAGCAACGGCTCACCTTGTTTCACGACCTCGAAATCTCGACCACAGATCGCTGGGTGTACTGTGGCTACTCGCATACCATCAGGACCAAGTGGAACATTGACCTCTTCAACATAGAAGAAGGCGCTGTAGTCTTCTAACTCATTAACTTGGTTAAGGTTATGCTTCTCAACGTAATCAAGAACCATGGTCAGCATCTGCTTCATCAGTTTGAGAGTATCGAACTTAAGTGAGCCATGGGCCTGAGCCCCGACTTCAATCATCACTCCACACTTCCCTGTTGTGCAAAGGTAAGGCTGGTCATCCCAAGGCTTTCTATCTTCAAACAGAATATTGGCTTCCGGCATTCGCTGTTTCACATAAGCGCCCATTTTTTGGTAGAAAGCATCATTTGAGAGTAAAATTAATGTCGCCCCCATATTGCTGGTCGTGTTGTGCAAATCCACGATCAGTTGCTGCTCTTTGCTTGCGTGTCTGTCTATAAACTGTCTTGCCACGGTATGCTCAGCTAAACCAGCAGTATCGTCGTTGTTAGTATTAGAAAACTGACGATTTAGGTCCGTGTCAACATATCGGACGTTCTGCTCTACCGCTTTAGGATTTGCGATAACAGAAGTAGTCGAAAATGTTGAACGATCTGCGGCATACAAACGCTCTTTGATGAGCTTGTTTAAATAGATTCCTGAGAGCTCGTTGCCGTGTGTTCCAGCAACCAGTAAGACTTGATTAATGTTGTCCATGTCATTGATTTCCAAATATCGAAAGTGCAAGTCACCCTTGCTTTGTTGTTACAATATAACATAACAACAATGAGTTCATTTCTCCAGAACACTTCATAATCAGGCACCAGATAATTCTTAGTAGAAACGAGAATTCATTGTGAAACATACACACACAAAGGCCCCGCAATTGCGAGGCATTGGTTTTTATTCAACACTGTAGTTTCGGTGATTAATCTACATCACGCTTCTTTGCTGCGAATCACATCACGACTGCTTAACAAGCTTTCCGTTATCTCCCGCGCTATCTGATGTTTTAGCACTCGGTGTCTTCGCAGGTTTCACAATTAAGCCAATCCCGACTAAGAACAGAACAGATGCAACAACTTGGGCGACTGACAGTACTTCGTCATACATAAAGTAACCACTGATCAATGCGAAGATTGGCACGAGCAAGGTTAACGGTGCCGTTGTGCTTAACGGATATTGGATTAACAACTTATTCCACACCCAGTAACCAAACAATGTGGTCGGGTAAGCCTGAAACAACACAGCAATCGTTGTGTTCCAATCCCACTGCTCAATCCCCTGCCAAATAATTTGGTCACCGTGCAGCATAACGGCAAACAACACTAATGGAACTGGCGCAAACAGCATCCCCCAAACGTTAAATGCAAAAGCCTGAGTGGTTTTAGACGCTTTAACAATCACGCCCATTAACGTCCAACTGCACGCTGCGATCATAATAAGAATCACACCATTAACGGTGACATTGCCCGTTGCTGCGGAAACCAAGACCGCCAAGGCGCACATCGCTAACATCGCACCCATTAACTTACGAACCGACGCACTTTCTTTGAAAACCCATACCCCAACGGCCATACCGATTATTACGTTGGTAGAAAGCAATACCGACGACAGCCCCGATGAAAGCCCAGCTGTGATTGACCACGAAGCCATACCCCAAATACCCACACCAAACACGAAGCCATAACTCACTAAATAACGCCAAGCGACATTCGGTCTCGCCACAAAAAATATCACTGGAATCACCGCTAGCGAGAAACGCGCGGCGGTTGCCAACAACGGATGAACATTGGTCACACCCATTTTGATCATCGAGAAATTGAATCCCCAAATTGCCATCACGAATACCGCTAACAACAAATCATTTCTTTTCATACTGACCCCTCCTTTGTTTTAAGAGAGTATCCCTTGAACAATAAAACCAGTACAGATACAATTTTTATAATAAAAACCAGTACAGTTAACAACGGTCGTGACCATGAGTATCTACAGAAAGCTTGCTAATCAATTTATTGATGAGATTGAAACGGGGAAAAGAACCGAAGGTGGGCGTATGCCTTCACTGCGTCAATTAGCTAAGCAGCAAGCTATCAGCATGTCGACCGTAGTGAGCTGTTACCAAGAGTTAGAATCACAGGGTTGGATTCATTCTCGCCCACAAGCGGGCTATTTTGTTTCGCCCCATAAGCCTGTTCATTCAACACCGGAATGGGCACAGTTTGAAAGTAAGGTTTCCAGAGTTAGACAAACTTCATCGACTCACAACTCAATCAATGGGCCTCTAGGGGTCTCTAGCACCACCAATGATGAACAATCGATTGTAGAGTTAGAGCGCAGTTTCCGCCGCTCAATTAAACGTACGGGCAACAGACTCAACCACTACCCTGATACACAGGGCGAGCCGATGTTAAGACAGGCTTTATCGACCCACTTCGCCAAGCTCGATGTGCACTTTTCACCTGAAGAAATGGTGATCACCGCTGGCTGCATGTCGGCAATTAAGGCTGCTCTTGAATCGAGTACCAAAGAAGGTGACACCATTGCCATCAGCTCACCTTGTTTCAACGGTATTCTGGAGTTGCTTGGCAAAATGTCACGCCAGATCATTGAGATCCCGTCTTTGGATGATGGTGTCGACCTACAACAACTGGAAACACACCTGAAAAATAAACGTGTGGATGCCGCTATCTTCTGTACCTCACATATGAACCCTCAGGGGATCAATATGTCGGCCAGTCAAAAACAAAAGCTGGCTGAATTGGCGAATCACTATCGAGTACCAATCATTGAAGACGATGTGTATCTAGAACTCTCTTACTCATCACACACACCATTGCCTGCAAAGTACTATGACAAAGGTGGATACGTGCTGTGGTGTGGTTCGGTATCGAAAAGCCTGTCGCCAAGCTATCGTTTAGGCTGGTGCTTACCGGGAAGGTACATAGACGAGTACAAGGCTATGTTTTCTGCAGCGAGCTATGGCGTCGCCCTGCCCACTCAGCTTGCGGTTGCTGACTTTATCGAATCTGGCCAATACGCCAAGCACGTTAGAAGAAGATGCTCTCAAATCCTGTCTTTGCGCCAGCAATACCTTAGTTATTTAGCCCAACACCTTCCTCAAGACGTGAAGATAAGTAACCCACAAGGTGGCATGGTGCTCTGGTTGCAAATCCCAAATTTGAACCAGCAAACCTTTGCTCAAGCGGTAGCTAAGCAGAATCTTGATATCAGGCTTGGACATCTGTTCAGCACTCTAGATCTCTACAGCAACTGTCTACGCATCAATTTTGGTTATTCGCTAGAGGGAGAAGCCAAGCAGCAGTTGGATGACTTGATTAAACTTATCCACCAATGCATGAACGGTTAGCCCTACCCAATCTAATTTGCTCATGATTGGTGCATATTAGTTGTTTGAGTTCGACTTTTTCATGGCCTTCTTTGATGGCTTTTGTTGATCGTTTTGTTCATAACTTTTTCATAGCTATTTGTCATAAAGGAAGAGGCTATTATTCCGATTCAACCTAGGTTAAAGCCCCGTACCGTAAGGAAATTCAATCGCCTCAAAACCCTTAAATACTGAGTTTGCAAGCACCCACAAAATTATGCAACTTAGCTAATGACACGTCACTTTTTGTCGTCAATATACAGCCGTCAGCGCTGGCGTTATCCTGTATTTGAAGAGAACTATTATGAGTGATAAAACCAAAAAAAAACCATTACCTTCCTTTATTGAAGAACGCTTGAACTTCTATATTCAAGACCTGATTACCCAGAACCAAAGCCAGAAACACTTGGTGTTGGGTAAACGTCCACCGCGCAACGCAGTTGTCATGCAGAGCAATGATTACCTAGCCTTGTCGCACAACAAGCAGATCCAACAAGCTCACCAAGCGGCGATCAGTGAACACGATGACAACGTGGTGATGTCGGCCATTTTCCTGCAAGATGAAGAGTCTAAACCTGCGTTTGAAACCGAACTCGCAAGCTATGTGGGAATGGAAAGTTGTTTGCTTTCTCAATCTGGCTGGGCGGCCAATATTGGGTTACTTCAAACTATCTGTCCGCCAGATACGCCTGTGTATATCGACTTCTTTGCGCACATGTCGCTGTGGGAAGGCATTCGCGCGGCTGGTGCAACAGCTCATCCATTTATGCATAACAATATGAGTCACTTACGCAAGCAACTGGAACGTCATGGTTCTGGTGTAATTGTTGTCGACTCAGTTTACAGCACGATTGGCACCATCGCCCCACTACGCGACATCTACGAAATGGCGCAAGCGTTTGATTGTGCCGTCATCGTTGATGAATCGCATTCACTGGGCACGCATGGAGAGAATGGTGCTGGCTTAGTGCAAGCCCTCGGGCTCACGAATCAAGTCGACTTTATCACCGTCAGCTTGGCCAAAACCTTTGCCTATCGCGCAGGCGCAATCCTCGGTCCTAAACAGCTACCGGCAACCTTGCCGTTTGTCTCTTACCCTGCGATTTTTAGCTCAACCGTGTTGCCGCAAGAGGTGATTCGTTTAGAGAAAACTTTGGAGGTGATTAAAGGTGCAGAAGATAAACGAAAAACATTATTTGAACGCTCTAAATCGCTCACCACAGGCCTCAAGCGGATTGGCTTTAACATCCGTAGCGAATCTCAAATCGTTGCACTGGAGTGCGGCAATGAGAGAAATACAGAGCGAGTGCGCGACTTCCTTGAACAGCGTGATGTGTTCGGTGCAGTGTTCTGTCGCCCCGCTACGGGCAAGAACAAGAACATCATCCGATTTTCAGTGAATGCCGACATGACACCACGAGACATTGACCATGTACTCACGGTTTGTCATGAGGCGTACCATCACCCAGAGTTAGAATTCGTATAACTCTGCCAAATCTATAACTAACACAAACGGCAGGACTGAATGGACGCTATCATGTCGCTAAAGCAAAAAGAGCCCAGCAATTCGCTGAGCTCTTTCTTGTGTTTTTGTTCGCTGACAAAATGGTCGTGTGATTCAACCTAAGGCATTCACTAAATCCAGTGAGCAATCTTATCGAACAATCGATTTTTATCTGCCGGTTTGACGATAAAATCTGACATGCCTGACGATTCCATTTTCTCTAAAGTGACGGGCGAGCTGTCACCCGTGTGAGCGATAATTGGCACCGAAGAGTACGCTTTATTGGCACTTCGAATTCGGCGTGAAGCTTCCACACCATCCATGATGGGCATTTCGATATCCATGAGAATCAAGTCGATATCATCACTATCCAATGCGTCTAACGCTTGTTGGCCATCTTCTTTCTGCACAACATCAAAGCCCTGCTTTTCCAGTAACATAGCAGTAAAACGGCGCAAAGATTCGTTGTCATCCACCACCATAATCGTTCGCTTATTCGTGGCCTCTAGCGGTTTTGTAGGCGCAGCTGGCATCACGTAATTGGAATCGAAAAGTAAGCGATCGATGGTCGCTTTAGTATTAAGCAGCCAAACTTGAGTTTCGACCCAAATAGGCTCGAAAGAAACGTTTCGAACACGCTTAATAGGATGATGCTCATACAAGTAGATGATTCGCGCTTCAGTGAACGAAAGCAGAGATTCAATCCTCTCTAGGCAACTGGCTCGTAAATCCAAGCTCTCCATATCAACAAAGATCAGATCGAATTCGAACTGGTATTCCTTATTTTTTAGGGCGGATGCGACATCTAAGATGGCGAGGTCGAAACCCATAAAACGCGATATCTCGGTCATTTTACTGGTCAGAATCTTTTGGTCGCTCACCATCAACACAGTCTTAAGCTTGGTGAGCTCGCTCTTGATCTCTTTCACTGTATTTGAAGCCAAAGATGGGAACGTCATCGTAAACTGCGTCCATTGTTCCACTTCCGACTGACATTTAATCTCACCACCAAACGAACGCATCACCTTCTTACAAAATGGCAAACCCAGTCCGTAATTACCCGATTGGCCCGTGGTGTAAAAATCTTGGAAGATGCGTCGAATCAAGTCGCTTGAGATACCCGCACCATTATCGGTGACCATGATTTGATTGGTCACTTCATCGCTGCACATCGTGACATGAATATGAAAATCTTCCGGGCTGCGATGATGAAATGCGTTCTTGAATAAGTTGTACATGACGTACTTCAACAAGGTATCACTGCCCAAGAAATCAAAATCGCTTTGTACATCTAAAGATATCGCTGACTTATCGGCTGAACGCTTGTAGTTAAAACTGTCGATTGCATCTTCGACCACCGCTTGCGCTGAATGCTTTTTGAATGTTGAACGCGATACGCGGTTTTCATCGATTGAAGTCAGCAACAGATCAATCGTCTCGTTGCCTGAGTGGATGATCTCCATCGCCTCATCACCCACTTCACGCAACTGGATAACGTCTTCATTGCTAAGAGCATACTGCCCTTTATGGTCGCCACTTTTGGGGTTCGGCAATATGGACTGCATGACATCTATGGAGGTCAACAAGCCACTTAGAGGGTTTCGCATCTCATGAGCAATGCCAGCCCCAAAAGATTTCGCTAACGACACCTTGTTCTCGTGTTCCACCTGATTGCGGAAGTAGAACAAGTTGCCGAATAAGTAGATAAACAAAAAGATTGGCACATGCGTCCAGTCCATTGTGAGTTCTAGATAGAAGCCCTGTGCCACCCAAGCACAAAACGTCGCAATTCCGATTCCGGCAAAGGTTTGAGCGAACATGACCTTAGTCACGTGCACCAACAAGATATGCAGGAATATGGCCGACATGAAAGACATGACCCAAACGTTGGACCAATTGTTCATCAGCAGCATGTAGAAGAAGAAACACGGTAAGCAGAGGGTTATCGCAACTTGATAATAAGCCGGAAGGTATTTACGCCAGTCAAATGGGACACGATTACGAAAAATAATGCCGAAGAATAATACCGAACAAGCTAGACGCAGCGACAAGTTTTCATAAGGTTGAGGGAACAAAAACTCCCACACAACGTAGTAGATCGGGAAGCCGACAAAGCCCATCCATCCGACGAGAGTAAGGTTTGGTTCTGCGTACTGATAAACTTTGCGAATTGCGTTCATACGGAATACTTTATTAACTAAGCCCTAACGTTTACAAATTTTATGATTTAATTTTTGTTCTTATATTTTGTCACGGATTATATTACACATCATCTCCGAGCAATGAGGTTTCAATCAAATATATATCAAGGTTTTTGCTTTTAAACTTGAATTTGGAGTCAGTGTAAATACTGATAAAAGTAACAAAAGCCTTTGGCCGATTCTGAATAAATGAAGAGTCTTTGGTTATGTGTGCTCAGCGATCACAGCCGAGCACGCATAACTCATCAATGTAATATCAAATCAACTGGCGTGCCTAGCTAACTTAGCTCCAATTTCATATTGATACTTACTATTTCTTGCTGCCATTTCTGTTGAAGATCTGGCTTTTGATGTTTTACTTTTCGAGACTTGTCTTGTGTCAGTAACTCTTCCAACTCCAACAGTCTTTCCAAAAGCAACTCGTCATCATTTTGAGCTAGCTCGGGGAATTGATTTTCACTGGTCGTGGAGCGTGATAACACAGTACTTGGAGTTTCCCCTCCCGCCTCTATGCTCACGACCTGATTACCGACAGACATGGCCTCATAAACCGCATCTAAATAAGTCATTTCCACCAACTGACCATCATTGATATACCAGAATCGATTACATGAACTCTCGATGAGTTCTCGATCATGGCTGACCAACAACAAACCACCTTCGAAACGAGTTAAGCAATGCGCTAGCTCTTCCTTACCTTCGATATCAAGGTGATTCGTTGGTTCATCAAGCAGCAGGAAGTGATACTTAGCCAAAGATAGCCCGACAAACAGTAAACGAGAACGCTCGCCACCGCTTAATTCAGCGATCTTTTGATCGTGTCTTTCATAAGAAAAGCCCGCGCTGATCAAAGCCATTTTTCTAGCTTCTTGTGAAACCGGATAAAATGGGTACAACGAATCTATCAACGAGTGCTCATCGCACAATTGGTTCAAGCTTTGGTCGTAATAACCCACTTCGGCTTGCAGATGGAAGTAACCATTATCTTCAAGTTGAGAGGCTTGATAGCTTGCCCATAACACTTTCAACAATGAAGACTTACCTGCACCGTTCTTGCCTAAAATAGCGACACGATCGCCACTTTTGACTTGTTGGAACAGAACTTCAAACAGTGGCGCTTGGTCTTGCGCGGCTGCTATTGGCACCGACGCTAATTCAAGTAAGCGATTGGCTTTCATCGACTCACCTGACAGGCTCAGCGTCCATGGTTCAATCGTATCCAAACGCGTCATGGTCGTTCGCAAGCCAGCAGCACGTTTCTCCATACTTTTGGCTTTGCGAGCTAGGCCTTCGTTATCGAAATCCCTACCCCAAATAGCTAAGCGCTGCGCGCTCTTTTCAATGCGGTTAATCTCTTTTTGTTCCACTTCTTGCCTTTCAGCGTCAGCGCGATCTTTCTCTTCTAACGCCTTTCTTGCTTCAGTGCAGGTTTGGCTGAAGTATTGCAGTTTTTTGTCACGTAACACCCAAGTACAATTGGTCACATGGTCGAGTAGCCTTTGGTCATGCGAAACCATCACAAAGGTGCCTTTCCAATCCATAAGAAATTGCTCTAACCAAAGCAAAGTTGGCAAATCTAAGTGGTTGCTCGGTTCATCCAGAAGTAGAACATCAGGTTCGACAATTAAGGATCTTGCTACCAAGACTCGTGCGTATTGACCACCACTTAAAGTATCAATCGACTGGTCCCAATAGCTTTCGTCAAAGCCTAAATTAGACAAGATGATTTGAGCACGCCATTGCTCAGAGAGTTGGATCTCAGATGGGAGATTATCGATAACAGCATCAAGCATCGACATGCTCAACAGGCGTTTAGGGAGGTGTTGCTCAATAAGCGCGACTTCAGCATAAGAGGCGAAAGACACACTGCCGATAGAATCAGGTAAGTCTTTGTTTAATAGACGTAGTAAAGTGCTTTTTCCACACCCATTGCTGCCAATTAGGCCAATGCGGTCACCCTTTTTAATGGTGAAAGAAAGCCCATCAAATAAGCGGCATGATGTTAGATCGTAAGAAATAGATGATGTAGATATTAATGTAGTCATTTGTTTACTCAAGTTTCAAGCGCGCGAACGCGCTGTCGTCATTTGCTGACAACAACCAAGTAAACTAGAGAGAAGAAACTCTATAGAAGTTTAGTTTTAAATGCTTCGCTCAAGTTTTGGTTATCGCAGCACGATAATGTTAAAACTTGAGTTTTGGTCGTACCAAAAAATATGCGCAAAGTTAAACTTACACACTTTCATAAAAATCCTCCTTATATTTGTATTGAGTTGAACATTAGCGCTAAAAATAAATCACATTGACCTATGAGTCAAAATATTTAGCCGCATTCGGCTTAGCCTGAATTGACCCTAAACTTACGTAAGCTAGGTCACAGTGACTCTGTGCATTTTTCTTGGAGTATCGCCGTAATCAATCACCGCGTAATGCTGCGTTACCCTGTTATCCCAAATCGCCATTGATCCGTTGTCCCATTTGAAACGAACTTGAAACTCTGGGCTGCGCGCTATTTCAAACAGCTGACTAAGTAAAGCATCGCTCTCTTGTCGCTCAAGCTCATTGATATAACGAGTAAACTGTTCATTCATATAAAGCGTTTCTTTACCTGTTTCAGGATGAATTTGAACAACCGGGTGAATCACTGGGGGATTTTGTTGAGCCGTTTTGATTAACGACTTGTGCCAATCAAGCTCAATTTGTTCTGACTCTATGCCTTCAAACGCCACCAGCGAATGGGTCGCAGATAAGCCTCTCAGCTTTGCTTTCATATCTTCATCTAACGATTCAAACACAGCCGTCATCGAGCACCAAATCGTATCCCCGCCTACGCTTGGAATATGCTGAGCATGCAACAGAGAAGCTTTCGATGGTAGATCCCGCCAAGTTAGATCCGTATGCCAATAACTTTCCATCGGAGCATTGCCATGCGTTGTTTCTATCACACTGACCTGAGGCACATGCTCGACGCACGGAAAAAACGGATGCGCGGGTTCGAGCTGCCCAAATCGCTGTGCAATCATCAAGTGCTGCTCTGGAGAAAGGGTTTGATCATCCAGAAAAATCACTTGATGGGTTAGAAGCGCCTGATAAACCTCATCGAGTTCATTCGCACTGCATGTGGCGAGATCGACTCCATGGATACGAGCTCCGATGTGAGGGGTAATGGGTTCAATTTTCAACATAAATTCGCTTATTGATGATGTGACATTTCAGAGTCAATTTAGATACTGACTATTAAACCGGACAAATACGCCATTTCTTTCAATCCTACTCGCTATAAAAGCAAAAAGCAGTTTTCCTCCTAAAATCAATTATCTTGCATCGCTTAATACATAAAAGCCTCAGTCTTCAATCTGTTAAGAACAGCGTGAAGACTGAGGCTCTGAGTTTGTTTAGTTTTTATCTTTCAGCTATTAACTATTAACTTAGGATACCGACTAGCGAGTCGTTGGTTTAACCATTTGCCATTGAGATAACGCTTTGTCAGCAACATTGCACTCCTGCATATACAAGCTTCTCCATCGGTGCGCCGCACTGTAAGTCACTTTAGATACACCGCCTGCAGTAATACAAAGGTTAGAACCCACCAACTGCACCTGTTTATCCTCTGTAAACTCAAACGTTTGGAACTGAGTCGCTTTCAAAAACGGTTCATCAACGTGGCAACGTTTTAGCATCAAGGCATTGTAAGGTAGCGAATTATTATTCACGCCCATAACAGTGACACATGCCTCGAAAGCTGGAAAGAACAGTGTTCCATCATCTCGATAGGTCACCGCTTCATCAGCGTACAAGCCTTCTTTGCAGTTGTGCGTCAATAACGGCAAATCGAATCTTACATACTCACCACTTCCAGCAACATCAATACAATAGCCGTCTTCCCTGTCTAACAGATCAACCAACTTTAAGTGTGATCCCGTTTCCTTCCAATCTGCGCTTACAGGGCCAGTAAACAACAGTGATAGCAACGATATCAGCCCCAATGGTAATACAGGGTATGGTTTTTGATACATTTTAGTGTCCTTCTAATATCAACTTTACAGGGCCGTGATAGATTTGGCGTATTCCAACATTTCGTCAAAATATGGATTGTAGGTCAGCCTAGCATGAACCTTCCCTTCTTCCTTGTACCCCCAAGCGGAATACCACGGTTCATCACTATTTAAACAAGCTTCATAATCAAGAGGATCGGTGCTGTTACGGCACATTTGGAATTTACCATTAGCGCCATAATAGAAATTGTCTTCACGGTATAACAAGCTCATGTGAGAGAAGTTACTGATGCGTTTTGACGGCACGCGACTGTCGAAATGGACAACGCGTTTATCTAGCGTATCTGGCTTATTTCCAAACCAAATAAATCGGCTGTTTGCATTGGTAAACTGCGTTTCAAACAGTTTAAGGACTTCAGTAACATTAACGACACTGTCATATTGAGTGACGGCTAAAAATGCAGGTCTGTCGAAAGGCTTTCTTTCTAGAGATTTTTGAACCTCGTAGCTAGTCCAGTAATACTGCGCAAAGCCATTCAAAGGTACGCTATTGTATTTCATTTGATTGTTGTGATTTTGCGGATCGCCTTGGAACACCCAATCAACAAATAGAGCGCCAGCAGGCGCAAGGAAATCAATGTCACTGTCAGATTTAAAGGCAGGAGAAAACAGATACAGAGCCTCTATGCTTGGATTACTATTGGCATAATCCGTCACCAAATTCGCACCAGTAGAGAACCCAGCTAAAGACACCTCAAACCCCTCTTCCTGCATAATCTCGACTTGATTTTTAACCGTATTCTCCCAATCAGATATACTTATCGGCACTAAATCGGCGGGACGACTACCATGCCCCGGAAGCAATACACTGCGCACCAAGTAACCTTCATCGGCGAACTCTTGGGCAACATCAACAAAAGACCAAGGAGAGTCACCCAAGCCATGCACAAAAATGATGCCCTTTTTCAGTGTGTTTGCTTGGTTTGGTGAGATTTCAAAAGGAGTATTATAAGAAAGCTCCGCTGCATGATCGTCTTGCAAAAACACACGATTCTCTTCCAGCCAAGTCTGAACGGTTTGTTGATACTCTAGAAACGAATCAAACTGTTTCACTGGAAACGCACTAGTAGACGTGTCATAGAGTGGATGATCATATTCCTGCTCGCTGCTAATGCATCCAATCAGCAATAAAGCACAACCCATGATCACAAGAGCATTGAACCTAGTTTTCATAAAAATATTGACCTTAATGTGTAACGAAATTTCATTTCTATTTTCCAGATAGCTTAACGTCGCACGCCTGCAGGTAAGGTGCGGTAATCGATTCAAGTTGGCCCCACAACTTCCTAGAACCAGATGCATCACAACCAGGATCCCCGTCCGGTAAGTCAACCAACCCAAACACATTGTGCCAATAACTTCCTCTTGGAAGATCTTGTGTCGCACCAATCAGAGAGGAATGGGATCCTTGCTCTTCCGACACAAGTTGTTTAGTACGAAGCCATGCGAGAAACCCTTTTTGCTTCCAGCAAAGCCACTGGCAACCACTCCGGGATGAACCGCGATTGGATGAATATTAGGGTAACGCTCTGATAACTCACGCACTTGCCACAAATTCCCTAACTTGCTTCGTGAATAAGTACTGGATGTGCCATCAAAAGGAAGATCAGCTGCACACTCATTTTCCATAATGTAAATATCTCCACTGGTAATCACCAGACGAGCATCATCAACCAACATGTTTTTCTGCATAAGGAGTCGATAAAGAATGTGATGACCTAACACATTGACTGAAAATGTTTTTTCATAACCGGAAGGTGAGATTTCAGCCTTTTTAGACACCAGCCCCGCGTTACAAATAACAATGTCGAATGGCGTCTCCCCTAGTTGTTTTACAGCAGTGACAATGCTCTTGGGATCCGCAAGGTCCATATAGATTGATTCGGCATGAAGGATATCATCCGTTGCATCCGATAAGCCTCTCGCCAACGACGTCACCCTCGCACCTTGAGCAAGTAAAGAACGAGTGATGAACTCGCCAATGCCAGCGGTTCCGCCCGTTACAAGTACCCTTTTCCCATCAAGCCTTGGTAACTCAGGGCAAGCATGATGTTTTCTTTTCTGTCCAATAATGGCCGATATCACTCGGCGATGCCTACCCTTCGGGGGACGACTGGCAATCAAACTTAGCGGCATAGTAATGCTCCTAATGGATTCGATAACAACAAATGACAATTTACAATAAATGTCATTTGTTACATTGTCAACGCGCCAATTTGATATAAGAACACATTAACTCTTATGTATAAGGGCAACAACTTATGTATTACGGCAATAACCTTTGCATTAAACGATGACCTCGTTTGACTGAGTAGACGGTAATCGATAGCATCAAGCTAATACTGTCGTTATCGAAAATTCTTATTTTCAAAGCCTTAAATACGGGTTTAGACACAATTTATTGGTAGTTAGAAATGCTTACTAAAGAAAAAATATTAGATGCATCGGAAATCGTTTTACGTAAGTTCGGCCCAAGAAAAACGACCGTTGTTGACGTAGCTCGTTCCCTTGATGTGAGTCACGGCACGGTTTACCGACACTTTGCAACTAAAGCGGAATTGCATGAGGCGATAACATTAAGATGGTTGGAGCGTGTAACTGCGCCATTAACTGAGATCGCACACAGTTCTGAAAGCGCATCAATAAGGCTTCGAGAATGGTTTGAGGCGTTAACGGCCATTAAGAGAAGCATTTTTATTGGCGAGCCAGAGTTGTTTGAGTCGTATTCATCATTGGCACAACAAACACCAGAGCACGTAAAATCAAAACACATCAACCATCTGTTGCAACAAGTTGAGTCGATTTTAAACGATGGCGTTACAGAAGGTGTCTTTGAAATTGAGGATTGTGCTACTACTGCGCGTTGCTTCTTCTTTGGTACCGTGCGTTACCACCACCCACTTCATTCATCAGAATGGAAGAGCGACACCATTGAACAAGAATTTACACAGCTTTTTTCTTTGTTAGAAAAAGCCATCTATAAACACTGATTCCTAATCGTTTCTGTAATAGCCGATTAGATGGGAGAGGATGATTGTGAAGCGTACACTGTTTCTCTGTGGGTTGATGGTCAGCCAATTGCTATTGCTGAATCATGCATTGGCCTCTCCTCAACAAGAGATTGACCATCTACTTACCTTTGTTGAATCAACGCAGTGCAAATACGAGCGAAATGGCACAATGCACAACGGGCCAGAAGCGGCTGCACATATAAAAAAGAAAGCTGATTATTACGCCGACGATATTGAGTCTGCTGAAGATTTTATCGCGTATTCAGCAACAAAAAGTATGTTGAGTGGGCGTCATTACCAAGTTCACTGTGAAGGTAAAGCATCGGTTAGCAGTGAAGTTTGGTTAAAATCAGAACTTGATGATTTTCGGTCTCGTTAACTTTTAGCTTTCTCACTTTCTCACTTACTAATTCTCTTATTCTCTTATTCTCTAACATTCAGCCCTGTTAACTTACTGCCTTGCTAAATAGTAAACAACAAAGTGCCAAACAAAAAAAGAGCCCCTAAATAGGCGCTCTTTTCGTTTTTTGATACTTCCTGTATCCATAGACAAGTCCAATCTGTAGTACTTTCACCGAAAGCCAGATCATCGATATCTCCAGTTGTGTATCAACTTAAATCTAGCACACAATCTTCAAGTTTTTCTGAGACACAACCGAGATAATCGACTTAGTGCCATTCCATCTCACCACTTAGCACTTTGGCACCCAGTTCAAGGTCGCCTTCTGTTGCCTTAAATTGTGGGTATGCTTTCTTCATGTAATCACTGATATCAACAGACGTTGGATTGCTTGTGCTTACCAGTGCTTTTTCAATATCTGTAACGTAATCCATCGTAAATTGAACGCCGTTAGTACCCGTTGACATTTCACCTAAGTAGTGGCCAGGAATGACCACCTCGGGCTCAAGTGCTTTCATGCGCTCTAATGATTGTGACCACTGGCTACGAATCTGTTTTGATGCGGTATCTGCCATCCATACATGTACGCCACTATAAACCGACACACCACCAAACACAGTTTTCTCAGACGGAACCCACAGGTAAGCTTGGTGCGTGTTAATTTCTCTTACTTCGATGGTTTCACCTTCAATGTTCAGCGTGGTCTCGTTAAGCACGGTTGGGACAATGACTTTAGACGGTGCGTTGTCTTCTAAGATTGGCCCCCAGTATTCTAGCTTTGCATCTTTAGTACGCTTGATGTGAGCAACGATCGCTTCACTTGCCACAACCTCAACGTTTGGAAATGCCGCCACAATCGGTTCTAAGCCAAAGTAGAAATCTGGGTCGCCACTGCTGATGTAAATCATCGATAGCTCTTTGCCTGTGGCTTTGATTTGCTCCACCAGCTTTTGCCCATCTGCGATGCTAAATTGTGCATCAAACAAAATCACTTCCTTTTCTCCCGAAACCAGTACAGAGGTTGCTGGGAATATTGCATTTTCACCCGGATTGAAATGAGTGATGTTTAGCTCAGCAGCAGAGACAACACTCGATGCAGCTAGCATGGCTCCTAAACTCATTGCTCCTAAAAGCGCGGTTCTTGATAAAAGGATTTTAGATAACTTTTTCATAGCTTTATTCCGTTATTAAGAGCTGAACGCCTGCCAACTCATTGAGTGTGCAAACATCTTATTTGATTGGAATTAGATGAAATAGACATCAAATTAACTTTCACTGTTGCGATTTTCGGACATATACTCATTTTCTCGTAGCGATTAGATTCAAAAATCATTTGGGTAATAAGAACAATGGATAAACTTGAGGCAATGAACGTCTTTGTCACCATCGTTGAGCGTGGCAGTTTGAGTGCAGCAGCCGAACACCTTGATCTCTCTCGAACCAAAGTCACGCGCTATTTGGGGGAACTCGAAAACTGGATGGATACTCGTCTGCTTCATAGAACCACTCGAAGCTTGAGCTTAACCAGCGCAGGAAAAGAGACGCTTGAAGTCGCAAGGGAGTTACTTGCCCTCGAAGCATCGTTAGCAGGTATCAGAAACCAAAGCCGCGAGCACTTGAAAGGCCAACTGCGTATTACCGCGAGTTATTCGATTGTCGATAGCTTCTTGATGGACGTGATCGGTCGCTTCATCGATAAATGGCCAGAGGTCTCAATTGATATCGTTTCTACCGATCAAACGGTCAATCTTGTTGAGTCACGTATCGATTTAGCGATTCGTATTACCAACGAACTGACGCCCAATATTGTCGCGAAGCAGCTCGGTGAATGTCGGTCTGTGATTTGCGCGTCGCCTCAATACCTAAAAGAGAAAGGGACACCCAAAAATGCGCAAGATTTAACACACCACAACTGCCTATCATTCAGTTATTTTGGCAAAACCGCGTGGACGTTTAATGGCCCGAATGGACTGGAATTAGTGCCGATTAAAGGGAACATCAGTGCGAATACTTCTGAAGTTCTACTTTCTGCCACACTCAAAGGCAACGGTATCTGCTTACTGCCCTTTCCTTCAGTCGAAGGTTTAATTGAAAGTGGGCTATTGGTTCCTCTACTCTCTGAATGGAAACCAAAAACGCTGGGTGTGCACGCAGTTTATGGAACGCGTAAACAAGTCACACCGCTGTTAAGGGCCTTTATTGACCACCTATCTAACGAGATGGAACAGTCGACAAGCTGGTAGGTAAGCCTTGTCATTAACAATACTGATGTGGAATAAGTATTATTAATTTTACTTATGCATAGCTAAATTCTATCTTGGCTGCACTATCCAACACCATAAACAAACGCGATTACGCAGGGAAAAAGACGATGACTGCCATTACCGATTTAAACATTCTGCTAAAGTCCATGTCACCAGAGCTCTTTGAAGGTGATTATGTTTTTTGTACTGTAGACGGGGGATTAGCAGATTATGTTCAACTCGAACCAATCGCGACGTTTCGTGAAAAAGAAGGCTTAACCTTGGTGCTCACTGAGGATACCGCACGACGAACTCAACTCGATTTCGATGGTGTGTTTAGCATGATCACTTTATCGGTACACTCGAGCCTAGAAGCGGTTGGACTAACCGCAGCCTTTGCCACCAAGCTAGGCTCATATGGCATTAGCGCCAACGTGATTGCTGGCTTTTATCACGACCACATCTTCGTTCAGAAAGACAAAGCTGAAGCCGCAATGAGTGCGCTTAGAGAGTTTTCAGAAGCGAGCTAACAAAAGTGCGTTCTTCAGGCACAAAAAAAGCGACGTAATCTACGTCGCTTTGGCTTATCGCTTAATGTTCATTCACTGATCAGGCATCAGAGAACAAGACCGTTAAGCAAGCTTAAAAGTCGCCACTTTGTCACTTAAACCAGCGGCTTGGCTCTTAAGTTCGTTCGACTCAGTTAAGCTGTCCTGTGCGCCCACAACTAGGTGGTCGGTAACATCTTTAATGGTCGTAATGTTTTGGGTAATTTCACCCGTCACGTGTGTTTGCTCTTCAGCTGCGGTCGCGATTTGAGTTGCCATATCGCTGATCAAAGCAACGGCAGTATTGATCTCTTCAAGTGCGTGTGAAGCCCTGTCGGCATCCTCTACTGAATGTATTGCCAGTTTAGAACTGCTCTCCATAAGCTCAACGGCTTGAGTCGTTGTGCGCTGTAGAATATCGATCGTTGATTTGATCTCTTCTGTTGAGGAGTGAGTACGTTGAGAAAGTACTCGTACTTCATCTGCTACCACAGCAAAACCACGACCTTGTTCACCAGCACGAGCGGCTTCAATCGCTGCATTCAAAGCAAGTAAGTTGGTTTGCTCTGCAATGCCTTGGATTGTCGCCAATACGGTCGAGATCTCTTGAGCGTGCTTGTTAAGTTCGCTAATCACATTGCCCGCTTCGTTCACTTCATTGGCCAAGTTATTAATTGAGCCTTTAGTGTCGACAACCAGAGCGTGACCGCTGTTGGTGCTTGCTGCTGAGTCTTGTGCAGCCTTTGCTGTTTGCTCGGCATGCGATGCAATCTCTTGAGTTGCACAGGCCATTTCCGTTACCGCTGTCGCCACCATAGTGATTTCTTGTTGCTGGTGGTTTAGCTCATCCACAGAACGATTTGCACGCTGGGCACTTTGCTCCGACTGGCTGTTTAGCTGTTCTGATTGTCCACGGATATGACCAATCAACTGCTGTAAACTACTCACAAATGTATTGAAGTTATGAGCCAGCTCACCCACTTCGTCTTGGTTTTCAACATGAATTCGTTGAGTTAAATCACCACTACCATTGGCGATTTGTGCCAAGGCTTGAGATACATGATTAAGCGGACGGAATAGAATCGTACACAGCAGATTGAACAATATGGTGCATACAATCACAACCAGCAGTGTCACCAACACTTGACCGATCACCGCATCAAATAACGGCGCAACCAAAGAGTCATGATTAACCACGCTGATGGTAATCAGGTTTGTGCCATCAATCGCTCGTGCATACAGAACATAGTCACTGCCGTTCAAATCGATAGAAGTATCTTTACCGCTCACTAACGCCTTTTGTACATCAGAAAAATTCAACCCAAGCGAGCTGATATTCTTGTTCAGTAGCTTAGTATCTGCGTGCGTGTAAACCGTGCCCTTGTTCGTCGCGATGAACATGTAACCTTCACCCGGAAGAATTACCTTTTCAAGGCTATTAAGGATGTCGGTAATTTCTACGTCTGCACCCAACACGACCTGCTGACCGTGTAATTGCATTGCGGTACCCAGCGACACAACGTTAGCACCCGTTGCCGCAGCAACCGTTGGGTTGTCCATGAACACTCTACTTGGATTCGCAACCGCATTGGTGTACCAACCCCATACGCGTGGATCATCATTGCCTGGTGGCAACACAACACCATTCGCATTCTTTTGCGAACCGTCAGGAAATGCCAGGAAGACATTATCAAAAGAGGCAGAATCACGAACCTGTTTTAGGTGAGTTACCAAGCTTTCTTGTTTGGACTCTTTCGACAGAGAAGTGAGCGCACGCTCTTTGGATAAGATCCAATCTGACACGTATTGGTTGTAAGAAGCGGATGCCCCTTCCAAACGCTGTTCAACTTCTGTATCCAATCGTTGCAATGATGCACGAAATGAAAGTGCTTCAACCAAAATCCCCCCCAGGATGATGGCCATACTGGCAGAGATCGCCAGCTTATTCTTAAGCGAGAGTTTCTTTAACATAGAAAACCTATAGTTTTTGTATAAATAACCGTGGGTAACAGAACCGTTCCCATGCGGTAGCAAGCCAATATATTTTACACATTAAAATAAATAATAGAACGGGCTAACTCATTGTATTATCGATATATGTGAACCAATAGCAGATCCAGATCAATTCACAATCGAAAGAATGATATACGTTAAGTTACGCCTTCAAAGCCCAAACAAAGATGCCGAGCCTTTTGTTTCATTTACCCTGATGTAAATGGCGTTCGTATTCTCAATGCATTAATCTTATAAGCTGTTAAGTACTCAGAGTTTTCCTATGTCCCGAAGTCAACGTCTCTTCGACCTGCTCCAATTATTGCGCTGTCATAAATACCCAGTGTCTGCCGATAATCTCGCTAAAAAGCTCAACGTGAGTACTCGCACCATTTATCGCGATATCGTAACACTGCAAGCACAAGGTGCTGAAATTGATGGTGAAGCTGGTGTGGGTTATCAATTGAAACCCACCTTCACTCTCCCACCAATGATGTTTTCAACGGAAGAATTGGAAGCGTTACGGCTTGGCGCTGAATGGGTCGCCAAACAAGCCAATGGGGAATTCAGTGAATCGGCTAGAAATGCCATTGCTAAGATTTCTGCGGTGTTGCCTGCAGACCACCAGGCCAAACGCAGTGAAGACATTGTGCGTGTTGCTTCAATCATTGAGGTTACAGAGCTAACTATTGAACTGTCAGATATCAAGCTAGCAATTAAGCAGCAGAACAAAGCTGAGCTCCTTTACACAGACGCAAAAGCTAATGTGAGTTCAAGAATCGTTTGGCCAATGTTGATTGGCTTATTCGAACAACACTACGTCTTGGTCGCTTGGTGTGAAACGCGAAATGCGTACCGGAATTTCAGGCTCGATAGAATCGTAGAATGGAAAATGCTTGAAGAAAAATATCAGCGCCCGCGTCATGACTTGATCAAAGATTGGCAGAACATCGAAGGCATTGCAGATAAAGTAATTCGCTACTGACAAAAACTGTCACTGGCACGCGTTATATTTCTCTCAACCCGAGCAAACTCGATGGAAATCAAGTTGCCCAGAGACGAAACGAGTTAAATCAGAAACAACATCGCAAATCAAATTGACCAGCCTAGGAGCTATTATGTTTACCATTGATTCATTTGTTCTTTATGTCGCAGACATTCATCGCAGCATGGACTTTTATGCAAAAGCATTTGATTGCGAGCCAAAGCTTCTATCACCAACCTTTGCTGCCCTAGACTTTGCAGACAACGTTAAAATCACCCTCAAGCAGGCTGACGTTCTAACACCAGCAAGTAACATCAAGGGCGGCGGTACTGAGCTCTCTATGCCTGTTGCTGATAAAGAGACACTGGAAAATCTTTATCAAGCATGGAAAGAGAAAGGTATTCAGTTTGAACAAGATCCAGAAGAGTCGGTTTACGGCATCAACTTTCTTGCTGTTGATCCAGACGGACACCGTATCCGCGTCTTCGCTTAAACGAATAAGAGCAAGCTGCACCTAGCCGCTTGCTCATCTCATCTCATCTCATCTCATCTCATAAACAGTTTATTAGCCGAAATCTAGCGTCAGCAATAATCGTGTCTCGTCAGATGAAGTGACGGGAGAACGATGTACAAGACCCGCATTTTCATTGCCACTCCAACTCTCTCCTTTCAGCAACGCCACATCACCACTCGCCATTTGTTGGATATCAGATTCATGAGTGTATAAGCCTGAAGCAGAATCTGGTTGTCCGTTGGCTCCTCGCCCTAGCTTCGAACGGTCGACCGCGTAGTTTGGCAACCATTCCGTCGCGACACCATGATAAGTCGTCACTAAGCGGCAAGGTACTTGGTCAAAATGGAAACGGGGACACATCGCTTTATTCAGAACGGCTAGACGCAGCCCTACTTCTTCAAGTTCGAACAAGCAACAGAACATATCCACTAACTCTGCCATGTTTTCTAATAGCGCTTTAGAAGCCGTTCCGTCTGTCGCAAACTCTAATTTCTCAAAAGCGTTGTCGGGTGACAGGCTAATAGACTTACTAAAGTTTGGATTCAACGCGATAAACTCACCAATGGCACTTGTTAAGTCAGCATCAAATGTACGCTGCCAAATCGCAATATTGATATCACTTTGATAGATATCGGCCAGCACCGTTGGCTGCTCAGAGGCACGAAAGCATGGCTTATGACTCGCTTGATCCTTGATGCTCACGGCGGAATTAATGTTAAGTGGCTGATTGCTATTGGTTGCCAAAGGCTTCGTTAACACGGCATTCATTACGTCATCTCCTTGATGCATGCTTATCGTCTTCCTCTTGCCGCCACGATCGTTAATCACAGCAAGAATGATTTTTGGTTATGTTATAACATAACCAAAAATACACAAGTAACTTAGCCGATCATGGTTCCAATAATATGGCGATGCTCTACCTTCCTCAGGTAATTTGGTGAATGCTAGACTAAGCTTTTATCTATCTTTCTTTTCCAACAGATATGCTCCAAAAAATGTGCCAAAGACGTTCTTTAAGCGAACGGCTCCATAACGTTAAACCTGTAAATTCATCAATCTGGTGACCACTTATGAAAAAACTAATACCAACGCTCGGTCTGTTTTGTACCCTCATTTCTGCGCCATCTTTTGCAGAAACGGGCTACACGTTAGATCCCAAGTTATCGAACGTTACATTCGCAACCATTAAGAAGCAATTTGTTGTGGAGCCCGCGTCGATAAAGCCTCTATCCGGTGGGCTGACAGAAGAGGGTCAGTTTTCCATATTGCTAGACTTGAAGAGCGTGAGTACCGGAGTATCGATTCGCGACCAGCGACTCAATGAGCTCTACTTTGAATCGATGACTTTCCCTGAAGTGAAGATCTCCGGAAAGGTTGACCCTGCAATGCTATCTGGCGATCCACAAAATACGACCATCGCGGCCGAAGTCACCTTGCATGGCGTAACCAAAACCATCGACTTCCCAGTTATGGTTGTTCCGTCTGAAGGTTTTGTCATGGTCAATTCAACATCAACCATCATCGTCAATGGCGCTGATTTTGGGATATCGACGGAAAACCTAAACAAGCTTTCAGCAACCGTCGGCGGGCTAGCGATTTCCGATAAGGTTCCTCTAAGCTTCAATCTACTCTTCGACAAGTAATGGATTAATATCGTCTCTTTTTGACTCCCTCTAAGCTCTCGCCATCCTATTAAGGCGAGAGCTTAAGCAGAGAATATCCCGTCATTCTTAATGCCTATAAAGTCCCAAACAGAGCCAGAACAAGGCTCAACAAAGCCGAATTGCTCGGAACGAACGACCAAATAGGTCATACTAGACCCCTCATATAAAAAGCCCATAGCAGCCAAACCGCATGAACTCTATTACCCTCAGTGAACCTTTCACTCTAATCAATGGCCAAGTGATTAAGAACCGCCTGTTTAAATCAGCGATGAGCGAACAACTTGGTGACAAACACCACAACCCGACAATCGGTTTAGTTAACCTCTATCAACGTTGGGCGAATGGCGGGATTGGTTTGTCGATAACCGGTAACGTAATGGTCGATAGGAATGCGCTCGGTGAACCGAAAAACTTCGTTTTGGATGAGCAAAGTGACTTAACCGTTTTTCGTCAATGGGCTAACGCCGGAAAGCAAAACGGTTCACACATATGGATGCAGCTTAACCACCCCGGCAAACAGATCCCTAAGTTCTTATGCAATGAACCTGTCGCTCCGTCTGCTATATCACTAGGTCGAGGATTAGAGAAAGGCTTTAACACCCCAAGAGCCCTAAGTGATAGCGAGATCCACGACGTTATTAATAAGTTTATTCTGAGTGCTAAGCTTGCCAAACAAGCTGGCTTTACTGGCGTTCAAATCCATGGCGCTCACGGTTACCTTGTAAGTCAATTTTTGTCGGCAAGACACAACCAACGCGACGATAAATGGGGCGGCTCATTGGAAAACAGACTTCGATTCGTACTCGAGGTTTATCGTGGCATCCGAAAAGAAGTGGGCGATGATTTCCCTGTTGGTATCAAGCTGAACAGTGCCGACTTCATGAAAGGTGGCTTCACAGAAGATGAGTCAATGCAGGTTGTAAAAGCGTTGAGCGAAGACGGAATTGACTTAATCGAAATATCAGGCGGGACTTACGAAAGCCCGTCGATGATGGGATCTAAGAGCAAAAGTGAACCGATAAAGGCAAGCACACTCAAACGTGAGGCCTACTTTATGGATTACATGGTTAAGGCGAGAAAGCTGGTCAGCACGCCTCTCGTGGTCACTGGTGGCTTTCGAACCGCACAAGCGATGAATGACGCATTAAGCACATCCGCAACGGACTTTATCGGCATAGCTCGAACCATGGCGGTTGATCCTGACTTCCCCAATAAGTTAATTGAAAACCCAGAATACGGAATGCCACTAACCGTCCCTACTACCGGGAAGCCTTCATTAGATAGAATGGCGATGGTGGGATTGGTTTGGTACGAACATCAAATGTGGCGAATGGCTGCAGGAAAAAACACCGATCCTAGATTAAGTGCTCTTGGCGTCGTAGTTAAAACGATCTTAAGTGCAGGTTGGCACGCCTTCAAGAAACGCAGAGCGTAACGTGTTTAGCGTATTTGACGTATTTAGCGTATTTATTCCGGAGAATTGAAGCGCTTATACTCCAAAAGATGTCGTTGATGTCACATGTCGTTACACAGCATGAAGCCTTAAGGCTTTACATCTTGGGCGAGGTAAACAACAATCCCTGAGAATAAATCCATAACATAATGTATTTAGAAATTATGAGTAATACAGAAAACAAAAAATCGAGCCCTCTTTTCGAAGTCGTTTTTAACGTCTTTCTTCCTTCATTCATCCTAATGAAGTTCAGTGGAGAGGAGCATCTCGGAACTGGCTTAGCATTGCTTGTCGCACTTGCCTTCCCTATTGCTTACGGTGGTATGGAATTAATCCGCAACAAGAAGTTTAACTTTATCGCGGCGCTGGGCTTTGTCAGCGTGCTATTAACGGGCGGCATTGGTTTCTTCGAACTCGACACTCGTTGGTTAGCACTCAAAGAAGCATTAATCCCCGGCTTAATTGGTTTAGCGGTACTTGGCTCTACCTTTACTCGCTACCCATTTATCCAAAAAGTCATCTTCACGCCAGCACTATTAAACATCTCGTTGATTGAAGAGCGTTTGAGACAGTTTGGTAACCAAGCTAAGTTTGATCGGTGCCTAATGACATCAAACTACATGTTCGCTAGCACGTTCGCCTTCTCTTCTGCGATGAACTACTTCCTAGCGACTTGGATTGTCACCAGCCCAGCAGGCACAGTAGCCTTCAATGAAGAGCTTGGTAAGCTGACACTTTACAGCTACCCAGCAATTGCAATCCCAAGCCTTCTCATGATGTTAGGTATTTTCTACTACATCTGGCGCCAAGTACGCGACATGACATCATTAGAAGCGGAACAGATCTTCATTACCAAGTAGCTCTTACCGAACGACCTTAGAAACACTCCAAAAGCTCAGCACATTCGCTGGGCTTTTTCGTTTTCCTCTCTCGTTGGTCGCTCGATGGAATTTCATCTTTGATTGAGCAAATGAATCACATTTATAATTCGAGGCCAGTTTTCTTAGATTAGGTCAAGGGCTCTTCTCCGCTTAG
>NZ_MCZK01000112.1 GCF_002875945.1 Vibrio lentus
ATGCTAGAGCCTTTTTGCTTTCTGAATCTAATGTACACGATTAGCAGAGCAGCGGATTCCCCGACTTACCAAAACAGCGCGTGTTGGGAGTTCGAATCTCTCCACCCCTGCCATATTTAAGGCTCTAGCAGAAATGCTAGAGCCTTTTTGCTTTATGAATCTTATAATACACCATTAGCAGAGCAGCGGATTCTCCGACTTACCAAAACAGCGCGTGTTGGGAGTTCGAATCTCTCCACCCCTAGCCATATTTGAAGCCTCAGCAGAAATGCTGGGGCTTTTTTATACCTGTTACTTTTTACACCAGTCCGACCGAGTATTTTGAATGCCGACTCAGTCCACTCTGCCAAATTTAAGGCTCCAGACTACGCGTCCTGGTAGAAATGTTGGAGCCTTTTTACTAGCTTCTACTTATTAATGGTTTCACTTAATTCTTCTAATTTGGATATGCTGATATTAGAACCATAACGCTTCCTTAATATCTGAATAGCTAGTCGAAGAGGGAGGCCTTTTAGCTTTCTATATGTGGAATATTTAAGCTGTTATTTCTTACCTTAGATGATATTTGACCTTAGAAAGGTAAGTGCTCACTTATCCCAGCCTCTTTTATAAACAATTAACAGCACAATCCACACTTCTTTATGAGAATTATTCTCAATATTTTGTTACATTTTGGTCGTTATTACTAAAAGGCAACAAATATGGATATTTCCCGTCGCAAGTTTATTCAATCATCCCTCGCTATATCTGCACTAACAGTCCTACCTGCTTGTTCAATGAAGCGGTCTGTTGATGGACAAGGAAAGTATGTTTATGACTTAACTGCTGAACCTTCAATGGCTGAGTTAGTCGCGGGATTTGACACCAATGTTTTAGCCTTTAATGGTCAGATTCCTGCTCCGACGATTCGATGTCGACAGGGTGAAAAGGTCACAATTCGTTTTACCAATAAGCTATCAGAGCCGACGACTATCCATTGGCATGGTTTAAGAATTCCTATCGAAATGGATGGAGTTCCCTTCTTAAGTCAGCCACCGATCATGCCAGGTGAAACATTCATTTATGAGTTTACGCCGCCAGATGCTGGCACATTTTGGTATCACCCACACATGAACAGCGTTAAACAACTTGGTATGGGTTTGGTTGGCGTGATTATCGTAGAAGAAAGCACTCCGGTGAAGTTTGACGAAGAACATGCATTGATGCTGAAGCACTGGCATATCGATCAAAAGGGTCAATGGAAAGACTTAATGATCCCCCGACTCAGTGCTCGTATGGGCACTCCTGGTGAGTGGAGTAGTGTTAATGGAGTCCATGAACCCGTATATCAGTTGAAGCAGTATGCAACGACTAGACTTCGTATTGCTAATGTCGACAATACGATCACTTACCCTATTGCTGTCGAAGGGGCTGAAGCATGGGTGATTGCCATCGATGGTAACCCTGTGAAAACGCCTTATAAACTGACTCAACATAAAATTGGTCCAGGGATGCGTGTAGATATCGGACTGATCGCTCCTAAAGCTGGTGAGCGAGTTAACGTTCTCCAAATGAAGGGGCGTTTCCCATTTTCTTTGTGTGAATTTGAAGTCGTAGGTTCAGCATTTACTCAAGATCGAGCATTACCAGTATTACCATTGAATCCAGTACCTAACCTAGATCTTGCTAACGCTGAAGAGATCGATTTTGTGTTCGAGTGGGAAGGCGCAGTATCACCAGTATCTAAGGATGGGAAGTCCATGCCTAAGTTTTGGCTAACAAATAAAAGAGCATGGGAGGGGATGAGCAAAGACAATATTCCTAAACCGTTGGCGACTTTAGAGTTAGGCAAGACTTACATATTCGATCTTAAGAACGTCACTCAATATCATCACCCGATTCATATTCATGGTCATACATTCACTGTATTGGAACTTGATGGTAAAAAAATTGGAGAACCTTTCCATACCGATACAGTGTTGCTTGGAAAAAACGGCCGAGCTAAAGCTGCATTTGTTGCAGACAACCCAGGCCGCTGGATGTACCACTGTCATGTAATTGAGCACATGAAAACAGGATTGATGGGATATATTGAAGTTAAGTGACACCTGTAACGTTTAATATTTGCGCATGCATTCTTAGTTTCTACCCTCGCTTTTATCGGCGTTAAAGCTAGAATATAGGGATTATTGTTTGGGAGGATTCATGGGTCAGTTATCTATTTTAGGTTTTATTGCCATTGGTGGTGCATTTGGTGCTTGTTCGCGCTATTTGATTTCAGAGTTATGTGTAGTGATGCTAGGACGTGGTTTTCCTTACGGTACACTAACTGTTAACGTAGTTGGCTCTTTAATTATGGGTTTGCTCATCGCTGCATTTGAGAATGAGATGGTTGCGACAGAACCATGGAGACAGATCATCGGTCTTGGTTTCCTTGGAGCACTGACTACATTTTCTACATTTTCGATGGATAACGTCCTTCTTATGCAGCAGGGTGCTTTCTTTAAGATGGGACTCAATGTACTACTCAACGTGGTTCTCAGCATCTCAGCAGCATGGATCGGCTTCCAACTTTTGATAAAGTCTTAAAACTTTCTTACGATTTGTTAACAACTCGGCTTGGTTTATCCAAGCCGTTTTTATATACTCGATCGAACTTGTCGGAGTGCCATATGGCTGAGACCGTTAACTCGGGATCCGTTGAACCTGATCAGGCTAATACCTGCGAAGGGAACAAGAGTAGATATCTAACTAGAATCCTTCTAGAGATCTATCTCCAGATCACAACTGTATTTCTTACCGTGATCCCTCTTGTAGCATCTAATCCGTCAAGCATTTTTATCCCTATAAATAATGGCTAAAAGCCAAGGAAAAATGCTATGTCGAGTCGTAAACAAGCAAGACTGGAAGCGAAGAATTTCATTGATTCTTTATCCGTACAACCTTACCCAAATTCGAAAAAGGCTTACATCCAAGGATCTCGAGAGGACATTCAAGTCCCTGTTCGAGAAATATCACTCGCTGATAGCCTAGTTGGTGGCAGCAAAAAAGAGCCTGTATTCGAACCTAATGCACCCATTCAAGTTTACGATACCTCCGGTGTTTACACAGATCCTACACACGAAATCGACCTGTATAGCGGTCTTCCTAAGTTGCGAGAGCAATGGATTGAAGAGCGTGGCGATACGGAACTGTTAGACGATGTAAGCTCTGTTTACACCAAAGAACGTTTAGAAGATGAAACCCTAGACGACCTTCGCTACGGCAACCTACCTAGAATTCGCCGTGCTACAGACAACCAATGTGTTACCCAATTGCATTATGCTCGTCAGGGCATTATCACGCCTGAGATGGAGTACATTGCCATACGTGAGAACATGGGACGTCAGAAGTTCGCTGATGAGCAGCTTAACCATCAACACCCTGGCCATAACTTTGGCGCGAACTTACCGAAAGAAATTACCCCTGAGTTCGTACGTAAAGAGGTTGCTGAAGGTCGAGCTATTATCCCTTCAAACATCAACCACCCAGAATCAGAGCCGATGATTATTGGTCGAAACTTCTTAGTGAAGGTGAACGCTAATATTGGTAACTCTTCAGTAAGCTCTTCGATTGAAGAAGAAGTTGAGAAGCTAGTATGGTCAACTCGTTGGGGTGGCGATACCGTAATGGACCTTTCCACTGGCCGTAATATCCACGAGACTCGTGAGTGGATTCTACGTAACAGTCCAGTGCCGATTGGTACGGTTCCTATGTATCAAGCGCTTGAAAAAGTGAATGGCGTAGCCGAAGACCTTAACTGGGAAGTGATGCGTGATACCTTGATTGAACAAGCAGAGCAGGGTGTTGATTACTTCACTATCCATGCTGGTTTGTTGCTTCGCTACGTTCCGATGACGGCTAAACGTGTGACCGGTATTGTTTCTCGTGGTGGTTCTATTATCGCGAAATGGTGTCTTGCTCATCACCAAGAGAGCTTCCTTTATACCCATTTCCGAGAGATCTGTGAGATTTGTGCGAAGTACGATGTTGCACTGTCATTGGGTGACGGCCTACGTCCTGGTTCTATTGCAGATGCCAATGATGAGGCTCAGTTCTCGGAGTTACGTACTCTAGGTGAGTTGACTAAAGTAGCTTGGGAATATGATGTTCAGGTGATCATTGAAGGTCCTGGACATGTGCCAATGCACTTAATCAAAGAGAACATGGACGAGCAGTTAGAACACTGCCATGAAGCGCCTTTCTATACTTTAGGTCCACTGACGACAGATATTGCCCCTGGTTACGATCATATTACCTCAGGTATTGGTGCTGCCATGATTGGTTGGTACGGCTGTGCGATGCTCTGTTATGTCACCCCTAAAGAGCACCTAGGCTTACCAAACAAAGAAGATGTGAAGACTGGCCTGATTACTTACAAGCTTGCTGCACACGCTGCTGACCTTGCGAAAGGGCACCCGGGCGCACAAATCCGCGACAATGCATTATCTAAAGCACGTTTTGAATTCCGTTGGGAAGACCAATTCAATCTAGCTTTAGATCCGGAAACCGCGCGTTCTTTCCATGATGAAACTTTACCGCAGGAGTCGGGTAAGGTTGCTCACTTCTGCTCAATGTGTGGACCAAAATTCTGCTCGATGAAGATCTCTCAGGAAGTCCGAGAGTATGCGAAAGACACTGAACAAGTAGCGGCTGATCAGGCTATCGAGATTAAGATGCTGGATAACCCGTTGGAAGGGATGCGTCAGAAATCACAAGAGTTCCGTGATACTGGCTCTGAACTGTACCACCCTGCAGTAGGTGCAAAAGAAGCTCAATTAGAGGAATAATGACAGTGAAGATACTCATCCCATCTCAAAATATTGAGTTAACGGGAGAGGTGCAGAACTGTCTATTGGTTGCTAAGCGACAAGGCTTGGCAACCGATGCAGTTGAGTTGGGCGTGAGCCCAACTCAATACTTCTCTATCGTAGATACTCAGCAGGCATTATCTATTGGCTTCGCTCATGATGTTGATTCATTGGCAGAGAGTCAGCTAGCGGAATTGAACCATGTTGTTGATTACAGTAATTCAGTCGCGCTAACTGACGTTTGTGACACCTTTATACAAACTCCGAATATCATCTATATCGGTGTATCAGATGATTCAGTTGTACTGGATATCTGGTCACACCTAGATGCCAATCGTGCTATCAAGAGTGAAACTACAGCTCATCAGGAGTTAGATAATCGCGGCCACTTTGCTTGGTTACTTACTTTGTTGGCGCTGGAATTCCCATTAGAAGACGCATTGGTTTTAGCTCGCGCAGCATTTAATGTTTCACGTGGAACATGGCCAGCAAACTATCAAAACTTTCCGATCCCAGTGCTAGAAGATGAGCGAGTGGATATTAGTGTTGGTTGGGCTCACCAGAGAACATCACTTTCGTTCCCTGAATTGAGTAAGAGTAGCTTAGGGCTATACCCAGTGGTTGATGATGTTGAGTGGATCGAAAGGTTGCTCAACCTTGGCATCAACACTGTTCAACTACGTATTAAAAACCCGCAGCAAGCGGACTTAGAACAACAAATCGAACGATCAATCGAGCTTGGTCGAGAGCATAACGCTCAGGTATTTATCAATGATTATTGGCAGCTTGCACTCAAGTATGGTGCTTTTGGTGTTCATTTAGGGCAAGAGGATATTGAAGAATCAAACCTCTCACAGTTGAGCCAAGCGGGTATTAAGATCGGCCTCTCGACTCATGGCTATTACGAGTTGCTGCGCATTGTTCAAATTAACCCAAGCTATATTGCGCTGGGGCACATCTTCCCAACAACAACTAAACAGATGCCATCGAAGCCTCAGGGTTTAGTTCGCTTATCTCTGTATCAACATCTGATTGATACTATCCCATACACAGAACAACTCACCGGTTATCCGACGGTTGCTATTGGCGGTATTGACCAATCGACAGCTGCGCAGGTTTGGGAATGTGGGGTGTCGAGTTTAGCGGTGGTACGTGCGATTACATTGGCGGAAGACCCACAAAAAGTGATCGAATTTTTCGAAAAACTGATGACGCCTAAACCTCCGACTGCCAAAGAAGAGGTTATGCAGGAGTCTAGCTATGCTGAGTGACTTTGAATTTATTCGTTATCAACGACAAATTGCGTTACCTGAAGTGGGTGAGCAAGGGCAACGCAACCTACTAAATAGTCATGTGCTGCTGATTGGTTGTGGTGGCTTAGGTAATGCCGCTGCTCTCTATCTCGCAGCTTCTGGCGTTGGAAGAATCGTGTTGGTCGATGACGATTGTGTTGATTCGTCCAACCTGCAGAGACAGGTAGCGTTCAAGGAGAGCCAATTAGGTTCACCTAAGGTCGAAGCACTTAAACAACAACTGAATGAGCTCAATGGTCGCAGCCAAGTAAGAACCATCAATCAACGAATGAGTGAAAGTCAGCTTGAGCTTGAAGTGATGCTAGCTGACTTAGTGTTGGATTGTACTGACAACTTCGAGTCACGCCAGCAGGTTAACCAAGCATGTTTCAGCACGAAGACCCCTTTGATTTCGGGTTCTGCAATCGGCTGGAAAGGCCAGTTTATTGTATTTGATTATCAGAATCAGAAAGGGTGCTATCACTGTTTGTTCCCGTTCAGTCATCATCCACAAACGACTCGTTGCAGCGATAGCGGCATTATAGGCCCAGTTGTCGGCACCATAGGTAACCTTCAAGCTTTGGCTGCTATTCAACGTTTAACTCGTGGTGAGTTTCAGGTCGCAACACATCAGCTCAAACTGTTTGATGGCCAAACGATGAATTGGCAAAACCTTATGGTTACTCAAGATAGTGAATGTCCTGTGTGCATTGCATCGGTAGTTAAGCATTTAGAAGAAGAAATCCAATGAGCAATATAACGATCTCGATAAACGAGCAACCAGAACAGGTAGCGCACTCGTCGTCTCTAGCGGACATTATCCAAGCTCTATCATTACCTGATCTAGGTTGTGTATTTGCAATCAACAATGCGGTTGTCCCGCGTAGCCAGTGGCAACAAACGGTCGTTGATGAAGGCGACGCTATTTCTCTTTTCCAAGCCATAGCAGGAGGCTAACCATGTTAACTATCGCTGATAAAACGTTTCAATCTCGACTCTTTACTGGAACTGGTAAGTTTGCCAATAAGCATTTGATGGCGAGTGCTATCGAGGCTTCAGGTTCGCAACTGGCAACCATGGCGCTGAAGAGAGTCGATATTCGCTCTGAGCAAGACGATATCCTACAACCGATCATGGATGCTGGCGTGAACTTACTGCCGAATACCTCTGGTGCGAAGAACGCAAAAGACGCCATCTTTGCTGCGCATTTGGCTCGTGAAGCACTGGGTACAAACTGGCTTAAACTAGAAATTCACCCAGATCCAAAGTACTTGATGCCGGACCCAATTGAAACGCTTAAAGCTGCTGAGCAACTGGTCAAAGATGGCTTTGTTGTGTTGCCTTATTGCCACGCCGACCCAGTTTTGTGTAAGCGCTTGGAAGAGGTGGGTTGTGCTGCAGTTATGCCGTTGGGTGCGCCGATTGGTTCAAATAAGGGTATTGCGTCTGCAGACTTCTTAGAGATCATTATCGACCAAGCGAATGTCCCTGTGATTGTTGATGCGGGCATTGGTGCGCCATCTCATGCTGCTCGTGCAATGGAAATGGGCGCAGACGCTGTGTTAGTGAATACGGCGATTGCCTTTAAGCTAGCAGTTGAAGCGGGTCGAATGGCTTACCTTGCTGGACTTGCAGGAAAAGTATCTCACGCGGTTGCTTCGAGCCCGCTAACTTCATTCCTAGACGAGTAGTATTGTTATGACGTTTGTTGATCGATTTAAACAGCTCAACTGGGATGACATTGGTATGTCTATCTTCAGTAAAACGGCAGCGGATGTTGAACGCGCTCTGAGTAAACCTAAACGCGACTTAGAAGACTTCAAGGCTCTGATCTCTCCGGCGGCAGAACCTTACTTAGAGCAGATGGCACAACAATCGTTGGCACTAACTCGCAAGCGGTTTGGCAATACCATGTCGCTTTATATTCCTTTGTATCTATCTAACCTGTGCGCTAACGCGTGCACGTATTGTGGCTTTTCAATGGAAAACCGTATCAAGCGCCGCACGCTTACTTTGGATGAAATCGATGCCGAAAGTGCGGCTATCAAAAAGATGAAGTTTGATAGCGTTTTGTTGGTCACCGGTGAACATGAAACCAAGGTCGGGATGAATTACTTTCGACAGGTGTTGCCGAATATCAAAAAGCAATTCAACTACCTTGCGATGGAAGTGCAGCCGCTTGATCAACAAGATTACGCCGAACTTAAAACTCTCGGTTTAGATGCGGTGATGGTTTATCAAGAGACCTATCAACCAAGGACTTATGCTGAGCATCATTTACGTGGCAACAAGATGGATTTTGAATACCGGCTCGAAACGCCCGATCGTCTGGCAAAAGCGGGTATTGATAAGATAGGGATTGGTGCTTTGATTGGTTTGGAAGATTGGCGAACCGACTGCTTCTTTGTTGCTGCTCATTTAGATTACCTAGAGCGTACTTATTGGCAGACACGTTACTCGATTTCATTCCCACGTCTTCGCCCGTGTGAAGGTGGGGAGTCTAGTGGAGGCTTACAGCCTAAGTCGGTCATGAACGATAAACAGTTGGTTCAGCTTATCTGCGCATATCGACTCTTGAATCCTGAGGTCGAGTTGTCTCTATCTACTCGTGAGTCGGCAACCTTCCGCGATAACGTGCTGCCATTAGGGATCACGAGTATGTCTGCGGCTTCTAAAACCCAGCCTGGTGGTTATGCTTCCGGTGAGGAAGAACTCGAGCAGTTTGAGATTAGCGATGAGAGAAGTGCAGCTGATGTTGAGTCTATGATACGTCAACGCGGCTTCGACCCGGTGTGGCGAGATTGGCATAGCGCTTACTCCGGTTAACTAACATCCTAGCGAATGTTCCACGTGAAACATTAATGATGTGAAATCGACAAACAAAAACGGCTACCTGAGGGTAGCCGTTTTAATATCTAACTGAGCCAACTAGCTTTGGCTCAGTTGCCTGCCTAGCGAGGCATTAAGCGTGAGCAAGTGGTGTTGTTGATTGGCGTAACCATTCCAACGTATCACCTTCAATTAATGGGCTAACGTCGTTCCATACTTTCTGATGGTAGTCGTTTAGCCAAGCCAGTTCAGGTCGTGTTAGTAAATCAACATTGATGTTGCGCTTATCGATAGGGCAACGAGTTAGTGATTCGAACGTCAATACCGAGAAGTCACCTTGAGTTGGCAGTTCAACAACCAGTTCTAGGTTCTCGATACGGATACCAAACTCTTCTGCACGGTAGTAACCCGGCTCGTTTGATAACACCATGCCTTCAACAAGAGGCACGTCGATCAGCTTCTTAGAGATACTTTGTGGGCCTTCATGAACACTTAGGAAGTGACCAACTCCATGACCAGTACCGTGGTCGTAATCGAAGCCTTCTGCCCAAAGATGCTGACGCGCTAGGATATCCAGTTGGAAACCACGAGTGCCTTGTGGGAAACGAGCTCGTGCGATACCGATATGACCTTTAAGCGCTAACGTGAACTGCTGAATCATTTCGTCGCTTGGTTGGCCAATCGCGATAGTACGAGTGATGTCGGTTGTACCATCTAAATACTGACCGCCTGAATCGACTAAGTACAAAGTATTCAGTTCTAGCTGACCGGGTTCAGGTTGGTTCTCATGGTTGTAGTGACACATAGCTGCGTTTCCGCCTGCTGCTGAAATCGTGTCAAAACTTAGGTCCATCAGCGTTGGGTCTTGCTCGCGGAACGATTGTACTTTGTCTGCCAATACAGCTTCGTTGTGCAGGTTACCTTGTGCGACTTCGGCATCAATCCAAGATAAGAACTTCGCCATCGCAACGCCATCACGAATGTGACACGCTTTCATACCTGCAATCTCAGTTGCGTTTTTAGCGGCTTTTGGCATTAGGCATGGGTCTGCTGCTTCAATGATGTGAGCGCCAGCGTTTTGTAGAACAAGCGTGTACCAAGCATTGCTCGTGCCTGAATCGACAGACACATTGTTACCCTCTAGAGACTGAAGACGAGCTTCAAGTTCTGATGGGTGAGAAACTCGAATACCATTACCAACGTGCGCTTCAAAGCCAGCAGGGATACGAGCCGGGTCTAAGAAGAAATCGACACTTTCATCGGCGTGAATGATGGCATTAGACAAGACAACCGGTAGGCGAGATACGTCCAAGCCACGAATGTTAAGCAACCAACAGATTGAGTCTAGCTCGGTAAGGATAGCGGCGTCCGCACCTTTGGCTTCTAGTAAGCCAGCAATATCAGCGCGTTTGCTCTCGCTTGATTGACCAACGGCGTCTGTTGCCATTAGGCGAACATCAGACACAACAGGCTCAGGGCGATCAGACCAAAGCTCATCAATTGGATTAGAAGAGAGTGTTGTTAGCTCAACTTTCTCTGCTAGTTTTGCTTGTGCGCCTTTCAACCAAGCAGCGGTGTGCATGCGTGGGTCGAATGCAACCTTACTGCCTTGTGGCAATGAATTGATGATCCAATCTAAAGCCGGTTCTTCAATAAGGTGGCGATACTCAAATAACTCTGCTGGTACTTGCTTGCGAACCTGAACGGTGTAGCGACCATCAACAAAAATAGCAGCAGTTTCACGAGTGATAACAGCGGCACCTGCAGAGCCAGTGAAACCTGTTAACCAGTGAAGTCGCTCGTTATGAGCTGGAACGTATTCACCTAGGTACTCATCTTCATGTGGAATGATAACGGCATCTAGGTTATTTGTTTCAAGCCAAGCTCGAACCGCAGCAACGCGTTCAGCAGTGATATTGTGCATCTGTGTTTATCCTTATTGTTAGGGTCCTTGTTAACACTCACAGTCGATATACATGTGAGGGGACTTATTAGGTCAATAAGCTAGCGCTTTTGTTCGTTTGCTGCAAACGCTGTACGCCATTTTTATCTCAGGTGCAGAGTTTTTTCTTTGATGATATCTCGCAGCCAAGTTAGCGCAGGGTCATTTTCTCTGTCACGGTGCCAAAACAGAGTGTATGCCATCGGTGGGAATTCCATCGGTAAAGGCACAACCACTAAGTCGAGTTGTTTGGCGACAAGATAAGTAAAGTGGCTTGGTGCGGTAAACACAAAGTCAGTGTAGGTGCACAGGCTTGCGGCACTGTTGAAGTCAGGAACAGAAATGGCAATATCTCGCTGATGACCAAGATCAGCCAGTTTGTAGTCGAGCAGCCAGCGGTCGTTACCATCACACCTTACTTGTACATGACGCTGCGCAAGGTAGGTTTCCAGATCCCATTTACCGCTCAGAGCAGGGTGGTTACGTCTTAGTACACACATCTGTGCGTCGCGGTAGATCTCTTGTTCGCAAATGTCGTCTGGCGGCAGCATCGTTAAACGCGCATCGTTGATGTCGATGTCTTTGCCAGTGAGTCCGATATCTAGTTCGCCTAGCTGCAGCTTCTTAAAGGTTTGTTCTGTCCAAGCATGGGTGTTGATATTGACCTTAGGTGCTTGTCGAAATATTGCCGGTAAGAAGTGCGGAAGAATCAGCGGGTAAACACTCTCAACGGCAGCAATGTGAAAGCTATGGTCGCTGTTGTTGGGAATGAAAGTTTCCGGTTGGGTAAGCACATCAAGTTGATTGATCAACGTTTCTAATCGAGGTTTGAGAAAGACCGCTTTCGGTGTTGGTCGTAGGCCATGAGCACTTCGCGTAAAAAGGGGGTCATTAAATTGCTCACGAAGCTTGGCTAACGACTTACTCACAGCCGATTGGCTCAAGCATAATCGGTGTGCGGTGCGAGTGACACTCAGCTCTTCCATCAGCACCTGCAAGCAAACCAATAGATTGAGGTCGAGGCGTGATAGTTTCTCGATATTCATGTGAGTTTCCTATTTGGAATAATGCTAATGAGTATATGCCATTTTTGTTCATATCTTTAGTTGGTTATTATGCACCTAAATTAACTCATTCGGAGAATCTTGTGCCTTCTAACGCGCTTCCAACCCCTAGTAAACTGCAGGTTGCTTTATTGGCAATGCTGGTTCTATTTAGCCCTCTGGCTATAGATATTTATCTTCCAGCTCTGCCACAAATTTCAACAGCGTTTCACGTGGAACACGCGTTAGCACAAGATACGATTACTTGGTTTTTATTCGCCATGGGTGTCGGGCAATTATTTGCAGGCCCTTTGGCAGATAAGTTAGGACGTCGAACCGTTGCATTGGGAGGTGTTAGTATCTATGCATTGAGTGCTTGCTTGGCGTGGGCAGCTCAATCGATTGATATGATGCTAATAGCTCGGCTGCTACAAGGCTTAGGAGCTTGTGCGACTTCTGTAGCAGCCTTTGCGACGGTTCGCGATCTATTTGGTCCTGAGAAAAGTGGCCGTATGATCAGTTACCTCAATGGTGCAATTTGCTTTATTCCTGCACTAGCTCCGATTCTTGGTGCTTGGTTGACTCAACAGTTTGGCTGGCGCTCGAACTTCAGCTTCATGGCTGTGTTCGCTGTCGTGGTTGGCACCATTTTGTTTTTCCAAATGAAAGAGTCTAATCCAGCGACAGAAAAGGTCGCGGTGTTCAAACTTGAGCGTTACTGGTCGGTACTGAAAACACCATCATTCATCTTCCATGCGACATTGTGCTTGATGGCGATGGCAGTAATCCTTGCTTACGTTACCTCTGCACCTGTTGTGTTGATGGAAAACCTAGGTTTGACGATGAACGAATTTACCTTCTGGTTTGGTATTAACGCGGTTATCAACATCACGGCTGCATTCACTGCTCCGAAGTTCATGGACCGTTTTGGTACTTACAAAGCATTGGTTGTTGGTATTTCAACGCTTGGCTTAGCGGGCGTGGTTATGCTGGTGCTTGCTGAGCATGCTAGTGCGATCGCGTTCATGTTGCCGATCTTCTTATCTTCAGTTGGTTTCGCTTGGATTCTGGGTGCTGCTGCAGGTAAAGCTCTAGAACCTTTCGGTGACCGTGCGGGTACCGCTGCTGCGCTACTTGGCTTGTTCCAAATGAGCGGCTCAGGGCTACTTGTTGGTACCATGCAACGTCTTGATTTAACGTCTCAAGTGATGATTGCGCTGCAAATGTTCCTGATTGTTCCGGCATTGTTAGTGCTTGCGAGCAAGGCTGGTAAGTCGTGGCACACGACGTTTGCCAAGGCGTAAATCTCAAGGGTGACAAAATATACAAATGGCGGTTTTCGAAACCTTAAAACATGCTATATTTGTCACTCATTGAAACGTTAGTCCCCAACGGAAAATACTGTAATGTCATTAACAACCTACGAAATGGCGCGCATCTTAGAACAAATGGAAGATGCACCTGAAAAGGTCATGTTTGGTAAATTGCTTAAAGAGCTAGGAAACCAAAGTGAAGAGCGTATTCGCAGTGCGGCAAAACAAGTTCCAATCGACACTTTGCGAGATATCATTTACCAATTTCAACGCGTGGTTGAATCTCGTAAAGGTGAACAAGTTCGGCTACTAGCAAAAGAGCTAGCCGAGCAAGGTATCTCTGCTGAAGAGCTACAAGCTTTTCTAAACAAGTAGTTTATTCTAGATAAAAAGAAACCACTCAATTGAGTGGTTTTTTGCGTTTTGGACCTATGTAAACTTAGAGGCCATGAAAAAGGGGCTTAGCTTCTGAACTGCGCTTTCAAGATTCTATCCAGTGAAAATGGCCCTGCGCCCCATACAACGACGATAAGAATCATTAATCCCCAAAGCTGATGATCGTAAAAGCCTTGCGCCCACAATACAGGGTATGACACGACGGCCATGATATTGAAAACGAACAGCACTGCAGCCATAGGTCGTGTTAATAGACCAAGCGCCAAGAACACCGGTAGAATCAATTCAGCGGCAGTCCCCATATAGGCTGCCAACTCCCAAGGTAACAGTGGCACTTGGTATTCCAATTCAAACAAGTAAAGAGTGCTATCCCAAGTTGCTATCTTGGTGAGCCCAGAGTTAAAGAAGACCCACGCCACCCATAGGCGGCAAAACAGAAGTAGGACAGGAACAAAAAGTGCCTGTGATTTCTCAATCAAATTGTCGTATTGAGCCATCATGTTCGTGACTGTGTTGTTATCCATATTATGTCTCCAATTCGGCATCGATTGAAAAACCTGAGATGACGTTAAGCGCCATGACAGCATTCAGATGTTGTAGTAGTGAAGGGTCAATCTCAGCGAGCGCTTGACCCGATTGCAATTCAGTTAATAGTTGGTGGCATTCTTCTGTCAAACGATGGCTCTCAATCTGTGAATTCTCTGCTCGGATTAACACCCCAAATTCAGGTTGGTTGATGTCTAACCCGTCGAGTTGTTGCTGATAGATAGCTTGCTCAAGCGCGATCATCGTATAGCTAGAATTGACTAGTGTTATTGAATCTTTGAGATGGAAGACCAAAGCGCCTTGCTGTTCTTGTGGCACATCAGCTAAACAAGAGAGAGGGCGTTGGTCGACATGTGATTCTGAAATACATCTCACCAAGCTATCTTTTTTCCATTCATACAAAGCCACTTCAGCGAGATAAGGAGCAGCCTCAATAACGGCAGGAAAGGTTTGGATAGTCTGTTCAAAGTGTTCCCCATAACCGCTGACATCACCAGAGGTTGATGGATAACTTAAAACATGTTGGCGAGCCATTTGTTGGAAGCACTCTTCACCAACCAGCATTTCAGTAAGTGGATAGGTTGCTGCCAGTACTTCGCTCAAGCTGATCACAAAGTTATTACGGTAAATCTGGATTCGTTGCTCATCCGTAAAATGGTCGCTCACTATGTCACAATGCTGACCATTATTTTGGTAGCGTAGGGCGTTAGCAAACTCTGATTGAACATCTGCTAGGGAGTGGCTCATGATGCGCGACTCCTTTGGTTGAACTTGTCGTGTTGATACAAGATATCACTGGCTTTGGTTGCTTCAGCCAATAAGACTTGTGGTTCTGGGATATCTAGATCCCACTCAATTAAGGTATGGCGCAAACCATGTTGTGCAATCCAGTCAGTATAGAGTTTCCATACTTCGTCACAGACAGGTTTACTGTGGGTGTCTATCCAGATCTCACCTTGTTCAAGCTTCTTTTTGGTAAAACCTGCCAAGTGAATCTCTTCCACTTTGTTTGCAGGTATTCCGTTTAAGTACTCTTCACAGCTAAAGCCATGATTAAAAGATGAGACAAAAATATTATTGAAATCGAGCAGTAGGCGACACTCGGTGCGCTTTTGTACCTCGGCCAAAAATTCCCACTCTGGGATGGTTGAATGCTTGAAGGCTAGGTAACTCGATGGGTTCTCAATCAACATAGGGCGTTGCAGGCTGTCTTGAACCTCGATGACATTGCGACAGAAGACTTCTAACGCTTCTTCTGTGTAAGGCAGTGGTAACAAGTCATTGAAGTAATGACCTCCGGTCTGACTCCAGCTGAGATGGTCAGAAACCAAGAACGGCTCGATGTCATCGATGAGTTCTTTTAACTGCAGTAAGTGATTTGGGTTGATGCGCTCAACAGAACCTAGAGATAACCCAACACCGTGACAACTTATGTTGTGGGCGTTACGAATTTCTCTGAGTTGTTGACGTTGCGGTGATTGAGTTAAAAAGTAGTTCTCGCTGTGAACCTCTAACCAACTCACGAGAGCTGGATTTTGGCTAAAGAAGTCTAAGTGCGGTGTTCTAAGGCCAACCCCTGCGTTGGGGTGAAGAGTTTGAGTCACAACGATTCTCCTAATGGAAAGTGGAGGTGAGCTGAATATCAGCTCACCATACTAAGCAGCTCAATTATGATGATTGAGTGTCACCACCTGATAATTTGCCACACAGTCCTTTAGGAACGACCACGAATGCATCGGATTGGTTGTCTTCTTTTGCTGTACCCGCACATGAACTTGTTTTAGTTGCACAATCATTTTGGCCAGCTTTTGCCACGCCGTAGCATTTTTCTTTTGCTGCTGCTTCCGCAGGTGCTGATGTAAGAACTGCACCGCCGAACGCTAGTACACTTGTGATTGCAGCTGTAACAGCAAGATTAGAATTTTTCATAGTCATTCCCTCTAGGACTTAATAGTATTTTTATATCGCAGGTTAATGAATTGTTAACTTGCTTACTAAAAAGGATAGGAAGAACCAGGAAATAATTTCACGGCATTATAAGAAATATCAATATTAATGATGAGTTATCTTTTAAGTTACTGATTTTATGATGTTAATTTTTGATTGTTTTTTCTTCTTATTATCCTAAACGCAGCCTAGTGTTTAGGTTATAATCGACTTTTATGTATAAATACCCAGTAGTGAGCATATCCAATGATAGATCCTTCGCTTTTACTCGATGGCCTAAACGACAAACAACGTGAGGCGGTCGCAGCACCTTTAGAAAACCTACTTATTCTGGCAGGTGCTGGCAGTGGTAAAACGCGAGTGTTGGTGCATCGTATCGCTTGGTTACAAAGCGTAGAGCAAGCATCACCGTTCTCTATCATGTCGGTTACCTTCACCAACAAAGCGGCAGCAGAGATGCGTGGTCGTATTGAAGAGTTGATGATGGGCAGCTCGTCAGGCATGTGGAACGGCACCTTCCACGGTATCTGTCACCGCATCCTTCGTGCTCACTACCTAGATGCAAAACTGCCAGAAGATTTCCAGATCATTGACTCAGATGATCAGATTCGTTTACTACGTCGCTTAATCAAGGCGCAAAACCTTGATGAAAAGCAGTGGCCAGCCAAGCAAGCTTCTTGGTGGATCAATGGCAAAAAAGACGAAGGGCTGCGCCCAAATCACATTGACGCCTACCATGATCCAATAACTCAAACGTGGTTAAAGATTTACTCTGCTTACCAAGAGGCATGTGATCGTGCTGGCTTGGTCGACTTTGCTGAGATCTTGTTGAGATCACATGAACTATTGCGCGATAAGAAACACATCCGCGAACACTACCAAGCTCGCTTTAAGCACATTCTTGTCGACGAATTTCAAGATACCAACAACATCCAATACGCTTGGCTACGTATGATGGCAGGCCCGGATTGTCGTGTGATGATCGTGGGTGATGATGACCAATCTATCTATGGCTGGCGTGGTGCTAAAATTGAAAATATTCAGAAGTTCTTGGATGAATTCCCAGGCGCTTCAACGGTTCGGCTTGAACAAAACTACCGTTCAACCAAAACCATTCTGCAGGCGTCGAACGAGCTTATCTCGAACAACACCGAGCGTATGGGTAAAGAATTGTGGACCGATGGCAACGATGGCGAGCCAATCTCTGTTTACTCGGCTTATAACGAGTTAGATGAAGCGCGCTTCACGGTCAGCAAAATCAAAGAGTGGCAAGAGAAAGGCGGTGCGCTAGAAGATACTGCAATGCTTTATCGTAATAATGCCCAGTCTCGTGTTCTTGAAGAAGCTTTGATTCAAGGTGGTTTACCTTACCGAATCTACGGCGGCATGCGATTCTTCGAGCGTCAGGAAATCAGAGATGCCTTGAGCTACCTGCGTTTAATGAGTAACCGCAGCAATGATGCGGCGTTTGAACGTGTCGTCAATACGCCAACGCGTGGCTTGGGTGATAAAACCTTAGAAACGATTCGTCTTGCAGCACGTGAGCGTGGTGCAACCATGTGGGAAGCCAGTGTTGCTCTGATAGAAGAACAAGTGTTACCGGGCCGTGCTGCAGGTGCTTTGAGCCGCTTTATTGAGCTTATCAATGCACTTGAAGATGACACCATAGAACTGAGACTTCATGAGCAAACCGACCACGTGATCAAATCGTCGGGCTTGTTTGCGATGTACGAGCAAGAGAAAGGCGAGAAATCGAAGGCTCGAATTGAGAACTTGGAAGAATTGGTAACGGCAACGCGTCAGTTTGAAAAACCAGAAGAAGCAGATGAAATGAGCATGCTAACGGCGTTCTTAACTCATGCAGCTTTGGAAGCGGGTGAAGGTCAGGCTGATGAGTTTGATGATGCGGTTCAGCTCATGACTCTGCACAGTGCCAAAGGCCTAGAGTTCCCAATGGTATTCATGGTTGGCGTTGAAGAGGGTATGTTCCCAAGTCAGATGTCGGCAGAAGAAGCGGGGCGTTTAGAAGAAGAACGTCGCCTGTGTTATGTAGGCATGACCCGTGCGATGGAGAAGCTCTACATCACTTACGCTGAGATGCGTCGTTTGTACGGTCAAGACAAGTATCACAAGCCATCTCGTTTTATTCGTGAGCTACCAGAGACCTGTCTGGATGAAGTGCGTATGAAAGCGCAAGTGAGCCGTCCTGCAAGTAGTGGTCGCTTTAGCCAAACCGCCGTGAAAGAGAACTTTAACGAAACAGGCTTTAGCTTGGGTTCTCGCGTGAAGCACCCTAAGTTTGGTGAAGGCACTATCATCAACTTTGAGGGAAGTGGTCCTCAGAGTAGAGTTCAAGTCGCGTTTAACGGTGAAGGGATTAAGTGGTTAGTAACGGCTTACGCTCGTTTAGAGCAGCTTTAATCTATTTCTTCAGCATTTAATAACCGTTCATTATTGAAAAAAAAGAGCAGCCAATGGCTGCTCTTTTTTTATTGCGTACCGCTTTAAGCGATCACAATAGATTACTGACTAGAGGGGCTCTTACAGTGCTGCAAGTGCCGCTTCGTAGTTTGGTTCTTCAGTGATCTCTGCAACTAGCTCGCTGTGTGTTACCACACCTTTTTCATCAACAACGACAACTGCACGTGTTGTTAGGCTTGCTAGTGGGCCTTCAGCAATCGCCACGCCGTAGTCTGATGCGAACGCAGGAGAGCGGAAAGTTGAAGCGTGTTGAACGCCCTCAATGCCTTCTAGTTCGCAGAAGCGACCCGCAGCAAACGGTAGATCAGCAGAAATACAAACAACAACCGTGTTCTCAAGCTCTGCCGCTTTTGCGTTGAACGTACGTACGCTCGTCGCACAAGTTGCTGTATCGATGCTTGGGAAGATGTTTAGAACTACTTTCTTGCCTTCAAGAGAAGCAAGAGTCAGTTCAGAAAGATCGCCTGCAGTCAGTGCAAAGTTTGGTGCCTGTTCGCCAGTTTGTGGGAATGTGCCAGTTAGCGGTACAGCAGCGCCTTTGAAGGTAACGTGTGACATGAATTTGTCCTTAATTTAATTATGGTTATGAAACTAGTTGAGCCTAGTAAGACTTACGTTACTCGGAAGCGGTTAAGAAGTGAATGGTTTAAATGTCAGAATTGTAATCAAAGGTCTTTGATTTATTTGTTTTAGGGGAAGAAAGGGTGGGACGACAGATAAAGAAAAACCCCGAGAGCTTGCGCTCATCGGGGTCTATAGTCTTACTCGCAGCAATCCGGCTACTAAGTGTGCTCCATGCATCAAATCCATGATAGTGTGCTGTTATCCTTCAGCGTATTCCTTTCGTCGCCTTCCTAGCGGTGTCCTTGATCTTATCCTGATCTGCCAACAATCCTCGTTAGCGCGCGTCACTTGTTCCTTGAGCGGTGTCCTTTACATCATCCTGATGTTCAGTCCTTTCCTCGTCCAGAGGTGTCCATTGTCTTTCCTTAGTAGCAACCATCCTAGTTACTATTGCGTCCATTCAATGTCCATTTCGCTATCCATGCCGATTATTCATCCTGAGTAATCGAATCTTCATCCTGAAGATAACCAAGTCCTTGGCGTTTCCTGTTCCGTGTCAGCATCCTTCCGACACCATTCATATTACCGATTCCTTATTTATCAGCAATGGTGCATAAGCGAATTTCTATATAATTATTTGAATGATAAATGTACGTATCTTTTTATTTCAATTGGTTACGACATGTGGGTGACTAATTTCGTCATCAAATATCGATATTTACTCACTGCCTTGTGAGAGATCTCGCACAAGGCAGCGAGTAAAAAGGGAGGATTATTCCCTACTGACCAATGGCTGCACCTTCACGACGAGGGTCTGCAGCGCCTTCTAAACCATCTTTGGTGATGCGAATCGCGTGTAAACCAGAGTTAAGATCGCGAACGTTGACCTCAAATCCCATCTTTTCTAACTCAGGTTTGAAGTTTTCCGCTGATGTTCCTTTTTCCAAATCTAAGGTACCGAAGCGGTTTAGGAAGTGTGGTTGATTGATGGCTTGTTGAATATCCATGTCCCATTGGGTATGCGCAATGATCGCTTGTGCTACATAACCGATGATACGGCTGCCACCTGGAGAACCAATCGCCATGTAAGGTTTATCGTCTTGCATGATGATGGTCGGTGCCATTGAAGAACGTGGACGCTTGCCCGGTTCAAGTCGGTTGGCGATAGGTTTGCCATCGTTATGGGTCTTGAATGAGAAATCCGTCAGTTCGTTGTTGAGTAGGAAACCTCTCACCATCAAGCGTGAGCCAAGGCATTCTCAATGGTGGTGGTCATCGATACGACATTGCCATCGCTATCAACAATATTGAAGTGGCTGGTGGATGGCAATTCAATCGAAACATCTTGGCTTCTTTGCATTGCATGATCCCACGGTGGGGTGCCCGATGGCGCGCTTTCTAGTGCCTTGCCTGCGGTAATTAACTGAGCACGTTCCTGCAAATAGTCAGTATTCACTAACCCTTGGGTTGGCATTGGCACGTAATCTTGGTCTGCCATGTACATACCACGGTCAGCAAAGGCTAGACGGGAAGCGTCTGCTAACACTTGCCAAGATTTTGCGTCGTTTGGCCCCCATGATTTAAGATCAAACTGCTCGGTCATCGCTAAGATCTGCCCAACGGTTAATGCGCCTGAACTCGGTGGTCCCATTCCACATACTTGATAGCTCTCATAAGCAGAACAAACTGGCTCACGTTGTTTAATTGAATAAGCGTCGAAGTCTTTCTGCGCCAATACGCCAGGGTTACCTTTGGCAGTTTGCACTGTGTCGATAATGTCAGCAGAAATTTCGCTTTGATAGAAAGCTTTAGCGCCATCCTTTGAGATAGCGTTTAACGTGGCCGCGTATTCTGGGTTCTTAAGTTGAGTACCTGCGGTTTTCGGGCTGCCATCGGCATTAAAGAAGTAGGCTTTGGTAGTGGCAAAGCGGCTTAGGCGTTCTTGGTCATTTTCGATCAAGGTGGCTAAACGTGGGCTGATGGTAAAACCTTTTTCAGCCAGTTGAGCAATGGGCTTGATCAGTGATGCCCACTCTAACTTGCCGTATTTTTGGTGAGTATCCCACAGTAATTGCACCGTGCCTGGTGTCGCAACGGAGCGACCGCCAACAACGGCGTCATAAAACTTAAGCGGTTGGCCGTTTTCGTCTTGGAACAGACGTGGTGTGGCGTCAAGTGGCGCAGTTTCGCGACCATCGTAGGTTTTGAGTTGCTTGTCCTTGCCATCAAAATAAACAAGGAACGCGCCACCACCAATACCTGATGACTGAGGTTCAACTAAGCCAAGCATAAGCTGTACGGCAACCATGGCATCAATGGCGTTACCACCACGAGCAAGCACATCAGCACCAGCTTGTGTTGCTAATGGGTTGGCTGCGGTGACCATCCAATCATTGGCTTTAACGAGTTGTTTGGTTTCTAAACCACTACTTTGTTCGGGTGCGACGGAATCGGCAGCTTGATTTGCCCAACTGACGTGAGAGGCAAAAAGTAGGGTAGAAGTGGCGAGGGTTGTTAGTTTTGTTTTCCACTGCATGATCTTCTCCTTTTAATATGCAGAGCTAGATTGGCAGTGGAAAGATAAGATAGCCAGTGCGTTGTTAACGAATTGTAATCTTGATTCGAATTTAAGCGATTAAACCAGACAACGACTGCCAAAGAATACTTAAGCCGATAATGGTGAATACCGCGCCACACAAAGCATCGATGTAAACGGTCGCTTCATGCAGTTTTTTCTGTAGTGCTTTGGTTGAAAGCATCCACGCCAACAGTGAGAACCAAAAGAGTGACAGGCCAAATAGGATGATCAGGGCAAAGCCTTTGCCTGACAGCGACATATCAGCAGGGACTAAGCTCGACATTAAACTAACAAAGAACACTAAAGCCTTAGGGTTGAGAATATTGGTCATAAACCCTTTAGAAAATGCATCACGTTTGTTGGTGAGAATCAGATCCTTTGAGTTAACGACCTCTGAGTCATCGTCATGATGTTGGATGATCTGCCACGTGGCTTTTAATGCACCAAAACCGAGGTACAACAAGTAGCTGCCGCCTGCCAACTGCATAATCGCAAATAGAGTCGGTTGCTGGTGGACGAGGTAACTGATGCCCGTCAAGCTGAGTAGTGAGTGCAGCAAGATCCCGCAAGATAAACCAAGCGCAATATACAAGCCGGTCTGGCGTCCGTGACGTGTTGCATTTTGTACGACGAGCGCAAAGTCAGGGCCTGGGCTCATCAAGGCGATAAAGTGGATAGAAGCAAGGGTGACTAAGATGGTGACTTCATTCATATCTGTTCCAGTAACTCGGTTGTTCTGTTTGATTGTGTTGTTGAGCGCAGCTTACCGCGATTTCAAACCAGCCAATTGTAAATTATCAACATCTAGTTAATTTTCGACGGAGAAACGCCAAATGCGGTCTTAAATGCCTTCGAGAAATGGGCTTGATCGTAAAACCCAACTTGATGAGCCACCTCTGTCCCGCCAATGCCTGATTTAATCAGTCGCATACCTTGCTCCATTCGTAAACGACTCAACCAAGCATAAGGCGTAATGCCCATCTTGTTCTTAAAGTGGCGTTGAAACTGAGTGGTGGTGAGATCGCACAGTTCAGACAGCTGTTCGAGTCGTACCGGTTGGTCGAGGTTTGCCATCAAATAGTCTTTGAGCGTATACATCGATTGGGTACCAAGCTGTACCTCTGTTTTCGATCCAAATTGCGCGTAACGATCAACAATCGTCGAAAAACCTTCGAATGGTAGGCAATCTTGAGCGAGTTGACTGATGTCTGGGTTGATGAGTAGTCCGTGTAGGTTACGCAATTGTAAAAAAGTCGCTTGATCGGAGAGGATCAACTCGGAAAAGCTCAAAGCGTGACCATTTTTACCGTGATCGGCAAGATCGCCCAGCCATTGTGGGGAGACAGCAAACACACTGACTTGATAGCCAGATTCTAGCTTTGAGTGACCATCATGCAACTCATCGGGTGGCATCATCACTACTTGTCCTGCGCCAGCGTGGTAGCTCGTCCCTTTATAGATAAACTTTTGCTGACCCTGAGTGATTAGGCCGATGTGGAAGTCCAAATGATAGTGGCGCTGAAAGGCAAACTCTTGGTATTGAGCTTGGATCAGGCTGATATCTTGGCTAGGTGTCGAGTAGTAGTGGACTTTATCCATGGCATAAAAAAGCTTGGTCAAATTATCATCAATTCAACCAAGCTTATATTCGTATCTAGAAATTGTCTTGTAAAAAACGATCAGTGTTACTGTTTCGCTCGTTTGTTCTTTTTGTTGTTACGCAGGCCGTCAAAGCTAAATACCACCAAGGCACCCCAGATAAAGGCGAAGGTAATTGCTTTGTCGCTGGTAAACGCTTCACCGTAAATAAGAACCGCGAGCAAGAACATCAAGCTTGGACCGATGTACTGGAAGAAGCCGAGTGTCGATAGCTTCAAACGGGTTGCCGCGCCAGTAAAACAAAGCAATGGAACCGTGGTGATCACACCGGCTGCAACCAGTAATAGATTGAGCTGCATTGGGTTCATCGAGAAATCTGACGTTGCGCTGTCTGCGATAAATAACAAGTACGTTGCGGCGATAGGCAGCATCACCAGTGTCTCAATAAATAAGCCAGTTTGAGCTTCCAAGCTAACCTTTTTGCGTAACAAACCATAGAAACCAAAGCTGAAGGCTAGGGCAATGGCAACGATCGGCACAGAGCCAAACGCGATCAATTGAATTATCACGCCAATTGCAGCAAGGCTAACGGCAAACCATTGAAGCTTGCGTAAGCGTTCGCCAAGGAAGAACATCCCGAGCAACACGTTAATCAGCGGGTTGATGTAATAGCCTAAGCTGGCATCGAGCATGTGATTGGAGTTCACCGCCCAAATGAAAATAAGCCAGTTGGCGCCCACTAAAGTCGAAGTGGCGACTAAATAAAGCATTTTTGGCTTGGAGGTGAGGGTGTCTCGAACCTTACGCCAGCCACGACTCATGTGCAGTAGAAAAGCGAGTAGGAAAAAAGACCATACTACACGGTGGCTAAGAATCTCAAATGGGGATACTTCACTTAAAGATTTGAAATATATGGGAGCGATTCCCCACATGGTGTAAGCGGCAACGGCAAGCAAAATTCCCTGTCGCGTACGTTGTTGTTCGTCTTGTGTCATGTAACTTTCTCTAGCACTGAGTGCTTATTAATAAGATTTATAAAGAGAGTTGGTCAGTATAGGAGCGTTAACCCTTTTCACCTAACAATTTGCGGTTTAATTCGCCAGCGTTCCCCTCTACAATGTGCGCCTTGCTTGCCAATGCTGCACGCTGACTTTATACCTTGATTAGGAACCACAATGACCGCCACTCTGATTGCTGAGCAAACACCAACTCCCGCGAATGATGCGCAAGATATCTTACAAGATGTCTTTGGTTATCAAAGCTTTCGTGATGGTCAGCAAGAGGTCATAGACCTAGCCGTTGAAGGCAAAGACAGCTTGGTGATTATGCCAACCGGTGGTGGTAAGTCTCTGTGTTACCAGATCCCTGCTTTAGTGCGTGATGGGCTGACTTTGGTTATCTCACCACTCATTTCGTTGATGAAAGACCAGGTGGACCAACTGAAAGCCAATGGTGTGGCGGCTGAGTGCATCAACTCATCGATGCCACGCGATCAATTGTTGAGCGTGTTCAACCGCATGAACTCAGGCCAATTGAAGATGGTTTATGCTTCGCCAGAGCGTGTGTTGATGCGTGACTTCATCGAGCGCTTGCAAGGCTTGCCGCTTTCGATGATTGCGGTGGATGAGGCGCACTGTATCTCTCAGTGGGGACATGATTTCCGTCCTGAATATGCTTTGCTAGGTCAGCTTAAACAGTATTTCCCACATGTGCCTTATATGGCGCTTACAGCTACTGCCGATGATGCAACGCGCAAAGATATTATCTCGCGTTTGCAGCTGGTGGAGCCGCATACGTACTTAGGCAGCTTCGATCGCCCTAATATTCGCTACAACCTGGTTGAGAAGCACAAGCCCGTGTCTCAGGTGGTTCGCTACCTAGAAACACAGAAAGGCAATTGCGGCATCATCTATTGTGGTAGCCGTAAGAAAGTGGAAATGGTGACCGAGAAACTGTGCAACAACGGTATTCGTGCTGCGGGTTACCATGCCGGCATGGACACCGACGAACGTGCTTACGTTCAAGAAGCCTTCCAACGTGATGACATACAGATTGTTGTGGCGACGGTGGCATTTGGTATGGGCATCAACAAACCCAATGTACGCTTTGTGGTGCACTTTGATATTCCACGCAATATCGAATCTTATTATCAAGAGACAGGCCGTGCGGGTCGTGATGGCTTACCAGCGGAAGCAATGATGTTGTTTGACCCTGCTGATATGGGTTGGCTGCGCCGTATGCTGGATGAGAAAGAAGAAGGTCCGCAAAAACAAGTTGAGATGCATAAGCTGAACGCGATGAGCGCCTTTGCCGAAGCTCAAACCTGTCGTCGTCAGGTTCTGCTTAACTACTTTGGCGAGTATCGCGAGAAACAATGCGGCAACTGCGATATCTGCCTAGATCCACCAAAACACTTTGATGCGACCCAAGAGGCGCAGAAAGCGTTGTCTTGTGTGTACCGCGTTAATCAGTCGTTTGGTATGGGCTACGTGGTCGAGGTGATGCGTGGCATGCAGAACATCCGTGTGCGCGATAATGGTCACGATAAGTTGTCTACTTACGGTATCGGCCGCGACCACAGCCATGATTACTGGATCAGTATCTTCCGTCAGTTAATTCACAAGGGCTTGTTGTTCCAGAACATCACTCGTAACTCGACTTTGCAGTTAACCGAAGAAGCCCGCCCGTTATTGCGCGGTGAGATGTCTTTGGAGTTGGCTGTACCTCGTTTAGATACTGCAGTTCGTAATGCTAAGTCCGATAAGCTAAGTAGCAAGAACTACGATAAGAAGCTGTTTGCCAAACTGCGTAAGCTACGTAAATCAATCGCTGATGAAGATGGTTTGCCACCTTATGTGGTATTCAGTGATGCGACTCTGATTGATATGGCCGAAATCCTACCCACATCTTATGGCGAGATGCTGGCAGTCAATGGTGTTGGTCAGCGTAAACTCGATAAGTACGCTGATCCATTCTTAGATTTGATTCAAGAACACATCACCACACACGGCTAATTGGCTGATTGCTAGTTTTCAGAAGTGTTTAGCTTGTAAAAACGATTAGCTCATAGAAAAAGAATAAGGTTGATAGGGACATGACAACACCAACAGAATTTGGCTTAAGAGAGTATTTGGCTGAAGAAGGACGTTTATTGATTACGTCTCCAAGTTTTGATTTTGATTCTTACGAAGTGTTAGGTGAAAAGCTGGTGGCATTGCTGTCCGCTTCTGTGGTTGAAAAACAATGGGACGCTGACATGCACTCTTGGTTGATTGATTTTGAAGACTGTCGAATGTTCTTAAAGTCTGAACATTACAGTGAGTCAATCTGGTTTGAATCGTTAAACGCGGAAGAAAGCCGAGAAGAATTTGATTATCTCGCGACCCTTTTTAAGCGCGGTTTTTAACTTTTAGCATCGCATCTAAAACGTAGCTTTTAAACCTGGCTTTTAAAACTAGGTTTCTAACGCGATTCACCAATAAAAGTGAGGAGAAACGATTGCGTCTGTTCTCACCGTTGCAGCTAATATTGATTAATGTATAATCGCCCGCCGCTCAATAGAGCAAATTATAGAAACATTTTTAATTCACATTATTGGTAAGAGCTTTCTTAGTTTATTCGAAGAAATGACTTGATTTGGGTTCCCTCACCCCCAAACCAAACTAAAAAGGTACAGCATGAGTAACTTTACCCCTGCGCAACAGCGCAAAGCCCTAGCACTATTAGTTTTGTTCCATTTGATCATTATTGCATCAAGCAATTATTTGGTTCAGCTCCCTTTTACCGTCTTCGGTATGCACACCACTTGGGGTGCTTTCACATTCCCATTTATCTTCTTAGCGACCGATCTGACCGTACGCATCTTTGGCGCGCAGCTTGCTCGTAAAATCATTTTCTTAGTGATGTTGCCTGCACTGGCCGTTTCTTATTTATTGTCTGTGGTGTTCTTTGAAGGTTCATTCCAAGGCTTTAGCCAGCTAGGTGAGTTTAACTTGTTTGTTGCACGTATCGCTGCGGCAAGTTTCATGGCTTATCTGCTTGGCCAGATCTTAGATGTGCATGTTTTCAACCGTCTGCGTCAGCTTAAACAGTGGTGGGTAGCCCCAACGTGTTCAACGCTATTCGGTAATGCTATCGATACGATTGCGTTCTTTGCGATTGCTTTCTACCAAAGCCCAGATCCATTCATGGCTGAGCACTGGACTGAAATTGCGTTGGTCGACTACGGATTCAAGCTTATCATCAGCTTAGGCCTGTTTGTGCCAATGTACGGTGTGCTTCTAAATTACGTGGTTAAGAAGCTAACCGCTGTGAACCCTGACTTCAAAGCAACGGGCGTTAACGCCTAATCTGCTAAGACCTAGTCCTTATAAAAAGGGCTTCTAGCAAGGCAATACTAATGAAATACGCGGTTACTCTCTTCTCTGCTTGGGAATAACCGCGGTAAAATCCTTATCCTTATCCTTATCCCTGATCACCTCACGCGTTAACGTCAATAATATTTTCGATATCAACACCTTCATCTTTCACCGTTCTCTTGGGCGTTGATGCCGCATATTTCAAATTCTTGCTAGAGACTTTAGTGACGCTTTTTTGCAGCAATAGCGAGTTAGGGTAAGTAATGAGGTTTCCCTCAGGGTGTCGGATAAGAGTGTGAAACATCTTTATGTCCAATATCGTTCCTTCAATGCCGTCGCCATCCGACACAATGATTGAGTCTCCAATGCGATAAGGAAACACAAAGAAGATCAGAAAGCTGGCGGTGATGTTGCTTAAAATTGACCACTGAGCAATAAAGCCAACGCCTATTACGGTGAATACCGAAGAGATAAAAATCGAAAAGTTGCCGTAACCGATGCCACTGACAATCAAATACGTCGCAAATAAGAACCCAAAGTAAATAATGCTAAAACAGCGATTGATAAACGCGGTACGCGTTGCGTCGACGGTCTTCTTTTGCGCTAAGGTGATGATGGCCTTTTCAGTCGAGTGTTTGAGTAACCAGTAGATGAAAATGAACAGCAGGGCGAGCAACAAATCATACTGCTTCAACGTCGTAAAAATAATATCGATATAACTTGGCATAAGGACCTCTGAATAATTGAAGCGTCATTATTCAGGGCTCAGCCTTTCAATACATCATCAAACCATTACCTTTTTATTCTCCTTACTCTTTCTGCAATTCCTAATGGTGAAAATAGAGCCTGATTGGCCGTGTTGTCCATGTAACTGGCTAATTTTAATAACCTTATATTTTTGTTATATCCTTTTTATCTATAGGTGACGCTTTGGTGATGAAGTGGTTTGGCCAATTTGTAGAATGGCCGGCCATTAACTACTTAGTTCGATTACTGATGATACTGATTACTTTAAAACTGGCTGTGTTCTGCTTTATGAAGCTAAGAAAGCAAGGCTATTTAGATGGCATTTTAGGTGCTCGCAACAATGTGGAGCCTTCATAGAAATGCTGACTCTATTTATTGCTCAACTCATACTTTTTTGGTTAATGGTTGAGCCTTTGGCTTCGATGGCTTGGTTGAACATCACCAGAAGAAGAGGTTGTCATGTACGTTGATTATCTCGCGTCATTTAGCGCTCTATTGCTACTTGAGGTTATTCTCGGTGTCGACAATATTATCTTCATCTCCATTTTGGTCGAGAAGCTACCTGTAAGGCTCAGAAGTCGTATTCGTAATCTTGGCATCGGCTTAGCTGTGCTCTCTCGTATTGGACTGGTGTTCTCTGTTACCTGGCTTATGTCGTTAACTGAGCCTCTGGTCTCGGTTTTTGATAAAGGGCTATCGGGCAAAGATTTAATCTTAATTTTTGGTGGTGGCTTCTTACTGATTAAGAGCTTTAAAGAGCTCTTGAGTTGGCTACTGGTTAAAGAGAAGAAACAGAAAGGCGCAATCGAAACCAGTGTCACTATGATCGTGTTGCAGATTATCGCAATTGATGCGGTGTTTTCGTTCGACTCTGTAATTACTGCCGTTGCATTGGTGCATGACGTAGAGATTATTATTGCGGCGATCGTTATATCGGCCATCATCATGTTAGTGGTTGCCGAGAAAATTCAAATAACAATTACGACTTACCCTGGCTTAAAGCTATTGGCGTTGCTGTTTCTGATTTTGTTGGGCGGGTTGCTACTGGTTGAAGGGTATGGGTTACATGTGGACAAAAGCTATTTGTACGTTGCATTGGCCTTTGGTTTAACTTTAGAGGTTTGTCACATCTTGTTGGATCGACAGCTAAACAAAGAACAACGCCTATTGAGCACTGAACCTAGTGAGCGATTGGTTGAGGCACAGTTTCTATCTGATACAGAGCTTGATTTCCTCCAAAACCGAGTGTTATCAACCAAGAAATGATCGATAACGGTGAGTGTTTTATTCGAGCTCTTTTAGAAGGGGCTCGAGGTTACTGTCGAAGAAGAGAGGTGAGGCCAGTTGTATTGCTTTAAGCGAAGAGTTGCCTTGAGTCGCTTTGATGTAGAGCTCTTTTGCAGCACTGGCATTACCACGAGACTCTTCAGCCTTCGCGAGCAATAAATAGGTCAGTATTGATTGGTTTTGTGGTGGCATGAAGTGGTCAAGTAAAACT
>NZ_MCZK01000113.1 GCF_002875945.1 Vibrio lentus
TCTAAGCGGAGAAGAGCCGCGGGGCTATGTTGGATGACATTCGCCGTGGCGATTGGGTACCAAGATCGGTTCACAAAAATAATCGAGAAATCAGCAGTGCGATTGCAGAACTGGAAAGTGTTCTGAATCGAGACCCAAGTGATGCCGAAGTGGCCAAACACATGGGGCTCAGTTTAGATCAGTACCACAGTGCATTGACCGATATTAACTGCTCAAGATTGGTCGGTATCGAAGATTTAGGCGTCTCAGATGATGTCATTTCTCCGAATGAAGATTCTCAAGACAATACGCCTTTTCAAGGGGTTGCTGATGAGTCATTCCGCCAAGCTTTGATCGATTCGATAAAACAACTTCCGGAAAGAGAAGGCCTCGTGCTTTCACTTTATTACGACGAAGAACTCAATTTAAAAGAGATTGGGGAAGTGTTAGGTGTCAGCGAATCTCGTGTCAGCCAAATACTGAGCCAATCTATGCAGCGTCTACGCACTAAGTTAAGTGCTTGGACACAGAACGACTAACAACACTGGTTTTATTCAGTGGAGGCTAATTTGAACAAAAACATGAAAATTCTCATTGTTGACGACTTTTCAACGATGCGCCGAATTGTTAAAAACCTACTACGCGATTTAGGTTTCAACAACACTCAAGAAGCAGACGATGGCTTGACCGCGTTACCAATGCTGAAAAAAGGCGAATTTGATTTCGTGGTAACCGACTGGAACATGCCTGGTATGCAAGGTATTGACCTGTTAAAACACGTTCGTGCAGACGCAGAACTTAAGCACCTTCCAGTGCTTATGATCACGGCTGAAGCGAAACGTGAACAGATCATCGAAGCTGCTCAAGCAGGTGTTAATGGTTACATTGTGAAGCCTTTCACAGCGGCAACTCTGAAAGAGAAACTTGATAAGATTTTTGATCGCTTATAAGCGTCAATAATAACCTGTTTTTAGGCGCTTCTAGAGAAACACTCACGGTTAAGTGTGTTGTTTACCTCAATAGTCGAAGCGTCACAAAGTATGCGGAGTAAGGCCGAACTCAGGATGATTTCATTAGAACAAGCAAAAAAATTAGTAGAGCTGCTTGAAAACGATGAGCAGCAAGGTGCTGATTCTCTTGTTAGAAGCATTTATGAAGACAATTTTAGTCTTCAAGACAATCCAATGCTTCAAGAAATAGGTAGTCTGACTCGCGACCTCCATGACTCTTTGGCTCAATTCAATTTCGATGAACGCATCAGCGTTATCGCAAATGATGAAATCCCTGATGCTAGGGATCGCCTTCAATATGTCATTGATAAAACGGAAGTTGCAGCAAACAAGACGATGGACGCAGTCGATCGTTGTATGCCAATAGCAGACAACCTACACGAGTGTTTACTTCAAGTAAGGCCTCAATGGAATGAACTGATGCATGGCCGCATTGAGCTGGCACAATTTAAAGCTTTATGTCACCGCATTGATGGATTACTTGTCCAAGTAGAAGGCGATAGTACTGAACTACGTGGACAACTGACTGAAATCTTGATGGCTCAGGATTTCCAAGATTTAACTGGGCAGATCATTAGCAAAGTTATTACCTTGGTAAATGAGGTTGAAGGACGCTTGGTGGAGATTCTCACGGTATTCGGTGCGAATCAGATAGAGCCAACTCCAGAAAAAGAGAAGAAAGCATCTATTGCTCCTGAGGGTCCAATCATGAACCCAGAAGCGCGCGAAGACGCTGTGGCATCTCAAGATGAAGTCGACGATTTGTTATCCAGTCTTGGATTTTAAAGGTAACGTATGAGCTACGATTTAGACGAAGATATTCTTCAGGACTTTTTAGTCGAAGCAGGAGAGATCCTTGAACTCCTATCAGAACAATTGGTAGAGCTTGAGAATAACCCTGACGACAAAGACCTATTAAATGCTATTTTCCGTGGTTTCCATACAGTAAAAGGTGGTGCTGGTTTCCTAGCATTGACTGAGCTGGTGGATACTTGTCATGGTGCTGAGAATGTGTTCGACATTCTAAGAAACGGCCAACGCAGCGTAACATCAGGCTTGATGGACACGATGCTGCAGGCTCTCGATACAGTTAATGTACAGTTTCGAGCCGTGCAAGATCAGGAAGCTTTAGTACCCGCTGACCAATCTTTATTGGATGAGCTTCATCGTCTCTGCAAACCAGAGGCTGCTGATGAAGTCGCGCCAATACCTGCCATCCCTGAACCTATTGTTGCTGTGCCTGAGCCTGTTGTCGAAAGCTCTAGCATCAGTGCATCTTCAGTGGATGATATCTCTGAAGATGAGTTTGAACGCCTACTTGATGAACTTCATGGTAAAGGTGGTTCACCAACAGCAGCTTCTGCACCAACACCGCCGCCAGCACCCGCTGCACCCGCTGCACCTCAGCCAGTTGCTGACAGTGGTGATATTACTGATGACGAATTTGAAAAGTTATTAGATGAACTGCACGGTGCGGGTAATAGTCCGACAGCGGCAAGTTCAACGCCTCCACCGCCACCACCTCCTGTTGCTGCTCCAGTTTCGGCGATGTCTGAAGGCGATGACCTGATGACGGACGAAGAGTTTGAGAAGTTACTTGATCAGTTACATGGTTCAGGCAATGGCCCGTCGATTGAAGAGCTGGATGCTGCAACTAAGCCTGCTGATGTAACAGCGGCTCCTGTTGCACCTGCAGCACAAGTCACGCCTAAGCCAGCAACCCCAGCTGTTGCGAAACCTGCTGCTAAAGCTGAACCTAAACCGAATGTTCCCGCTAAGGCTGAAGTTAAAACGCCAGCGAAGAAGCAACAAGCGGAAGCAACGGTTCGTGTTGATACATCAACTCTCGATACCATCATGAACATGGTGGGTGAGTTGGTATTGGTTCGTAACCGACTGGTAAGTTTAGGCTTAAACAGCAACGACGAAGAAATGGCGAAAGCTGTCTCGAATTTAGACGTTGTTACCGCAGACCTTCAAGGTGCGGTAATGAAGACTCGTATGCAGCCGATCAAGAAAGTTTTTGGTCGTTTCCCACGAGTTGTCCGCGACCTTGCTCGTAGTTTGAAGAAAGACATTGTTCTTGAAATGCGCGGTGAAGAAACGGATCTTGATAAGAATTTAGTAGAAGCACTTGCCGATCCACTGATTCACTTAGTGAGAAACTCTGTGGACCACGGTATTGAGATGCCTGAAGCTCGTATTGCGGCTGGCAAATCACAAACAGGTAAAGTGATCCTGTCTGCCTCGCAAGAAGGTGACCATATTGAATTAGCTATCGTTGATGACGGTGGCGGTATGGACCCTGATAAGCTTCGTGCTATTGCGGTTAAACGTGGCCTGATGGACGAAGACGCAGCGTCTCGCTTATCAAACAAAGAGTGTTTCAATCTTATTTTTGCACCTGGCTTCTCAAGCAAAGAGCAAATCTCAGATATCTCTGGCCGTGGTGTAGGCATGGACGTTGTGAAAACAGCGATCAATACACTGAATGGCTCGATCGATATCGATTCTGAAATGGGTCAAGGCACCAAGATTACGATCAAGGTTCCACTGACACTTGCGATTCTACCAACCTTGATGGTCGGTGTTGCGGGTCACCCATTCGCATTGCCATTGGCTTCTGTGAACGAGATTTTCCACTTAGACCTTAGCCGCACTAACGTGGTTGATGGCCAGTTGACTATCATCGTCCGCGATAAATCTATCCCGTTGTTCTACTTGCAAAATTGGCTTGCACCAAAAGCTGGCATTGTTGAACTACGCAAAGGACATGGCCACGTTGTTATCGTTCAGCTTGGCAGCCAAAGAGTTGGCTTTGTTGTCGATACGCTGATTGGCCAAGAAGAAGTCGTTATCAAGCCACTTGATAAGTTGTTGCAAGGTACGCCAGGTATGGCAGGTGCGACAATTACAAGTGATGGACACATTGCATTGATTCTCGATGTGCCTGACTTGTTGAAGCAGTACGCTGCAGCATCAAGAATTTAATTTAAGGATAAATATGGCGATTAAAGTATTAGTCGTTGATGATTCGAGCTTTTTCCGCCGTCGCGTAAGCGAGATCATCAACTCAGAGGCTCGCCTAGAAGTCATCGATGTAGCTGTAAATGGTAAAGAAGCGGTTGAAAAAGCAAAGAAGCTTAGACCTGACGTCATTACTATGGACATCGAAATGCCAGTCATGGACGGCATTACAGCCGTTCGTGAAATTATGGCCGCGTCTCCAACGCCTATTTTGATGTTTTCATCGTTAACGCATGATGGTGCTAGAGCAACATTGGACGCGTTAGATGCCGGAGCTCTGGATTTCTTACCTAAGAAGTTCGAAGACATCGCTCGAAACCGTGACGATGCGGTCGCTCTGCTTCAACAGCGTGTGATTCAAATTGCCGCTAAGCGCGCGTTCATGCGCCGTACACCTGTTGCTCCTCGAGCAACGGCAGCAGCAACTGTGTCAACAGCTTCATCGCTGCGTCAAACCACTTCAGCGGCAACGCCTGCTGCGAAGCCTGTTGTTGCATCGACTGCAAAATTTAGAGCGTCAGGTAAAAAGTATCAGTTAACTGCCATTGGTACGTCGACTGGCGGTCCTGTTGCACTACAGAAGATTTTGACTCGCATTCCAGCTCACTATCCACATCCGATCGTGTTAGTTCAGCACATGCCAGCAACTTTTACCGCTGCATTTGCAAGCCGACTGAATACCTTGTGTAAGATTGAAGTTCGCGAAGCACAAGACGGAGATGTGTTGAAACCAGGAGTGGCTTACCTTGCTCCCGGTGGTAAACAGATGATGGTTGATGGTCGTGCAGGGTCTGCTCGCTTACGAATTATCGATGGCGGCGACCGAATGAACTACAAGCCTTGTGTGGATGTCACATTCGGCTCTGCTGCGAAGATTTACGGTGACAAAGTCTTGTCTATGATACTGACCGGTATGGGCGCTGATGGTCGAGAAGGTTCACGTATGTTAAAAACTGCGGGCTCGACGATTTGGGCGCAAGACGAAGATAGCTGTGTTGTATATGGTATGCCTCAAGCTGTAGCAAAAGCTGGCATTTCTACTGAAGACCTACCTCTAGACCGCATCGCGGAAAGGATCTTGGTTGAAGTTGGCTTAGCTTAGGTAAATCGACATGATTGTTTGGAGTGTTGCAAACCAAAAAGGTGGTGTTGGCAAAACAACCACGACAGTGACTTTGGCAGGCTTACTTGCCTTGAAAGGTCACCGTGTTTTGTTGGTTGATACCGATCCGCATGCATCACTGACCACTTATCTGGGTTACGACTCAGATACGGTGGAGTCGAGTCTGTTTGATCTGTTTCAGTTACGTGAGTTTACTGCTCAGACGGTAAGACCTTTGACATTGCAAACTGAAGTTGAAGGCATTGATATTATCCCTGCGCATATGTCGCTCGCGACATTAGACCGTGTGATGGGTAATCGCAGTGGAATGGGGTTAATTTTAAAGCGTGCGCTTGCCGCTTTGAAAGATGACTATGACTATGTGTTGATCGATTGCCCGCCGATTCTTGGCGTGATGATGGTGAATGCATTGGCAGCCAGTGATCGTATCCTGATCCCAGTACAGACTGAGTTTTTAGCAATGAAAGGGTTAGAACGCATGATTCGCACTTTGACTATCATGCAAAAATCTCGTAAAACGCCGTTTAAAGTGACAGTAGTACCAACGATGTATGACAAGCGAACCAAGGCTTCATTACAGACGTTAACTCAACTGAAAGAAGATTATCCTAATCAAGTTTGGACATCTGCTGTCCCTATTGACACTAAGTTTAGAGATGCAAGCCTAAAGCGCTTACCAGCATCTCATTTTGCATCGGGTAGTCGTGGTGTATTTGCTTACAAACAGTTGCTTATTTATCTCGAAAGGCTGGCGATAAATGAGCGCGAATAAAGAATCAACAATGGCGCGACCAAGTTTATCGAGTGAGCAAGCACTTGATGATTACTTTACTGCGCTGTTAGGCGATGAAGTTCTGGATTCTGATGAATTTTTTGTTGACGAGTCTAGTGATGACTCATCATCTGCAGAGCCAGAGCCAGAGCCAAAACGTTCAAGTTACTCCACCTACGCCGAGTTGCGACAGGCGGAGTTTGAGGTTCCAAACCTTGAGGATGTACAAAAACTGCTGAGCCGCTTAGAAGCGACGAATGTGGTTGATGAACTGAATCTTGATGAGTTAATGGATCAAAATACGCAGAAAATTGCCCAACACACAGACATGCAAATGTTTGATGCTGCTGTTGAATCCGTTCAGCTTTCTGTAGAGCCTGAAATTCAAGACTGGAATCTCCCTGAGCCTGATTTATCAATGGCTGTTGAGCAAACTATTGAGCCGATAATTGAGTCACCAATAGCTGAAGAGTCACACGTCGAAGATCAGCAAGACGAAACGAACATTGAAGAACCAGAGATTGAATCGATCAGTGAACCTGAGGTTGAGCTTGAAACTCAATCAGGCGGCATTGAACGGTTTACATCATGGGAAAGCACAGCTCGAACAGAAGATTTTCAGGTACTGTATTTTGATGTCAACGGGGTAACTTTCGCGGTTCCTCTTGATGAACTTGGTGGTATTCATCGCCTTGAAGAGCTCAGCCATTTGATTGGTAAGCCTGCTTGGTATTTAGGTTTGCAAACAAACCGAGAGAGTCAGTTAGATGTTGTCGACACCGCAAAATGGGTGATGTCTGAGAAACTAACGAATGATGAATACAAAGAAAACTATCAATATATAGTCATGCTTGGAGAAAGCTTGTGGGGGCTTGCCGGCACTGAGCTGAAAGGCACTGAGCTTCTCAATACAGATAAAGTACGTTGGCGAGAAATGGCAGGGAAACGGCCTTGGCTCGCTGGTATGGTAAAAGAAAAAATGTGTGCTTTGATTCATGTCGAAGCATTGATCGCCATGCTAAACGCAGGGCTAGATGTAAAAGCATTAAGCTAGTAATAAGCATTAGGCTAACAAAAAGCATCAAGTTAATAATAGTGGTCGGTAACGACGGCAAGAGGATTAAATATGTCTCATATGAGTGAAATTGAAGTAAGAAAAGACCCAACTAATGATGAAGTACTTCAATGGGTGACATTCCAGCTAGAAGAAGAAACTTACGGCATTAATGTTATGCAGGTACGTGAAGTACTTCGCTACAGCGAAATCGCTCCAGTACCAGGTGCTCCAGACTACGTTCTAGGTATTATCAACCTACGTGGTAACGTTGTGACTGTTATCGACACTCGCTCTCGCTTTGGTTTGATGCAAGGTGAAATCACAGACAATACTCGTATCATCGTTATTGAATCTGAACGTCAAGTTATTGGTATCTTAGTAGATAGCGTTGCTGAAGTGGTTTACCTACGTTCTTCTGAGATTGACACGACTCCAAGTGTTGGTACTGACGAAAGTGCTAAGTTCATCCAAGGTGTAAGCAACCGTGATGGCAAGCTGCTTATCTTAGTAGATTTAAACAAACTACTAAGCGAAGACGAATGGGATGAGATGGCTCACCTGTAATGTTTGAAGCGCTTCCTTTGAGTCCTGCAGTGTTAATTGCAGGTGTCGGCGTGTTTACGTTGTTCATCTTGATTTTGCTTAGCAAAGTAAAAAGAGCTATTCAAAAACAGGTAGACCAATCACGCCTTCAAGTTCGTAACTTGGACAAAGAGCTGCAAAAATCGAGTAAGCAATTACTTGAGGTTCGCTCTGTTGTTCTTGGTCTTGGTCAAAAAGTGACTGAGCAACAAGATGTGATTAAGCATTTGAATGAGCGTATCGTTGAACTCGAACACGCTGATACTGATGGTCGTTTGTACACACGAGCGACCAAAATGGTTCAGCTTGGTGCTGGGATCAACGAACTGATTGAAGAATGCGAATTGCCGAAAGCGGAAGCTGAGCTAATGATGTCTCTGCAGAATAAGCTTGCAGGCAAAGAGAAGATCCCTTCATTAAGAAGTAATCCGTCATCTTTTGACGAACAACCCTCTTCTCACGGTCGTAAGCCGCCACCTCGACGTCGTTAAATTGAGCGCTCAATCAGTATTAATAATCAGATGTTTATTATGTACTCCTCTTAAAAAGAAGCTTCGGCTTCTTTTTTTATGTCTGTCGATTTATTTATAGAACGATGTTTATAAGTGCTTGTATCTAGGGCAATATCTGCTTCAAGAATAAAAATGTGTAAATTGTGATGCGGTAGTAACAGTTTCTTACGGAGTTTGTTCCCTCGAAAACGCCTAGTCCTGTTTTGTGACCTTATTGGTGTGCTACTATAGCCCTCTCATTACTCGACTAAATTTACCTATGCTAGAAGTCTCTAATTTAACTGCTATTCGTGACGACAGGGTTCTCTTTGAATCGTTGTCTTTTCAGCTAAAACCAGGCGAACTGGTTCAAGTTGAAGGTCGTAACGGTACTGGGAAAACGACACTCCTGAGAATCATCACTGGCTTAGGTGACCGTGATGAAGGCTCTATCTCTTGGGATGGTAGCTCTATTGAGTCGAGTCGAGACATTTATCATCAAAACCTTCTGTTTCTTGGGCACCAAACGGGTGTTAAGCGCGAACTGAGCGCGTATGAAAACCTTAGTTTTTATCAATCGATTCATAACGCGGATACAACTAAGGAAGAGCTCTATCATGCCCTGACTCAAGTGGGTCTGGCGGGAAGAGAGGATGTACTTGCAGGTCAACTTTCTGCAGGTCAGCAACGCCGTGTTGCGTTGGCGCGTCTTTGGTTGAGTAAGCAAATGTTATGGATTTTAGATGAACCACTGACTGCGATTGATAAGCAGGGCGTGAAAGTTCTGGAATCTCTTTTTTCTCAGCATGCTGATAATGGTGGCATTGTGTTATTGACCACTCACCAAGATATGTTTGCTGATAGCCCGAAACTAAGAAAAATAAAGTTGGGTGAGTAATATGATCTCTTCAATGACAATGATCATTCGACGTGAACTGCTTATCGCATTTCGTCGTCAAGCGGATATTTTTAACCCTCTGTGGTTTTTCATCATTGTAATTACCCTTTTTCCATTAAGCATTGGGCCAGAGCCAAACTTACTTGCGCGCATTGCGGCAGGCATCGTTTGGGTAGCCGCTTTACTTTCTGCATTGCTCTCTTTAGAGCGATTGTTTCGCGATGATTTTCAAGATGGCGCCCTTGAGCAGATGATGCTGATGCCCATCCCGTTGCAGTTGGTAGTCTTGTCCAAGGTCATAGCACACTGGGTATTGACCGGGTTACCATTAATTTTGATTAGTCCGCTATTGGCGGTATTGCTGTCTTTGGATTTCGATACCTGGCTGTCGGTTGTTTTAACGTTATTGGTCGGTACACCTGCATTGAGCTTTATTGGTGCGATTGGTGTGGCTTTGACGGTAGGGCTTCAGAAGGGCGGTGTGCTGTTAAGCCTGTTAATTCTGCCGCTTTACATCCCCATTTTGATTTTCGCGACGTCAGCGATTGACGCTGCGGCATTGGGCGTTGCGTACAACGGCCAGTTGGCGGTGCTTGGGGCGATGTTAATGGGTGCCATGACTCTGACCCCTTTTGCGATCAGTGCCGCACTTAGAGTGAGTGTGAACTGATTAGGGTTCCGTTATCGTATAGCTAATGTGAACCAAATGTGTCGATTGGACTCATAGAGTCAGTAAAACTGAAAGCAAGACAAATAAAATTATTATAATTATAGCTTTAATAGCTGTAAGCAATATGAAGTAAGAGTGAGATTACAACATGTGGAAATGGCTCCATCCCTATGCCAAAGCAGAAACGTCTTATCAGCTCGCTGGTAAACTTTTGCCATGGTTCTCTATCCTAGCGCTATTGTGTCTATCCGTCGGTACGGTGTGGGGCTTAGCGTTTGCACCTTCAGATTACCAACAAGGTGATAGCTTCCGAATCATCTACATCCATGTTCCGTCTGCAATTTGGTCGATGGGCGTGTACATGTCGATGGCGATTGCTGCCTTTATCGGTTTGGTATGGCAAGTCAGATTGTCTGAAATGGCGGCGTTGGCAATGGCTCCGATTGGTGCTGTGTTTACTTTTATCGCGCTATTAACGGGTGCGGTTTGGGGTAAACCAATGTGGGGTGCTTGGTGGGTTTGGGATGCACGTTTAACCTCAGAGCTCATTCTACTATTCCTATATTTGGGTGTGATTGCTTTACACCACGCCTTTGATGACCAAAAAACAGCGGCAAAAGCGGCGGGTATTTTGGCTATCGTAGGTGTTATCAACTTGCCGATTATTCACTTCTCTGTTGAGTGGTGGAACACCCTTCATCAGGGCGCGACGATTACTAAGTTTGATCAGCCTTCTATTTCAAATGACATGTTATGGCCGCTTCTTCTGAACATCTTCGGCTTCGCCTTCTTCTTTGGTGCCGTCACTATGGTTCGTTTTAGAAACGAAATCATCAGTAAAGAAAGTCACCGTCCGTGGGTTCGTATACTCGCGGCTGATAAAGCGTAGTAGGGTAGGTAATTATGTATTTTGAATCTCTGAGTGATTTCTTTGCCATGGGTGGCTACGCCTCATATGTATGGAGTGCATTTGGAATCACATTCCTCGCGATGATCATCTTACTGGTAGTAAGTGTTCGTCGTAGTAAGCAATTACTAACTGAAGTACAAGCGAAGATTGACCGTCAAGCTCGTATCGATGCAGCAAAAAATATGGAGAACACTCTATGAACCCAAGACGTAAGAAGAGGCTGGGCATTGTCTTAGCGATCTTTTTTGGTATCAGTGCAACTGTTGGATTGATGGTTTATGCACTTAACCAGAACATGGATCTGTTCTACACACCAACTGAGCTTGTTAATGGTAAAGACGGTAAAAAACCTGAAGTTGGTCAACGCCTGCGTATTGGTGGCATGGTTGTAGTCGGTTCTGTAAGCCGTGACAACGAATCACTACGTGTAAGCTTTGATTTGAAAGATGTCGGCCCTAAAGTAACAATTTTATACGATGGCATTCTTCCTGATCTTTTCCGTGAAGGACAAGGTATTGTTGCTCAAGGCGTTCTAAAAGATGCGACAACAATTGAAGCGTTCGAAGTATTAGCGAAACACGATGAAGAGTACATGCCTTCTGAAGTTGCTGAAGCAATGAAGAAAACCCATGAGCCAATGCAGTACTCGACAGAACAAAAAGAAGGAAGTGCTCAATGATAGCCGAGATCGGCCACTTTGCCATGATCCTGTCCTTAGGGCTTGGATTGCTATTGAGTGTGCTCCCACTGTATGGGGCCGCTCGAAATAACACATTATTGATGAATAGTGCACGACCGTTGTCGTGGGGTATGTTCGGATTCCTAGCGATTTCGTTTTTCATCCTGTGTTACGCGTTCTACACCAATGATTTTACGATTCAATACGTTGCAAGTAACTCAAACAGCCAACTTCCTTGGTACTACCGTATTACTGCGGTTTGGGGTGCGCACGAAGGCTCTTTACTACTTTGGGTTCTAATCCAAGCGGGTTGGACAGTTGCTGTTGCGACGTTTAGCCGTGGTATGCCTCAAGAGTCGGTTGCACGCGTACTTGCGATTATGGGTTTGATTACTGTCGGCTTCTTGCTGTTCATTATCGTAACGTCTAACCCATTCTTACGTACGCTGCCTTTCTTCCCTGTCGATGGCCGTGACTTAAACCCACTATTGCAAGATCCGGGTTTGATTATTCACCCGCCAATGCTTTACATGGGTTACGTAGGTTTCTCGGTAGCGTTCTCTTTTGCTATTGCTTCTCTAATGAGTGGCCGTTTAGATACGGCATGGGCTCGTTGGTCTCGTCCTTGGACAATCGCGGCTTGGTTATTCCTAACAGTAGGTATCGCACTAGGTTCATGGTGGGCTTACTACGAACTTGGCTGGGGCGGCTGGTGGTTCTGGGATCCAGTAGAAAACGCATCATTTATGCCTTGGTTGGCTGGTACTGCGTTAATGCACTCGCTTGCGGTAACAGAAAAGCGCGGCACGTTTAAAGCTTGGACCGTTTTACTTGCGATTTCTGCGTTCTCATTAAGTTTACTAGGTACGTTCCTAGTTCGTTCGGGCATCTTGGTTTCTGTTCACGCGTTCGCGTCGGATCCTGCTCGTGGTATGTTTATTCTAGGCTTCCTAGTATTTGTTATCGGTGGTTCACTGCTGCTGTTCGCTGTTAAAGGCGCATCGGTTCGTGTCCGCGGTAATTTTGATTTAGTGTCTCGTGAAAATGCGCTACTCGGTAACAACATCTTATTGATTGCTGCGTTAGTGGTTGTGTTAGTGGGTACATTGCTGCCACTCGTTCATAAGCAGTTAGGTCTAGGATCGGTTTCAATCGGTGCACCATTCTTTGACATGTTGTTCTTCTGGTTAATGATCCCGTTCTCTTTCCTATTGGGTATCGGTCCACTTATCCGTTGGAAGCGTGACAACCTGTCTAAGCTTATTAAACCAATGTTAGTTTCGGGTATTTTCTCGTTAGGTTTAAGCGCGCTAATGGTAACCCTGCTGGCTGACCGCTTCAGTGGTACGGCTTATACCGGTTGGGTAATGGCGTTCTGGATCTTCTTCATGCACGGCTTTGAGCTGCATGAGCGTGCAACTCACCGTCATACCTTTATGAAAGGCCTAACTAAACTGCCTCGTAGCCACTGGGCGATGATCTGTGGTCACATTGGTTTAGCTGTAACAGTGATCGGTATCGCGATGGTGCAAAACTACAGTATTGAACGTGATGTTCGTCTGGCACCTGGCGAAAGCTACCAGCTTGAAGAGTACGACTTCCTATTTACAGGTGTTCGTGACAAAGATGGCCCTAACTACGATGGTTACATCGCTGACTTTGAAATTACCAAAGAAGGCAAATACATCAACACGCTTCACGCTGAAAAACGTTTCTACACCACTGCTAAGTCTATGATGACTGAAGCGGCGATTGATCGTGGCGTAACGCGTGACTTATACATCGCAATGGGTGAGCGTTTAGACGACAACAAATCTTGGGCAGTTCGCATCTACTACAAACCGTTTGTACGTTGGATCTGGGCAGGTTCTTTGATCATGTCGATTGGTGGTGTAATTGCAATCAGTGACCGTCGTTACCGTTTCCGTAAGCCAACGAAAAAGTCGGCTGAAGAGCAAGAGGCATAATTCGAATGAACAAGAAGATTTTATTCATTCCATTGATTGCGTTCATGGTTCTAGCTGGAATCTTTGCAACTCAATTGATGCGTAACCAGTCGGGTGATGACCCGACTAAACTGGAATCGGTATTGATTGGTAAGCCCGTTCCTGAGTTTGGTTTAGAAGACTTAGAGCAACCTGGTAAGTTCCATGACCAAGCTATCTTTAAAGGCGAGCCACTGCTGCTTAACGTTTGGGCGACTTGGTGTCCGACTTGTTATGCAGAGCACTCTTACTTGAATAAGCTAGCTGATCAAGGCGTTAAGATTATTGGTCTTAACTACAAAGATGATCGCAACAAAGCGGTAGGTTGGTTGAACGAGTTAGGTAATCCTTACCTAATCAGCTTGTTCGATGGAAATGGCATGCTGGGTCTAGACCTTGGCGTGTATGGCGCACCAGAGACGTTCCTAATTGACGCTAATGGTGTTGTTCGTTACCGCCATGTTGGTGATGTTAACCCAACAAACTGGGCATCGACACTTCAGCCGATGTATCAAGAGTTATTGGAGGAGGCGAAATGATTAAACAAACACTTGTAGCATTGTTCGCCACGTTCGCTATCTCTGCGTCGGTAACGGCTGCCCCTATCGAATTTCATGAGTTTGATACGGTCGATCAAGAGCAACAATTTAAAGATTTGAGCAATACGCTTCGTTGCCCAAAATGTCAGAACAACACGATTGGTGATTCGAACGCGGAACTTGCAGTCGACTTGCGTCAAAAAGTGTATGAGATGACAAAAGATGGCAAGTCTGAGCAAGAAATTATTGATTACATGATTGCTCGTTACGGTAACTTTGTAACGTACAACCCGCCACTTACCTTAGCGACATCGATCCTTTGGGTTGGCCCGTTTGCGGTTGTTGTATTAGGTTTTGGTTTGATTGTTTTACGAAGCAGAAAGTCAAAGTCAAAAGCAGTAGAGTCCAATAAAGACTGGGATGCAGACAAAGAAGCACGTTTAAAAGCGTTACTCGACGAAGAGAACGACGGAGATAAACAGTAATGACTCTATTTTGGATTTCTACAATTGTCCTTTCGCTAGCCGCAGTTTTATTGATTGTTCTGCCTTTCTTGAACAAGAAGGAAAACAACGATGAAGTGCTTCGCGATGAGTTGAATAAAGCCTTCTATAAAGATCGCTTAGTTGAATTAGAAGTAGAAGCGGAAGAAGGCCTTGTTGATAACCAACAAGAACTGATCGCTGACTTAAAACAGTCGCTACTTGATGATGTTCCAACACAAGAAAAAATCAAGAAGACACAAATCTCTACGCTTGGCGTAGTTGTACCATCAGTGATTCTTGTTTTGGTTGTTACCTACGGTATGTACTTTAAATTTGGTGCATTAGATAAGGTACAGCATTGGCAAGAAGTGAGCGCGAATCTTCCTGCATTGTCTAAAAAGTTGATGTCATCAGAAGGTGGTGCGCTAACGGATGATGAATTGGAAGACCTAACGTTGGCTCTTCGTACTCGTCTGCACTATCAACCGAAAGACTCTACAGGTTGGTTACTGCTTGGTCGTATCGCATTAGCAAATCGTGATGCTGAAACAGCGAAAGATTCAATGGAAAGAGCTTACAAACTTGAACCTAAGAATGAAGATGTTCAGTTAGGTTTCGCTCAAGCGTTGATGCTTTCTCCGGATGAAGCCGATCAAAACCAAGCTCGTCTGATTTTGAGCCGCTTGATTCAAAATGATTACGTTGACCTTCGTGTGTTCTCGTTACTAGCGTTCGATTCGTTTGAACGTCAGGATTATCCTGGTGCGGTTAAGTACTGGAGTATCATGCAACAGATGATTGGTCCACAAGACAGTCGCTACGAAATGTTGTCACGCAGCATCGAAAGCGCACAGAAGAAAATGGACGATACCATGGGCGTTGATCAAGGTAAGAGTGTTGCAGTAACACTTGAACTGGCTGGCGATGTCAATGTTGATCCTAAGTCTGTACTGGTTGTTTCAGTGCACAGAGCGGATGGGTCGCCGATGCCTGTTGCAGCTGCTCGCTACCCATTGGGCACTTTCCCACGCACTGTTGTCCTTGACGACGGCAATAGCATGATGGAAGGCCAGAAACTGTCTAGCCTTGAAACTCTGATGGTTAGAGCTAGGCTTGATACAGACGGCAACGTTTCTACACGTGACGGTGATTGGTACGGTGAAAGTGAAGTGGTTGAACTGGGTGCTCCAGTGACCATTGATATCAATAAACAATATTAATCATCTCTTTGCATAAGTGTTAGCTATTCCGATTTAGTGACAAACGGTATAGACTTACGCAAACAATTGAGGCCAGCGATTGCTGGCCTTTTTTATTCCTATACCAATCACAGTTTCTAACGACGTTATCGAGCGTTTCAACAAGCTAGGTCGAACAGTTATTTACTACGATTGGTATTATTATTCCTTATGGAAAAGGTGATATGTCTGTCAGTGTTTTAAGACTCTCGAGTTTACTCTTTATCGCAAGCTTAACGGTGGGCTGTTCTAGCGCACCAGACGAAAGCACTAACGATGATAACCTCGAAACCTCTGAATACGTCGAAGAGTCCCATCCGAATGATCCTTTCGAAGGATTCAACCGAGCGATGTGGGACATCAATTACGAATATCTAGACCCTTATTTAGTTCGCCCTGTATCTCTCGCTTATGTTGGTTACACTCCTGTACCCGTTCGATCGGGTATCTCCAATTTTTTGGCCAACTTAGACGAACCCGCAAGCATGGTGAACAACTTATTCATGGGTAATGGCGAGAAAGCACTCGATCATTTCAACCGTTTTTGGATTAACTCAACATTTGGTTTGTTGGGTTTGATTGATATTGCTAGCGAAGCGGGTATCACCAAGTATGACGATAAGTCGTTTTCTGATGCGATTGGTCACTACGGGGTAGGGAATGGTCCTTACTTTATGGTACCGGGTTATGGTCCTATTACGACTCGTGAAGTGACCGAGCAAGTGGATAGCTTGTATGTACCTTTGTCATTAATTAGCTTTTGGGCGAGTTTAGGTAAGTGGGCATTCGAAGGCATGGAAACTCGTGCTCAGTTAGTGTCACAAGAAGCGTTGCTAGACGATTCACCAGATCCATATGCGTTAACAAGAGATGTTTATATTCAACGTCGTGACTTTAAAGCCGAGATCGAGCCTGAAGAAATCGATCTTGATGAAGAAGATTTCATTGATGGGTATTTAGAAGATTACTAGATATAACAAGCTGAATTGCTGATAAAAGAGAGGCTCGATGTTGAGATAACATCGAGCCTTTTTTATGTTTATGACTTTAGATTAAGTCAGACAGATTAGAAACGGTAGTTAGCTTGGATACCTACTAACCAGATGCTACCTGTCACTTCACCTTCGAAGCTGCCACCAAAGTAATCTGCCCCAGGTGCTTGTGGTGTGCCCGGGTCTGTTTCATGCATTTTAGCGTCTTTCGCTAGAATGTAAGTGAAGCCCGCATCTAGAGTTAGTTGCTCTGACCACTGGTAACCAGCACCAATGCTTAACCAAGTACGGTCTGTCTCAGGAATTGTTGCTGTACGGTGCTCTTCACTTACAGCTGAAGTATCGTATGCAATACCAGAACGTAAAGCTAACTTAGGCGTCATTTGGTAAGTCGTACCTATCGCAAAACGGTAGTTGTCTTCCCAGTTCTCTTCTTTGATTGACACTGATTCTGTTGGGAAATCAGCAACAAGCTCTTTGAAGCTGCTCCAGTTAGTCCAGTTAATGCTCGCGTGAACCGCGACTTTCTCTGTCAATTGATGGAAACTCGCAAGCTCTGCGGTTGCAGGAAGAGCAAGATCCATGGAACCAGGTTTGTGCGCATTAGGGTTTGCTTGGTTGAAAGCAAACCCTTTCGCATGACCTTCTAGAGTTAGATCTACTTCTGATTTGTAGGTAAAGCCTAGGCGGTTGCTTTCATTGATCTGCCATGCAGTACCCACTTGCCAACCCCAAGCCGTATCATCGCCTTCCATATATTTTAAAGCAGTGCCTGCAGGTAAAGGAACTAGAGAGTTTGCTGTAGATACTGCACCAAAGCTACCTTCAGCCATGATGTAACGAACACCACCACCAATAGATACGCTTTCAAGTACTTGGTAAGCCGCGTTTAAGTTTAGCTCCATTGTCGTAACACTTGCTTCGTTACCGTGGTTCGCACCACCGAAGTCTGTACCTAGGTCTGTTTCCATACCGTAGTTAGTGCCAGCAGCGAAGCCCAATGCAAACTTGTCGTTGTACTTATGAGAAACATAAAAGTTTGGAATTACAGCGCTGTGTGCAAAATCGCTAGAATTTGAAGTCGTTGTACCACGAGGTGTTGTAGAGGTACCGTCGATATCAATGTTTGGGTCAACATAGATAGCACCAACAGAAACTTGTGTGCCTTCTAGGTAAGTCAGCATTGCAGGGTTACGCCATTGAGCATCCGCACCGTCTGCCATTGCAGCTTCACCAGCGTACGCTCGGCCAAGACCTGTTGCTGAGTATTCTGCTAGTTGAAAACCTGCCGCTTGAGTCACGGTAGAAGTCGAAAGTAGTCCAACTGCCACTGCAGCAGATAGAAGAGTCTTATTCATTTTCATTATTATGTTCGCTGAATCATAAGTATTTAGTGGCGTGATTCTACGTTTAGAGTTATTACTTTAAAAATGAAATTCGAATAAAACAGTGTTTTAGGGATTTAATGATCAAATGTGACTGATTATTAGGTAAATAGTCTGAATGTTTCGGCTGTGTTGCGAAATTTGAGCGTACACTTGTAGGCGTATTTTGCCTTTGCAGGCTACAGCTGTAAGCCTAAATCGATACCAGTCAGTGGTTTAGGCAACAAAAAAGGGTCGCATAATGCGACCCTTTGGGATTGTTAACTTCGATTATATTAGAAGCTACGGCTGTACTGCAGACCTAGTAGGATTGCATCAGCGCGTGTTGTTGCAGAAATCGACGTACCAAGAGGAGAGCTCTCGTTTACGTTTTTAACGTCTTCACCTAGTAAGTAAGTGAAGCCGAAATCAACGTTAGACGCAGTGTCGATATGGTATGTAAAACCAGCAGAGAACCATTGACGGTCAGAATCTGGAACAGACACTGATTTCAGATCATCTTGAGCTGCGATGTCATACATGTAACCAGCACGTAGATCCCAATCGTTATTCAAGTAGTAAGTCGTACCAACTGAGATATGACCAGCGTTTTTCCACTCGTACGGAGCGTCAGGTAGTGCATTTGCTGAGCCGCCAAAATCGATCTTGTCAAATGCTTTCCAACCAACCCACTGTAGAGAGTAGTGTACGGCAAACTTAGTATCTTTAAGTTTGTGGAAACCAGAGAACTCCGCCATATCTGGTAGAGGAAGAGTGATCTCTTGTCCTTTATCATCTTCAGCTGTGATCTCAGGGCTGTAACGGTAAGATAAACCAAAGCGGTTGTTTTCGTCCAGTTCGTAAACTGTACCTACATTGAAGCCTACACCCCAACCGTCTGCACCATCGATATCAACAAGGCTTCGACCATCAAGAGGTGAATTACCACCAGGAGTAACTGAAGTGCTTGTTGTTCGTTTTAGCGTACCTTTACCATAAATTAGATCAAGACCAGCACCAAAGCTCCATTGGTCATTCAAGCGGTATGAACCAGCAAGACCGAAGTTAAGGCTCATGATGTCAGTCTCACCACCAAACTCTGAAGCAGCAAAATCGTTACCAAAGTCTGTAGATGTTCCGAAATTAGAGTATGCGTTTACACCCCAAGCAAACTTCTCGTTTACAGGAACGATAAGGTGGATGTTAGGTGCAACTGATGTGCCGCCAGCGTCATCGTAGTTTGATGATGTTGGAGTACCTACAGGGTTCATTGCTGAAGTGTAAGTAGCGTCAGAAACCTTAATGTCAGTTGTGATAGTTTCAAAACCAAGAGAGAGCTCAGTTTTGTCAAACAGTGCCATTGCTGCAGGGTTACGAGCCATTACTGACGCGTTATCTGCGATTACTGCATCACCAGCGAAAGCACGACCAAGGCCGGTTGCTGATTGTGCGTTAAGTTGGAAACCTGCTGCCATCGCTTGCGAAGACGCCAGTGTGATTGTTACTGCTAAAAGAGACTTTTTAAACAGACGCGTGTTGTTGGTAGTCATTCATTTATTCCTTTATATATCCGCCTCTACAGGGCGATTAATTTGAGCAATTGCTCAATGGTGGCTGATCCTATTCGGAAGTATACGATATACAAATCCGACCATTGGAAATTTTGAGGATAAAATTATGGAAATGACGCCTATCTGACACGAAAATGGTGGGAAATGCTTCTTTTTAGAGTTTTAACTCTAGAGGTATTGATGGTGTGAATGATTTTTCGGTTTATTTATAAATAAAGCCCAGCAATATCAAGAATATAGTTGCTGGGCCTTTTGTGACGGGGCTTTGAGAGCGAATTAGCTCATCGGTTTGATCATTTTTGTTAGCTTTTCGGCGATTTTAGAAACGTCCTCGCCATTTTCACCCACAAGGATAAGGCTGCTGTTATCAATCGGTGTTACTGAACCAGACATACCTTCTTCGTCAAAGTCGACGGGCTTTTCTGTCGGAATTCCAGTCAAAAACAGTGTGACTTTGCCTTTTTGACCTTGGAAGACCATATGTACAGCGTTGGACTTACCAAAACCGCAATGGTTCAGGTAGTAAACGTGATAAGGAAACGCTTCATCAAACTGAAAAGCAAATGGGTTCATCTTGGCATTGATTTGTTGTGATGTGACTTGTTCGTCGATTGCGCTAACGAAGCTCTTTTCATCAACAACATGTTTCATTGCTGTATCAACCAAGCTTGCTTGAGCTGGAGAGACTAACGCATTTCCCCAGTTAACTTGGCCAACGAGTAAACCGGCAACGAATGCAACTGAGGCTGCCATCGCCATCGCTCGTCGAGCAAAAGTAGGCCTTACTACTTTGCTTTCTTCGCTTGAGGTCTGATTGAACAGAATACGATCTGCGAGATCGTCTGGCACATCCACGTTCATTGCTGAATGGATCTGCTTATCAAGCGATAGTACATCGTCTAAAAAGTTACTATTGGCTTCGCTATTTGCAGCTGCATCAACAATATCTTGTGTACGTTGCTTAGGTTCCGACAATACACGACGACGAAATTCCAAATCATCCATTATGTTGCCCCCTCTCTGCCTCTTCTGTATCCAGCATCTCTTTCAACTGATTTCGAGCTCTGAATAAACGTGTCATTACCGTGTTCTTGTTGAGAGCGAGAATGTCCGCGATCTCATCACCACTAAACCCACCAATGACTTGTAAGAAGAGCGGTTCACGGTAATCAATTTCAAGTTTCATGATCTGAGCTTGCAACCACAGATGTTGATGGTGTGGGTCATCACTGACACTAGCATCATTACCATGATCGTCGATATCAACCAGATCAAACTGTTTGCGTTCAAAACGTCGAGCGTTCTCGCGGCGCAAGATAGTAATCAGCCAAGACTTAGCGGCTTTTTCATCTTGTAGGCTATCGAGTGACTTCCATGCACGAAGGCAAGTCTCTTGTACTAAATCTTCGGCAATGCTTTTGTCTTTACATAACCAATAGGCGTAGCGAAAGAGGTCACGATGATAGGCACGCACGAGTGCTTCGTATTTTCTTTGTTTGTCCATATCAGAGTTGACCGGACGCTTGGCTGTTTTCTTTCCAAACATTTTTATTATTGACACACGAGCCTCCATAATTGCTCTGCGTATAGCTGTCCTCTATACGTTGTGCTTCGTTTTTATATTTTTAGAGCTAACGATCGGCAGGAAATCGTAAAATCACATTAAAATTGATCTACTTCAAAATCTAAGGCCTCGAACAAGCTATAGTACACCTTGTCGTCTAGTTAGTCATTCGTGGCTAGCATGTTGAGCAAGACGACACTTCCTTTTGAAGGCTGACTTTACTTTCTCCTAATCAGGAAACTGATTATTTCAATTGGCGTTAAGTTAATTGCTTTATATACATTCCGACCACACAGCTTTGTGTGGTTTTTTTTTGCCTTCAGGAAATACTCCGATATAAAACCATCGACTCTTTACCTACGCATAACAGTCTCTACTAGCAATAGTTTAGTCTCTTAGGACAACCTTTCCCCCAAAAAGGTTCGCCTGAATGCCCAGTTATATTTTCAAACAGTGAGATACTCGTATCACGTTTATTTAAACGCTCGTTTGATTTAATTAACAACTTCTTTACAATGCTTCAGGTCAGACCTCTTAACTTTAAGGAGAAACCATGGGTAAACAGGAAGTCAAAACCCGTTCTGGAGAACGTGTTGCCGTTGTCGCTGGATTACGAACCCCATTCGCTCGTCAGAGCACAGAATTTAGTCAGGTGCCTGCAGTCGACCTAGGTAAAATGGTTGTGAGCGAGATGCTTGCACGAACGGATATCGATCCTGCACTTATTGAGCAAGTCGTTTTCGGCCAAGTTGTACAGATGCCAGAAGCCCCCAATATTGCGCGTGAAATCGTATTAGGCACTGGTATGGACATTAATACCGATGCCTACAGTGTGACGCGTGCTTGTGCTACGAGCTTCCAAGCGGCAGTAAACGTCACTGAGAGCATTATGGCGGGCACGATTGATGTCGGTATTGCGGGTGGCGCTGATTCTTCTTCTGTATTGCCAATCGGTGTTTCGAAAAAGTTAGCGGCAAACTTATTAGCGCTCAGCAAAACCAAAACAATGGGTCAAAAGCTTAAGATTCTTAAAACGCTTTCCGTTAAAGATCTTATGCCAGTACCGCCTGCTGTTGCTGAATACTCGACCGGTTTATCTATGGGTCAAACCGCTGAGCAGATGGCTAAAACTCATGGTATCACCCGTCAAGAACAAGACGCACTTGCTCACCGTTCTCACTCTTTGGCTTCTCAAGCATGGAAAGAGGGCAAGATCCAAGGTGAAGTGATGACAGCCTTCCCTGCGCCTTATAAAAAGTATTTAGCAGAAGACAACAATGTTCGTCATGACTCGACGGTTGAAGGCTACGCTAAATTACGCCCTGCATTCGACAGACAATACGGAAGCGTAACGGCAGCCAATGCCACCCCTCTTACCGATGGCGGTGCCGCGGTGATGTTGATGCGCGAAGGTAAAGCGAAAGAGCTAGGCTTAGAAGTGCTTGGTTACATTCGCGGCTACGCATTTTCAGCGATTGGTGTTGAAACGGATATGTTGATGGGGCCGACTTACGCGACCTCTCAAGTTTTGAAGAACACCGGTCTAGAATTATCAGATCTAACACTTATTGAGATGCATGAAGCGTTTGCAGCGCAAGTTCTGGCTAACGTCAAAATGTTTGCAAGTGACGAGTTTGCTCAGAAGAATCTTGGCCGTGACAAAGCGATCGGTGAGATTGATATGGAGAAATTCAACGTGCTGGGTAGCTCAATTGCTTACGGACACCCGTTTGCAGCGACTGGCGCACGAATGATGACTCAAACACTGCGTGAACTTAAACGCCGTGGTGGTGGCTTAGCATTGAACACAGCTTGTGCGGCTGGTGGCTTAGGTGCAGCAATGATCTTGGAGGTGGAATAATGTCTACGACTCTTGATGTGAAAAAAGAAAAGAAAGCAGTCAAAAAAACGGATTCAACGCCAGTTGCTGCATCCAAAAGTGACAAGGCAGTTATAAACGATGAAGTCGTAAAACAGGCGACTGCGTTTTCTTTAACTATCGATGACCAAGATATTGCATGGCTTGCGATCGATGTGCCAAATGAAAAAATGAACACGCTACAAGCGGCGTTTGCTGAAGAAATGAAAGCAATCTTCGAGCAGCTGAAAGAAAAGCAAAGCCGAGTTAAGGGCTTAATCGTTCATTCATTGAAGCCGGATAACTTCATTGCTGGTGCTGATGTTCGAATGCTGGATGCTTGTAAGACGGCTGATGAAGCACAGTCTCTCGCTCGTCAAGGACAAGAGATGTTCCAAGCCTTGTCTGATCTGCCTTATCCTGTTGTCGCAGCGATTCATGGCCCATGTTTAGGTGGTGGCCTAGAGCTAGCACTATCGTGTGATTACCGCGTGTGTACAGACTCAGACAAGACTCGCCTTGGTTTGCCAGAAGTCCAACTTGGTCTGTTACCGGGATCTGGTGGTACGCAACGTCTTCCTCGTCTTATCGGTTTATTACCATCTCTTGACCTTATTCTTACGGGTAAGCAGCTACGCGCTAAGAAAGCGAAATCACTCGGCGTTGTCGATGCTTGTGTGCCAGAAACTATCTTACTTGAAGTGGCTAAGAGCTTTGTTGAAAAGAACTCAGGCGGTAAAAAAGGCAAACGTCTTGCGTCTAAAAGCCAAGCTTCGACCAAAGAAAAACTGATTTCACGCACGGGTCTGGGTCGCAAGGTGATTTTTGAACAAGCTTCAAAGAAGACCAATCAGAAAACACGCGGCAATTACCCAGCCGCTGATGCGATTCTTGATGTGATTCGTTATGGCTTAGAGAACGGCTTTGATAAAGGTCTTCAGTACGAAGCGAAGCGTTTCTCTGAATTGGTGATGACAGCAGAATCTAAAGCTCTGCGTTCGATTTTCTTTGCCACTACTGAAATGAAAAAAGAGCACGGCGCAGACGCAGAACCCAAAGCGGTTAAGCGTGTTGGCGTGCTAGGCGGCGGTCTAATGGGCGCAGGTATCAGCCATGTTAGTGTTGCTAAAGCGAAAGTACCGGTTCGTATTAAAGACGTATCTAACGAAGGCGTACTGAACGCACTTAACTACAACTATAAGTTGTTCGATAAGCAGCGTAAACGTCGCATTCTGAGCCGTTCAGGCCTTGAAAGTAAGGTGCTTCAGCTTTCTGGTGGTATCGACTTTACGAGCTTTAACCACACTGATGTTGTGATTGAAGCGGTATTTGAAGATCTTGATCTTAAGCAGTCGATGGTTGCGGACATTGAAGCCAATGCCAAACCAGAGACTATTTTTGCGACCAATACTTCTTCATTGCCAATCCATAAGATTGCTGAGAAAGCGCAACGACCAGAAAACGTGGTCGGTCTTCACTACTTTAGCCCTGCAGAAAAAATGCCGCTGGTTGAAGTGATTCCTCATGAAACAACGTCAGAAGAAACGATTTCGACGGTTGTTGCATTAGCGAAGAAGCAAGGTAAAACACCGATTGTTGTTAAAGATACGGCCGGCTTCTATGTGAACCGTATTCTTGCTCCGTACATGAATGAAGCGGCGCATCTGTTACTGGCAAATGAGCCGATTGAAAAGCTCGACAGCACGTTATTGGACTTCGGTTTCCCGGTTGGTCCAATTACTTTGCTAGACGAGGTGGGTGTTGATATCGGTGCGAAGATCATCCCTATTCTGGTTAACGAATTAGGCGAACGTTTCCAAGGCCCTGATGTGTTCGACATTCTGTTGAATGACAACCGTAAAGGCCGTAAGAGTGGCAAAGGTTTCTACACTTACAAAGGTAAGAAGAAGGAAGTCGATAAGTCAGTTTACAAGCTGCTTAAGCTGCAACCTGAACCTAAGCTAAGCGATAACGACATCGCAATGCGTTGTGTGTTACCTATGCTTAACGAAGCTGTTCGTTGTCTTGATGACGGTATTATTCGTAGCCCAAGAGATGGCGATATTGGTGCTATTTTCGGTATCGGTTTCCCGCCATTTCTAGGCGGTCCGTTCCGTTATATGGATCAAGTGGGTATTAAGTCATTGGTTGAGATGATGAACGACTTCGCTAAGAAGTACGGTGATCGTTTTGCGCCATGTGATGGTCTACTGACACGTGCTGGATTGGATGAGTCTTTCTATAAGTAATACTCTCTAGAAGTAACTTTCTAGCACATTGATTATCAAGCCCGTATCAAGCAATTGATGCGGGCTTTTTATTATTTGAAGAGTTGTGAATCGCGAGTTAATTCAAGAGAGATTCCCGACTCAGTCGTTCCTCTTTCTCGGGAATGACGAGCGAGAGATAAAAAGTAAGTTATTGCGTTGATAAAAGAGGGCTCGAACGCATCTCAATCAAACTACCGTCATCTCCTAAAGCGACGAAGGAGCGTAATAGGAGATCTGCTTTTATGCTGCATCCAATAAAAAAGGTTGATGCTTCCACATCAACCTTCTGTTTTTTTATTTAGATCTACTAACCAAGCTCGCAGTCTTTTGGTCGCAATTGAAACTCATCAATAGAGCCAATTTCCACTCCTGCCGATAGCTTCTCTTCTTCGTTATGAGCGTTACCTTGCGCATGCATAATCAATCGATTTGCGGTACGTGGTTTGAGTTGGCTGACCACGAAACGCATCATGTCAGAGCGAGTCAGACCTTTGAGCTCTTCTAGCACACGATCCCTCTGATTGAATTCCAAATCTTTATTGCCTATGGCAACCCATAAGCGCTGAGCGCGACCTCGCAAGGTGGTATCTGGCGTCGAAATTTGGTTCCAAAGGCCGCGTTTACTGCTGTGCCATTGATAGTCATTAAGCTCCAACAACACCATGTAAAAGGCATTGAGAAATTCATCGATTGAGGCCAACAAGTCTGCCGGAGCTGCATTCGGCGATTGCACGTACAACACAATACCAGGGTGGCGGTTGAGTGGCATATTACCCGTGCCGACCATATAACCTAGCTGCTGCTTGGTACGTATTTCATGGAAGAAAGTGGCCGACATTAAGTGGTTAGCCAATGAATACAGCGCAATGTTTGTAGGCGAAATATCAGGGCATTGATAATAAACCACGATGGCCGAATCATCTTGGTTACACACCACTTCACGTTGGAAGCTGCCGTTCTCACCCAGCATGATTAACGGGCGTAGTGATTCTTCGTAGGCTTGGTCTTGAACACGCAGGGCATCTTTGAGCGTTTCAGCCATCTTGTGTGCATCGGCCTTTTTCCAGTCGCCATACACAAACATCTCTACGTGAAGTTCAGCCAAGATAGCCTGAACAAAAGAAGAGAGCTCATCGACCTCGATTGTTTCCAGCGCTTCAATTAATACAGAATAGGGTGGATTATTTGGCTGTAAGATCCCTGTCATTGCATTAAACAGTTGCGAAATAGGGCGGTCTTGCGACGCATTATTCCAGTTTCTTAGCAATTGATGCTTAATCGTTTCGAAGCGTGTTGGACTAAAGTCGCGTGCTTGAAAGCGTTCAAGGATCATATTGAGCAATTGTGGCTGCTTTTCGCTGAATCCAGAAAGCGTGAGCGTTACGCCACCTTGATGGGTATACATGTTGTAGCCCATACCGGCGATTTCAGCCTGATAAGTATCCTTTTCAAGCGAGTCTAAGAACATCTCTACACACAAGCGTGTTTTGACGATGTTTCTAGGACTAGCTACCGAGTGCGGGCTATCGATTGCGATGTACACCACACCTTTAGGCACTCGGAACTGATGATCTTGTAGGTGCCACAATTTAAAGCCGTCTAACTCTTCGAGTAACTGTGGAAATTCAGTTTGCTCTTCAAGCTCAGCAGGGTCTAAGTCATAACAAATAAATGGGTTTCTATCGGGTAGTTCAAACTGCCAACCGGGGTTGATGCAGGTAAAACACTGTTGTTGTTCGCTGCTAAACGGTGTGACGGAGTAGGGCGTAAAGTACCATTTGGCTTCTCGGTCGTATTCGAAACCCTGTGCAACGATGGTCGCTCGCATGTTGTCGACGGTTAAGTAAGGAAGCAGAGAACGTTGTAATTCGTCATCGAAATGCGACATTTTGTAGTCGCCATACACCACATCTTGCTCTTGATAGTGCTGCATGTTGATTACGAGATGGCTGACGACATCAAGTGGTCTTGCTGGCTCTTGAAAGCGGAACGCAGATTCTAAAACCGCACGTTTTTCTAGGTAGCGCCACTCTTCGATACCTTGTTGCTCGATGAGTTTGATGTACTGGAATACGGCTTGAATGATGTTATCTGTTTTGGTCAAACCTTCGATGGTCAATGAGCAACTAACCGTGAAATCACGATAATTACTGCCACTTGCGCCACCACCGGCCGAGAGAGAGGTAATCCAGCCCTTTTCCTTCAGTTGCATCATCAGGCTGCCATCACCCTCATAACCTAATAGGTGAGCAAAGAACGACAGTGGCTTAATACCATAGTGTTCATCCATGCTTGGCATTGGGAAGGTTAAAATTAGCTTTCGTACTTCTTTTATCGGCTCTACGTGTACTTGCACGCCAGTGCTTAACTCGCCAACAATTGGAACCGCAACCTTCTTGCCTTGTAGGTTATGGTTGGTAATAGAACTAAAGCGCTCCTCAACCCAATTTTGCATATCGTCAAGTGATTGGTTTCCAGATAACGTCAGTGTCATCAGGTCGGCTGAATATTGTTGCTGGTGGAACGATAAGATCTCTTGGCGAATTGTCTCACCGTCTCTATCTCCCAACGTATCGATATTACCGACTGAAAACTTCGAGAATGGATGGTTGTGATTCACCAGTTCTTTGGTAACTTGGTACAAGCGTCGTGAATCGTCGTTGAGTTTCATTTTGTATTCTGAGTCAACGGCTTGGCGTTCTTTATCGAGAGCTTCTTCATTGAATAAAGGGGCGGTGAAAAATTGGCTAAAACGATCAAGTGCGGTTTCAAACGTATTTAATTCGACGTCAAAGAAGAAGCAGGTGTGTTCAGTTCCGGTCCAAGCGTTGTTACTACCACCGTGTTGGCTGATAAAACTTTGAAACTCTCCGACCTTTGGATACTTTTCAGTTCCCAAAAATAGCATATGCTCTAAGTAGTGAGCTAAACCCTCTCTGTCAGAAGGGTCATCGAAATGGCCAACATTGACGGCTAACGCAGCTGCTGCTTTTTGAGCATTTTGGTCCTGAACTAACAGTACGCGTAACCCGTTATTTAAGGTTATGTAACGGTATTGATGTTCATCATTTGGGCTTAAGTGCAAAGGAGCATCTCCAGAGAAGGTGGTTTTTAAATTATGTACCCGATGATTCGGGGTGCAAACCTTGAGATCATATTTTGGGATATGAAGAGCTATTTGGCGATTTCTAAATCACTTTTATCGATTTTTATCAGTGATTTATTTTCTTTTAATAAGATTGTTAAGAAAGTCGAACTCTTTAGCAAGTGACTTGATATAATTATTTATATTGACTGAGGTTTCTCTAGGTTGAGAGCCAAACCTAAGTAGCGTATCGCTGATATATGGGATATATCGACGTTCGGCATGTTACATAGACAGGATTGAACATGAAAATATTCATTATGCGCCATGGTGAAGCAGAACATTTTGCGAACTCGGATGCAGAACGAGCGTTAACTAAGCGCGGTAAAATGGCTTCTCTTGCGGTGGCTCAAGCTGCAAATGAGCAAGGATTCAGCCAGTTCGATAAAGTGCTAGTTAGCCCATATTTAAGGGCACAAGAAACATGGTTGGAAATCTCCCAGGCGTTTTCTGGAAAGAAAGTCGAAACCTGTGATGATATAACGCCATATGGGATGTCTGACGATGTGTTTGATTTGACCTTAGCAATGGCTGAAGTAGAAAAACTAGAGACCATTTTATTTGTTTCTCATTTACCTCTAGTGGGCTATTTAACAGCGGAATTTGCAACGGGCATGGCACCGCCTATGTTCCCAACGTCAGGTTTAGCCTGTATTGAATTCGACCTTGAGACACAAAAAGGCGAGTTGCTTTGGAACATTAATCCGTAGCGATAGACAGCTTTTAAAGATAAATAAAAGGGCACCTCATGATTATTGAGATGCCCTTTGTTGTTTCTAACGGACTATTTTTACCTAACGATAAGGTGCTGAACTTACTTTTTAGAATAAACAACAAGTCGATAGCTATTTATCGGGGATAGAAAGTAAAACCAGTAGCGCACCATGTCCGCCAAACTCTAACGGTGCTTGGTGAAAAGCCATTACGTCTGGGTGCTGTGCTAACCACAGTGGCACTTTTTGCTTCAAGATGTGCTTGCCGATACCGTGTTGAACACAAGCACATGCCACGCTTTCTTTAATACAGTGTGCAATCATAGCCCCAAGCTCACGTTTGGCTTCTTGCTGTGTCATACCATGCATATCGAGATACACGTCGGGTACATAAACCCCACGACGTAGGCGTTTCACTTCGTATTTAGAGACATCATCGCGCGCATAACGTGTTGGTCCTTCCTCACTAAGGTGCGGAATGAACTCGTCAGAGAAATAAAACTCGCTATCACTGGCTTGTCTGGCCGTTCGAGTAATTTCTTTTTGCTTGGTATTTCTTTTTGGCTGCTGGACTATGGTATCCTGTTGCAACTTTTTAACGCCCTTTACTGCATCGTTGAATAAGGCGAAATCGTCATCAAAGTCGGTGTCTTTTTTGCTCATCAGGTTATGAATTCTAAATTAGAAACGTAATTAGCAGTATTGTAGCGCTTTTCGGAGACAATTTTGGATAAGATTTTTGTAGAAGAAGCGGTATCAGAACTACACACGCTTCAAGATGTGATTCGTTGGACTGTTAGCCGCTTTAACGCAGCGGGCCTATTTTATGGTCACGGCACTGATAACGCGTGGGATGAGGCGGTACAACTTATTTTACCTACTCTGTATCTACCGATTGATGTTCCTCCGCATGTTTTGAACTCTCGTTTAACAAGCAGTGAGCGTCTACGTATTGTTGAGCGCGTGATCAAGCGTATCAATGATCGCACTCCAACAGCTTACCTAACCAACAAAGCTTGGTTCTGTGGTCTTGAGTTCTTTGTTGATGAGCGCGTACTTGTGCCTCGTTCTCCAATTGGTGAGCTGATTGAAGCTCAATTCCAACCTTGGTTAACTGAAGAACCTGTTCGTATCATGGATATGTGTACGGGTAGTGGCTGTATTGCGATTGCATGTGCTCATGCTTTCCCTGATGCGGAAGTGGATGCGATTGATATCTCTACTGACGCACTGCAAGTTGCAGAGCAGAACGTTCAAGATCACGGCATGGAGCAACAAGTGTTCCCTATCCGTTCAGATCTTTTCCGTGATTTGCCAAAAGAAAAATACAACCTGATCGTATCGAACCCACCTTACGTGGACGAAGAAGATATGAACAGCCTGCCAGATGAGTTCACACACGAACCAGAACTTGGCCTAGCTGCAGGTACAGACGGACTTAAATTGGTTCGCCGCATCTTAGCAAACGCACCAGACTACCTGACTGATGATGGTATTCTGATCTGTGAAGTTGGCAACTCAATGGTTCATATGATGGATCAGTACCCAGAGCTTCCATTCACTTGGGTTGAATTCTCAAACGGTGGTCACGGTGTATTCATGATCACTCGTGAGCAGTTAGTGGCTTGCGCAGATGAGTTCTCTATCTACAAAGACTAGGTTACTGTTCGTTGTTAGCTTAGGGATTTAGCTTAGATATTAAGCTTGAAACTTAAGGTTAGAACTTTGTAAGACGTTCTATTTGAAACGTTTGAATTTAAACGCCATGCAGCGATGCATGGCGTTTTTTATTGCCGAAATTTAAGAGATAAGTAATCAGCACAGAGTGAACGTACTCAATATTTAGTTGCTTAATATGAATAGCTATTACATATTGGTGCTTAATGTTTAGTCGTTTTAGTGAGTTAAGGAGAATTCGCGATGAGCTTTGATACATGGATTTATTATTTGTTGGCGGTGTTGATTTTAACTGCCTCGCCAGGGCCAAGTTCTTTGTTGTGCATGACTAAGGGTGTGCAATCTGGCTTTAAGTTATCGATATTTACCGCCCTGGGTAGCGTGACTGCCATTACCGGAATCCTAACGTTATCGTTTACCGGTTTAGGGGTGATTATTGCTTCGTCAGAAGTGGTGTTTAATATCATTAAGTGGACGGGTGCTGCTTACCTTATTTATCTCGGTTGGAAGTCGCTAAGGTCAAGTCAGCAAGATTATGACAAGCTATCGAATCAGCAAACTGGCTCTCAACCTGTTAAAGAAAGCGCTGCGCAGCATTATGCCAGTGGCTTTATTATTGGCGCGAGTAATCCTAAAGCTATCCTGTTTTTTACCGCACTTTTCCCTCAGTTTATTGACCCATCGATAGCGCTATTTCCTCAATTTGTGGTGTTCGCTTTGACCTTCGTTGTCATGGAATTGTCTTGGTTATTGGTCTATGCCTACCTAGGTGCAAAATCATCAACTTGGTTATTTGCAAAGGGTCGAGCCAAAGTATTTAACCGTGTTACAGGGGGCGTGTTTATTGGTGCAGGAGCGCTACTTTCAACGACAAGCCGAGCATAACTTTTCGATTTATCAAAGGGCTGAATAGTTACAGAAAATTCTTAATGCTGTCATAAAAGGTTAATATTAATATGCTTGCTGCTTTTAGCGAAAAGCCGATATATTGTAGTTACACCATCACGTTCTCAAGGAGAGACATATGCAGCATCAAGAAATGATTCAACACAGTAACTTTGGCGTTATCAGCCGCACTTGGCTTTTCTCTACCCTGTCTCTAGTGGGTATTCTTGCTCTAATGTAGTCAGCTTTATGGCTCTATATTTTTAGTTTTTATTATGAACACACTTGTTAAAAAGTCTTCAAAGTTAGAACTCTTCTTCTCTTAAATGTGGCTCTTCTCATAAGGCTAGCCACTTAACCTTTTCTTCGCTGTACCTTTCTCTCAGTAACCTTTTTCTCTGAATAATATCTTTCTCTGAATAACCTCTTGGTCTGATTAACCTCTTGGTCTGATTAACCCCTTTATCTGAAAAGACTCACTGCATAACCTGATCTGAAGTTGTTATCAAACTGTGATAATCTTAAGTTATCTTTTATCTACAGTGTATCTCTCATGTCTGTCTGGGATTCTATTTCATTTAACAATCGATTTACTGCATTACCTCGACTGTTCTATACCCCAATTCAACCTACACCGCTCAGCAATGTCCAATGGCTCGCATGGAACCATAACCTTGCGAATGAACTCGGCTTTCCGTTATTTGAGGATGCCTCAGAGGAATTGCTTGAGACGTTATCCGGCAATGTTGAACCTGAGCAATTCTCGCCAGTAGCAATGAAATACGCAGGCCATCAGTTTGGCTCTTATAACCCTGATTTAGGTGATGGAAGAGGGCTGTTATTAGCTCAAGTTGTTGCTAAAAGTGGTGAAACGTTCGACTTACATCTTAAAGGTGCAGGCAAAACGCCATATTCTCGTATGGGCGATGGACGCGCTGTTATTCGATCAACCGTTCGTGAGTACTTATGTAGTGAAGCGATGGCAGGGCTCAATATCCCAACCACTCGCGCGTTGGCGATGATGACTAGCGACACACCGGTATATCGAGAGAAGCAAGAGTGGGGCGCATTGTTGGTGCGTGCTGCTGAGTCACACATCCGTTTCGGTCACTTTGAACATCTGTTTTATACCAATCAGTTAGCTGAGCATAAGTTGCTGGCCGATAAAGTCATTGAGTGGCATTTCCCTGAGTGTCTCGATGAAGAAAAACCCTACGCTGCAATGTTTAATCAGATTGTTGATCGCACTGCGGAAATGGTCGCGCTGTGGCAAGCGAATGGTTTTGCTCATGGAGTTATGAACACCGATAACATGTCGATCATCGGCCAAACCTTCGATTACGGTCCGTTCGCCTTTCTTGATGAATATGATCCAAGATTGATCTGTAATCATTCCGACTACCAAGGTCGTTACGCTTTCAATCAACAGCCTAGAATTGGATTGTGGAATCTATCTGCACTGGCTCATTCGCTTTCGCCGCTGGTGGATAAAGCCGATTTAGAGGCAGCCCTAGAACAGTATGAGCCGCAAATGAACGGTTATTTTAGCCAGTTGATGCGTCGTAAGTTGGGATTGCTTTCGAAACATGAAGGCGACAGTCGCTTGTTTGAATCGTTGTTTGAGCTAATGTCGCAAAACAAAGTCGATTACCCAAGGTTCTTTAGAACGCTGTCGAACCTAGATACATTGCCGCCGCAAGACGTGATTGATTTGGTTATCGACCGCGAGGCCGCAAAGCTATGGTTGGATAACTATTTGCAACGCTGTGAATTGGAAGAGAGTTCAGTGGCCGAGCGCTGTGAAAAGATGCGACAAGTAAACCCGAAATACATCCTCAGAAACTACCTAGCCCAACTTGCGATAGATAAAGCTGAGCGCGGTGATAGCAGTGATATTGATGCGTTAATGGTGGTGTTGGCAGACCCTTATGTGGAACATCCTGACTACGAACACCTTGCCGCCTTGCCGCCAGAGTGGGGCAAAGCCATGGAAATCAGCTGTTCTTCTTAACCCTCATGATTCTTTGAGTCGCTAAGTACAGGTAGAGGTCACTAAGATGTGATCTTTATCTGTTTGTTCGTCTAACTTTACAAACATGTCAATAATCAAATAATCGGCCAGCCTATACACTATGTGAATAAGTTGTAAATTTAATAGGTTTGGGCGATGCCAACAAATACTCGAATTCTCGTGGTGGATGATGATCAAGAAATCCGCGAGCTGCTGGAAGAGTACCTCACAAAATCTGGTTTCGATGTTTCCTCCGTTGGAGACGGTATCGAACTCGATACCCACCTGCAAAATCAAGGTTATCCTGATCTAATTCTTCTTGATGTGATGCTACCCGGTGACGACGGTTTTACCTTGTGTCAGCGCGTCCGTAAGCAGTCGAATGTGCCTATCATTATGCTGACAGCAGTATCGGATGAAACCGATCAGATCATCGGTTTAGAAATTGGTGCTGATGATTACATTGCGAAGCCGTTTAGCCCTCGTCAGTTAATGGCTCGTATCAAAGCGTTATTACGCCGTGTTCAAGTGGTGGATGACAAGCCAAGTGATGCATTGCCAAAGCAGATCATTTTTGGTGACTGGACGCTCGATACGCTCGCGCATCGAATCTCGCACAATGAAAACTCAGAAGAGATGGACTTGTCGGGCAGTGACTTTTCTTTGTTAATGCTGTTCTTAACTCGTCCTAATGAAGTTCTCGACCGTGACACCATCTCTTTCGCGACCAGAGGCCGTGAAGCGCTGCCTTTTGAACGTGGCATTGATGTTCAGCTTAGTCGCCTGAGAAGCCGATTGGGCGACAGCGGTAAATATCCTCACTACATCAAAACCATGCGCGGCAACGGTTATATTCTTGCTGTGCCTGTTCAGTATGAACACTAAGCATGACCTACTGTTAATCAAGTAATCTAATAAAGTATTTCCAATGAAACATTCTGTATGAAGTATCTCGTATGAACTGGTTGAGTCGGTTAAAGCCAAACTCCTTGGTCGCAAGAACCTTGTTGCTGACCTTGTTAGCGGTCGTGATTGCTCAAGGTATCGCAACGTCTATTTGGTATAGCGAATCCAAACACAAAGAAATGGAGGGGATTCGTTCTGCCTCTTCGAGCATGGCAAACATGTTTGCCTCAACGGTGACTTTTTTCCAATCTCTACCCGTTAAATATCGCCATATCGTGCTGGATCAGATCCGCAATATGGGCGGTACGCGCTTCTTCGTTTCTTTCAATAAAGAGGCTTTGATCGTTGAACCGATTCCCGATACCCGCTTAAAAACCGCCTCAATTGAAGCAATAGAAAGTGTCTTGAGTAGCAAGCTCAATAAAGTCGAATCAGTTCGGGTAGATTTCTCACGTCCTGAACACCTTCGTTTGCTTAAAAATGACATCTACTTGAGCGATCTCCCGCGATCGTGGGCGCATCACACCTTAACCTTAGAGCCTCTTAATCCGCCAATTCTGGTTGTTCAAATAGAACTAACTAGCCATGAATGGGTGTACATTGCTGCATTGTTGCCTGCGCCATATGTGAAACTCGACGATACGATTCTTGGCAGAGAACAGGTGATCTTCTTAGTTTCTTCAACGCTTATTTTGCTGGTTTTAACTTACTTGATGATTCGTCGCCAAGTGCGACCTCTTAAAAAGCTGGCAAGAGCGGCTAATGAAATGAGCATGGATATTCAACAGCCTCAACTGAAAGAAGAGGGGGCGACCGAACTGGTCACGGCAACCCGAGCCTTTAACCGCATGCAGCAGCGCATCCGTCGTTATGTTGCCGACCGTGAGCATTTGTTCTCGGCTATCTCTCATGACTTGAAGACACCGATTACACGTCTTAGGTTGCGTGCAGAATTACTGGAAAGTGAAGTAAAGAAAGACAAATTCAACAAAGATCTGGATGAGCTTGAGATGATGGTGAAGGGAGCATTACAGGCGGTAAGAGATACTGACCTTCACGAAAATAACGCCATTATCGATCTCAACGAGATGATGCTATCCGTGATTGAACTGCACAACCAATACCAAACTCAGGTCGAGTTTGAACCTGCTGTGATTGAGCCTTTGGTTGCCAAACCGCTAGCTATTAAACGCGTGCTTACTAACCTTATCGATAATGCTGTGAAATATGGACAATCCGCCGAAGTAGATATCAGCAGTGATTCAGTGTGGGTCATTGTGACGATTCAGGATCACGGAAAAGGTATTCCTGAAGACAAGTTAGAGTTGGTTTTCGAACCCTACTTTAGGCTTGCAACCGACGACCAAGGACACGGTTTAGGGCTCGGGATCTGTCGAAACATTCTGCATGGACATGGCGGAGATCTCATTATTCGCAACTCCTCTCAAGGTGGCCTAGAAGCCAAAGTCTATATACCAAGAGGCTTAGAAGTGTAATGTAACAATTGTGTTACATAAGTCTTACCTTTTGTTTCAATCCTAAAAATCAAAATAAGTAGACTCTTTATTGAACCGGACGTCGAGTCCGCTAAACATGGAAGATTATAATGAAAATCAATAAAACCCTACTTACTCTATCTCTTCTTGCTGCCTCAACATTTTCTCAAGCTGGTGAAGTGGAAGTGCTTCACTGGTGGACTGCCGGTGGCGAAGCGAAATCCGCTGCGGTACTGAAAGAGATGATTGAAGAACAAGGCCATACGTGGAAAGACTTTGCAGTGGCTGGTGGCGGCGGTGAAAGTGCGATGACCGTTTTAAAAACGCGAGCAGTATCAGGCAACCCACCATCTGCAGCGCAGATCAAAGGTCATGATATTCAGGAGTGGGGTGGTTTAGGTTTTCTAACGTCTCTCGATGCAACTGCGAAACAAGAACAGTGGGATGAATTACTACCAGAAGTAGTGACTAAAGTGATGAAGTGGGATGGCGAATATGTGGCAGTTCCTGTCAATGTTCACCGTGTTAACTGGCTTTGGGCTAACCCTGTTGTTTTAGAAAAATCAGGCGTTACGGTTCCAACGACATTAGATGAGTTCTTTGTTGCTGCAGACAAGATTAAAGCGGCTGGCTTCATTCCCTTGGCTCATGGTGGTCAGCCTTGGCAAGACGCGACGGTATTCGAAGCAGTGGCTCTCGACGTACTAGGCAGTGAAGATTACAACAAAGCGTTCGTAGAACTTGATATGGACGTGTTATCTGGCGACAAAATGGTGGAAGTGTTCACCAAGTTCAAAAAGATGCGTGACTACATCGACAGTAACTCTCCAGGTCGTGATTGGAACGTAGCAACTTCAATGGTTATCAATGGCGAAGCCGCGATGCAGATCATGGGTGACTGGGCTAAAGGTGAATTTACTGCGGCAGGCAAAGTACCGGGTAAAGATTACATCTGTGCACCAGCTCCGGGCACTGACGGCCAATTTACCTTCAATATCGATAGCTTTGCGTTCTTTGAGTTAAGCGACAAAGAGAACCAAAAAGCGCAGCAAGATCTAGCGAAAACCATTCTTACCAAAGATTTCCAAGAAGTCTTCAACCTTAACAAAGGTTCTATCCCTGTACGTCTAGATATGGACATGTCTAAGTTCGACCAGTGTGCGTTGGATTCAATGGCAACCTTCAAAGCGAGTGCGGAATCGGGCGATCTTGTTCCGAGTATGGCTCACGGCCTAGCGACAACAAGCTACGCTCAAGGCGCTATCTATGACGTCGTGACTAACTTCTTCAATGAGAAAGATGCCGATCCTAAACAAGCGGCAGCCAAGTTAGCGAAAGCAGTGAAAGCGGCTATCTAATCTAATTTGGTCTAACACCAAACCCCCAGGGTGGGTAGGCTCGTAGGGAGCCTATCTACTCTTTATTCCCAATTCTGATATGCGTGATGCTGATGTGGTGCCGAGAGGTAAGCCATCGGCTCGATTGTGCAACAAGGATAAGTTATGGAGCATGTTTTGACTGAGTCGACTCCAAAACCCACAAGGAGCCAGCCTGCGCCAAAACCGAGTTTTGCTGACAGGTTGCAACATTGGTTACCTAAAATTGTATTGGCGCCCACCGCGTTAGTGACCGTGGTTTGTATCTATGGTTACATTTTTTGGACGGCCGCGTTGTCGTTCACCAACTCTCGATTTCTGCCGAGCTTTAACTTTGTTGGTTTAACCCAATATGAAAAGCTGATGGACAACGATCGCTGGATCACCTCAATCACCAACCTCGGTGTGTTTGGTTTTCTATTCATGGCGATTGCTATCTTGCTAGGTGTTGGTTTGGCTGTGTTGCTTGACCAGAATATCCGCCAAGAAGGCGCGATTCGTACTATCTATTTATACCCAATGGCGTTGTCGTTCATCGTCACGGGTACCGCTTGGAAATGGATTCTTAATCCAGGTCTTGGCATTGAAAAGTTGATGCAAGACTGGGGATTTACTGACTTCAAATTCGATTGGTTAGTTGACTCTGAAATGTCGGTCTACACCTTAGTGATTGCAGCGCTTTGGCAGTCTTCAGGCTTCGTGATGGCGATGTTCTTAGCCGGCCTTCGTGGCATTGACTCTTCAATCATCAAAGCTGCTCAAATTGATGGGGCAAGCTTACCCACCATTTATCTCAAAATCATTCTGCCTTGCTTGCGCCCAGTAGTTTTCAGTGCGGTGATCATCACCTCACACATTGCGATTAAGAGTTTCGACCTTGTGACCGCGATGACAGCGGGTGGCCCAGGTTATTCATCGGATCTTCCAGCGCTATTCATGTACGCACACTCATTCACTCGTGGACAGATCGGCCTAGGTGCTGCCAGTGCCATGATGATGCTTGCCGGTATCTTAGCGATTCTCGTGCCTTACCTTTACTCTGAACTTAGGGAGAAAAAGTCATGATGAATAACATCAATTTTGCTCGAATGTTTATCTATTCAGCACTGCTTTTCTTCTGTTTAGTGTACCTAATGCCACTGTTCGTAATGGTACTGACCTCATTCAAAACTCTGCCAGACATAAAGGCAGGTAACTTGATGAGCTTACCGAAAGAGTGGGTGTTTGATGCTTGGTACAAAGCGTGGGATACCGCTTGTACTGGCGTGAAATGTGAAGGCATCAAAGGCTACTTCTGGAACTCGTTCCAAATGGTGATTCCTGCTGTAGCGATATCAACATTGCTCGGCGCATTCAATGGTTATGTGGTTACTAAGTGGCAATTCCGAGGCTCAAACCTGTTCTTTAGCTTGCTGCTGTTCGGTTGCTTCATACCATTCCAAGTGGTGTTGTTACCAATGGCGACCACGCTGGGCAAGATGGGCTTAGCGAACACGACCATCGGCTTGGTGATTGTGCACGTTATCTATGGCATGGCATTTACCACTCTGTTTTTCCGTAACTTCTACATCTCGATTCCTGATGAACTGATCAAAGCGGCTAAGTTGGATGGTGCTGGCTTCTTTACGATTTTCTTCAAGATCTTATTACCGATCTCGACACCAATCATCATGGTGACGGTGATCTGGCAGTTCACTGCAATCTGGAATGATTTCTTGTTCGGAGTGGTCTATTCCGGTTCAGAAACTCAGCCGATCACCGTGGCATTAAACAACCTAGTCAACACTAGCACTGGCGTTAAAGAATACAACGTCGACATGGCTGCCGCGATCATCGCCGCACTGCCAACGCTGTTGGTGTATGTCTTCGCAGGAAAATATTTTGTTCGTGGCCTAACGGCAGGATCAGTAAAAGGATAATTACCCATGGCAACATTAGATTTAAAACAGATCCGTAAAACCTATCGCAACGCGGACAACGAAACGTTAAAGGGCATCGACATCAGTATCGATTCGGGGGAATTTTTGATACTTGTCGGCCCTTCGGGGTGTGGGAAATCCACACTAATGAACACCATCGCTGGGCTTGAAAATATTAGCTCGGGTGAGATTGTAATTGATGGTGTAGACGTGGCGCAGGTTGAACCTAAAGACCGCGATATTGCGATGGTGTTTCAGTCGTACGCGCTTTACCCAAACATGACGGTACGCGGTAATATCGCTTTCGGTTTGAAGATTCGCAAGATGCCGCAACAAGAGATTGATGCTGAGGTTAATCGAGTGGCAGAAATGCTGCAAATCGAACAGTTACTGGATCGTAAACCGTCACAACTTTCTGGTGGTCAACGTCAACGTGTCGCGATGGGTCGCGCTTTGGCTCGTCGTCCTAAGCTGTATCTATTTGATGAGCCGCTTTCTAACTTGGATGCCAAGCTGCGTGTTGAGATGCGTCACCAGATTAAACGTCTGCACCAAAAGTTGAATACCACGATTGTTTATGTAACCCATGATCAAATCGAGGCAATGACACTGGCTGACCGCATCGCAGTAATGAAAGATGGTGAACTGCAGCAGTTAGGCACACCACAAGAGATCTACACCAAGCCAAACAATATGTTCGTGGCGGGCTTTATGGGGTCACCCTCCATGAACTTCATTAAGACCATGGTGGATTTGGATGAGGAACAGAATCCGATCATCAAAGTAACTGGCACGGCGGAGCAAGAACACCACATTCGATTGCCACAGAGTATGCGTGACCAAGATGGCAAGGAATTGGTCATTGGGTTGCGTCCTGAACACATTACTGAGCAAGAAGGTGATGATGTGTCGGCAACCACAAAACTAGACCTGCAATTAGAAGTGTTGGAGCCAACAGGGCCAGATACGATTGCGATGGTTAAAGTGAACGACCAAGAAGTCGCATGTCGTTTATCGCCAGAATTTGAAGTGTCGGTTGGGCAAATGGCACCGCTTCATTTTGACTTATCGAAAGCTGTATTCTTCGATGCTCAAACCGAAGCGAGAATCGACTTCTAACTTCTAGTTGCTGAGTTAGTTTAATAATCAAAGTTCATGTCTAAATCAAAGGCAGTATCACCAACTAGTAATAAGTAACGTGATGCTGCCTTTTTCGTTGTCTATACTTGCTTTTTATTCCTTATAAAAACAAAGGGGTAAACGATATATATGCTTCTACTGTAATAATATCGTGATTTAGTATCCCTTAGCTCTATAAAGCTGACGTAGAAACGCGTAGGATCACACTACTTTAGATCAAATACTAGGTTGCACTTTGGTGCATAGACAGAATAAAACATGAAACTAACAGCAAAACCAGCGGCGAATAACGCTTTACTTATTTCTATTACGACACCGGATTTTAAAGGTGACGAAGCAAAAGAGTCTCTTGCCGAACTTGCTCGCTTAGTGTCAACCCTAGGGTTTAAAGTCGTTGGTACGCAATCGCAACACCATAGTTCATCTCAACGACAGAATGTGTTGGGTGCAGGTAAGCTTGCCGAAATTGCACACCTAACTGGTTACCAAGGCTCTATTGAAGAAGCTGAAGATGAAGATTTTATTGATGAGTCGTTTGATTTTAGTTCTGAAATCGATGAGCTAGATTTTGATGATCTTCCAACGGGCAACTTCCAATACGGTGCCGCTGATGTTGTGGTCTTTGACTGTGATTTAAGTCCATCTCAAATGCGTACTGTTGAGGCGAGTTTGGGTGTGGAAGTATTTGACCGTACTGGCATCATCATCGAAATCTTTAGCCGTCACGCTCGTACTCGTACTGCTCGTCTGCAAGTTGATATCGCTCGTCTAAACTACTTGGTGCCACGACTTCGTGAAACGGCTGAGGGTGATAAAGAGCGTCAAATGGGTCAGGGCGCAGGTGAAACTTCACTAGAGCTAGACCGTCGTAACGTACGTGACCAAATTGCTGCGCTTAAGCGCGAGCTAGTAAGCGTACAAGATGAAATGAAGACCCGACGCACAAGGCGCGCAGAGCTTTTCACTGTTGCTTTAGTTGGCTACACCAATGCCGGTAAATCTTCGATGATGCGTGCAATGACCGCAACCGAAGTGGTCGGTGAAGATAAACTGTTCGCAACCCTAGACACTACGGTTCGTGCACTTCAGCCGATTACTCAGCCGCGTATCTTGGTTTCAGATACCGTTGGTTTCATCAAGAAACTGCCACACGATCTGGTTGCTTCATTCCACTCAACGCTAGCAGAAGCGCACGATGCTTCATTGTTGCTTTATGTGGTTGATGCTTCAGACGTTTCATTCCGAGCTCAGCTTGATGTGGTACACGACGTATTAGCACAAGTGGGCGTTGAAGGTAGCGAAAAACTATTAGTGCTGAACAAGTGCGATAGACTGAGTGAAGAAGATCAGTTAGCGCTGATTGAAGAATTCCCAGACGCGATGCTAACGTCGACTCGTGATCCGTTAGATATCACGAAACTGCATAAATACATCGTTGGTGTTGCAGAAGAAGGCATGATCGAAGAAGAGATCACCATCCCTTATTCTGGACAAGGCATCATCGGTGAGATTCGCTCAAACATGAGTGTGGTTAAAGAAGAGTACGATTACGAGTGTATTAAGTTGACCGTTCGCTCTAGTGAAATTGACTTAGCACGTTTGAAAAAGCGTATGCAGAACTCTTAATCGTCTATCTAATTTAGATAAGAACGTCCAAAGAAAAAGCGACCTAAGTGGTCGCTTTTTTTATTGGTTGAGCTTAATTAACGCTGTATTGAAATGCCTATGCCATTCTTTGAGTTGGCTTCCAACGTGCTAGTTCTGGGTCAAGCTTGATACCTTGCGAAGTCAGCAGATTAACACGTGCTAAGTAAGCCGCACCGTGCATCAGATGCTTAGCAAGATCAACGGCATTACGCTGTTGGTAATCATCTAGGTAGCTGTCTTTTGCCCATGCGTTGAATGCGCCAAGTGCAGGGCCTGCCCATACTTGGTAATCCATTTCACGACCTTGTTCACCGGTGTTTGACCAACGGCTAGAAAGCCCTAAGTACCAACGGAAGATCAACGCCATTTTACGCTTTGGGTTGCCTTCAGCACGTTCGATCTGTTTAGGGTCGCGCTCGTTAAAGTGCGCCACAGTCCCTGCCCAAATGTCATCCAGTGTTGAACGGAATACTTGCTTCTCAAGCTTCAGTCGTTCTTCTACTGGAATTGCTTCAATCGAGTCGTAACGTGTGTATAGCTCATACAGTTTGTTGGCACGCATTGGGAACAAGGTACCGCGCTTAACCACTTGTAGCTTCACGCCCATTTCGAACATGTCGGCCGCCGGGGCCATAGTCACGTCAGCCATTTCGGTTGTCGAAAGCAGCTTACGTGTGTGTTCGCTCGCGCCAGCCTCAACACATGCTTGGTTGATTGAACCGGTAACAATGTAAGCAGCACCCATGTTAAACGTCGCTAGAGCAGCGTCAGGCGTACCTACGCCACCGCCACAACCGACACGTAGCGGAGTTTTGAATTGGTACTGAGCTTGGATTTGCTCTTTCAGTGCAAGAATCGTTGGCAGTAGGGTAACCAGTGGACGGTTATCAGTGTGACCACCAGAATCGGCTTCTGCAGTAATGTCATCAGCCATAGGAACAAGCTGTGCCAGTTCCATCTGTTCTGCTGTGATTCGGCCTTCATCAACCAAAGCTTGCAGCATTTTCACAGGAGCAGGCTGCATGAACTTACTTGCGACTTCAGTACGGCTTACCTTAGCAATAACTTTGTTGCCAATCTGAATCTCACCTTGTGCATCGCGGCTAAGGCCCGCAGCGCGGTAGTGAACGATTTGCGGTGTTAAACCTAAGAATGCTGAAGCCTCAACGGTTTTCACTTTGTGCTTCAAAAACAGCTCAACACTGCCGCGCTCTAGAGCGGGTTCGCTTGGGCTGTGAATCAGGTTAAATGCGTAAGGACCGTTTGGCAGTGCTGCTTGAATGCGGTTGATCGCTTGCTCGACGCGAGACGGGATTAAGCCCGCCGCGCCAAATGAACAAAGAATGCCAGCCTGACCAAGCGCAATCACCAACTCTTCAGATGAAATGCCGTTTGCCATTGCGCCTGCGTAGTAAGCGTATTTCACGCCGTGGCAGCGACGAAAATCTTCGTCGCCTAGGCTTTGTGTACCAAGAGCTGGAGCAAAGGCGCTAACAGGTTGGTTGTTCGCCGAGCTTGCTGAATCGCCTGATGCAATTTCAGCTTGTTGGCTTACGCCTAAGCCTTTTTCAGGGTGGTTCACTACGTAACAAGCAAGGCTCAAATCTTTCAAAATTGTCGACATTGCTGCGTTATCGAAATGGGTAGTGCTCCCTTCAATCTGCCAAGGCCACGGAGATAGCTTTTCGTTATTAATTGTAGTTTGAGTTGTCATACTAAATTCTTTCCTAATTCTTTGTCTCTAGTGGCGGCTTATGCTTTATCGATAGCAGGGGCTTCTTCGATACAAATTGCGATGTCTTTCACTTCGTAAATACGCAGACCATCTTTGCTCAGGTTTGCGTCGCCAACGATGATGCGTTTGCCGTCTTCGTCTTTAATCGCAGTGATGTGTACATCCAGAGACATCTGTTTGTTCAGAGGGTTAATCTGACCACGATATTTCCATTTCACTTCAGATTGGATTTGACCAAACTTCGGATTGCGGAAACCAGCGCCAAGGTCTTTGTTTAGCGCATAGGTTTGCATCAGTTCGATGATCGCTTCGACACCTAGAGAACCTGGCATTACCGGATCTTGATGGAAGTGGAACTGGAAGAACCAATCACTTGGGTCAATCGTGCGCTCAGCGTATAGGTAACCAAGGCCTTCTTTACCACCATCGCTGGTGATCTGTACTGTATCGATAAAGTTCAAACGACCGCCAGCCAGTTGGTAGTGCTCTTGCACTTCACCATTAGCAGAAACAGGTGCATTGAAGTAACGCGTCGTTTTGTCTAGCAGGTTGATGTTTACATCCGGTGTGCGGTTGTTATCAACGTGCCAAGGGTGAGTCACTTTACCGTTGTCCAAACCAAGTTGGTCTTTCAGTGCTGCGCCTTTGAAGTAACCAAATACCGCTGTACCTTGGTAGAAAGGCACGCCGTCAGTACTCAGTTCGAAGCTGAAGCTCTGTACGATGTTGGTGCCCATCATTACTGTTGAAAGCAGACGAGAATCGTTGGTGATCGTTTTGCCACGCAAGTCGACGTTACGCAGCATTTTGCCGCTGCCATCTAGGTTACGGAAAAACAGTTCTTCACCTGGGAAGCCCAGTGTTGTGCCCATGTAGCCAGAGATAAAGCCGTTTGGCTGCAGCGAAATCTCCATCAATACTGAGTAAGGCATTAGGGTCTGGTGGCTGTTTTCATCAAAGTACCATGCATTTTCTGGCACTTCGTATTCTGCGATACATGATGAAGGCTTCTTGAAGTCGCCACGCTTACCGTCGATCTCAACCACACGAGTAGTTAGCTGTAGGTCGCCACACGGAGTACGTGGTGGAATCATGCCACGGTAGATAGAGAAGTCAGGTCCGAAACATTTCTCGATATCGCCGGTTGCGAATTCGAACATATGGTATGGCGTGAATGGAACTGTATCGGGTGTGCGGTTCGGGTAATCAGGCGTTACCGGAGCTTCAACGTGTTGAAGAGGAACCACACCTTTATTTGGCGCCGTTTCTAGGTCTTCAATTTGAGCCATCAATGGTGCATTGGCTGAAGCCTGTTGGTTCACTGCTGGTGTATGGCCCAAGTTTTCGATAACAGGGGTCGCGACAGCTGTTTCTAAAGAAGGCAGGTAACGAGTACATTCGTCGTCTTCTTTGATCATCACACCCAAGTTTTGGAAATCAACAATCACTTTGCCGTTGAGCAAAATATCGATGTTGGCTTTCGCGTATGGGCGAGGGCTTAGACCAATCTCAGTCACTTCCATGCGGTAAGTCAGTTCTGCCGATTGTGGTAGAACTTGACCACGACAGCGCACTTGTTGAGGGGCATTTTCAAGCGGTTGGAAACGACCATTTTGAACAAGCGTGTGCATGCCAAGGTGCATCATGAAGAATTGCAGCAGTTGACCACAACCTTCTGCCATCAAAGAACCAGCCATTACTGAGTCATCTTTGAAGTGACAAGGGAAGTACCAGTGCTCAGGCTCTAGCTGCTTGTGACCTTCAATCAGACCAAGTCCCCATGTGCCGCCTTGCGGTTCAACACGGCTAACTTTTTCGATCATCATGAACTTCTCTGAGCTGAAGCACAAAGAAGGCTGGTGGCGATTAGATTGGTGAGTCGGGCCAAAACACTCTGCGATGTTGGCAGTCAGTAGATGACGTAATTCTTGGTGGTTAAACTGCGTTTTAGGGCAGTGCAACATAGGGTCGAAGCGTTGTTTAGTTGCCAGCTTACGCGCCTTGATTTCATCTTCAGTGTGAATCACACCCTTGCCGTCTGCTAGCTCTTCGTCGGTGAAGAAGCCTGCACAACCGTTATCCATTTTCAGGATCATCTTGTCGCCAACGAAACACTCGTACGAGAAGAAGAACAGCAGCGTGTCGCCATTGCGAGCAAAGTTGTTGATTGAGATATCGTAACGCAGCGTATCGCCACCACGAGGCAAGTCGCCAAGGAAAGTCAGCGTACAATCAAGTAAGCGATAAACACGCTCGCCTTTGTTTTCAAAATCGATACCTAAGTAGCTGATTAGCATTAGGTCACATTGACCAGATTCAACCGCCACTGCCCAAGGGATCTGACCATCAACAAGATACGGCGCATCAACAGGGATGTCGTATTCGGTGGTCATGGTGCTTGGTTTGTACTCGTTCACTGTCGCGTTGAGCTTGGTTACACGAGATACCAATAGGTAGTCAGTGGTTGGTAAGCGAACGCGGCGCGAGTAGCTATCGATGATCGCGTAATCAGGGCCAAATACGTTGGCGATGTCGCCTTCAGCGTATTCAACCAGATCATCGTAATCCCAAATGCATGGCTTACGGATAGGTTTTACTGGTGCAGGCGTTGCAAGTACGTTGACTGGCACTGACTGAACCGGAGCCAGTTGAGCTAATGTTTGCTGATCAGTCGTTTGTTGGCCATTCGTTTGTTGAGAAGCGGCTGAGTTATCTAAACCAGACGTAACTGCGTTTAGCTGTGCTTTCAATAGTGCATCAGCCATTTGCATGCCTTGGGCACGAGTGTGCAGGAATGCTTTGTGTACCTGTTGAGCTGCTTGCTGATTTTGAGCAAAAGCTTGGTTGTGTGGTGTTACAGACGGCTGTGATGCTGCATCCGTATTAGCGTCGATATTCGATACGCCATTTTTAGCGGATAGGACATGAGTCATATTGCTGTGGTTACCTGTTAGCTGACTGTGGCGCGTTGGCGCCAGAGTAGGGGATACTGATGTAGGAGTTTCGATTACTGGCTCTACCGCGTTCTGCGCTAGTGCTTTCTTCTCTAACTCTTTTTGCGCAAGGGCTGCTTGAATGCTTGCTGTCGTTGGAACCGACGCCACTCTTGCTGCTTGTTTACCTGAAGCTTTGTGTTGAATTGTTGCCAAGTTAGTCACTGGGGTTTGGGCAATATGTTGATAAATATCGCGGCCACCAAGAGTCACTTGCTTAACCAATTGACGTTTAGCATCACTCGCCAGTTCACTGCTTAAACGAACCGATAGTGATTGAGATTCAACACTCGATTGGCTTAGTAGCAGCTGTGAGCATTGTCCTTCGCTGATGTTGGCAACAATCGCGCTCTTAGAGCTGACATTTGGATTCAGAGACTCAAGGTTCAGGTTGAGGAGACCGTGTAGTAGGCTTGCCATGCCAGAAGCAGCAGAGCAATGACCAACACGTTGACTCGCTTGAGTCGTCCTTGTGCTCGCTAAACTTAGAGACGAAGACAGATATGATGAAGACTGATGTAATGAAGATTCAGGTGCATGGTTAAGCTCAAGCAGAGAAACATCGTTCGAGCTCATACCAACTTGAGTCAGTAATTCATCAACAACGGCGTTGTTATTCTCGCTTGAACCAAAGGCCAATGCGTTGATGCTGCCGTAAGCCGCGTCTTGGTTGCGCGTTACTCGGCTTTCTTCAACAAGAACAATTGCACCTGCGCCTTCGCCCACATTCCAACTGCCGTCTTGCGGTTGTCCGAATTTTGGAGCAAGCGACACTGGGCTCACACTGTTCTTCAGAATCACATGCTCTGCACTGCCACTAAGGTCAACGGCTGCAATCACGACTGCGTCCATGGATTCTTGCGACATCAAGTTTTGTGCAACATCGATACAACGAGCAACCGACTGTTCAGCGGCTGAAATCGTAAAGGCAGGGCCGTTAAAGTCCCACAATGAAGAGATACGCGAAGCCATGATATTGCCGATGAAACTGGTGTATTGGTTCAGCTTGGCTGCGTCCATCACACTGTCCATCGCGATGGTTTCTAGCGATTGGTATTCATCTTGTGTTAGCTCAATACCCATGTTGGCAAAGCTGTCAGCCAGTTGGCTATGCAGGTTTACGCGCCCACGGAATTGGTGCATCTCAAGCTCAGTTTCCATCGCGACTAAAACCGCAACCTTTTGGCCAGCAACAAGCTTGGCATCTTTGATCGCTTCGTCTGCAACTTTCATCAATAGCAACTGCTGAGAGATCAAACGGTCATCTTCATTAGGCGGCACTTTGAAGCGTAGGAAATCGAGATCGAATTGATCGATGTAGGCTCCGTTTGGAATACCATGTAAACCAAACTGATTCAGTAGTTCTGGATGTTGGTCTAAGCCTTTCCAGCGTTTCTTAGGCAAAGCAATGAAAGCATCGCTATTGGTCTCAATCGCAGTGCTTAGCGCATTGATGCTTTGCAGAGAACCGAAGTGAGACGCTAGACCAGTAATGCTTAAATTAGACGGTTGTAGGCTTGGAGACGCTGACTCTAGAGTCTGGTTTACATGACTGGTGTCTGAATACGCTTCAAGCAGTAAGTGAGCATTACAACCACCGAAACCAAATACAGAAACACCCGCACAGCGCTCTTGGTTGCCCGCTTTACTTGGCCAAGGTTGAACCTGTGTTGGTAGGGTCTGTGAACCAAATAAACCTTCTGGTGAAGACAGTGGCTTGTCCAAATTAATACTTGGCGGAAGCACGCCTTCTTTCATCGCAAAGATCATCTTCATGATCCCCGGCATACCCGCCGCAGTCAGTAAGTGCCCGAGGTTTGACTTCGCAGAACCAATCAATGGCGGGTTAGAACCATTCAATTTGTCAGCAAAGAAACGCTCCATTGAGGTTAACTCAACCTTGTCACCTAATGGCGTGCCGGTTGCGTGACACTCAATCACTTCAATGCTGTCTGGTGTTAGGTTTGAAGCTTCGTAAGCGCGTTCAAAGGCTTGTACTTGTCCTTTGCTGTTTGGGCTTAATACGAACTGGCCACGACCATCGTTCGACAAGCCAATACCGCTGACGACTGCGTAAATATTATCGCCATCACGCTCTGCATCAGCTAAGCGTTTTAGGACTAAAACACCAGCACCTTCGCCAGCAAACAAACCTTTACTGTTGCTATCAAACGGAACCGACACACCGTGGTCAGGGTAAGCGTGGAAGATTGAGAAACCCATATTGATAAAGAATGGGTCAGCACCGGATACCGCGCCCGCCAACATCATGTCGGCTTTGCCCGTCTTCAAGTAATCACACGCTAGCTTCAATGAATACACTGAGCTTGCGCATGCCGCATCTAGGCTAAGTTGCACGTTGCCTAAACCCAATGCATCAGCCACTAACTTAGAGGCGTTGTGTGCCGCTGCACCATTGATAGGATTGAGGTCTTGCGCGGTTTCATTGGTTGGCAGCAGTGAAAACTGGTCATTAGACAATTTAGCTTGTAGTGCTTTCTCGACCACCGAGTGATACATCGGCAGAAACAAGTCGTTTGAACGTGTGGTTGGGAACGAAAGGGCACCCATGATCACGCCTGTGCGCTCTAAAACATCGGCATTTAAATTAATGCCTGCGTCGACTAACGCCTTACGACTTGTATCTAAAGCCCATAGGAAACTTTGGTCAACACCGTTGAACGATTCTGCTGTTAAGCGGTAGCCACTGCTATCGAAATTGAAGTTTTCGATGTAGCCGCCTTTATCACAGTAAAAGCGGTCTGATTCGCCTTGCACGCCCTGATAGCTTTCAGGTTTAGCACCTAGCTTTTCAGCGCTTAATGTGGTTCGAGAATCTTTTTTATCCAGCAAGTTTTGCCAAAAGTCTTTTGGCGTATCAGCTTCTGGGTATTGGTTAGCAATACCGACAATCGCGATCTTATTGCACTTCACTTGCTGTTTGTTTTGAGCCTGATATTTATATTGAGATGGTTTCGATTGAGAACTCATACTAGCTCTCCTTGATGATTCACTGCACTGCCTTGAGATACACCACTTAATTGCTTAGTGGTGATCTGTTGTTTTAGCCCTTGAATAAGTGGCTCGACAGACAATGGGATTTGATGAGTAATGAGCTGACCAATGCACTTGATGAGCGTGACAACATCGTCACCGCCTTTGGCATTGGAAGCGATTGTGCAGACTTGGTCGGCTACGCTATCGCTACGATTGATCTTGTCGATCAATGTGCTGGTTTGACGATCGGCACCTATTTCGACAAACAGGCGAGCACCTTGCTGACGCGCACTCTGGATCAACGCAGTGAAATCCAGCGTCGAACAGAAAGTGTCGGCAATCGAAAGGGCGATGCTGTCGCTGTCGATATTGATTGGTGCGCCCGTCGGTAGACCTGCTGCGCTGATAAAGCGGATATGCTTTGGCAATTCGTCGAACAGTGGTTGCGTGTAAAACTCACGCACTTGGCTATGTTGGCTCAATGCTGGTGTGGTGTGCATTGCGGTAACACGATTCGCGGCAATGCCACGTTTACCTAGTTTTTTGAGTAGTGCACGACATGTGCTTTCACAACCTGCCAGTACGCAAGTGTCACCTTGGATGATAGCGAGATAAGCGCGTGGGAATTCTGGTAACAGAGCCTCAATCGCTTGTGCATCACTGCGAACCACAAAGCTATTCCATTGGATGCTTTCGTCGCCGTTCAGCTGCCAATCTTGACGCACTGCGGTGAGCTCGCCAGAAATAGCTGTCGTGAAAATAGGGCTGGTTTGAGTCATCTCAATCAGCGCATGTGGGTTTTTCCAAACATTTAAGCTGGCCCACATGGAGGCTTCACCCTTGGAGTAGCCCAAGGCGAAATCTGGCTGCACTTTGAATTCATCACATAGCAGTTGTGTTAACAGATAACTGCTGCCCACACCGGCAATTGCCAGCTCACTGAGCGACATTTCTTGCGAGTCTTCAGCGTAGGTTTTGTCAGCCTGCAGCATCTCTTTCAAGTTACCTTCACGTTCTAAACGAGCAAATAACTGTGGGAAATGGTGGTGAAACTCGCGCAACATGCCGGGATAAACCGTGCCAACACCAGGGTAAACAAATGCAACGCCACCTTTGCTTTGAGGCATCGGTGAGAAACAACTGCCCGCTGGCGTTTTGTATTGGCTATTGTCAGCCATTACTTTTGGCAACGCATTTTCTAGCGCTGTGATCTCTTGTAGTGCAGCATCGATTGAAGCGGCTTGAATCACGATGTTCGCGTTAAGGCCAACATTGTGCTGAACGCTTTGAAAGTGGCTTAGGTTTGAATACATCAAGCTGGCGATAGCAAGTTCGCTGTCCGCCGAATCGCTAACGCATTTAAGCTCAGCTCTTAGTGAGGCTAGCTTAGAAACTAATTCAGCTTGGTCATTGCCAGAAACCACAAACATCAAACGCTCGCTCGATAGCAATGGCTTTGGTTCGTGCAAACCGGTCGCTTGAGTCAATATCAGGCTGGTGGCTTTTTGGCTATCGTCACTGAAAGTTAACGCAGCAACCCGTGCTTTGTTCGGTTCAGTAAACCAGTAATTGTTAGGTAATGAATGGCTCGGCAATGAACGGCTCGATATCGCCTCAATCATATTCAACAATTCATTAAACTGCTGCGAAGCAGATAGGGTTGAGTATTGTTGTTGATGGCTTAAATCTGAAGCGGGGCGGCGTGACATCTCTAGAGCAAGTTGAACGCTATCTCCATTATCCAGATCGAGAGTTTCGGCAAAGCCCGCTAAATTCGCGTGTGGGTGAATCTTATTCTGAGCAGCATTCAGCGCACTTAACATCAACAATGATGGTGAGTGAGAATCCAAACAGAGTTTAACAGCAGTGCCTTGATTTACAGTCTCAATCGCACGGCTAAGTGCTTGATTAAAATTGCCATCAACCACAACAGTTATCATCTCTGAGAACGAGGGGAATAAGTCGGCAGAAAGCTCAGCCGCGTTTGCTGGCTGAGCTAAAAGAGCGATGCGCAATGGCATCGCTTTATTAGTAGGAACAGTCACTATGACAATTGCTCCTTTTCTGCGTTTTTAGTCGCCTCTTTCTTTGATACTGCTGAGCTAGATTTCGGCAAAAATGCGTCATTTAAGCTCTTGCTGATGGTGACTTTGGCGCCTTTCATTACTGCGCTTAAACGACCATCTTGATGGTAAAGCGAGATATCAGCTTGCAGCGAACGAGCCGTGCTTTTTATCACGCTCAGCTCTAGCCAACCTTGGTCACCATTGTGCATCGGTGCGTAACAAATAAACTCACCGATTGCAGACGGTAGGCTTGCCGCGCCGTATTTCAATCGAGCCCATACCAACATGGCTTGCAACAGATAATCTTCAGCAAATGGCTGGCTATCACCAAAACCTTGCTTAGGAATAAATGATCCGCAGTCGCTGTTTTCAATGTGAGGCAACTGGCATTGAGCCAATAAACCTAAGTCGTCAAAGCGTTCGACTGAGGTAATACCTTGCAATCTTGGTCCATGAAACAGAGTGCCGTCACTGTATAGAGCTTGTGCCGTTGTTACAGGTGCTGAAGTGTTGGCCTCAAAGCGTTTTACTGACGCTTGTTGAACATCTTCAGACACTTGTACAGAGGCAACTTGCAACTGAGCTTGATACTGTGGTCGCCCTTGGCAACTGATCACCGCTTTTAGCTGATCTTTTGATTTAGCATCAGAAGAAAGAACCAGTTTCAGCTCTTGCACTTCATCAGTATCAAAAATCACACCCTTAAGCAGTTTGTAGTTGTGAACGCTAACGTTCACCCCTAACAGTTGCTCTGCGACTTCACGCATCCATTGGATGGCACACACTGTCGGTAACACAGGGTTACCGGCAATGCAGTGATCTTGAATGAAAGGCAATGCCTTTGGATCAAGATGACGTGTCACAGTGATGCTTGTATTCAGCGGACTCTTTGCAAGATGCACAGACTCCGCATTAAGCTTTTTTACAGCAGCTTCCTTGTTGTCAGAACCTTGCATGCTCGTACCAACCAGCAATTGAATGCCAGTTTCGTTCAGTAGTTGAGAACTAAATAGTTCTGCACCCGCCTGAAGAGGAATTACGTACACACCGCGCTCTGTAAACATACGTTTCAGTGCTGCGTTTACCATGCCACCGTCCCACGGTCCCCAGTTGAAGCTCATCACTTTCGCTTGAGGGTTGCGAGCAGACAGCTGTAGAGCCGCTTTGTTTAGGATCTCGTTAGACATCGAGTAATCGCTTTGGCCTGTGTTTCCGTAGAAACCCGACGCCGAAGAGAACATCGCAATCAGTTTTAGCTTGCTGCTATCAAGACCGCCAAGAACCGCTTCTAGTCCGCCCACTTTCGTGCCGTAAACCATGTTCAGTTCATCAAGTGTTTTGTCTTGAATGTGTTTGTCAGCCAGTACACCAGCGCCGTGGATAAGACCTGTGATGCCTTCGAAATTCGCCAGCGTTTTCGCTACTGACTCATGGTTCGATACATCTAGGCTTAGGTATTCAGCACTCGCGCCAATCTCGTTGAAAGCGGCAAGTGCTGCGTTGATTTCAAGGCTGCTCAATACCGGTTTTAGCAAGGCATCAACTTTTTTCGGCGTTGGCTTATCACCCGTAGCTTGTAGGTGAGCGATAGCCGCTGGTTTTAGCTCTTTCTCTTGCTTGCCTTGTGCCCACTGAGGTAGCTCAGCTGAAGTAATATGCTTACTACGACCTGCAAGAATGAAGTGAGACTTACATTGCTTAGCAAGCGTCAGTGCACATTCAAACGTCACGCCTTTAGCGCCACCCGTCACCAGAACTTTGTCGCTCTTGGTGAGTTGAGCGCCTGTGTTTTTAGTTTGTGCAGCACCTGGTGTTGCCGCAATCAATGTTGCACGACCAGATTCACCGTTTTCCGCATGGCTAAGGCCGATTTCAACCGTGTTGGTATCGATATCGAATAGTTCACCTGTGATAGCTTCAGCTAGGTGACGAGCATCAATAGAAGCGTCAGCATCCAATGCACGGCAGAATACGTTTGACCATTCATGGCTCAGTGTCTTAGTTAGACCAGATAGAGCCGCTTGGTTAAGTTCTGCATTCGCTAATTGCTTAGTATCTAGGTAACCAAAGCCACCATCGATACGGCTTAGTGTAAAGAACACGCTGCGACCAGAAACGGCATTCAGTTGGCCATTTAGGTGCTTGGCGAATAAGAACGCTGTCGTCAGTGAAGCTCTTGAGTCTGCATTCAAGTTAACCGCTTGCTCGTTGCTTTGTTTAGCATCAACGATAGCTTGTAGGTGAATGAAGCCAGCAATCACTTTGTTCGACGTTTTAAGGTCTGCTTCGATGTCGTTAATAACTGCAGTCACACCAGCATCATCGACGCTGTTGAGTGTGTAGCTTGCGATTTCACTGTTTAAAGGTGACGCGGCAGAAAGAGCACTACGCACTACAGCAACTTGAATGCCGTTAGCGGTCAACTTTTCTGCTAGAACACCGGCGTTGTGACCATCATCTGTGATCACGACACAAGCGTCTTTTGAGAAACAATCGACGAGTTTATCTGCCGCTGGTAGCTTTTTTAGCGCTACCTCATTGTGTGGAGGAAGTTCCGCTGTCGCTGTTTCTGCGATAGGCGTTACTGAATCAGCTTTAGCAGTCGCTACGGGTGCAGCAGCGGATAGCTTGCTTTGCATGTAGGTAACGATTTCACCAAGAGTACGACACTCAGCTAAGTCTTCAGGGTTTAGCTCTGGCAGCGTTGGTAGCTGGTCTTGAACTGTACCTAGAATTTCAACACGTTTGATTGAGTCGATACCAAGGTCTGCTTCCATGTCCATTGCTAGATCGAGCATTTCTGCTGGGTAGCCTGTTTTGTCGGCAACCACTTCCATCATTGTTGATTGAACATGAGCAGGTTTTAGGTCGTTGCTTGCGCTTTCTGCAGCAGGAGCTACTGCCGCTGCTTCCGAACTAGGAGCTAACTTGCTGTTCATGTAGTCAACAATTTCACCCAGAGTACGACACTCAGCTAGGTCTTCAGGGTTTAGTTCTGGCAATGTTGGCAGCTGGTCTTGAACCGTACCAAGGATCTCTACACGTTTGATTGAGTCGATGCCAAGGTCTGCTTCCATGTCCATTGCTAGGTCGAGCATTTCTGTTGGGTAGCCCGTTTTATCCGCTACTACGCTCAACATTGTGCTTTGAACTTGTTCTGCGTTTAAACCGTTTGATACTGCTTGCACTGGTGCAGATATTTGAGCTGCTACTGGAGCAGAAGCTGGAAGCTTGCTGTTCATGTAGGCTACGATTTCGCCTAGAGTGCGACATTCAGCTAAGTCTTCAGGGTTTAGCTCTGGAAGAGTAGGCAGTTCATCTTGAACCGTACCAAGAATCTCAACACGTTTGATTGAATCGATACCAAGGTCAGCTTCCATATCCATTGCTAGGTCTAGCATTTCAGTCGGGTAGCCCGTTTTCTCTGCTACTACTTCTAACATGGTTTTTTGAACGACAGCCGCATCTAGTCCGTTGTTAGCTGCTGCTGGCGCCACTACTTCCGTTTGTGCTGCAACTGGTGCAGAAGTCGGAAGTTTACTGTTCATGTAGTCAACAATTTCGCCCAGAGTACGACACTCAGCTAAGTCTTCAGGGTTTAGCTCTGGAAGAGTAGGCAGTTTATCTTGAACCGTACCAAGAATCTCAACACGCTTGATTGAATCGATACCAAGGTCTGCTTCCATATCCATTTCTAGATCAAGCATTTCCGTTGGGTAACCTGTCTTCTCAGCAACCACTTCTAGCATGGTTTGTTGAACGACTTTTGCATCAAGACCGTTAGCTGCTTGAACAGGAGCAGTTGCGCTTGGCTGTGCGGCAACAGGCGCTGATGCTGGCATCTTGCTGTTCATGCTTTTACTGTTCATGTAGCCGACGATTTCGCCAAGAGTACGACACTCAGCTAAATCTTCAGGGTTCAGCTCAGGTAGGTTTGGCATTTCGTCTTGAACGGTACCAAGAATCTCTACGCGCTTGATTGAGTCGATACCAAGGTCTGCTTCCATGTCCATTTCTAGATCAAGCATTTCCGTTGGGTAACCCGTTTTCTCAGCGACCACTTCTAGCATCACTTTTTCAGCATCGGCTGATTGTACTGCTACTGGTGCAGCTACAGGAGCTGGTTGCGCTTTAACTGGCACAGGTTGAGCTGCAACAGGCGCTGCCGCTTGAGCCGCTACTTGCGGTGCAGGCACGGCTTTCTGTACTGGAGCTTTCTGAGCTACCACATTTTGAACAGGTGCTGCTTGTACAGGAGTCGTTTGCACTTGAGCTACAGGTTGTTGAACGACAGCTGTTGGAGTAGCTGGAGCTTGAATCGCTGGCTGAGCATTTACAGAAGCAACGAAGGTTGGTTGTGCTGTTTCGACTGATCCTTGCGTCAGCATGTTCAGTGCTGAGTTGTTGCTGTGCGCTTGCATTTCTAGGTAATGAGCGTGCGCTTTTAGCGTCTCAGCTTGGTGCTGGTGGAACATCTCCATAGAACGCTGTAGGTTCTCAGGAATTGCTACGCCTGCTGTTGCCATTTTCGCTTGCTCAGACATTAGGGTGTTGAACGTGTCACCGTATTGCTGAGGAATCGCAAGGAACTGCTGATGTACTTCTGCTGCTTGTTGTTGAGCATTGAAGAACGATTGCAGTGAAGACTCATCAACCGTTACTGAAGCTGTTGGTTGAATAGTCGCTGGTGCAGGTTGTGCTACTTGAAGCTGCTGAGTTGCTGTTGCTACTTGTAGACTTGGTGCTGCAACTGATTGTTGTACATTTGAAGCTTGAGGAGCAGCCACAGGTACTTCAACGATTTCTGTTTTAATCACTTCTTTTTCCACGATTTTCTCGACTTCAACTTTCACTTCAACAATCTCAGTCTTTTCGGTGACGTTGCCCGAAGCCAATGATTGATCCATTTTCTTACGAGTAGCAGGGCTGATGTAGTTGGTTGCATTCAGTTTGATGTTCATTGGTGATGCCTTTGCAGGTTCAGCAATGTCAGCTTGGTAAGGGTCAATGTTGTCTAATGAAACACCTGCCACGCACAGTTGAACCGCAGCTAAACGAAGCTGTTGGTCACTGTCGCCTTTAGGGCTTGGGTTGATGCTGATTGCGTAAAGCTCTTCGTTCTTATCAGCCAATGTTTTCTCAATCAGCTTTTGAAGAATGTTTTTCGGACCGAACTCTACGAATACGCGTGCACCGGCTTCATACATCGCTTCAATTTGCTCGCTAAAACGAACCGATTGCAGCATGTGTTGCTTGAACGCTTTCTTGATCGCTTTAGCGTCTTTGCTGTGCAGCTTGCCTGTTGCATTTGAGTAAAGCGGCAGTGTTGGAGCGCTGAATGAAGCTTTATCAATTGCAGCAGCAAATGGTTTTTGAGCGTGAGCAACAAGCGGTGTATGGAAAGCACCAGATACTGGCAGAGCAATTGCTTTGAAGCCTTGTTCAGTTAGCGCTTGTGCTGCTTGTTGAACCGTCGCAGTTGGACCTGCAATAACCAGTTGAGTCGGAGCGTTGTAGTTGGCAATACTCACGCCTTCAAATTGGCTGATGCAGTTTTCAACGGCTGGAAGTTTGTCTGCGTCTAGGATGACCGCAAACATAGTACCGCTGTCACCTTGTTCAGGTGTCGCTGCCATCGCATCGCCACGAGCGAAAGCTAGTTGGTAGTAATCGTCTTGCGAGATAACACCCGATGCACATAGTGCACTTAGCTCACCAAAGCTGTGGCCTGCGACCATGTCTGCTTTGAAGCCAGCTTGAGTCATGATGTCGAACTGACCCATAGACACAGTACCAATCGCACTTTGCGCGTTGGCCGTGTTGGTTAGCACTGCTTCTTGAGCTTTGGTTGCTTCCGGTGTGAAGGTTGGAATTGGGAACAGAATTTGCGACAGAGCCGTTTTCTTGTGCTGACCAAATACTTGATCCGCTTGAGCAAGCTGTTGGCGCATCTCAGGGTAATGACAAGCAAGCTCGCGACCCATGTTTAGGTATTGCGAACCTTGACCTGCAAATAGTGCTGCCACTTTACCTGCGCCGTTTTCAGCAATCAGTGCCGACTCACGGTAGCTAGTACCGTTTGGCATCTGCCAATGTGCTTTGGTTTGGCTTTCAAGCATAGAAACCGCTTGAGTCAGCTGCGCTTGAAGGTCTGCTTGGTCAGTCACGACTAAGCCAATACGAGCATGCTTAGCGTCAATTTCGCGTAGAGCGTTTTGTTCAGCAAGCGCTACTAGTTTGAACGCAGCATCTGCAGCTTGAGTTGAAACTTGTTTTAGCTCATTGATCAGTGCTTGACGAGATTCCGCGCTGAATAACAGAGTTTGCGGTACTTGGCGCTGACGGTATTTGTCACCGCGAGCATGTTCTGGGGTGTACTCTTCCAAGACAACGTGGAAGTTAGTGCCACCAAAACCGAATGAGCTGATACCTGCGCGGCGCGGTGTGCCGTCGACACGTTTCATCCAAGGACGCGTTTGTGTGTTTAGGTAGAACGGTGAGTTCTCGATATCCAACTTAGGATTCGGAGCCGATACGTTAATTGTTGGCGGCAGTACTTTGTGGTGCAGTGCTAATGCAGCTTTGATTAAACCTGCAGTACCCGCAGTTGATTTAGTGTGACCAATTTGAGATTTCACAGAGCCTAACGCAATGTGTTGCTTCTCTTCATTGTTCTCACTGAATACCGAGTTTAAGCCGCCAAATTCAGCCACATCACCCGCAGCTGTACCTGTACCGTGCGCTTCTAAAAGGCCAAGTGTGTGCGGTGCGAAACCAGCATCATCGTAAGCACGTTTAAGCGCTTTCGCTTGTCCTTCAGGGCGAGGTGCGTAAATACTCTTGAACTTACCATCCGAAGAAGAACCGACACCTTTAATCACTGAGTAGATTCTATCGCCATCGCGTTCTGCATCTTCAAGACGCTTAAGAGCAACCATGCCGATGCCTTCACCAATCATCATACCTTTTGAGTCGATGTCGAAAGGTTGAATGGTTTCATTGGTGGTGAATGCTGGTGTTTTAGAGAAACTCATGTACATGGTTGGTGAGTTATCAGTACACACACCACCTGTGATCATCATTTCACTGCGGCCTTCAACTAGCTCACTTAGAGCCATGCGCATTGCGGCTAGAGAACCTGCACAAGCAGCATCTACTACACAGTTAATGCCACCAAGGTCAAAGCGGTTAGCAATACGACCTGAAATTACGTTACCCAATGAACCAGGGAATGAGTTCTCTTCCCAGTGGATGTATTGGTCTTGGAATTTTTTGATCAGCATCTCGCTGTCTTCGTCGTTGATGCCACTGCTCTTGAAGACTTTTTTCAAAACAGGGTATTGAAGACGAGCATTCAGGCTTTGAGCGATCTTCTGACCACCACCAACACCGAGCGTAATACCGATCTTATCGCGATCATAGCCTTCAGGAAGTTTTGCATCTTCAAGTACTTCCTTTGCCACGATCAGAGAAAGCAGCTGTGACGTATCAGTCAGTTCTAGGATGTTTGGCGGAAGGCCGAACTCCATTGGGTTGAAGTCCACTTCAGGGATGAAACCACCGCGCTTACAGTAAGACTTGTCTGGCGTAGTACGATCTGAATCGTAGTAATCTTCTGGACGCCAGTGCGTATCTGGCACTTCAGTAATCGCATCGATCTTTTCGCTGATAAGGTCCCAAAATTTATTCAGGTAACGAGAGTTTGCAAACATGCTCGCCATACCAACGATAGCGACAGGCATATCTTTAAGGCGTTTATTCAATCGAGTATCGTCGACTGATTCCGGTGTATTTGTCTCGGGTTGGCTCATTATGAGTCTCCACTAGAAATCACAGAAAGTGATGTCGTGTTTTGAGGCTGCGCTTTTAAAGCTATAGAAAGAAAATCTGAAACAGATTTAGGGAAGCGCAGCTGAAAATTCAGGTTGCTGAGTGGCGGCAACCAGATAGAAATTAGGCTTTCGAAGTGCGTTGACTTACGAGAGTAGGGGAGGTGTTTCATGCGCGACGGTGGCATTCAAATGTTGAGGCGATGTCCATTAAAATCCTGTTCAAAGTCTGACTAAATGACAAATCGGTATCCGCAAAGAAAACGTGTGAATTTGTTTAATGGTTGAGCAGGCTACCCGAGGTGAGTTGTCGATACAATGCTCCCAGAGGCCACTATGATCTGTTCAGACCAGATGAATTTGGCATGGTTTTGATTTTTGTATTTTTAATTTAATTAACTTATTGATAATTAATGAGTATGGGTTGTTTTTTAGTGTTTTTACTCTATATTTTGACTTGGTGAGATCTATGTCATATTTTTGTAAGTAACATTTAACGGGTGCCTCTTATGTAAGGCTAAGTGTGATCTGTGTTTTAATTTGTTATTATTTGAAAAATTAGCTTTAAGTCCGTATATGAAGGGTGTTTCCCTCCCGTATTCTCTAGGTTTCGCTTAAATCATAGATGAGTTAAATTTGTTCGATTTGGTTGTTCCAATCGTGTTTGAAGAGTGGTTTGTAGAAGTGAGTTCGAGTTAAATGAAAACTCCCGTTGTTGATTTGTGGCTATGTTCTCTGAGTAATTTAAATGACCAGCCAAACAATGTATCGCAGCTCAAAAAGAGACTGACAGCCGATGAGATTGCCAAAGTTGAGCGCTATCGAATGCCCTTATCTCAGACTCAAGCTTTGTATGTTCGAAACTACCTAAGAAAGGTGCTGTCTAGCTATTCTGATTTGATGCCTGAAGAGTGGCGTTTTGAATATGGTGAGAAAGGAAAGCCAAGCTTAATTGAGAAACAACAAATAGAAACCGGCCTGAATTTCAATATCAGTCATAGCAAAGAACATTTGTTAATCGCGGTTTGCCAGAGAGAAGGGAAACAAGTTCATCTGGGTGTTGATATTGAACATGCAAGAAGCTCGACCAATATCGACTCGATCATGAAGCACTATTTTTCAGATACAGAATTGACGGATTTACTTGAGCTCAGCAAAGAACAACAAAGAGAGCGTTTTTTCGATCTGTGGGCGCTGAAGGAGTCGTATATCAAAGCGACGGGCAGGGGGCTAGCGACATCGTTGCGAAGCTTTTCGTTTGATTTCTCTAACCTGACTGAACAAACACTGTCACTTCACGCCTCGGACTTTCAATCAAACTTGCAAGATGAAATTAGATTGCATGGCGGAATCAGTGTATATGCCGAAGTTGAGTTGGATGCTGCTGAACAAAGCGATATTTCTACAGCATGGCAATGTTGCTTAGGGCGATTGGATGACCAGTACCGATTTGCGGTTACGCTGGGTGGGGCGAGTCTTCCAATGCAATTAGAGATGAGAACCTTTTCGTCGTCTCATCTCTTTTAAGCTAGTTTGGTGAGATGAAGTTAGCTCGTTTCGCCAAGCATCGCTTTTAATACTTCAGCAGGCACGGGCTGCAGTTGTTTGTCTTTATCAAGGCAGACCATTTCGATATCACCAATCACCGCGGGTTTGGTTGCATCTTTACGCCACACTTCTTGTCGCCATAGCGTTTTGTATTTGCCATCGAGTTCAAAAGAGGTTCGGATGTCGCAGATTTCTGCGAACTCAACACCATCTTGAAAAGTCATGTTGGCTTTATACACCGCAAAGCCTAATCCGTGTTCATTCCACAATGTTGCCAGTTTATCGCTACCCAACACATGTTCGCGTGCACGTTCAAAGTACTTTAGAAAATTAGGGTGATAAACCACACCTGAGTGATCGGTATCTTCATAGTAAATTTGTACTGGGTGATGGTAGATCTGACTCATTGATATCAACTCTTATTAAGTAGTGGGGGTGTAAATCTGGCTAAGTTGTGCAGCACTCTACAGGATAGGTTGAAATTACTTCAAGGCATCATCGACTATCGAGCTTTTGGTCAGACCTCATTCGGCCTTATTCATTACTAATACGTTGGTCAACTCCCACCCATTTACAAATATTCTATGTGTCATTTTCCACCCATTAATATTTGCATCAGTTAGTCGATTAGAGCTTATCGATCTTAAGAAGCCTTACGGTTAAAGGCTTGTTAATGTTTTGTTTCAATGTGGCGCGCTAATTGCCTTAGTGAAAGCACGCAGTTCCCATTGATGGGCTGCTTTGTTTACTAAGGAGAATAATAATGTTTAAGCCTCTTACCCTGCTGTCTGTATCTGCTCTGGCACTCACTAGCTTCAATGCTGCCGCTAACTGTGATCCAGGTGAAATTGTGATTAAGTTCAGTCACGTAACCAATACTGATAAGCACCCGAAAGGCATTGCTGCTTCTTTACTAGAAGAGCGAGTAAACACGGAAATGAACGGCAAAGCTTGTATGCAAGTTTTCCCTAACTCAACGCTTTACGATGATAATAAGGTACTGGAAGCCCTGTTAAATGGTGATGTTCAAATGGCGGCGCCATCGCTGTCTAAATTTGAGAAGTTCACTAAGAAATACCGCATTTTTGACCTTCCTTTCCTATTTGAAGATGTAGAAGCTGTTGACCGTTTCCAAAACTCAGAGTCTGGCGAAAAGCTGAAAAATGCGATGAAGCGTCGTGGTCTACAAGGCCTAGCGTTTTGGCACAATGGCATGAAACAGATGTCGGCAAACAAACCTCTTATCAATCCTGAAGACGCGGAAGGTTTGAAATTCCGTGTTCAAGCATCAGACGTATTAGTCGCTCAGTTTGAACAACTCGGTGCTAACCCACAGAAGATGTCTTTCAAAGAAGTATACGGTGGCCTGCAAACTAAGGTTATCGATGGCCAAGAGAACACATGGTCAAACATCTACGGTAAGAAGTTCTTTGAAGTACAAGACGGCGTGACAGAAACTAACCACGGTATCCTTGATTACCTTGTAGTAACGTCGAACGACTTCTGGAAAGACCTACCTGAAGATGTACGTACGCAACTTGGCACTATCGTTCAGGAAGTGTCTGAGACACGTAATGCTGAATCTTCAAAAGTTAACCTAGCGAACAAAAACAACATCATCGAAGCTGGTGGTGAGGTTCGTACTTTGACGCCTGAACAGCGTGAAGCATGGGTAACTGCACTTCAACCAGTATGGAAGAAGTTTGAAAAAGACATCGGTTCAGATCTTATCAATGCAGCGTTAGCTTCAAACCAATAACACCGCTAAGGAGTAGCGAGCATGGTTCGCTACTCCTCATTAAAACAATTATAAGCGGAGTCAATTATGGATAATCCTCAAATGGAACAACCAAATTCTAACGAAGCAGCATTAGAGCCTTCATTTTTTTCTAAAGTCGGAAAAGTTACTGATGTGATTGAAGAGTCTTTGATTGCATTTTTCCTTGGCGCAATGACGCTACTTACCTTTGCCAATGTGGTCTTTCGATACGCATTCAACGACAACATTTTGTGGGCATTGGAACTGACGGTATTCATGTTTGCATGGATGGTGTTGGTCGGCGCTTCTTATGGCGTAAAAAAACATTTTCATATCGGCGTCGATGTCATTATTAACCTCGCGCCAGAAAAGCTAAGAAAGATCTACGCGCTGATTGCCGTGACTTGTTGTTTAGCCTTTTCAATCTTACTTCTTATCGGTTCTTGGAATTATTGGTACCCGTTCGCGACTGAACGTGCATGGTATGAAACCGACGATATTCCAATGCCTGAAATGCTGCAGTTCATGGCGGATTGGCTTAACGAAGGCGAACGATATGAAAAACTGCCTCGCTTTATTCCTTACATGGCACTGCCGATTGGTATGGCGCTACTGACTTTCCGTTTTGCTCAAGTCGCGTTCCAAATCTTAACTGGAAAACTGGACCGCATGATTGCAGGACATGAAGCAGAAGAAGAGCTGGATGCACTTAAAGCTGACGTACTAGCGGGTTCTGATGAAGACGCGACAGCGGTATTGGACTCGAACACGTCAAATAAGACGAGCGAATCGAATACAAAATCTAACGGTAAGGAAGACTAATCATGGCAATGTTATTTCTATTTTTGATGGTAATTGCGTTCATGTTGGTTGGTGTACCAATCGCGATTTCCTTGGGTTTATCGAGCGTCCTATTTTTGCTGATGCACTCTGATGCTTCTCTGGCATCCGTTGCACAAACGTTGTTTAACGCATTTGCTGGCCATTACACATTATTAGCAATCCCATTCTTTATTTTGGCCTCTAGCTTCATGTCTACGGGTGGCGTTGCAAAGCGTATTATCCGTTTTGCTATCGCGATGGTGGGCTGGTTCCGCGGCGGTTTGGCGATGGCATCGGTTGTGGCATGTATGATGTTCGCAGCGCTGTCAGGTTCTTCACCGGCTACGGTAGTGGCGATCGGTAGTATCGTTATCGCGGGTATGATCAAAAATGGCTACTCAAAAGAGTTCGCGGCAGGCGTTATCTGTAACGCGGGTACGTTAGGTATCTTGATTCCACCGTCAATCGTTATGGTGGTTTACGCAGCGGCTACCGATGTATCTGTTGGTCGTATGTTCCTAGGTGGCGTTATTCCAGGCCTGCTGGCGGGTGTGATGTTGATGATTGCTATCTACATTGCAGCACGTATTAAGAAGATTCCGGCACAGCCATTTGTAGGCTGGGGTGAGATGTTCGCAGCAGCGAAAGACGCGAGCTGGGGTTTGCTGCTGATTGTTATCATTCTAGGTGGTATCTACGGCGGTATCTTTACTCCGACAGAAGCAGCGGCAGTTGCAGCGGTTTATGCGTTCTTCATTGCTAACTTTATCTACAAAGATATGGGCCCGTTTGCGGACAAAGAGAACAAGAAACCAGCCTTGGTCAAAATCGTTCAAACCTTTGTTCATAAAGACACCAAAGATACGCTTTATGATGCAGGTAAGCTGACTATCATGTTGCTGTTTATCATTGCCAATGCTCTGATTCTTAAGCACGTGCTGACTGAAGAACGTATTCCTCAAATGATCACTGAATCTATGCTCTCTGCGGGCTTAGGACCGATTACCTTCTTGATCGTGGTGAACGTTCTGTTATTGATTGGCGGACAGTTCATGGAGCCGTCAGGCTTGCTGATCATCGTTGCTCCGCTGGTATTCCCAATCGCAATTGCACTGGGTATCGACCCAATTCACCTTGGTATCATGATGGTGGTGAACATGGAGATAGGGATGATAACCCCGCCTGTGGGGCTCAACTTGTTTGTGACCGCAGGGGTAGCGAAGATGTCGATGATGAATGTCGTAAAAGCCGCACTGCCATGGGTTGGCGTGATGTTCTTATTCTTGATTATCGTAACTTACGTGCCTTGGGTATCAACATGGTTACCAACCACCTTGATGGGGCCAGAGATCATAACCAAATAGCTGTTTGTTCTATGTGATTAGAACTGAAAAAGTCTTATTGGAATAAAAAATGAGGAGGTCATTAGACCTCCTCATCTATATTTCTACCGCGATTCGAATGAGGATTTATCTGCTCATACAGCGCTCGCTTCGCTTCTAATTCTGGTGTGTTTAAGTCGACATGCTGATCGGTGTAGTAGATACCGTCTATCTCAAACGTGTCAGTAATCGATGGTACTCTCGTTTTCTCACCCATACCTATTTCCTTATCCTATTTATTGCATAACATCCTGTTATCAAAATAAGTATAGGTGATCTTACTCCCAAATCTAATCTAGTTTTGTTCTACCTTATAAGACTCTTTCGTGAGTTGGTGTTTTTGCATCTTATCGTAGAGCGTTTTTCGTGGAAGCTGTAGCCTTTCCATAGTCTCTTTTATACTGCCATTACACTCAATAAGTGCTTGCTTTAACGTATTTTTTTCGAAATCAGAGACCAGTTCAGTGAGCGACATTTCATGGCTAGAGTCGGTGCTGTTGTCTGATAGGTTAGAAAGCTTACCTAACAACACAAAACGTTCGGCAGTATTACGTAATTCACGTACATTTCCCGGCCAATCGTGAGCTAAAAGCGCATGCAGTTCCTTTTGTGGAAGCGCAGGGGCTGTTTTCCCATAGCGAGCCGCAGCCACAAGTAAGAAGTGGTGAAAGAGTGCAGGGATGTCTTCTTGGCGGCTTCTTAGAGGCGGTAAATCCAAGGTGACGACATTGAGTCGGTAATAGAGATCTTGTCGAAAGCTCCCTTCTTCAGCCGCTTTTTTTAGGTCGACTTTGGTGGCGGCAATCACACGAATATCAAGAGGCACCAAACTATTAGATCCAACTCTCTCAATCACGCGTTCCTGTAATACACGCAGTAGGCGTATTTGTGCCTGCATCGGCATGGATTCAATTTCATCTAAGAACAGGGTGCCGCCCTGAGCAAATTCGAATTTACCAACGCGTTTGCTTTCAGCGCCGGTAAACGCGCCTTTCTCATGACCATACAGTTCGCTTTCAATCAGGCTCTCAGGAACGGCACCGCAATTGACGGCAACAAAGTTGTGTTCTCGACGACTGCTCGGTTCATGCAGAGAGCGTGCGACCAACTCTTTGCCCGTACCGGTTTCACCGAAAAGCAAAATATCAGCGTTGGTGTCTGCAACATGAGTGATGACCGAACGGAGCTCAGTCATGGATTGTGTATCACCAATGATTCTCGGACCAAGCGCTTGGCTCGCTTTGAGAGAGCGTTTTAGTTCAAGGTTTTCGAGGGTCAGTTGACGTTTTTCAATTGCGCGTTTGGTGGTTTCTATTAGGCGTTCGTTGGCGAACGGTTTCTCAATGAAATCATAGGCGCCATCTTGAATGGCTTGCACCGCCATGGAGATGTCACCGTGACCAGTGATCATGATGACTGGGAGTTCTTTATCTTTGTGCATCAGGGTATTGAGCAGGTCATGCCCTGATATACCTGGCAAGCAAATGTCAGTGATGATGACATGTGGAAGGCCATCCGCTTGGATAGCGAGCAAAGCGGATTCTGCATCTGGAAAGAATTCAGCATCGATATCAGCAAGTTCAAAACTCTGCTCGATGGCCATTCTTAAATCGGATTCATCATCAATGAAATAGACGTGACACATAGTTATTCCTTTAATCTTTTATTCTTATTATTGGTGAGCGTGTAATGGTTTACTTAGCGACTAATCTGATTCTTTTGTTGGAACGATGGGTAACTCGATACTAAATCGAGCGCCGCCTTGTGGGCTGACTCCGGTTAACAGCTTTCCGTTAATTCCGCTGATTATTTGTTGAGAAATCGACAGCCCTAACCCAAGCCCGTTCTTCTTGGTGGTATGGAAAGGTTCGAAAAAGTCGCCATTCGAAGGTGAAGAGAACCCCGGACCATTGTCATCGATATGAATAAGCAGTGTACTCGTTGTGTCTGCGCTTGGTGGTCGTATCTCCAGCAAGATGGACAATTGCTTATCGTCTTGCTGCTCCATTGCTTGAATGGCATTGGTCAGCAAGTTAATGACAACTTGTTCCAGTTGGATAGCATTGGCGACCACACGAACATCAAAGGTATCGGGTAGCTCATTGATTTTAACTCTCTCACTCTTGAGTTGAGGTTTCATCAGTTCCTTTGAAGAATGAAGAACCGGTAAAATTTGTAACGTGTGTAGCTCTTCTGCGGTCGATTTCTTGGCAAAAGAGCGAAGTTGGTGACTGATTTTAGCCATTCGATCGGTGAGCGCTGAGATCCGCGACAAGTTGTCATCAACACGGTCGGTCTTTTCTTTGGCGAGAAAAAGTCGGCCATTGTCTGCATAACTGCGAATAGCCGCTAACGGGTTATTCAGCTCATGACTGATACTTGCAGACATCTGCCCCAGAACGGCCAATTTTGCGGCTTGTATGAGTTCATCTTGGGTTTGTCTGAGCACGCGCTCTGTTTCGATACGTTGCTTGATCTCTATATGAAGTTCAGAGGTTCTTTCGAGCACTTGAAATTCAAGTTTTTGGTTCGCTTCAGACTGCAACCTGTCGATCTGAGCACGCCTTTGCTGGCGATGCGTATTGAGTTGTATCGCCAGATAAATAATGGCGAACACTAAGCTCAGGACTACAAGGTAGGCGATCAAATCCCACCAGACTAAGTGGGTAGGGGAAAAGACTCTGACGGTCAATCTAGGATCGGATAAGAAGCGCGAAGAGGTGAAGAACTGCTCCTTGACCAATTGATGAGGTGACTTAATGCTGCTGGTGGCGCTTTCTAAATCGCCCGAAAAATGCAGACTCTCGATGTTGGTATCTAGGTATTGCTGGCTTTCTTTAATGCGAGAACGTTGTTCTTCGTCCAAAGGCTGAAGGCTTTTGAACAGCCATTCCGGGTTACTCGACATGAAAACAATTTGGTCTTTATCGTCAGCGACAAAAAAGCTCTGCTTGCCTTTCCAACTGGCTTCAATCAGAGATAGATCCATCTTTACGACGATAACCCCAATAATTTCAGCGGCATAAGAGACTGGGTAAGAGTAATAGTAACCACGCTTTCCTGAGGTTGAACCTAATGCAAAGTATTGGTTTTCATGACCCAGAATAGCTTGTTGGAAATAGGGGCGAAAAGCAAAATTACGTCCAACAAAAGAGCGCTGTTGATTCCAATTACTGGCTGCAATCGTGGTGCCGATACTATCGAGTAAATATGTGTCTGATGCTTGAATAACCGTGTTTACATGGCGTAGGTAGCGATTCGTGAGTTCAATTTGCGCTGAGTTGCGGGGTGAATGCAGGGCATCAATCAATTCTTTGTCTTTTGATAATAGCTCTGGAATGTGCGCGAATTTGTCGAGTTGGCTCGAAATATGGACCGAAAAGCGGTCGAGTTTGGATTGATGATCATTTAACAAACTTTGATGGCTGGTGCTCCATACCCAGTGGCCACCGACAATCATCAACAAGCTATAAGTGATCAACAATAAAACAGGCACTCTTAAAGCTTGAAACATGGTGGATCTCCACTAAATCTGGTCAAAATCAACAAGCCTGCATTCTTTTGTTTATGACCGTAAATAATGGTTATTTGTACGGAAATTTAGGAGTTAGCAGCTCAGAATAGGTTAAGGCCTTGTAATGGAGATTGTTGAAAAAGTTATCGACTCTGAGGGGTAAAACAAGAGCAAGATCTCTTTTTAAGGTTTTTAGCAAAAAAAGCCCTCCATTCCCTTGAAAAAGTCGCTATTGTCCCCATTTCTGATGTGCTAAGTGATGATTTGATCGTTTTTGTATCATTTAGTTGGACGAATTTAGAGCATTCATCATCAACCAGAGGTGAACGGCTCGACAGAGATTAAACAGATCGCTAGAATGTCGCGTCTAAAATTTCTGTCCTGAGGCTAATCGGAGATACCTTTCTTGTTTCTGAAAACAAGCTTTATTGCGTTTTAATCGACGCGTGAAGAACGAAGATATCGCTGATTAGTCTGGTGTTTGGTTGAATAATCAATTCAGACATCAATGCTCAATTTTAAATTAGGTGTTCGGATAGAGCACTACACAAGGATGCAGCCAACAACGTCGGCTTTGAATAAAAGCTAAGTTACGGCTCATATGCTCAGATTACTGAGCCAGTTTTGAGGTTTATATAATGCAAGTTACTGTTGAAACGCTAGAAGGCCTAGAGCGCCGTCTTAATATTACTGTTCCTGCTGCTAACATCGAAGATGCAGTTACAGCTGAACTACGCAACATCGCGAAAAACCGTCGTTTCGATGGTTTCCGTAAAGGCAAAGTGCCAATGAAGATGGTTGCTAAAATGTACGGCCAAGCAGTACGTCAAGACGTGATGGGCGAAGTAATGCAACGTCACTTCATCGAAGCGATCGTTAAAGAGAAAATCAACCCAGCTGGCGCACCTACTTTCGCACCAGTTGAAAACAACGAAGGCGCTGACCTAGTATTCAACGCAACTTTTGAAGTTTACCCAGAAGTTGAGCTGAAAGGTCTAGAAAACATCACTGTTGAGAAACCAGCAGTAGAAGTTAAAGAAGCTGACGTTGAAGAGATGATCGAAACTCTACGTAAGCAACAAGCAACTTGGACTGAAGTTGAAACTGCAGCTGACGCTGGTTCTCGTGCAACTATCGACTTCGTTGGTTCTATCGACGGTGAAGAGTTTGAAGGCGGCAAAGCTGAGAACTTCCCACTAGAGATGGGTGCTGGTCGCATGATCCCTGGTTTTGAAGACGGTATCGTTGGTAAAACAACAGGTATGGAATTTGAAATCGAAGTAAACTTCCCAGAAGATTACCACGCAGAAAACCTAAAAGGTAAAGCTGCTAAGTTCGCAATCAAGATCAACAAAGTTGAAGCTCGTGAACTTCCAGAACTAAACGAAGAATTCGTTTCTAAGTTTGGCGCTGCTGACGGTGTTGAAGGTCTTAAAGCTGAAGTTCGTAAGAACATGGAGCGTGAGCTTAAGCAAGCTGTTAAGAACCGCATCAAAGAGCAAGCAATCGACGGTCTAGTTAACGAAAACAACATCGACGTACCTTCTGCTCTTATCGATCAAGAGATCGGTGTTCTTCGTCAACAAGCTGCTCAACGTTTTGGTGGCAACACTGAAGCTGCTGACCAACTTCCACGTGAGCTGTTCGAAGAGCAAGCTAAACGTCGCGTAGTTGTAGGTCTTCTTCTTGGTGAAGTAATCAAGACTGAAGAACTAAAAGCTGACGACGAGAAAGTTAAAGCTATCATCCAAGAGATGGCTACAGCATACGAAGATCCAACTGAAGTTATTGCTTACTACGAGCAAAACGAGCAAATGATGAACAACATGCGCAATGTAGCTCTAGAAGAGCAAGCTATTGATGCAATCATCGCTAAAGCTCAAGTTTCTGATAAAGAAGTTAGCTTCAACGAGCTAATGAATCAGCAACCTGCTTAATATAGTAATATCTGACGTAGAAGGTTGACGTACGGTCAACAATTCTGCTAACAATGGTCCGTATGATTTAATCATTCGGGCCATTTATTTTAGGGACATAAGAATATGAGCTACCAAGAAAAAAATACAATGCCATCGATTATGGACGCACTAGTTCCTATGGTGGTTGAACAGACTTCCCGTGGTGAACGTTCTTACGATATTTATTCTCGTCTATTAAAAGAACGTATCATTTTCTTAACAGGTCAAGTGGAAGACCACATGGCAAATCTTGTCGTGGCTCAACTGCTTTTCTTGGAATCAGAAAACCCAGACAAAGATATCTATCTTTACATCAACTCACCTGGCGGTAGCGTAACAGCAGGCATGTCTATCTACGACACAATGCAGTTCATCAAGCCAAACGTGAGCACAGTATGTATGGGTCAAGCTTGCTCTATGGGTGCATTTTTACTAGCGGGTGGTACTCCAGGTAAGCGTCACGTGCTTCCAAACTCACGTGTAATGATTCACCAGCCACTTGGCGGCTTCCAAGGCCAAGCGTCTGATATTCAAATTCACGCGCAAGAGATCCTAACGATCAAGCAAAAGCTGAACAAACTATTGGCAGAGCATACAGGTCAGCCTCTAGAAGTTGTTGAGCGTGATACAGATCGTGACAATTTCATGTCTGCTGATCAAGCAGTAGAATACGGCTTAGTGGATTCAGTTCTTAATCACCGCGGTCAATAATTGCACGGCAATTGTTTAACGCAAAGTGATTCAAATTGATATACACTCAAGCATAGAGAGTAAAGGCTAAGAGGTTAGCGAATGACAGATAAAAGCAAAGAGGGTGGTAGCGGTAAACTGCTTTACTGCTCTTTCTGTGGCAAAAGCCAACACGAAGTTCGCAAGTTAATCGCAGGTCCTTCTGTTTACATTTGTGATGAATGTGTCGATCTTTGTAACGACATTATTCGTGAAGAAATTAAAGATGTTCTTCCTAAGAAAGAATCGGAATCGCTGCCAACGCCGCGTGAGATTCGTGAGCATCTTGACGACTATGTAATCGGTCAAGAATACGCGAAAAAAGTGCTAGCAGTTGCGGTATACAACCACTACAAGCGTTTGCGTAATGGTGACACGACAGCTGAAGGCGTAGAGCTAGGTAAGAGTAACATTCTTCTTATCGGTCCTACTGGTAGTGGTAAGACGCTACTGGCTGAAACACTGGCTCGTTTCCTAGACGTTCCATTCACAATGGCAGATGCAACAACACTAACCGAAGCCGGTTACGTGGGCGAAGATGTTGAAAACATCATCCAGAAGTTGCTTCAGAAGTGTGATTATGACGTAGCGAAAGCGGAACGCGGCATTGTTTACATCGATGAAATCGATAAGATTTCTCGTAAAGCTGAAAACCCATCAATCACGCGTGACGTGTCTGGTGAAGGTGTACAGCAAGCTCTGCTAAAACTTGTTGAAGGTACAGTTGCTTCAGTTCCACCTCAAGGTGGTCGTAAGCATCCACAGCAAGAGTTCTTGCAAGTGGACACGTCTAAGATCCTATTTATTTGTGGCGGAGCATTCTCTGGCCTAGATAAAGTGATTGAACAACGTGTAGAAAAAGGTTCGAGCATTGGTTTTGGCGCAGAAGTGCGTTCAAAAGACGAAGCAAAAACTGTGGGTGAACTGTTCACTCAAGTTGAACCTGAAGATCTTGTGAAGTACGGTCTAATTCCGGAATTCATTGGTCGTCTACCCGTGACAACGACATTGACAGAACTTGACGAAGAAGCTCTAGTTCAAATTCTTTGTGAACCGAAGAATGCGCTTACTAAGCAGTACGCAGCATTATTTGAAATCGAAGATACTGAATTAGAATTCCGCGAAGATGCGCTACGTGCGATTGCTAAGAAAGCAATGGAACGTAAAACGGGTGCTCGTGGTCTGCGTTCTATCTTGGAGGGTGTTCTACTAGAAACTATGTACGAACTGCCATCTTCGACAGATGTAAGCAAGGTTGTGATTGATGAGTCGGTAATTAATGGTGAGTCAGAACCACTATTGATTTACAGTAACTCAGATAACCAAGCCGCGGTTGCAGAGTAGGTCTTTTTTAGACAAGTCACTCAAATTGAAAAAGGAGGTAAGCAATTACCTCCTTTTTTTTATTCTTCCATTGAATCCAGTCGTTTAAGCCCCATATACTGCTTTATAAGTTAAAGCGGAAGAGAGAAATATATGAACTTGGAACGTTCCGAGCGTATCGAAATCCCCGTGCTACCTCTACGTGATGTAGTGGTTTACCCACACATGGTTATTCCATTGTTTGTCGGTCGTGAAAAATCGATTACTTGCCTTGAATCGGCAATGGAAGCTAACAAACAAGTACTACTTGTAGCGCAGAAAGAAGCGGACACTGATGAGCCTTCAATCGAAGACCTATTTAATGTAGGTACCGTTGCTACCATTCTTCAGTTACTTAAGCTCCCTGACGGTACTGTAAAAGTACTTGTTGAAGGTCAGCAGCGTGCAAAAATTCACCAATTTAAAGAAAGTGAATTTTTCCTAGCGGATGCCGAATACGTTGTAACCTCAGAACTTGACGAAAAAGAACAAGAAGTGGTTGTTCGCAGCGCGATCAATCAATTCGAAGGCTTTATTAAGCTAAACAAAAAAATCCCACCAGAAGTTCTAACGTCTCTGAACGGTATTGATGAGGCTGCACGCCTAGCCGATACGATTGCAGCGCACATGCCACTTAAGTTGGTAGATAAGCAGCACGTTCTAGAAATTGCAGATGTGACTGAACGTCTGGAATTCTTAATGGGCCAAATGGAGTCAGAAATTGACATCCTGCAAGTTGAAAAACGCATTCGTGGCCGCGTTAAGAAGCAGATGGAGAAATCTCAGCGCGAGTACTACCTGAATGAGCAAATGAAAGCGATTCAGAAAGAACTGGGCGAGATGGATGACGCACCTGATGAATTCGAGACTCTGAAGAAGAAGATCGAAGATTCAAAAATGCCTCAAGAAGCTCGTGAAAAAACCGAGCAAGAACTACAAAAACTGAAAATGATGTCGCCAATGTCTGCTGAAGCAACAGTAGTACGTAGCTACATCGATTGGATGGTTGGTGTTCCTTGGGCTAAGCGTTCAAAAGTTAAGAAGAATTTAGCGAAAGCGGAAGAGGTCTTGAATGAAGACCACTACGGCTTAGAGCGTGTTAAAGAACGTATTCTTGAATACTTGGCAGTACAAAACCGAATTAACAAGCTAAAAGGTCCAATTCTTTGTCTTGTTGGTCCTCCTGGTGTAGGTAAAACCTCTCTAGGTCGCTCGATTGCCGCTGCAACGGGCCGTAAGTACACTCGTATGGCTCTAGGTGGCGTACGTGACGAAGCGGAAATCCGCGGTCACCGTCGTACTTACATCGGTTCACTTCCGGGTAAACTGATCCAGAAGATGTCTAAAGTTGGTGTTAAGAACCCACTGTTCCTATTAGATGAAATCGATAAGATGTCGTCTGATATGCGTGGCGACCCATCTTCAGCGCTTCTAGAAGTGCTCGATCCAGAGCAAAACGTTGCATTCAACGATCACTACTTAGAAGTCGATTATGACCTGTCAGATGTGATGTTTGTCGCAACATCTAACTCAATGGACATTCCTGGCCCGTTACTGGACCGTATGGAAGTGATTCGTCTGTCGGGTTACACAGAAGATGAAAAGCTCAACATTGCTAAGAGCCATTTACTGGACAAACAAGTTCAACGTAACGGTCTTAAGCCTCATGAGATTAATATCGAAGATTCAGCAATCGTCGGCATTATTCGTTATTACACGCGTGAAGCGGGTGTACGTAACCTAGAACGTGAAATCTCTAAGATCTGCCGTAAAGCAGTTAAGAATATCCTGCTAGACAGCAGCCTTAAGTCTGTAACGGTTAACATTGATAACCTGAAAGAGTACTTGGGTGTTCAACGTCATGACTTCGGCAAGGCGGATGAGAGTAACCGTATCGGTCAAGTGACTGGTTTAGCGTGGACTCAAGTTGGCGGCGACCTACTGACTATCGAAACTGAATCAATGCCAGGTAAAGGTAAGCTAACGCAAACCGGTTCTCTTGGTGATGTGATGAAAGAATCGATTCAAGCGGCAATGACTGTGGTTCGTTCTCGTGCGGAAAATCTGGGTATTAATTCAGATTTCTACGAGAAGCGTGACATTCACGTTCACGTACCTGAAGGTGCAACACCAAAAGATGGCCCAAGTGCGGGTATCGCAATGTGTACTGCACTTGTTTCTAGCTTAACGGGTAACCCTGTGAAAGCTGAAGTGGGTATGACAGGTGAAATTACCCTACGTGGTGAAGTTTTACCTATCGGTGGCTTGAAAGAAAAACTGCTTGCTGCACACCGTGGTGGCATCAAAACTGTCTTGATTCCAAAAGACAATGAGCGCGATTTGGAAGAGATTCCAGACAATGTTATTGCTGACTTACAAGTGATCCCAGTCCAGTGGATTGATGAAGTACTTAAAGTCGCGCTAGAACGAGATCCGTCAGGGGTCGAGTTTGACGTGAAAAAATAGTGATGCGTAGCAAAAACTAGTAAAGAATTACGCTGATAGGCTCGAAAAGGCTTGTCAGCGTTTTTTTTGGACGCTAAGTTATTCCACTAAAGCGGCAATCCCTTTTGTAATAAGGCTTGCGGCTAAATTAAAACCAAAAATGGAACGTACAGTCATCGAGAAGTAGTCACAGATGACACATAGGGGAAAAACAGTGAATAAAACACAACTAGTAGAATCAATCGCAGAAAACGCAGACATCTCTAAAGCTTCAGCTGGCCGCGCTCTAGACGCTTTCATCGAAGCAGTTGGCACAACGCTACAATCAGGTGACCAAGTGGCACTTGTAGGCTTTGGTACTTTCAGTGTTCGTACTCGTGCTGCTCGTACAGGTCGTAACCCAAAAACTGGTGAAGAGATCCAAATCGCAGAAGCTAAAGTACCAGGCTTCAAAGCGGGTAAAGCACTTAAAGACGCATGTAACTAATTTTTGTTGCTGAAACCTCGAATTTTGCGAGGGGAAGGCAGTAATATGCGTTTACTGTTTGAAAAATGATGTTTCATTCTTAGACAGTATGTGTGCAAAGCACATTGAACTTATTTAAATTATGCGCATCCTACTGATGCGCATTTCTTTTTCTGATAATATCGCGTGAATAGATTTTTATTTTGAAGCCAATGCTTCATATCCGGAGAGCACTTAAATTATGATGGATCGATTACGCGAAGGCGTGAATAGCATCGCGGTAAAAATTATCCTTGGGTTGATTATCCTGTCATTCGTATTCGCAGGTGTAGGCAGCTACATCACCGGTGGCGGTAACAACGCAGCAGCTAAAGTTGGCAATACAGAAATCGCTCGTGGTGAGTTCGAACAGGCTTACCAAAACGAACGTAATCGCATGCAGTCTCAACTAGGCGATTACTTTGCTCAAATGCTTGCAGACCCTGCATACGTAGAGTCTTTCCGTAAATCAGTTCTTGATCGCATGATCAATGACGTTCTACTTGAGCAGCAAGCTGAGTCTCTAGGTCTACGAATCAGTGACACTCAAATCCGTACCATGATTCTAGAAATGCCTCAATTCCAAACGGCTGGTCAATTCGACCAAGAAGTTTACCAATCGGCATTACGTCGTGCAGGTTTCAGTGCAGAAAGCTTCGCTGAATACATGCGTCGTGATCTAATGCGCAACCAGCTTGTTACTGCTCTACAAGGCAGCGAATTCGTTCTTCAAGGTGAGATCGATACGCAAAGCAAGCTTATTGCTCAAACTCGTGACATTCGTACAGTGACTCTTTCTGTTGCTGACCTAGCGAAAGACATCGAGTTAACTGACGAACAGATCGAACAGTACTACACTGAGAACCCAGCAGCTTACACTCGTCCAGAGCAAGCTAAGGTGTCTTACATCGAGCTTTCTGCTGAAGCACTTAAGTCTCAGCTTGAAGTTAGCGATGAAGAAGCTCAGAAATACTACCAAGAGCACCTAGACAAGTACTCAACTGAAGAGCAACGTAAAGTTAGCCACATTCTAGTTCAAGGCGATGACGAGGCGAAAGCTCAGTCTATCCTAGACGAACTAAATGCAGGCGCTGATTTTGCTACGCTAGCGGAAGAGAAATCTGACGACTTCGGTAGTGCAGATGTTGGCGGTGACCTAGGTTGGATTGAACGTGATGTTATGGACCCAGCATTCGAAGATGCGGCTTTCGCTCTTGAGAATATTGGCGATACTACTGGCCTAGTTAAATCTGATTTCGGCTACCACATCATCAAGCTAGACGAACTAAAAGCATCTCAAGCTCAGCCTTACACTGAAGTAGCGGCAGAGATTAAGACTGAGCTTCTAGACCAACACGCAGTTGATCAGTTCTACGAGCAACAAACTGAACTTGAAAAAGTAGCGTTTGAATTCCCAGATTCTCTAGACGACTCTGCAGAAGCTATCAATGCGAAAATCACGACGACTGATTTCATCTCTCAAGCTGACGCACCAGAAGTTCTGATGACGCCTGCAGTAATGCAAGCTATCTTGAGCCCTGAAGTGAAAGAAGACGGTCTGAACTCTGAAGTTATCGAAGTTGCACCTGAGCACGTGATTGTTGTTCGTGTAGAAGAGACTCGTGACGAAACAGTTCTTCCGCTAGCTGAAGTGAAAGATCAAGTTGTCGCTGCACTGTCTGCGGTACAAGCAGAGCAACAAGCGGTTGAGCTTGGTGTATCTCTTGTTAACGAACTTAAGCAAGGTGACGAAGCGGTACTTTCAGACAACAACCTTGAGTTCACTGAACTTGAAACGATTGACCGTAACTCTCCACTTGCAGCTTCTGTGTTCGCACTATCGAAACCAGAAGAAGGCCAAGCGGTATTTGGTCAATCTAAAGACCAAGACGGTAACATCGTAGTTGTTGAGCTTTCTAAAGTGACGGCTGAAATCAACCCAGCTTACAGCACTCAAATCGGTGCTCAGTTAGAGCGTGTTGGTAACCAACAAGATCTAACTAACGTATTAAACGTACTACGCAAAAATGCAGACGTTGAATACTACGTAGTGGGTCAAGGTCAGTAAGCTCAGGTTAGCTTGAGTTAGCTTAGCTCGGTAGTTAAGACTGTTTGGTGACTGACTGCCGAGAATCAACATGCGATGGTTGTTGCTTTGCAAATTAGGTTTATTCGATAAATCAGATTTGTGAGCTAACAAACAAGCTGATGAAAATAAGATGTATAACAAAGCGGGTCACTTCGGTGACCCGCTTTGTTTTTATCTGGCGTTCGTGTTATCTGCAGCGGTAAATGCATAAGTTACCTTTTTTGTACAAAGGAACGGTTTATGCGCGCGATATATTCAACACTACTTCTTTCATTTCTTATTACCCTGAGCTCTGCAGTGTTTGCTGATAGCCCAACTAAAGCTGAGCTATACGATGGCATTGAGATCACGGTAAACATCAACACAGCGACAGCAGAAGAGCTATCAGCCTTATTAGTAGGTGTGGGCGATAAGAAAGCAAAAGAGATTGTTGATTACAGAGAGAAGAACGGTGAGTTTGCCACTGCTGACAGTTTGGTGAACGTGAAAGGAATTGGTGAGGCCACGGTCGAAAAGAACCGCGAAAGAATTCAGCTTTGATTCGTTTTTCTATCCGTTATAAATAACACGACAGCCATGAAGCCTCCAGCCAGTGCACCTGCTAGGTGGGCTTCAATGGCGACACGAGCATTAATCAGTTCGCCAGTCGTGCTAGAAGGGCCAACAAGCTGCTCCCAGGCTATTTTAGCGATTAATCCTAACACCAACAGCCAACTAGAATTCCTGCCGTTTAACGCTTCTCTGAGTGCGAATAAACCAAATAGCCCATGTAAAGTTCCCGATAAGCCAACATAGATTTGAATACTCGACAGCAACAGAGAGAATCCAGTGACTAAACTAATGAAAAGCAATGCGCTGAGCAGTTGTTTTTTATTAGGTTGGAACAGATAACTGATGATCCATAAGCCGGCTAGATTCATAAGCAGGTGTGAGTAGTTGGTATGTGAAAAGTTTCCTGTTAGGATCCGCCACCATTGCCCCTCGGCAATCGCATTGCTATCCCATACGACCCAAGCTTGTATTGGCTCAAATTGGAATAAGACGCATAAAAGTGAAGTGAAAATTAAAACAGGGTACACATTAAATCCATGTCTCGTTATTGCCCCCAATGCAGCAAGGCTTTGAAAGCTTGTATTTGTCAGTGGGTTACACCACTCGAATCGAATGTTGAGCTTATCATTCTTCAGCACCCATCAGAAGAGCATCGCCCAATGGGAACTGCACGTATTCTCTCTTTATCCCTAAAAAACAGCGTGACGCTTGTGGGTGAAGATTTTTCAGAGAATACACAACTTAATGAGTTACTGGCTGATGAGCATTATCAACACGTGATCTTGTACCCCAGCGAACATTCTGTTTCTGTTGAGTCTGCAACATGCCCAAGTAAAAAGCTGCGTGTAATTTTATTGGATGGCACATGGAAGAAGGCGTTTAAAATGTGGCAGGTATCGAGTAACTTGCACGCGCTACAAACTGTTCACTTACCCAAAGATCTCAAAGGTAATTACCGAATCCGCAAAGCGCCAAGTGAAAACAGCCTTTCGACTGTAGAGGCGGGTTATCACCTGTTGAGCTTGTTAGAAAATGACCGAGACTTTAGCCCTTTGCTAACGGCATTTGATCAGATGATTCAGTTTCAGATCAATCATATGCCGCCGGGCGTGTTTGAGAAAAACTACTTAGATTAAGATTAAGATTAAGGTTAAGCCGTTTCCCTAGCACAAGTCAGAAATTAAAACTCAGTATGAGCCGAGAACAGTTGCTGATGCATTTTTTGTGCAAGGTCATCGGTCATTGATGAGATGTAATCGGCGATCACGCGCATCTTTCTCGATTCATCGTCATGCTGTAGCCATTGTTTCTTGATTGGCAGTGGCAACAAACGTTCAGGATCGGCGCTGAATGCTTCAAACATATCCATGATGATCTGCTGACCTTTGTATTCGATCACCTGAACCTGTGGAACTTGGATTACAAACTCGCTGACAAAGCGCTTTAGCCTATCCAATGTGGCATCCATACTCGGCTCAAGAAAAGCGTTATAAGCCAGCAGCACGTTCTCAAATTCTGTATCAACGGGCTTGATAGAGATACTGGTGAGTAGCGCGTTAACTATCCCACCTATCGCATCTTTTCTACGATACTGCTCACCCGAAAAAAGCATTTCAGTAATCGAATCTAAATGCTCATAAATCCAAGGGTCAGCCACCTCTTTCAATTGAGGGTAAGCCGATTCAACCCATTGTGCTTTGGTGACAGAACCAAGCACAATTGCATCTTCCAAATCATGTACCCCATAAGCGATGTCATCAGCCAGTTCCATGATCGAACAGTCGAGTGATTTGTACTTAGTTTTATTGTGCTCAAGTGGTTCGGTATGCGACTTTCTTTTCTTCTTCAGAAGCTGTTGGTCGTTGTCTGAAAGTGGCTCAAGTACCCAGTTGAACAACTCTTCATCATGATCGTAGATCCCTTTCGCTGGCATCCAATCTTTGGCGCGCAGTTGTCGCTGGTGCTTAACGGGTTTATGTTGAGATTGTGAGTGGACCTCGCTGAGTAGCGATGGGTATTTGATCAAACCGAGTAGGGTGCGTCTTGATAGGTTCATTCCATGATGTTCGGTATAGGGTTCTAACTGAGTCACTATTCGGAACGTCTGAGCATTGCCTTCAAAGCCACCGTGATCTCGCATCATATAGTTCAATGCGACTTCACCACCGTGTCCATAAGGTGGGTGGCCAATGTCGTGAGCCAGACACAGTGAATCGATCAAACTGTCTGACGGCAACAAATCGCGAAACTCGGGTTGTTTTTTCTTTAGCTGAGCGACAATCCCCGTACCAAGTTGAGCTGCTTCTAGTGAGTGCGTTAATCGGGTACGGTGAAAATCATTGACTGTGGTGCCATGCACTTGCGTTTTCGCTTGTAGACGACGAAACGCTGCTGAGTGAAGTACGCGAGCACGATCGCGTTGATATGGACTACGGTGATCGTCTCTTCTGATCTTATGCTCATCGTTGTTTCGATCTTGCCATTCTTGCTCGAGTACAAATGGTGGTTCGATTGGAGAAGTCAAAATAGCACCTATCAAATTGATTTTATTTAGATAATTACACTCAACTTATACCTAGCTAGCTGATTTCGTCTAGTGATAATTCGAAACTGGGGGCAAATGTCGTCAGAAAGTAATCCATTTCCGGACTTTTGCGTTGTGATAGCGTCTCTTCAAGCCTGCGTTTGGCCTGTTCGTATTCGTGGTTCCCAGCGCTGAGTTCTTCCAAGCATTTGAGGTAAGCACAGATAGTATCGGCTTGTTTGACGATGCTTTGTTCTTCTTTGTTTGCTGTTCCGGATATTAAGAAGGGCGCGAAATCGTCTTGGAATTCTTCCGGCAACATAGAGAGTAACCTTTGTTCTGCTGCGGCCTCGATTTTCTTATATTCCAGAGCAATGTCCGGGTTGTAGTATTTAACCGGAGTTGGCAAATCTCCTGTCAGTACCTCACTGGTGTCATGGTACATACCGAGCAAGGCAATGTGCTCGGGGTTGAGCTGACCATCAAACTTCTTATTTTTGATAAGCGCCAAGGCGTGTGCGACGAAAGCCACTTGTAGGCTGTGTTCTGAAATGTTTTCGCTTGAGATTGAACGCATCAGCGGCCAACGTTGGATAAGCTTCATGCGTGCTAGATGGGCAAAGAAATGGCTCTGTTTCATAATCGTCCTTATAGTACCAATCGTAGTAAATAACTGGTCATCCTAGCTTGTTAAAAAACTCGATAACTATGTTAGAATTTTTGATTGTAGAATAACTACTTACCAAAAAAATCTGCCTTGTTCTCAAGCTTTTTCACTACGCTATTTCTGAACACTTACTTACTGTGATTGGTATAAACAATACTCCACTCGTACCTTGTGTTTGCCACAAACTGCACGAGACAGCGGATATAAAAAAGGCTCCTAAACAGGAGCCTTTTAAGCATAGAAGTGATTGATTACAAGTTAAAGTCTTTTAAAACAGCAAATTGTAGTCATAACTCTTGGTGTTAATTAAGCCTCGGTGAGGTCGTCTTGACTGTAAGTCTGTAAGAAGCGTTCAAGACGGCCAATGGCCACTTCAAGGTCTTCAATATGTGGCAAAGTCACAATACGGAAGTGATCCGGTTTCGGCCAGTTGAAGCCAGTACCTTGAACCAATAGCACCTTTTCTTGCTTAAGGAAGTCGAGCACAAACTTCTGATCGTCTTTGATGTTGTACATGTTGGTGTCAATCTTAGGGAACAGATACATAGCGCCCTTAGGTTTCACGCAAGAGACACCTGGAATCTTGTTGATCAGTTCCCATGCTCGGTCACGTTGCTCAAGTAAGCGACCGCCGGGCAGCAACAGTTCGTTGATACTTTGATAGCCACCCAGTGCAGTTTGGATTGCATGCTGCATAGGTACGTTGGCACACAAACGCATCGAGGCGAGCATCTCTAATCCTTCGACATAGCCTTTCGCAATATGCTTTGGACCGGTTAAGAACATCCAACCACCACGGAAACCACATACACGGTAAGCTTTAGATAGGCCGTTGAACGTGACCATTAATACGTCTTCAGCAAGCGTTGCAACTGAAGTGTGTACCGCACCGTCGTAAAGTACTTTGTCGTAGATCTCATCGGCAAAAATGATCAGGTCATTCTCACGAGCGATCTCAACCACTTTAAGTAAGAAGTCGCGACTATAAACAGCGCCCGTTGGGTTGTTTGGGTTGATCAGTACAATGCCGCGCGTCTTTGGTGAAATCTTCGCGCGCATGTCGTCTAGATCTGGATACCAATCAGCATCTTCATCACACATGTAGTGAACCGGTGTGCCACCAGAAAGCGCAACAGACGCAGTCCACAATGGGTAGTCGGGAGCGGGAACTAAGATTTCATCACCGTTATCCAGTAGCGCTTGCATAGACATAACGATAAGCTCTGATGCGCCGTTACCAATGTAAACGTCTTCTACATCAAGGTTACGTAGACCTTTTTTCTGGTAGTGCTGAACAACCGCTTTACGGGCTGAATAGATGCCTTTTGAGTCACAGTAACCTTGAGATGTCGGTAGGTTACGGATTACGTCAACAAGGATTTCATCAGGGGCGTCAAAACCAAATGGGGCGGGGTTACCGATATTAAGCTTCAGTATTTTATGCCCTTCTTCTTCCATGCGCTTAGCATGTTTGAGTACAGGTCCCCTGATTTCGTAGCATACGCTGTTGAGTTTTGACGACATCCCGATATTTTGCATTGCCGATTTCCTGAAATTAATTTAAATACTTTATTAAAGTACCGCAAAACGGGGTTTGATAGAATAAAAATCTGATGAATGTCGCATTTCAGTGTCACGTTTGGTCTTTTTGTTGTCACTCTTTTCTAAATTTTAATTAATCGCTTTCTTTGTTATTAGCTAAGATGAATAAAGAGGCTGGATTGCTTAAAATCACACGAATGTTCAAAAGATATAGTACATTCTTGATCTAAGTGGGTGCTGCCCATAAAGTATCAAACTAATATAATAATAATTTAGATGTGAACGAGGTCGATTTGTCACATTTCCAGCAAACTATCTCCGCTTTGATTGAGCGAGTACAAAATGCCCAAGCAAGTGAAGTTCGTTGTGTTGAAGTTCTAACGCAAAAACCATCGTTTGCATTTATAGAATGGCTTCATGCTCAACCGCTCTTTCCAAAGTTCTATTGGCAGTCACGCGACACTCGTGAAGAAGTGGTCGCGCTCGGTCAACTGCACACTTTCTCCGATCCTGCTCCCGCGTATGCCATTCTTGGTGAAGACCAACGAATTTGGGGTGGACGTTCATTTGACGGACATACCGCAAAGAACCGCCGTTGCATGGAATCGTTTTTCTTCCTTCCTCAGGTTGAATTAATTCGCTTTGATGACACTTGGTCGCTAGCGGTTAATTTGTCTCCTGATCGCGTTGCTTCCATTAATGCTTTGAATAAGCTTTCTGTAGAAGCGGCGATATTGGCTCCTTTGTCGGCGCATATTGAGCAGATTAACCACGTTCCAGAACGAGAACAGTGGGGCAATTTGGTTGATAAAGTACTTCAGGGCATCAGCGACGAAGAATATAAGAAAGTCGTATTAGCTCGTAAAACCACATTGCAATTGGATGCGCCAATCTGCGCGGCTCAGTTGCTCAAGGCTAGCTACTTGCAAAACCATCACAGCTTTCACTTTATGTTGGTATTGGATTCCAAACACAGCTTTATCGGCTCAACGCCAGAGCGCTTGTACAGCCGATACGGCACTGAGCTTGATACTGAAGCGCTAGCGGGAACCATTGGTCGCGGAGAAAACGCGACAGAAGATATGGAGTTAGCTAACTGGCTTTCTCAAGACAGTAAAAACCTCAATGAAAACCAATATGTGGTCGACGATATCATTGAGCGTCTCACTCCTCATTCTCAAACGGTCCACGTTGAAAAAGAGGCGCGACTTGTGCGTTTGCGTAAGGTGCAGCACCTCAAGCGTAATATTCACGCTAAACTCAATACTGGCGTTAACGGTGTCCAGTTGCTTGCGTCATTACAACCAACAGCTGCCGTTGCGGGATTACCTCGTAAAGAAGCGATGGATTTCATACTTGAACATGAACCGTTTGCGAGAGGCTGGTATGCCGGCTCTGTTGGTTATATCAGCCATCAACGCGCCGAATTCTGTGTCGCGATTCGTAGTGCCTTGGTTGTAAACGATCAAGTACAACTGTTCGCGGGTGCGGGGATCGTGCCGGGATCCGTTGCTGAACATGAGTGGCAAGAGTTGAACAAGAAGATGTCGACTCTGCTCAGCCTAATTTCAGATCACCCACCGCTGGGTGTGGCGTCATGAACCACGACCAAGCCGTATTAAATAGAGTTTGGTGTCACACATTACTTGAAGAACTAGCCCGCAGCGGCGTTGAACATGTTTGTGTTGCACCGGGCTCGCGCTCAACACCATTAACACTTGAAGCTGAAGCCAATCCCAAACTGACACTGCACACGCACTTTGATGAGCGTGGGCTTGGCTTTCTCGCGTTAGGTTTGGCAAAAGCCAGTGATAAGCCAGTTGCAGTGATTGTGACCTCTGGTACTGCTGTCGCAAACCTTCTTCCTGCGACGGCTGAATCTGGGCTGACACGAGAAAAACTGATCTTGCTGACCTCCGATCGACCAATTGATTTAGTCGACTGTGGTGCTAACCAAGCGATTCAGCAGCAGGGTATCTTTTCTTCCCATGTTGAAAGTGCTTTAAATTTACCAAGCCCGAGTACACAAGTTTCTTTGAACTGGCTTCTGACATCAGTTGATAACGTGCTGGCGAAACAACGTAATGTTGGTGGTGCTATTCATATCAATTGTCCGTTCCCAGAACCTCTATATTCTGCGAATAGCGCGGAAATGTATGCGGAATACACCTCCAGTGTCGCTGGGTGGAAGTCGGGAATAGGTTGTTACAGCCAAACGTTTTTACCTAATCAAGTGAACACACAACCCATCGCTCCAGGTGAGTATCTTGGACGTAAGGGTGTGGTTATTCTCGGTTCGCTAGATATTGAACAAGCGACAAAAGCTCAGCAGTTTGCCACTGCATTAGGCTGGCCAGTTTTTTGCGACCCTCAATCAGGAGTCACAAGTGATTGGAAACATTATGATCTGTGGATGCAGAGTGGTGTAGCGAAAGAACAACTTAAACAATGTGATTTCATCCTTCAGTTCGGTGAACGCATTGTTTCTAAGCGCCTTAATCACTGGATAAAGTCGCAAGCATCATCATTCTGCTCATCACAATACATTGTTGTGTCACCGGACTCGCACCGAATCAACCAAGATCATCTGCCTCAAACCCATATCGTTGCTGATATCGAGTCATGGGTGTCAGAGCAGCATTTACCTACCTTGTTAGGTCAGCATGCAGGTTGGGCGGCACCTTTGGTAGAAATCGCGAATACGGTTCAACAATTAGCGTTGGCGCAAATATCCAATAATGACCAACTGACCGAGTTGAGCGTTGCAGTTGACTTGTCGACTAGACTTAAAGACAGAGAGCTATTTGTGGGAAATAGTTTGATGGTAAGGCTGGTGGATATGCTGTCATCAATATCTGCGAATCAAGTTTACAGTAATCGTGGCGCATCGGGCATTGATGGCTTGGTGGCGACGGCTGCGGGCGTGGTAAAAGCCAACAAGAACCCTTTGATGATGTTGATTGGCGATACCTCTTTGCTTTACGACCTCAACTCACTGGCTCTGCTTACTCACAATCTAACGCCGATGGTTATTGTTGTGACCAACAATGATGGCGGTGCAATCTTTGACTTGTTGCCCGTTCCTGAGCAACAAAAACAATCTCTATATCAAATGCCCCATGGTTTCGGTTTTGAACATGCCACTGCACAATTCCAGCTTGGTTATGCGGCGCCAGAAACTTTGAATTGCTATCAAACGATTATCGAACAACATTTCGAACAGGGTCAGGGTACCTTGCTCGTTGAAGTTAAGACGCCTCCCGAACAAGCGTCTACTTTGCTGAAACAATTCAGTTCAATGCTCACCGAGGCATTAGCCTAAGGACTTTACATGCTTTACTCCAATTATTACCCAGCTGTACAAGAATCTTCTGACAAACCTTTGCTTGTTTTTCTACATGGTTTACTCGGAAGCGGGGATGATTGGAGCGCATGTCATCCATATCTAGAGGATTTTCCTCGTCTTTGCATAGATTTGCCCGGGCATGGACAAAGTCGCTTTATTGATCCGGTAGGCTTTGATCATTGCTGCAAGAAAATCGTTCAGTGCATCACTTCTCAACTTGTCCTCAACGATCTCCCTGCAGATTACCCTATCGTGGTGATTGGCTACTCTATGGGTGGCAGGCTTGCCATGTATGGGGTGACAAGCCCTTGCTTCGAAACGCTCAATCTTGAGAAAGTCATTATTGAAGGTGGCAACTTTGGTCTTGAGCGTGATGAAGAACGAGCACAAAGGTTAGTACATGATACGCAGTGGGCTGTCCGCTTTGCGCAGCAGTCGATTGAAGATGTTTTAGACGATTGGTATCAACAAAGCGTCTTTTCTTCACTAAATCATGAGCAAAGACAAACTTTGGTCATAAAGCGTAGTGGTAACCTTGGAGTATCCGTAGCAAATATGTTGTTATCTACTTCGTTAGCTAAGCAACCGGATTTACGTGCCACATTGAAGTCTCATGAGCATCAATTGCATTATGTGTGTGGTGAAAAAGATCGTAAATTCATGGAGCTAGCTGAGAATAGTGGCTTTGAATATAGTCAGGTTGATTACGCTGGTCATAATGTTCATTTCGAACAACCAGAGCTGTTTTCCAACCTGATCATCCAATGTATCGCCAGTCGTCGCTAAACTGACTGAGCGGTTCTCTCGTATCAAGCACTATCAAAAGCAGAGCAACACCGTCACGACTATTCGTTAGTCGTGGTCTCTAATAGAACAATGGGAATCACCATGGCTAAAACAGTAGGCATCACAGAAGAAGAACTTTACGCAGCAGTTAACTGGCGCGATGAAAGCAGTCAATTTGAAGATATTCAGTATCACAAGTCTGACGACGGTATTGCGAAAATCACGATTGCTCGCCCTCAAGTTCACAATGCGTTCCGTCCACAAACCGTAAAAGAGATGATCAATGCATTGGCTGATGCTCGTTATGACGAGAAGGTTGGCGTAATCATTTTGACGGGTCTTGGTGAGAAGGCGTTCTGTTCTGGTGGTGACCAAAGTATTCGTGGTGACTACGGCGGCTATCAAGATGATTCAGGTACACACCACCTGAACGTGCTTGATTTCCAACGTCAAATTCGTACTTGTCCAAAACCAGTTATCGCAGCGGTATCGGGTTGGGCAGTAGGTGGTGGTCATGTTCTTCACATGATGGCAGACCTTACAATCGCAGCTGAAAACGCACAGTTTGGTCAAACGGGTCCTAAAGTAGGCTCATTCGATGGCGGTTGGGGTGCTTCTTATATGGCGCGTATCGTTGGCCAGAAGAAAGCGCGTGAAATCTGGTTCTTATGTCGTTTCTACGATGCTCAAGAAGCATTGGACATGGGTCTAGTAAACACAGTCGTACCTGTTGCTGATCTAGAAAAAGAAACCGTTCGTTGGTGTCGTGAAGTGCTTCAACACAGCCCAATGGCGCTGCGTTGCTTAAAAGCGGCACTCAATGCTGACTGTGATGGCCAAGCCGGTCTTCAAGAGTTGGCGGGTAACGCAACCATGATGTTCTACATGACAGAGGAAGGCCAAGAAGGTCGCAATGCGTTTAACGAGAAACGTCGACCTGATTTCGACAAATTCCCGCGTAACCCATAGCCTTTTCCTCTTCAGAATGAGTCGCTAAATAGCGGCTCGTTTTGTTTTGATGTTCCCATTTTTAGGACACCTTATGAACTCAGTGAATTCTCAGCGTCACGCGAAACTCTACCGTTATCAGTTACCTATGGATAGTGGTGTAGTACTTCGTGATAATAAGTTGAGCGAACGAATTGGTTACATTATCCAACTTGAGTGTGATGGTAAAACTGGTTTTGGTGAAGTTGCACCTCTGCCAGGTTTTAGCCTAGAAGATGCCGAGCAAGCCGGTATTCAACTGCAACACGAACTAGAGCTTTGGAGCCACAATAACCCTCAAACGCCTTTTGATGAGTTATATCCTTCTGTTGCCTTCGGTTTTTCGATGGCGATGATGGAACTACGCGGCGAACTTAACGCAGAAGGTAACTACCAAGCTGCGCCTTTGTGTACTGGCGATCCTGATGAGTTGATCCCTGTGCTCAATGAGATGAAAGGCGAGAAGGTTGCTAAGGTAAAAGTTGGCCTTTATGAAGCGATCCGTGATGGCATGCTGGTGAGCTTATTCCTTGAGTCGATTCCTGATTTAACCCTAAGACTTGATGCTAACCGTGCGTGGAAGCCAGAAAAGGCTAAGCAGTTTATCAAGTACATTGCGCCTTCACTGCGTCAACGTATTAGCTTTATTGAAGAACCTTGTCAGAAGCCAGAAGACAGCTTGGCATTTGCCATTGACCATGGTGTTGCGATTGCATGGGATGAGACACTACAAGAAGCGGTAAGAAGCCCTGAGTTTAATCTCAGCGACCTTACGGGTGTTAAAGCGGTAGTGATTAAACCAACTCTAATTGGTTCGGTAGAACGTTGTGTCGCTATCATTGAACGCGCGCAGCAACTTGGTATCAAACCAGTACTAAGTTCAAGCATAGAGTCGAGCCTTGGCTTAACTCAGATTGCTCGATTGGCACAACAATACTTGCCTAATGAAGTCCCAGGACTTGATACAATTGGCTTGTATCAGCAACAGCTAGAAGTCTCTTGGCCGGGTTGCCAGCTTCCAGTTTCAACGCTTGAACAGCAGCAATTGATTTGGTCTTCTTAGGCTGATTGTTCGTTTGGCTTAGACCGTTTTCAATCCATAACTTGGTTATTTTATGATGCGCCCACAATCTATTCACCACCCGCTCTGGGTAAAGTGGGCGCAGCAAAACCCACATCAAACAGCGTTAGTGACTCCTGACTGGGCTTACACTTGGCTGCAAGTCTCAGTGTTAGTGAGTGAGTACCAACAACAATTATCCCATCAAGGTTTATGTGAAGGTGATGTACTGACGATTGCCGGTAAGAACCAAGCTGAAGTGATTCCAGTGTATCTTGCGGCCTTAAATTTAGGGGTGGTTTGTGCGTTTACCATGCCTCAGCCAAAAGCTCGTTTAACGCAGAAGCTTGAATCCCTTTATGGTCAACTAGACAGACGTTACCTGTGGTTATTAGATAGCTGTGGGTTAGATCATTCTGATGCTGTTGACCTCAAGACGATATTGGTGACCTTACCTTGCTTGAACGAAGTTAAGGTCGATGGTAATGACAAACTAACAACACCGAAAAATCCTAACTTTAATCCTCAATCTTTAGCGAGCATCGTATTCACGTCTGGCTCTACCGGAAATCCGAAAGCGGTGGCGCACACGTTACAGCAACACTTATGTTCAGCGAACGGTTTACTCGACGTTTTTCACTTTGAACAAGCTGACACTTGGCTACTTAGCTTACCGATGTACCACGTATCGGGATTAGCGATTGTCCATCGTTGGTTAGCTGCTGGTGGTTGTATCAAAATAGGTCAAGGTAAGCTCGAAACCGATATCGAAAGTTGCAGTCATGCCTCTTTAGTCGCTACTCAACTGCATAGGTTATTACAAAGTAAGCAAGCACTTACTTTAACTCATGTGCTTTTAGGTGGTAGTCATATTCCAGAAGCGCTAGGGCTTGAAGCTCAACAAATGGGTATCGAAACTTGGCTTGGATATGGCATGACAGAAGCGGCTTCGACAGTGACCGCGAAACCCGTCGATGGCACCAAAACGGCAGGCTTTGTTCTCGACCAGCGCCAATTGAAGATTGAAGAGCAGCGCATCTATATTGGCGGTAATACACTTGCTTCTGGTTATTACTATCAAGGTGACTTAACGCCACTGGTGGATGACCAAGGTTGGTTCGACAGTAAAGACCTCGGTGAATGGGATGGCGAACAAGTGTTGATTATTGGCCGAGCGGATAATCAGTTTATTTCCGGCGGTGAAAACATCCACTGTGAAGAAATCGAGCGAGCACTCAACCAATTACCTGAAGTTAAACAAGCCTTTGTGGTCCCTGTTGAAGACAGTGAATTTGGCTTTAGACCGATTGCGATTGTCGACTGCGATGAACTACCTACCAAAGGTTGGTTTGCAGAGCAGTTACAAGGGAGCCTAGAGCGATTCAAGTTTCCAATTAAGTATTATCAGATGCCTGAGCAAGAACAGCAGGGGATCAAAGTATCGAGAGCAGGTTTAGCAGCTTGGTTGTTTCAGCATAGAAACTAAAAGCCGAAGAACACTGGAAGATGTATGTCGTTTGCTAGATTGAGAGCCGGTTAGTTAATTTAGCAATTAGATAGTTCAAAACAGAATTTATTATCTTTATAACCATCCATCATAATAAGCCCTATAAATAACGGATTATAGAATAAGGTCTTATTATGAAAATTGCCCTCATCATTGCGGTTTTACTGCAGATAGGCCAAGCAGTTACTTCGTCTGGGCTGACGCGATCGTTGGCTGAACTCACTGCATTTGTATTGGTTGTGGTACTTGTTTTGATGAAAAGGGAGAATCAAAAGAGTGATAAGCCTGTGTTTGACTAGTGACTGTTGTAACAATGAATATATACGATAAAGGCAAAGCCCATTTGAGCTTTGCCTTTTTATTTTGTTATTCGCTAATCTGTGTGTCTGGTTAACACATGAACCAATCTACAGGGCTGCTTTGCGTATTAGGTGTAGGTGTATTAGGCGAGAGTTAACCACGCTAATGAGCCTGTCGAAATCATCGTCCACATTGTAATACCAAACATCAGTGGCTTCGGCCCTGCCGCTTTAAGCTTCTCAACTGAAATACCGCAACCAATCAAGAATAAACAAACTACCAGCGCACGCTTAGACACATCAAAGATACCTTGGTAGACCATCTCAAATTGTGGCATCAAGTCACTAATAGCGATAGCAGCACAGTAGAAGAAAATGAAGTAAGGAATCGTAATCTTCTTTTGATCATTCTTGAAGATCATCGCACTGACTAACGCGATTGGGATAATCCAAAGTGCGCGTGCTAGCTTCAATGTTGTTGCTGTGGTTAGTGCTTCTTCGCCGTACGCTGATGCTGCACCAACAACCGAAGATGTATCATGAATCGCGATTGCAGCCCATGTTCCGAAAGTCTGTTGGCTTAGCTCTAGCGCATGGCCAATCATCGGGAACAAGAAAAGGGCAACTGAGTTCAACACGAACACTGTAGCTAACGCTAAACCAATCTGTTCATCGTCTGCTTTAATGGCTGGGGCTACGGCGGCAATGGCGCTACCACCACAAATTGCGGTACCAGAAGAGATCAGGTAACCCGTGGTGCGATCCAGTCCCATTCGTTTCGCTAAGAACCAACCAATCACCAGCGTGCCAATGATGGTTGTGACAATCAGACCAATACCGTCGCCTGTTACTGCCAGTGCTTTTTCAAACTGAATGCCAAAACCTAAGCCGACAATTGAGTAGGCCAGTAGCTTCTTGGTGAGTTTGCCTACTTCTAGGTGCTCAGGGACTAAACCTAAACTTGCAAGCAGGAAACCGATCACGAGTGCCGTCGGTGAACTCACCCATGGGGTTAAGCAAAACAGAGCAGCAAGATAAAATGGAACAGACTTTTTTAGATTCATTATATTTAGGTCGTCGCGTCTAGTATTGGCAGCGTAGTGGAAGACTATACGTGTAACACAATGGTAAGTAAGTCTAAATGAATTGAACAAACGTTAAGTAAAACTGAACGCTTGTTCTTATGCTCTAATATTTAGCTAAAGAGTTGTCGGGATGGCTCTGCTTAGCGCAATGATCCACGAAGCTCTGCAACCGACTGGCGCAATGTTTCACAAGAGGTATCTTTCGGCAAAATCGGTTTCCCTGCTTCGATCTCGATCTTTGTCCAGAATCGATTAGGCAAACCTTTACATGCACTGCCTTTAAAGCGACTAAAGTAGCTTCCCCATAAACCTTTGAGTGCCATCGGGATAACAGGTACAGGTGAACGTCGGATGATCAGTTCCATTCCACGCATGAACTCTGCTACTTCGCCATCTGAGGTCAGCTTTCCTTCTGGGAAAATACACACGATGTGGCCTTCATGCAGTGCGCGTTCTACTTCTTTGAAAGCATTACGAATCGAACTGCGGTTTGTAGCGGAGATTGGAATCACCCCAGCTCTTTTCAAGAAACGTCGCAATGGTGGGAGTTTGGCGTAATCTTCCTCCATCACAAAGCGGATCAAGCGAGGGCAAACGGCGCTCAGCAGTAATGCATCCATATAGCTCACATGATTACAGACGATCAGCGCACCGCCTTTTTCTGGTAAGTGATGCAGGTTCTTATGCTTCACACGGTACATGGTGTGAGTCACCACCCAAGTGAAGAATCGGAAGGCATAGATCGGCACCTGATAAAACAGAGCAAACATAACTAAAGTATTGAACACCGCGAGTAGGGCGAACAATTGTGGAATTGAAAACTGTAGAACACTCAGGAACACGATACCAAGAACAGCGCTTCCCACCATGAACAGTGAGTTGTAGATGTTCAAGCCTGCGATAACTTGCGCTCGCTCATTGGGTTTGGCTCTAAACTGCATCAAAGAGTACAAAGGCACGATGAAAATACCACCCGACATGCCAAGCAGCAGTAGATAGGTGAACAGAGGCCATAATTCAGAGTAAGACACGAAGCTTTTGAACGAATCGAATTCAGGAAGTGCATCTGGTATCGAAACGGCCATTAAAAACCCGAAAATAGAGATACCTAGGCTGCCCATGGGCACAATGCCGATCTCAATCCTGTGGTTGGATAATTTGTCACAAGCCAATGAACCAATGGCAATACCGACTGAAAACAGTGCTAATAAAAACGCGACAGCGCTTTCCGTGCCGTTTAGGTAAACCTTGGTGAAGTTGGGAAACTGAGTGAGATAAGTCGCCCCTAAGAACCAAAACCAGCTTATTGCCATCAGTGCTTGGAACGTAGGTCGATCTTTCTTAGCAATCGCGAGCGTTTGGCGTGTCAGTGTAATGGGTTGCCACTTCACTTTTAGATTAGGTGCATTGCTTGGCGCTTCAGGGATAAAGTGACTGGCTAAATAGCCGAGCACCGCAAACGTCACAATACAGACTGCAGCGATCAGCTTTGAATTCTCTTCTGAGGCAATGATTCCGGCGCCTAAGGTGCCGATCAAAATAGCTAAGAAGGTGCCAGTCTCGACCAAAGCGTTACCAGAAACCAGTTCTTTCGATTCTAACTGTTGAGGAAGTAGGGCGTATTTTACAGGGCCAAAGAAGGCACTTTGTGTTCCCATTAAAAACAGTAATAGCAGCAAAATCGCGTAGCTTTCGTAGATAAAACCAATGGCACCCAGTGACATGATCACGACTTCAAGAAGCTTCACCTTACGAATGAACCAAGATTTTTCGTACTTATCCGCCAAGACGCCCGCTAAAGCAGAAAAGAGAAAGAAGGGCAGGATAAAAAGACCAGCGGCCAAGTTAATGAACAAGTTGCTGGAAATTGGCAAGGTGTCTACGCTTGCGAAGGCAACAAAGAGCAGCAGGACATTTTTGAAGATGTTGTCATTAAAGGCTCCCAAAAATTGGGTAATAAAATAGGGTAGGAACCTTTTTTGGGCTAACAGCGAGGATTGGCTGTCATTGTTCATTATCTGTCCTTTGATGATTACCAGTTGGTGAGGTAGTTTGAGATTAGGTTATTAATCAGTTCTTTACCATCAATAGGCTCAGAAGCGAAAAATTTATCATCAACACTCAGCAGGGTTATTCCGTGAACACCAGACCATAACACGCGGCTTGCTTTCACAACTTCACTTTCGGTGTGTTCAGGCGCAATGGCCATTAATAATTGCTCTAGCATGCCCGTCATTTTATCGATTCGATTAGATTGCCACTCAGGAAGGTTTTCACCATTCATGTTGTGTTCGAAGATAAGCTGCCAGCGATGAGGATTTTTCTGTGCGTAGTCGTGGTAGCAATAAGCGAGGTTGAATAACGCTTGCTGTGGGTTGCTTGATTTCTCTACGGCTGATGCGGATTCAGAGGCGAGTTCGTCTAGTGTTTGAGCAACAACGTGCAAAAGCAACAGGTTATAGTTACCAAACACATTCACTAGAGTACTCGGTACATACCCAATCATATTGGCGATTTTGCGTAAACTTAACTCGTGATAAGAGTGCTCTTCTAGGAAGTCCGTCACCGTCTTTAAGGTGAGCTGAACCAGTTGTTCTCGAGTGTGATCGTTTCTTCGTGCCATGAGTAGTATCTAGTAAATGAACATCGTTCAATATTTTAATGCTGCCCCAGAGTGCCGTCAATCCTTTAGCTACATTAGTAAACAATTAATAACCGCAATATTATGATACATGTGTAAACGCAGTGAATATTTCATTGTTCTTTGTTAACGAGTATGATTAAGGTGTCGAAAGATAAAGAAACCTATAAAGGATAATAATGAAACGATTTTTCTCACTAGTCGCGATCCTGTTGGTAACAGTCGCGGTGACGCCAATCGCGGAAGCGAAAAAGTTTGGTGGTGGTAAGTCATTTGGCAAAAGCTTTAAAACGGCTCCAGCACCAAAACAACAAAATACGAATGCGATCCGACAAGATCAAACTGGTAAGAACACAGCAGCTAACTCTAGCAAGAAAGGCCTTATGGGTGGTCTGCTAGGCGGTTTACTTGCTGGTGGTCTATTAGCTGCGTTCTTCGGTGGCGCATTTGAAGGTATCCAGTTTATGGATATCCTGATTATGGGTCTGATTGCTTTCCTTGCGTTCAAATTCCTACGCGGAATGTTGGGGGCGAAGCAAGGCTCCATGAACCAGCAGAATGCACGTGGCCAACAGCCAGCATTCGGCGGCATGGGTCAGAACAAGTTTGAACAACCGCAGCAAAAGCCAAATGTTCATAACTTCGAGCAAGCACAACCTCAATCTCAAGGCGCTGCTGGCGGCTTTGGTTTTGGTGCGCAAAGCGATGTTCCACACAATTACCCACCGGGCTTTGATCAAGCAGCTTTCATCAATGGTTCGCGTGAACACTACCGTACACTGCAAGGTGCATGGAACCACAACGAGTTGAATACAATTGAAGAATACGTTTCTCCAAGCCTATTCGAAGACCTTAAAGCTGAGCGTGATAAGCTTTCTGGTGAGCAACATACAGACGTAATGTACGTTGATGCTGAAATCGTTCGTGCTGACCATGACGGTAGCAAGGCTCAATTAAGCCTACAGTTTAGCGGTCGTTACCGTGATACTGCGGATGGTGTTGAAGAAGATATCACAGATATCTGGCACTTAGAGCGTGATCTAACTACTGACAATGCACCATGGCTAATTGTTGGTATTCAAGGTTAATCTATACTAAATACCATTCAATTTAGTCTTTGAATCAAACGCCTACTGAGCAATCAGTAGGCGTTTTTTTATGGAAAGAAAACGGTAATTTCCCTTTCTTTGTGAGCGGGTGAGATAAATCATGAACAGGTTGGCTTATTTGTTCTCTATTTCATTGAATGAGTTCTGAGTAAACTGATACCAAACAATTGATTAGGTAATATGATGAGCGAAGACACAACGTCGGTGAAATGGGGTATTGCTGGTTTAGGCAACATAGCGAAAAGGTTCGCAACCGCACTCACTCAGCACTCTGAACATGGCGAGCTTTACGCTGTCGCTTCTAGGGACTCTGAACGAGCAAACGCGTTTGGTCAGAACTTTGGTTGTGAGTTGAGTTATGGCTCCTATGAAGAGATGGCCAACAACCCGAATGTGGACGCAGTTTACATTGCCACGGTTCACCCATACCACAAACCGTTGGCAGAGCTGTTTCTGAGTCACAAAAAACATGTATTGGTAGAGAAGCCTGCGTTTACTAATCTCGCGGATTGGTTGGCAATGAAAGCCCTAGCGGACAAAAATGGGGTCTTGTTATTGGAAGCGATGAAAACTGTGGCGTTTCCAGCGTACCGTGAGCTCAAATCTTATCTTGTTGAAAACAATCTGCAGATTACCTCGATTGAAGCTGGGTTTGGCAACGAACATGACTATGATCCCAACTTGTTTATATTCAACCCAGATCTCTCGGGTGGTGCGACACTTGATGTTGGGGTTTATGGACTGTGGTTTTACTATGATTTATGTCGAAGCTTAGGCGTAACGCCTTCAGAGCCTCAGGTTGATATGTCGAGTATGTACAAGCAATCGAATGTGGATACTGATTCTTTGTTTACGTTCTCTCAAGGTATTGAAGGGAAAATATCGGCGTCTATCGTTTCTAATTTACCTCGCTCTGCTACATTGCGTGGGCCTGAACTAACGATCACGATAAGAGATAAGTGGTGGAACCCAGAGACAATAGACATTGAATATCAGGGCACAAAACACACCATTCAGCATAAAGTAGTGGGAAATGGTTTCGAGTTCGAGATTGATCATATGTCTCAGTTGGTACGTGATAACAAGACCGACTCTGATGTTCTACTCTCTGATGTCTCTTTACAGGTTATCGAAACAATGGAACGAGCATTGCTGAATGCAGGCTACGGACACCTCACTAAGACAAAGACTTCAGAAAAATAGATGGCAAACCAAAAGCGACAACTCGAACTTTACGAACAGATATTTCAGGCGTTTGGCCCTGGAACCTCGCGATGTCAGATCAGTCAGTTGGCGGCGCTGTTGTTCGTCAGTGAGCGTCATGTTCAAACCATTATCAAAACGATGGTAAGGGAAGGTTGGGTTGAGTGGCAGGCGAGTTCAGGTCGCAACAAAAAAGCGTTATTAACATGCCTCGTTGAACCTATCGATGCGTGTTATACGCTGGTTCGCGAGTTGTCAGACGCGGGTAGTGTGGAGCAAATGCTTCCAATACTGAGTTTTGGCGGAAGGGATGCTGGGCTAGAGCTGCAGTCGTTTTTAAGTCATGCCAATCAAGCTGCGCGTCGGGCCTATATCCCATTTCATCGAAAGCTAGAACAACTTCATCCTCATAAGGTGCTCCGACGAACTGAGCGCTTCTTAGTGAGCCAAGTGTGCCAGCGCCTTACCTATGTAGAGAATGACCAAACTGAGAATAACCAAGCAGGGAATGACCAGGCTAAGAATAGCCAAGTTCGAGGTGATTTGGCTTATCACTGGCAATCAAATGAAGATGCGACAGTGTGGCGCTTTCAAATTCGCAATGACGTGCATTTTCATGATGGCAGCCTTTTATTGAGCAAGGATATTGTTCGCTGCCTTCAATCTTTGACTCAGAGTGAGCATTGGCGTCTTGGTTATCAGCATATAGCCGCCGTGGATCTCTATTCAGAGAATACCGTGGAAGTGCGTTTGAATGAAACGGACTGGCATTTACCAAGGCTTTTGTCGCGCGTAGAAGCGTCAATATTTCAAACGTCGATATCTGGAAAGCTCAATGGATCTGGTGCTTTTTCTCTCGATGTGTTCTCAGAGAACATGCTCCGTCTAAGTCGTAATAAACTCTATTCACATCATGTGTCTATTTTGAACAGTATCGAGCTGTGGGTGTACCCAGAATGGGCAACGAGTAAGGTATGCGCTGAAAACAAGCTGTGCCTTGAAATGCCAGAAAAAACCAGTGCCGTACCGAGTGAAAACTATTCCATATTTTTGAAGATCCAAGCCCTCAGTCAGACTAACGAAATAACCCAAACAGTGACGGTTGAAGATACATCGGAATCCCAAAAACTTTTTACAAGCCTTGCTTCACCTGATGATAATTTGGTGTTAATCGAATACGGAAACTACACCAAGATCGAAGGAGTGGTGTTGTGCAGTCTTATTGACGAAGGTGATCCGTTGAGCGCTTGGCTTAGCTTCTTATCTCGCTTTCCGTTTTCTACTCTCAATTTAGATTCGCAGATCTTGGAGACGATGCGAACGTATCTTTCGTTGATTCGTCAGCAGCCTGATTACAGTCGTTCGCTAGCCATACTAGCTAAATGTCGTCATTGGTTGTCTGAGGTAGATATTGTTACTGATCTTAAGCATGAAGCGTTTGGATTAGAAGTATCAGAGCGGATACAAGGCGTACAAGTGAATGGTTTTGGCTGGTGTGAATTGAATAAATTATGGATTTCAGACAGTTAAGCACTGATGGTTCAAAGGAAGTGATCAATAAGAAATAAGTAATCAACAAGCCAGAAACGAAAAAAGCCAACTCAATGAGTTGGCTTTTCGATTTTCCAATTAAGAAGAATATGGTGGAGGGAGACGGATTCGAACCATCGAAGGCAGTGCCGGCAGATTTACAGTCTGCTCCCTTTGGCCACTCGGGAACCCCTCCAGGGTGTGTCTTACTCTTCACAAAGTAAGCCTAAATTGATGTTTTCCCATAAGCCCATCAA